>JBFWRV010000022.1:0-83531 GCA_050248715.1 Hyphomicrobiaceae bacterium | reverse complement strand
CGCGGGCCGCGTCCTCGTCGTTGTAAATCTTGTCGGTGATGTCGAGTTTCATCGCGAGTACCCCGTCAGATACTCGCTGTATCTAGGCCGACGAAGCTGCTTTGTCAACTAGATACTCCCCCTATTGCCATATTCACGATCACAACTATTGCAATTGGGTAATTTATGACTTCGAATAAATCCACGCATCTTCTCTCGGCAAGTGAGGCCGCCCGCTCGGTGGGCGTGTCCGTCGCCGCGATCTCACGAGCGCTCAAGAACGGGCGCCTTCCCTATGTTGAGCGAACACGCCGGGGTTACCTCATCGACCCGTCCTTACTCTTTGAGGTGTTCCGAGGCCGACGCATGGCACGGGTTGTCGCGAACAGCGGCGGAAGCGAGGAGCTGGCCGAGCTAATGAGGGAGGTCGTCGCGCTCAGAGTCGCGAACGCGAAGTTTGAGTCGGACCTACGAAACCTTCACCCAGTGCTTGACGCGGAACGGCTACGCGCCTCAGCGGCCGAGCGGGATCGAGACGGATGGCGAGTTTTGTGCGAATGGCTGGTGATGGAAAAGCCGCAGGAGGCGGGTTAGCGCGACTATCGATGTGTGGGCGCCCTCAGGTTTACTCGCTAGAGCGCATTATGTGGCGAGCGATGCGCAGGCACTCGGGGTTGCATTCCCTTTTCTGCGCGTAGGCCTGCGTGAGTTCCCGCAATGCCCGCAGTTCCACGGGCGTAGCATGGTATCGGTCGGGTTCCGCGAGGATCAAGCGTGCCAATCTGCACTCACCTACCTGGACGAAGCCACTCATGGCACGCTCCTCGCGGCGGTGCCGAGGGCCTTGGAGACATGCGCCATCTGTTCATCGAGAAAAGTGGCCTGCCGCTGCAGCATGTAGTGGTTGAGGCCAGCAGTCACAGCGGCTCCGGCGAGGACGATCAGAAGGCACTCGGGCCAGGTCGGTAGGCGACGAATGCGCATGAGGGCCCGTCCCGCCCGGTCGTTCCGCAGGACCGGCAAGGCCCGAAGATGGTGAGCGTGGAGCTTGAGAGCGGCGCGCCCTTCCAGCGAGCGCGCCGCCCTTTTCGAGAATTCTGCGCGGAGAGTCTGCGCCATGCCCAATCAATGAAGTAGAAAATGTTGCCACGTGGTGACCCAGCCGAACCTCGGGCAGGAGGCCTTAACGTCCGGCTGGATCATAGGTAATGCTCAAATGCCATTAAGCTATACGCCGCCACTACCGCCGATAATGGGCCTGGCCCCGGTCCAACCTTTGTACTCGGCCGCACCGCTACCGTTCATCGTGTCCTGCATGATACCGGTCACGAACGGGATGCCGAGAAGAACGCCGCCGAAACCGAGTTTTGCGAGGCCGTTCTTAAGCGGTGTCTGCGTCGGCTGTTCGACGTGCTTTTTCAGATCCACAATACCGAGAGCGGCCAGAATCGCACCCAGGATGTAGCTAATATATGTGATGATATCGACGATGATGTTTGTCTTGCCGCTAACAACGGTAGAGTAGGCCTCGAGTGTTTCGGCCTGTGCCGTTCTATGCAGCGCGACAATCATCACGGTGCCATATGCGCCAAGGAGCGCAACAGCTCGCAATTTGCGACATGCTGGCGTCGTGCAGAGAATCATTGCGTGAGTATCCCGTCGTGACGCTGGAGAAGGCCCGCCGAAAGGCGTCTCAACGATCGACGCATTGAGCTTCTCGTAGGCGTTAAGTCCCAAGGTACTGTATAGCTCGGATCGCGTTTGCATCTCGGCCAGCATGGCCTTGGTCGTGCCATCGCGCACAATTGCCCCGTAGAGTTTCTCTTGCGGCTTGTTGGCAACGCGGAATGAGCTCACGGGCCAGATGACCATCTTGTAGCCCATGGCCTCAAATTCGGACGCCGTGAAGAATGGCGTCTTGCCGAACTCCGTCATGTTGGCCAGCAACGCCCACCCGGGCAGCGCTTTGGCAAAGCCGCGAAACATCTCTCCACTTGTGAGCGCCTCCGGAAGATCGCGTCGGCGACCGCTTCTAGGTAGCGTCTGGCGCGACCGACCGCAGCCTCCAACCCCTCGCCCGCGACGGCGTCCATACGGGCAATCAGAGAAAGATGACGGCGCGCTCTGGCGGCCTGCGGCCACCTTGGCGGCCATGTCATGAGCTGATGCGAGCTTCTTGTCGTCGAGGTGGCCGCACTTGGTCAGCAGCTGATCCTCAATATGCACGACTGCCGCGCCGGCATCCTCGGACGTGCGCACCATATGCGCCGGTTTGGGAGATCACCAAGTCGACGCACAACTCGCCGAGCGAGGTGAAGGGCACAAAATGGTTGACATACACCATATATATATACATATATCATAAATGACCGCTTTGCTAACGCAGAAGATCGCGAACGCGATCGTCATCGCGGAAGGCCAGCTCTCCCTGGCCCCGAAGGCTCATCGTGCGATGACGAAGGAGGACTACATACACGCGGTCCTGCGGGAAGGGATCGTGAGTGGGCTTCTTGAGCCCGGCGTTCATCTGCGGGTAGCCGACATCGCGGAGGCGTTGGGCGCGAGCGCGATCCCAGTTCGAACCGCGCTACGAAATCTTGCTCGTGACGAGCTAGTGACGGTGGAGCCGCACGTTGGCGCCTATGTGACAGATATGCCGGTGGCGACGCTGATCGAGCTTGTGGAGATTCGGTCAGTGCTTGAGCAATATGCGCTCGCCAGCGTGCTCATGCCCGTAGATGAGGCGACGATCGACGAACTCAACCAATTGTGCACGGACATGGATGGCGCGATTGGTGCGGATGCCCCACGTCGGTACGCGCGGTTAAACACGGCTTTCCATCGCATCATCTACCGCCTGAGCCAAAACAAAACCTTGATTGATTTGCTGGCGTCGTTGGAGCTGCGCTCTGAACGCGGGCAGGCCGCCTTTCTTTCTAATCGAGACCGAATGCGGCACTCGGTGTCCGAGCACCGCGAGATCGTGGCTGCGCTTAGGGCTGGGAAACTCCAGGTGGCGCGGAAGTTGATCGATGACCATCGGAATGCTGCGCAGAGGGCAATCATCTCGGTCGTAAGATCTCAGGAGGAAAGGAAGAACGGATGAAGATGGTACGCCGATCTCGTGCGCTGCTGCTCACCATGGCGTCAGCGATCGCTGTCACTGCTCTATCGAAGGGTGGCGCGCAAGGTCAATCAAGCGACACTCAAGTCGTCAAGATTGGCGTGATCGCGCCGTTGTCGGGGACTCAGCCGGCGCGCGGAAAGATAATTGAAGTCGCGGCTAGTCTCGCCATTGACGACCTCAATGCCGAGAATAAGGGAAAGCGAAAGTACGAGATGGTGTTGCTGGATGACGGCAACATCACACACCAGGCCGTGACAGCAGCACAGCGGCTAATCCGCAATGATAACGTGATTGCGATTACTGGCATTATTTCGTCGTCAAGCCAGAAAGCGATTCAACCGCTCGCCGAACGAGCGATGACGCCAGTTGTTGGGATGATAGCGACCGCAACCGGCCTGACGGACGGGTTCGAATACGCGTTCCGTGCAACCGGGTCGAATGACACTATCGGTCCGCAGATAACGGACTTCATCAAGCGGTCCGGGGTGACCAAGGCTGCGATAATCGGCGACGACAGCACATATGCACAGAGCTTGGTGCAAGAGGCAATCAAGGGTGCCAAGGCGGTGGGGATCACCATCACCGCGACCGAGGTTTACAAGACCGGAACAGCCGACGTGACCGCTCAGGTCGCGAACATTCGACGTTCGGGCGCTGAAGCTGTCATAGCGTTTCCGATCGTTGGTGCGGACGCCGCGACGATCGCTCGAACGATGGTAGAAAACGGCCTAAAGCTGCCCATTTATGGGCACAATGCGCTATTCACCAGCGAGGCTATCAAGCTGGGTGGCAGCTACTTTGCTCAGCTGCCGGCGGTGCATGGGGCGGGCAGCGTGGACGTGTCGCGCCCCATCGCAGCAGCGTTCTACGCGCGGATGGATAAGGCTGCCGGGTTCAAGGTTCCGCAGAACGAAGATGCCGCGCAGACGTATGATGCGATCAGGTTGATCAGCTTGGCCGTCAACGCTGCCGACGGGCAGCGGGGCAAGCCGCTGAGGGATGCGCTTGAGAAGATCCAGGGATACGTCGGGATCGCCGGGGCGGAGGGTTCAGCATATGGATTCTCGCCGACAAATCATACAGGCCTGACGGGCAAATATCTCGTTCAGTACAAGTACGCCGATGGAGCTTTTGCGCCAGTGAATTAGGGAGTTGGGTCGCCTTCAGATCGCGCGAAGGCGACCCCATCTCCCGAGTCGAAGTCGCTTCTCAGCGCCGAACCAAACCAAGCACACGGTCCATGATTGATTTTCTAACGTTCCTTCGAAGCGGGATCATGCTTGGCGTGACTTATGCCTTGATCGCCTATGCGTTCACCATGACCTACAAGAGCTGTCGCGCGTTCAACTTCGCGGTGGGTCAGGTGACCGTTCTGGCAGGTCTCCTCTACGTGAGCTTGTCTTCGGTGATGCCAATCGGCGCCGCGGCGCTGGCAGCGACGGCTTGTACTGCCGTGCTAGGAATCTTGATCTACTTCGTGGTTGTCCGCCGGCCAGATGTGCTGGGAGTTGAACCGGTCTCCCTGCTCATACTTCTTCTGGGAATATCAATCGTCATTGAGCGGACAATTCCGCAGATTTGGGGTTACTACGCGTTGGCTGCGCCGCCTCTCGTGCCGGGTGGGTTCAGTGCCGGCGGACTTTATGTATCCTACCAGCAAGTGGCTGGTTTCTTACTCGCGGTGCTCACCATAAGCGCTGTGCTGCTCTTCGAGCGGCGCACGATGTTGGGAAAGGCGATGATCGCCACCGGATCCGCGCGTGAGGCAGCTATCACAATTGGAATCAATGATCGGCAAATTCAGGCGATCGCGTGGGGCATCGCCTTCGCCCTGCTGGCGGTGGCGGCACTGGTAATAACGCCGCTCACTTCTGCTGGGATTGTCTCAGCACCGCGATACTCGGTGCTGAGCATCAGCGCAGCATTTATCGGAGGGCTTGGCAAAGGTTCGGGCGCCTTGGTCGGAGGCCTGGCGGTCGGCATTGGCAGCGCGATGATCGCTGGCTACTGGTCGACTGAGTATGCCGACGCAATCCTTTTCACGCTGATCGTGGTGCTTCTTCTGACGCGGCCAGCGGGAATGTTTGGCGATGCCCGCGCACTGAAGGGTGCACGCGCATGACTGCGACAACGCACAAGCTAGTGGGGCAGCGGGCCGGCGAACTCAGATACTTCCTTTGGGTGGTGGCGCTCATTTTGGTTTGCGTTGCTGGTGCGGCCAGCAACGACTACTTCCTGACTATCGCGACGAGCGCGGGAATTTGGTTCATCGTCGTCTCCGCCCTCAACCTTGTCGTCGGATATTCCGGTCAGTTTTCTGCGGGCCACGCTGCTCTGTTTGGGATCGGCGCATACAGCGCTGCCCTTGCAGAGATACACCTTCGAGTTGTTCCTGCCTTCTCGATCGCTATTGGACTTCTTGCGGCGGGATTCGTCGCCGCCTTGGTGAGCGTTCCGCTCAATCGCCTGCGCGGCCCGTTCTTGGCAATGGCGACTTTCGCGCTTCAACTCGCGTTTACGGAGCTATTGCTCAAAGGTGGAGTGGTCACTGGAGGCGCCAACGGGTTGACCACTCCAACAGAGTTAGATTTCTCGCCTCTGACTTTCTTCGTCGTACTCGCAGCGTGCTGCGGGGTCGTCGCGGTCGTGCTCTTTAATCTTTTGTCGTTCAAAACAGGACGGGCTTTGCGCGCAATCCGAGCCGACGAAACTATGTCAGAGACGCTGGGAATTCAGACCAGTCGATACCGCACGATCGCGTTCACAATATCGGGCGCAATAGCGGGAGTCGCCGGGTACTGGCAGCTGCGGTACATCGGGTTCATCGACCCATCGCTGTTTGATCTGCCTGCCTCGATTGCTTTCCTCGCGGTCATTGTAATCGGCGGTCGAGGACAGCTGGCAGGACCACTGCTTGGTGTCGCATTCTACTACGCCGCACACACGTTCTTATCGTCCTTTCCCGTGCTAGAGGCGTTGCTGTACGGGGTGCTCGTGGTTTTTGCCGTGATGTACGCCCCTCAAGGATTGGCAGGTGTGATCGTGGCCGTACGATCCGCGATTCACTCGCTGGCCCGTCGCGACAAAGCAGTTACTTCAACGGCCATGCGCATCGGCAATCTATCGCCGCTTCCATCCGGACTTACCGAAACGCGTGCAGAGAACGCCGATCAGGTTTCCCTGCAGGTGTCGGGGTTGGCGAAAAGCTACGGCGGCGTGGAGGTTCTCACCGACGTTAGCTTCGAGATTGGACAGTCGGAGATCGTTGGTTTGATCGGGCCGAACGGCGCAGGCAAGACCACGCTTCTGAACATTCTAAACGGGCTAACCCCGTCCTCGGCGGGAACCGTGAGAATATTCGGGACGGCCCTGCCTAGTTCAGCGGACCCAATACGATCGGCAGAACTAGGCATTGCTCGCACTTTCCAGGTGCCTCGTCTTGTCGACTCGCTGCGAGTGATCGACAATGTCGTTCTCGGACATCACCGTCACATCGCGAGCAGTTTCGGCGAGGACATACTTAGCTGGACTCGATCTCGTCGTGAAGACAGGCGCGCCTACCTGCTCGCCCAGTCAGTGCTGGGAACCATGGGCTTGGCTGACTATGCCAACGCGCGTGTAGACCAACTCCCACACGGTCTCCGCAGATTTGTCGAGATCGCCCGTGCCCTGCTTGAGAAGCCGCGCCTGTTGCTGCTGGACGAACCAGGCGCAGGGTTAGAACCCACCGAGATCGACCATCTCATCGCCTCGCTAATCCACATCAAGCGGGAGCTCGGCATTCCGATGGTTGTCGTCGACCATAACATGAGACTCATCATGGGACTGTCGGACCGGGTCATCGTGCTGCACACGGGTCGCCTCATAAGCCAAGGTACTCCGGAAGAGGTCCAGCGCAACGAGGCTGTCGCGGAAGCCTATCTCGGAACGAGCGCGAGCCAGCTTGATGCTCAACAGTTCCCGGGACCGGCATCTTCCAAAAAAAGCGAACACGCGTCGAAGGAGGCGGCGCCGTGAACACTCTCAACGTGGAAAACCTCACGGTATCGTACGGCCCCATCCTGGCTGTTCGAGGGGTGAGCATCTCCACAACCGCCAATCAGATTGTCGCTGTTCTTGGGCCCAATGGTGCCGGCAAGTCGACACTTGCAAAAGCCATTATCGGCACGATGAAGGCGTCTAAGGGAAAGGTCGAATTAGACGGTCAACAGTTACGCGGCCTCCCCACGCACCGGATCATCAGCCGCGGTGTTGCTATCGTTCCGGAGGGCCGATTGATGATTGCTGCGTTGAGCACAGAGGAGAACCTCGAGTTGGGGGCCCTGGCTGGCGGACACAGCAAGGATCGAAAATCAGGACTCACGAAGATCTACGATTTATTTCCTCGCTTGTATGAGCGCCGTAATGTCTCGGCGGGACTGCTGTCGGGTGGAGAGCAGCAGATGGTTGCGATTGGCCGAGCGTTGATGTCACAGCCGCGCGTGCTGATACTCGACGAACCATCGCTAGGGTTGGCGCCAGTGATCGTCGACCTTGTGTTTGAACGCATTAAACTGATCGCGGCCTTAGGCTTGGCAGTGCTCATCGTAGAGCAGAACGCTCGGGCTAGCATGGAAATCGCCAGCACTGTTCACCTGATGCGGAACGGAGAGATCGTCCGGACTGCTCAAGCCGACAGTAGTTTGTCCGGCGATGAGCTAATGCGTCTCTACACAGGTGTTCACGGTTAGCTTCGTGTGAATAGAATCTAGAACTTACAACAAGGGAAGGACAGCAAGTGGCAAAGCGAACGTTCAAACGGATTCACACTACGAAAGCCGGCGTAACCAACATACCCTCCACGCAGGGTGTAGTGTTCGATGGCATGGTGCACACGTCTGGTGTTGGGCCGCTGAAGCCCGGTGGTCACGAGCTCGAAACTTCGAGCTTTCGCGCTCAGGTCGAACTGACGATCAATAATTTGCGAGAGATTCTGAAAGCTGGGGGAAGCGACTTCAGCCATTGCGTCCGTATAATGGTTCTGCTGGCGGACTTCGAACTCGTCCAAGAGTTTAACGAAATATATTCCGAACTCATGCCACGGCCGTTTCCGCCGCGCATGTGTTTCATAGTGGACATCGTCAAGAAACCGGTTCTCATCGAAATGCACGCGGTTGGCGCGGTCATCGACGAAACTGAGATGATTCAGGCGGAGGGCGCCTGATGACGTCCGAGTCTGTCATCTCCCACGTCTATATGTTCTGCTCGATTCCGCATCCTTCACTAGTTGAGTTTGGCGCTACCCTCGGTGTTAGGGGCGTCATCATCGACGACGAGAAGTTCCATGCCAGCCCCGAAGTGGTCCAGAGTATGTGCCTCGCGGCCGAGAAGTGGGGTCTGGACACGCTAATGCGGCTTCGGATTGCGTCGTCGGAGCGCGTGGAGTACGCGTTGAACCTCGGAATTGGCACCGTATTGCTGCCACGACTGACCACCGTTGAACAAATCCCGCCGCTATGTTCGTCGTTGGCGTGGCCTCCGCATGGTACCCGAGGATATGGAGGATCTCGCGCAACTCTGTTCAACATCGGCAAGCACGAACGAAAACCTCAAGCCCAGGTGATCGTCGAGACGCCAGAGCTTCTAGAAAAAGTCGAGGAGGTTGCAGCGTTGAAATCTGTCGGCGGTCTTGACATCGGGATGCTTGATCTTGCAGCAGCGCTGCGCGTGCCACCCGAATTAAGCAATGGAACCTTGGGGGCGGCCATAGATCGAGTCATCCGTGCCGCCAATGCCGCAGGTAAACCTGTTGGGATGACAATGCCAAATTTGCGCACCGCGCGCGAATGGGGGCATCGCGGGCTGACGCACTTTGTCATGGATCCGCTGGCAATGCTTCGCCATTTCGTAAAAGAGGATCTGCGGTCCTTGGAAGGCAGCAGTACATGATCAAGGGAAACCACAAGCGCCTCCGGCAGTTGATGAGCGATCAGGGGCTGGACGCCATTATCGCGTTCACTCCTCTGAATATGCAATACTTGTCCGGTTATCAGCCCCCAAGCGGTGTGCTTGGCGACATCGGCGCGTATTCGGCAACTTTCACGTTGGATGCGAGCTATGAGGCGGGTCTAATCATAGGCGAATTCGACGCAACCTGGGCCGGTTTGATTAGCGGCTCCCAAGACGTGCGTCCCCTTCAGCTTTGGGTCGAGATCGAGAATCGTGACGACCTATTAGCCGGTCGCACAACAATCCGGGAAAAGAAAGAACAGTTCGACTGGGACCAGGTGTTCACCCACCTGCGCGGCGTGCTTGGTGACCGCGGCCTGCTTGCTGGCCAGATTGCGTGCGAACTCGGCGAACTTCCTGGCCACCTCAGAGACCGCCTCGAAACTGAGTTCCCTGAGGTCCAATGGAAGGACGCACATCGGATTCTCGGAGCAGCGAAAGAGCTGAAGACGGCTGAGGAAATTGTCGCGCTGCGCCGATCGGTCGAACTGGCTGAACTCGGGCTGCGGGCGGCACTCCTGGACCAGGATCCGCGCGGCAGGACGGCGTCACAGTTGCGAAACGACTTCGAGCTTGCCGTTCGCAATGAATTGTCCCGTCATCCAGAAACAGATGGGTATCAGGGTGCGCGTGTGTTCCTGACCGTCGGTGGCACGATCGGCCCGAACGTAACTCGCGACATAACCCGCGTCGCCGATGGACACGTTATCTGGATTGACTGCGCCGTCACTATCGATGGTTACCAGTCCGATATAGGCCGCACTATCGCGGTCGGTCAGGTCGCCCCCCTCGTTGAACGTATCGCTGCCGCATTAGAGGCCGGCAGTGCGTCAGGATACGATGCCCTCGCCGTTGGAGTGCCGATGCACGAGATCTACGATGTCACCCAGCGTACGATTCGCGCGCACGGGTTGCCCACTTACACACGTGGTCATTTTGGCCATGCCATTGGCCTGGGCGGCGGCGAGCATCCACCTTTCATCAGCCCTCGGCAGACAAGAGCGTTCGAAGCAGGCATGGTGTTCGCCTACGAACGACCGCTGTATATACGTGGCACCGGAGGATTCCAGTTCGAAGACAATCTCATTGTCCACTCTGACAAGATAGAAAAACTGAACAGGATCCCATACGAGATGATCCGGGTTTGACCACCCTGGAGCCTGCTCCGCAAGCACGGCGTGGACAACGTCCACCCTCGGAAAGCCTGGCATCCGGAGCGGCAATAGTGTCGTTCCGCTCAAGGTGATCGGCGGACTCAATCAGGTAGTCTGAGGTTTCCGCATTCCAGGATGATTATCGCGACAAGCACGGCACTGCCGTCCGTATCCGTCATCATGCGATTCGGGCGACGGCATGTGCCCATTACCGGATCAAGTAAAGCTGACACCTGACGTAGGGTAAAACGCGCTCAATTGTTCCGCTGATGATTGATATCAATCACAGCGCGCTCGGTACGGCGTCGCGTCTTCTGGAGAAGGGCAGTCAACAAGTTCGAACTTGTGCATGTAACGGTTTCTTGGCGTAGAGAGGATCGGCATGCCGCCATTGGTCGGATCAACGACTACATCCGTTCTCTTCGTCGATCCCCATGACAAACACTGCTCGACGCTGCAAGACATGCAGCAGCATGACGTGATTAATGCCCTCAAGTTGCTCGCGTCTGCATCAATAGCCGCCGACATCCAACCACACATTGTCAGCGAAGTTCCGGTGTTGCAGTTCGAGGAATGGCCCTGCAATGCCGATGCGGCAGTCGCCTATCATTTACACTGGCTCCGCGACACCGGTCCCATCTGGAGCGCCTCAGGGTTGGCCAACGCCCTTTCCGCAGAGCAAAAGCCCAACCTTCTGCTGTGCGGATTCTGGCTTGAAACGAAAGTGTCGTTTCTGGCTCTCAACGCGCTCTCAGCTGGATATGATGTCTACTTGGCATTGGATGCCAGCCCGTCTTGCATCCCGCGTACGCGCGAAGCGGCGTTCGCACGGTTGCAGCAATCTGGTGTCGTCCCAACAACAACACATCAGATCCTGGCCGAGTGGTTTGAGGAGTCCACGAAGCCCGGCCTACGCGCAATTCTCCACGCCTTGTTGACGCCGACTTGAGAATTTTCCACTGCATCATAGCAACCTGCGAGTGACAGCGCGCGCGTGCGCCGCTGTCAAACGCCATCCGGAACTGCCCCCTTTGCGTCATGAAGAACTGCCCCCTCCGCGGGTTCATGATCTGGGTTGGAGATTGGTTGCGCCGGTGACGGGTCGTGACCTGAGACCCGACTTCCTTCCAGTCAGGAGTAGAGTCCTGGGTTGAAGTTTTGACCGTTGCAGGCGCTGGCGGCAACGGCAATGTGCTGGGCTCGGAACTCCTCCGGTGTCTGGTTGGCGAGCGCCGAGTGCGGACGCACGCCGTTGTAGTCGGCACGCCACGCGTCGAGCACGGCGCGGATGTGCGGTAGTGACGCGAATAGCGTCTCGTTCAGGCACTCGTCGCGCAGTCGGCCTATGAAGCTCTCCACGAATGCGTTTTGCTGCGGGTGAGGTGCCTACGGCGAAGTGGTCTGAGTTGAGGTATGGCCTGAGCGGCCAACTGGAGGACCACGATGGGGAAGCGGGACAAGCCTGAAGAGATTATTGCGAAGCTGCGGCAGGTTGAAGTGATGACCGGCCAGGCATGTCGATGGCGGACGCGATCCGTTCGATTGGGGTGACGGAGGTGACCTACTACCGCTGGCGCAGCGAATACGGCGGCATAAAGCTCGACCAGGTGAAGCGACTGAAGGAGCTGGAGGTTGAGAATTCCCGGCTTCGCAAGGCAGTGTCGGACCTGACGCTGGACAAGCTGATCCTGAAGGAAGCAGCACGGGGAAGCTTCTAAGCCCCTCGCGCCGGCGTCAATGCGTCGAGCACATTCAACGTGAGCTGCAGGTATCCGAGCGCCGTGCCTGTGCGGCGCTCGGTCAGCACCGCTCGACGCAGCGCCAGGCGCCTCGGGGGCGGACCGACGAAACACGGCTGACGGCCGATATCATCGCTCTGGCCCGCGCCTATGGCCGCTACGGCTATCGCCGCATCACGGCTCTGCTGAACGAGGCGGGCTGGGATGTGAGCCTATCGCGGGTGGCTCGCATCTGGCGGCGCGAGGGGTTGAAGGTTCCAGGCAGGCAACCGAAACGACGGCGCTTGTGGCCGGCCGACGGCTCGTGCATTCGGCTGCGACCGGAGCGACCGAACCACGTGTGGGCCTATGACTTCGTCGAGGACCGCACCTCTGACGGGAGGAAGTACCGCATGCTCAACATCGTCGACGCGTTCACGCGCGAGTGTCTGGCGATCAAGGTGGCGCGCAAGCTGAACTCGATGGACGTGATCGAGACGCTGGCCGATCTGTTCCTGATGCGCGGTGTGCCAGCGCACATCCGCTTTGACCAGGGGCCAGAGTTCATTGCCGAGGCCGTGAAGGGGTGGATCAGGGCGGCAGGCGCGAGCGCGGCTTACATCGAGCGCGGCAGCCCTTGGGAGAACGGCTACGTCGAGAGCTTCAATGGGCGGCTGCGCGATGAGCTGCTCAACGGGGAGATATTTACGACGCTGCGCGAGGCACAGATCGTCATCGAGGAATGGCGCCGGCACTATAATCGCGTGCGTCCGCATTCCTCGCTCGGCTACAAACCGCCGGCGCCGGAGATTGTGGCATGGCCGGCCTCGCCAGCTGTTGAGAGCGCTCCGCCGGCCATAGCGTTGCGTCCGCGGCTAAACTAACAATGGAGGTGGACCACTCGGTACAGGCCACTCACACCCATCTCGAGGTGCCGGAGTTGTATTGCAGGATCTCGTTGTTGGCGACGGAAGAGACCGTCACGTCGCTCAAGCCGGAGAGCGCGCCGCCGCTCACCCCGCCCCACGCCGAACCGTTATAGGCGTTCCGTCGTCGTCATGCGCGGCGGCAGGAAACCCTTGGTGGTGGAATAGACATCCAATACCGCCGTCGCGGCCAGGGTGCCGATACCCGCCGGATAGCGGGTGCCTGCCGCCGACCCGGCCGGTACCGCCTCGGAGATCCGTGCGACGTCGGCGGCGGTGAGGCCTATGGCGAGCGCGCCGAGGTTCTCATCCAGACGTTTGATATAGCGAGTGCCTGGAATTGCGACGACGTCATCGCCCTGGGCCAGGAGCCAGGCGAGCGTCAGTTGGGCGGGCGTGCAACGCTTCTCGGCTGCCATCGCCTCGATCCTACCGACGAGCTCTCGGTTATGCGCGAAGTTCGCGGCCTGGAAGCGGGGATGAGCGGCGCGGCGGCCGTCGATATGGTCAAGCGTCTTTAGAGCGCCGGTGAGGAAGCCGCGCCCGAGCGGGGAGTAAGCCACAAAGCCAATCCCGAGCTCCCGCGTGGTCTTGCGCGTCTCCTCGGCCTCGGTGCGATAAAGCAGAGAGTACTCCGTCTGCACGGCAGAGATGGGATGGACCTTGTGGGCCCGGCGGATGGTTTCAGGGCGAGCCTCCGAAAGACCGAGGAAGCGAACCTAGCCCTGCTCGACGAGGCGTGCCATGCCGCCGACGGTGTCCTCGATGGGCACACCTGGATCCACACGGTGCTGGTAGTAGAGGTCGATCACGTCGACGCCGAGGCGCTTCAGGCTCGCCTCGCACGCCTGGACGACGTAGTCCGACCGGCCGTCCACGCCGTTGGCCCGGCCCTCGCGCTGAATTTGTCCGAACTTTGTCGCCAGCACGACGCGGTCGCGCCGGCCGCGAAGGGCGCGGCCCAACACTTCTTCGTTATGGCCTCAACCATACATATCGGAGGAGTCGAGGTGGTCGACGCCCTGGTCGATCGCATAGCGGATGAGATCCTCGGACCCGCTGTCGTTGGCGGTGCCGTACACTCCCGAAAGCGACATGCAGCCGAGCCCGACGACACAGACCGACGGGCCCTGCGTACCGAGTGAGCGGTGTGGAACTGATTTCAATTTTGTCGACCCTTTGAAATCGAGAGACTGGCGCCTCGCCCCAGCACCCGCCTGAATGGTGGCATACTCAGCTCGTCAGATGCGACACGTTCTTCACCACCGTATAGTGAGTGAGACCCTCGCTCCCGCCTTCACGCGCATAGCCTGAGTCCTTGACGCCGCCGAAGGGTGTCTCAGCCAGCGAGGCCACGAAGTGGTTGATCGACAGGTTGCCGACTTCAACGCCGTCTGCCAGCCGTTCGGCGTTGCGCGCTGAGTTGGTGAAGGCGTAGGCAGCAAGACCATAGGGGAGCGAATTGGCCTTGGCGATCGCTTCGTCCAGGCTCTTGACCCGGTTCACCAGCGCAATCGGGCCGAACGGCTCCTCGTTCATGGCGCGGGCATCATCGGGTAGGTCGGCAAGCACGGTCACCGGATAGTAATAGCCGCGGTTGCCGAGGCGCGCCCCACCGCTCAGCACCTTCGCCCCCTTAGACCTGGCGTCAGCCACCAACGCTTCCATCATATCGATGCGGCGCGCGTTGGCGAGCGGCCCCATTTGATTGTCCGGATCGAGGCCGTTGCCGATCTTCACTGCCGTAGCCTTCTGGGCGAACTCCTTGGTAAACTGGTCGTAGACACGCTCCTCGACGAACCAGCGTGTGGGCGAGACGCACACTTGGCCGGCGTTGCGCGTCTTGCCGAGGACCGAGGTGGCGGCCGTCTTAACTGCATCGACGTCTTCGCAAACGATGACCGGCGCGTGACCTCCCAACTCCATGATGCAGGGTTTCATGTACTGGCCGGCCATAGCCGCCAGATGCTTCCCAACCGGAATCGAGCCCGTGAACGTGACGAGACGGATGCTCGGTTGCGGGATCAGGTATTCGGAGATCTTGGCAGGATCGCCGAAGACAAGGTTCAGCACCCCGGCCGGCAGGCCGGCATCCGCGAACGCCTTCACGAGTTGCACCGCGCCTGCCGGCGTCTCCTCCGAGGCCTTCAGGATGATGGAGCAGCCTGCCGACAGCGCGCCGCCCACCTTGCGCGCCGGCGAGCTCATGGGGAAGTTCCACGGCGAGAAGGCCGCGACCGGCCCGATCGGCTGGCGCAGCACGGTGTGACGCATGCCGGGCTCGGCGGGAATGACACGGCCGTAGGCGCGGCGGCCTTCCTGCGCATCCCACTCGATGATGTCGCAGCCGCGCAGAATCTCCAGGCGCGATTGGGCGATGGGTTTGCCCTGCTCAAGCGTCATGGTGACGGCCATCTCCTCGACGCGCCCGCGCATGAGATTCGCCGCCTTGACGATGATTTCCGCCCGTTTGGCGGGCGACGTACGCGACCAAACCTTGGAGCCTTGCGCGACCGCAGCCAGGGCGTCCTCGAGATCGGCTCTGGTCGCATGGGGGACGGTACCGACCACGCTCTCATCCGCCGGGTTGATAACGGGCTGTCCGCTGCGGCTCCGCCACTCGCCCCCGATGTACAGCTGCAGTTCCGGGTATTGCGGCATGCTCCGACTCCTTGCTGGCGCCCGCGCTCACGGGCGAGGTCGATCGATATTTCTGATGAGATATAACGATCCGCGCAGGTGATCGTCAAAGGTGCGAGCTTGCGCTGGCCGGCAATCAGCCATCACCATTCCGCATGGTTCTCCAACCAATCGCCCGCCGACCCGACCCTATACGCCAGAGGGCAGCCGATGGCTTTGAGCGGCGCATCGATCCGGGATGCAAGGTTGCACCCAACATGACCGCCCTCACGCGCCAGCCCGGGCACGGTCGTCGCCCTGGGACAGCTGGAGGACTGCGTCACCTCGACATCCGCAAGATGCCCGACTGGACCCGGCATCGAGCGCCAGAACCGCCCGCGCGGCATGGCGCTCGTGAGCGCGACCTGATGGGCACCTTCGGTGCGGTGGTGGTCGCTGCAGCCGCGCGCCCGCGACGCCCGATGGAAACCGCATCGACGACTGTGATAAGGAGCGCGCACCGAGACGAGGGCATTGGGAGCCTTTGTAAAGAAGGATTGTTGCCGCTGACCGAACATTCGGTCCTCACATCAACCCTTCGCTGGCAGCCTCGGACAGCGCCTTGCGGAAACCGGGATGCGCTATGGCAATGAGCTGGCGCGCGCGTTCGGAAACCGAACGGCCGTGCAACTCGGCAATGCCGTATTCGGTGACGACCGTGTCGGCGTCGCTTCGCGCTGTTGTGACGATCCCTCCGCTGAGCCTGGGGACGACTCGCGAGACGGCACCGTGGCGCGCGGTCGCCTCCATGACGATGATGCCCCGTCCCCCGGGTGACTTGAGGCATCCGCGCATGAAATCGCTGTGTCCCCCGATCATGCCGACGTGATGCTTACCTGCGACCTCCGCGTTCATTTGGCCCGTCAGATCCACCTCGAGGGCTGTGTTGATGCCGGTCAGCTTCGGAATGGTGGCGTGAACAAGGATGTCATGCGTATAGCGCGGCGAGCGCATTTCGAGCAGAGGATTGCGGTGCGCCCAGCGATAGAGCCGTTGGGAACCGAGGAGAGTGCCTGTGACGCACTTGCCCGTATCGATGGGCTTCTTGCGGTTCGTGATCACGCCAGCCTCGACGAGGTCGACTGTGCGATCGCCGATCGTACCCGAGTGCAGGCCCAAATCGCGCTTGCCGCTGAAACTCTCCAGCACGGCATCGGGCAGCGCCCCCAGCCCAATCTGCAGGGTCGCGCCGTCCCCGACCAAGCGGCAGACATGGGCCGCGATCTCCCGCTCGATGGCGCGGGACGGGCGTGACGGGACTTCGAGCAACGACCGCGACACATGCACCGCGTGATCGATATGTGCGGCCTCGATGCGCGTCTCGCCATAGGTCAGCGGTAGCTGGTCGTTGATCTCGGCGACAACCGCTCGGGCACGCGGCGCGGCATCGGCCAGATGGTCAACCATCAGCGAGAGATTGAAGGCCCCGCCGTCGGCGGCCAGCTGCAACAGGACGACGTCGATGGGGAGCCGGCCACCGGCCATGAGGTCGGGCAGCGCCGAATAGTTGACGGGCAGCACATCGAGGGCCCCGACCTCCTGGAACCGGCGGTTCGTCACGGCACCGCCGAGCGCGGTCACGGTTGCGCGCGAGGCAAGGCGCACCGCATTGAGCGTGGCCTCAAGGGAAATGTTGAGGAGGACTGAAACCGTGGGCACGCGATCGAGCTGACGGTCGAGCAGGCCCAGCAGATGGCTCGGCTCCATTGGCCCGGCCGACCATGCTAGGCGATCGCCGGGCCTGAGCAAACCAGCCAGATCGATCTCCTCAGCCATATTTCGGCTGCCTCTTCTCGCGGAACGCCGAGATGCCTTCGGCGAAGTGGGGGCTGGCGCGAACGCGATCCCCGAGCTCCTGCTCCAAGGCTTCGCGGCTCGCGGCGTAGTCGGCGATGCCGGCGCTGATCTGCGTCTTCACGGCCTGGACGGCGGACGGGCTGTTCGCCGCAATCACACTCGCGGATTCGATGGACGCGCCCAAGACATCGCTCGCAGGCAGAACTCGGTTGATCAGGTTGATGCTGGCAGCAAACGCCGCCGTCACAAGCCGGCCCGTGAGGAGAAGGTCCATGGCGTGAACGTAGCCGACCTGATGCGCCAGCTTCACGGTCGCGCCCCCGAACGGATAGATCGACCACTTCACCTCCGGCAGGCCAAAACGAGCGTGCTCGGCTGCCAGTCTGATGTCCGTCGACAGGAGCAGCTCGACGCCGCCGCCGGCGCAATCCCCGTTCACGGCAGCCACAATGGGTTTGGTGTATGCCTTGGCCTTCAGGAGCGCGCGGTCGATCAGCCGGCCCGTCTCCTCGGGTGCCGAAAGGTCTCCGCCGATGTCGGCGCCTGAGCAGAAGGCCTTGTCGCCCGCACCGGTGATGACGATGCAGCGGCAATTCTCCGACGCGCCGAGCCGCTCCCAGGCTTCGGCCAGCTCGCCCATGGCAGCGCGCGACAAGGCGTTGCGCTTGGACTGATTGTCGATCGTTATCAGCGCGACGTGACGGGCAGCTTCCCTGATGTGGAGCGTCACTCAGGTCTCCTCGTTCTTGCACGTGCCCACCCGCAGGCCGCATCCCGATCCCCGGGTAGACGCCCCGTGACGCGCATTGTTATCGTCCTTGCCGTATCTCCGGCCCCATCTTCAAGATAGCATATGCAAGCGCCCTTCAGCCGCACAATGTTCGAGCTGCTCTGCGAGCAGGCTGCAACCGCCCCCGAACGGGCCATTGCGATCACCGCCGATGCAAGCGTCTCGTATGCGTCGCTCGAAGAGCGAGTGCGGAATGCGGCGAAACGCATGTACGAGGCCGGCGTCCGGCGCGGCGATCGCGTCGGGCTGCTTTGCGACAATCGCGTCGAATGGCTCGAGGTCTTCTTCGCCGCTGCGGCGCTCGGGGCCATCGTGGTCCCATTCAGCACCTGGTCCACGGCAAGGGAGCTCGATTTCCTGCTGAGCGACGCGGGCGTGCGAATGCTGTTTTCTATCCCCCGTTTTGGCGACCGCGACTTTGTCGGGGATATCTCGGCCTTGCGTTCCGCCGCTGCCCATCGCGGGCTGGAGAAGGTCGTCCTCATCGGCGCGTCCCCGCGCGAGGGCTTCGAGACCTACTCCACCTATAGCGAAGGCGAGATGCGGCCGAGCCTGCCGCCCGGGGAAGGCGCAAGCGCGGCCGATCCCGCCGTCATCCTCTACACGTCGGGCTCGAGCAATCGCCCCAAAGCCGTCCCGCTCGATCACTTCGGCATCATCGAGAACGGGTTCAACATCGGCGAGCGCCAGGGGCTCGTCCCCGGCGACCGCGTGCTCGTCTCCGTCCCGCTGTTCTGGTCCTACGGCGCCGTCAATGCGCTGCCAGCCACGGTCACGCACGGCGCAACGCTGGTGATGCAGGGGCACTTCGAGGCGGGCGGCGCGCTCGACCTGATCGAGCAGGAGAGATGCACCGCGATCTATGCGCTCCCCGCGATGACGAACGCTCTGGTCGCTCACCCTGCATTCCATCGGAGCCGGACGGCATCGCTGAGAGCAGGCGTCACCATCGGGGCACCGCAGGATGTCATGAAAGCGGCGCAGCAACTCGGCGCGTCACAGATCTGCAACATCTACGGTGCCACCGAGAACTATGGCAACTGCTGTGTCACGCCTCACCATTGGCCGCTCGAGGCGCGGGCGACCTGCCAGGGCATCCCCTTGCCCGGCGTGCAGCTGCGCATACGTGACCCTGAGGCAAGTTGCGACGTACGACCCGGCGAGATCGGAGAGATCGAGGTGAGGGGATATTTGACGAAGGGCTATCTCGGCGACAGTGCGCAGTTCAACGCATCGGTCTTCACCTCGGACGGCTACTTTCGGACCGGCGATCTGGGCTCGCTACGGCAGGACGGCACCCTGCAGTATGCGGGGCGGAACTCCGAGATGATCAAGCGCTCGGGCATCAACGTGGCACCGGCCGAGGTGGAGGAGGTATTGCAACAGCACCCCTCCGTTGCCCTTGCCGGCGTGACCGGGCTCGCGGACGCGGCAAAGGGAGAGCTCATCGTCGCCTATCTGACGGCGAGACCTGGCTCGAGCATCGATGTGGAGTCGATCATCGACCACTCCCGCAAGCTGCTCTCCCGTTACAAGGTTCCTGATCGCGTGTACGTCTGCGAGGCCTTGCCGTTGACGTCGACCGGCAAGCTCCTGCGGCGAGAGCTCAAGGCGATCGCCGCGAGGACCACGGCGACCTGAGAGCCGTCACCACGCGTCAACGCACCCAGGAGCCTGATCCATGCGCGCACTTCTCTGCCGTTCTCTTGACGGCATCGGCAGCCTCGAAGTCGCGGACGTCGCAAGCCCGCCGCTGGGACCTGGGCAGGTGCGCATCGGCGTGCGCGCTTCCGGCGTCAACTTTCCCGACATCTTGATGGTCGAAGGCAAATACCAGGTCAAACCGGAGCTGCCCTTCATTCCGGGCCTGGAGGTGGCCGGTATCGTCTTCGAATGCGCAGCAGGCGTAGAGCACGTCCGCCCCGGTGATCGCGTGCTGGCTTTCGCGCGGCACGGAGGCGGGCACGCGGAGGAGGTCGTGGTGCCGGGCGCGATCGTCACGCCCATTCCCGATCAGATGGACTTCGTGACGGCGGCTGCGTTCCCGGTTGCCTACGGCACGGCGCACTTCGCTCTCGCCTACAGAGGACGCCTCGCTGCCGGCGAGACGCTGCTCGTGCTTGGCGCTGCCGGTGGCGTCGGCCTGGCGGCAGTCGAGGTGGGCAAGCTTCTGGGTGCCCGTGTCATTGCGGCTGCGAGCAGCGCAGAGAAGCTCGCCGTTGCCCGTCAGCACGGCGCCGACGAGACCGTCAACTACGCTGTCGAGAATCTGCGGGATCGGGTGCGCGCCTTGACGGACGTCAAGGGCGTCGACGTCGTCTTCGACCCAGTCGGCGGAGCGGCCTTCGAGCAAGGTGTGCGCTGCGTAGGATGGGAGGGCCGCATCCTCGTCGTCGGTTTTGCGTCTGGAGATATCCCGCAGGTCGCGGCCAACATGATCCTGGTCAAGAATTTCTCGGTCATCGGGGTCGTGTTCGGCGAGCACAGCTGGCGCTTCCCGGACGACACGCGTCGACGGCTGACAACGCTGCTCGATGCCTATTCCGGTGGCCGTCTAAAGCCCTCAGTGGTGAAGGCCTATCCCCTTAGCGAAGGACAAGAAGCGCTCAGCGAGATGGCGAGCCGCCGGGTCATGGGCAAACTGGTACTCGTCCCGTAATCCGCTCCCGGAGTCCGCGTCGCGCTATATGACGCCCTCGCGGCGGAGCGTGCCGATGTCGCCGTCGAGGCCGATCTCGCGCAAGATGGCCTCCGAATCCTCGCCGAGCTCGGGTACACGCAAGTCAGGCGTTGCCGGCTCGTGCGCGAACTTGATGGGCACACCGAGGTGCTCCAGGCCGCGCTCGTCGCGCAGCAGCATTCCGCGCTCGACGGCGTTGGGATCGTCTATGGCATCCTTGAGAGTACGCACGGGCGCATAGCAGACGTCGACGCCGTCGAGCCAAGCGAGCCAATCCGCCAGCGTCCGCGAACGGAACAGGTTGCCCAGGTACTCACGTACCGGCGCCTGCTTCGCCCCCGGTGCCTCGCGGCACAGAAGGGCAAGGTCGGGGCGTCCCGCCTTGGCGAGGAAATTCTCGGCGAACTTGTGCTCGCTGCCGCCCAGCGTGATGAACTGCCCGTCAGCCGTCTCATAGATGTTGTAAAACGCCGCGCCACCCCAGGACCGCTCATCCTTCGGCACCGGTGGCCGCCCCTCCGCGAACACCGGCCCCATGACGTTTGGTGTCCAGGCGAGCAGCGCATCGTGCATGGCGATGTCGATGAAATCGCCCCGCCCGGTTTCGCGCTGTTTCAGCAGCGCCATGAGAATTCCCGAAAGCGCCATAAGAGACGCGGCCATGTCGGCGGCGGGAATGGCGGGAATGGCAGGCTTGCCGTCCTGCCCGAGGCTCACGCTGATGAGCCCCGCCATCGCCTCGACAGAGAGATCGTGCGCCGGCTTGTCGCGGTAGCGCCCATCTTGGCCGAAGGCCGAAATCGAGCAGTAGACGAGGCGTGGCGACCGCTTGACCAGCGTCGCATAATCGAACCCCAACCGCTGCATCACGCCGGGCCGGAACGACTCCACGAACACGTCGGCGCAGCCGCATAGGCGATGCAGAACCTCCTTGCCGCGCGGGTCCTTGAGGTTCAGCCGCAGGCTCCGCTTGCCCCGGTTGGTGTTGCGGAACCAGACGGAATGGCCGCCCTTACTGAGCCCGATATGGCGCGCCGGCTCTCCGCCCTGGTAGGGCTCGATCTTGATCACCTCGGCCCCGTGGTCCGCCATCATCATGGTGAGATGGGGGCCAGGCAGGAACTGCGACAGATCGAGAACCTTCACACCTGCAAGCTTCATCTGCGCAACCTCAGCCGCTGTTCCTCGCGGCAAGCCGCCGAGAGCCGTCACACCTTGTTCCGCTCGACGAGCTGACGGGCGATGATGATGCGCTGCATCTCATTGGTGCCCTCGCCGATGCACATCAGCGGCGCGTCACGATAGAGCCGCTCGATGGGGAATTCCTTCGAATAGCCGTAGCCGCCATGGATGCGCATGGCCTCCAGGGCATTCTCGACCGCTGATTCGGAGGCGAAGTATTTCGCCATGCCCGCCTCCATGTCGCAGCGCTCGCCCGCGTCGTAGGCGCGAGCCGCGTTCTCCACCAGCAACCGCGATGCCTCCACGCGGGTCGCCATCTCGCCGAGCTTCAGCTGGATTGCCTGGTGCTGGCAGATCGGCTTGCCGAAGGTCTTGCGCAGCTGAGCGTAGCGCACGGCCTCCATCAACGCGGCGCTGGCAATGCCGACCGAGCGCGCCGCCACATTGATGCGGCCGAGCTCGAGCCCGCTGACAGCCAGATAGAATCCCTGTCCTTCGCCGGCCAGCAAGTTCGTCGCGGGGACCTTGTAGGCGTCGAACACTAGCTCGGCCGAATCAATGCCCTTGTAGCCGAGCTTCTCGAGCTTGCGCGAGACACGGAGGCCAGGGCCTTTCTCCATGATGAACATGGACATGCCCTGCCGCGGCGCATTGACGGCGGGGTCCGTTTTGACGAGGACGGCAAAGCACGAACCCTCGATGCCGTTGCTGATCCACGTCTTGGTGCCGTTCACGACGTAGTGGTCGCCTTGGCGCACCGCGCGCATGCGTATCCCCTGAAGGTCGGTACCCGCATCGGGCTCCGTTAGCCCCAGTCCGCCGCGCAACTCGCCGCTAGCCATGCGCGGCAGCC
The DNA here is from genome assembly GCA_050248715.1 of Hyphomicrobiaceae bacterium. Classification (GTDB taxonomy): domain Bacteria; phylum Pseudomonadota; class Alphaproteobacteria; order Rhizobiales; family Hyphomicrobiaceae; genus AWTP1-13. The sequence continues at coordinate 60,658 of JBFWRV010000022.1, read as the reverse complement.
AACGCCTCTTCTGCTCGTCGTTGCCGTAGCGTTCGACCAGTACGGCCATCATCAGGTGGGAGTTGAAGATGCCCGTGAGCGACATCCACACTTCCGAGATGCGCGTCACGATCTTGGCGTAGGTGGAAGCGGAGAGGCCGAGGCCGCCGTGGGCTGGATCGATCACCGCACCGAACAGCCCCATCGCCTTCATTTGCTCGACCATCTCTGCCGGATAGATGTCGCCGTGCTCAAGCTTCGCCACGTGCGGCTTCACGTCCCTGTCGAGCCACTTCCCGATGGCATCGAGGAGTTGCGCCTCTTCGGCAAGGTCGGTCGTGCGCTGCGGGCGGGACGCGGCCATCGCTGTCCTCTCTAGTAGTTGGCCTTGATCTCGACGTCGTTGCTGCCGCGCTTCATCACCAGCATGGTGCGCGTGAACTCGCACACGATGGCTCCCGACTGGTTGCGGCCAACGGTCTTGACCGTGACCAGCCCGGCGCCGGGACGCGATTTGGAGTCCCGCTTCTCCAGCACCTGGGTTTCCCCGTAGAGGGTGTCGCCAGCAAACAGCGGGTGCGTGAGCTTGATATCGGTCCAGCCGAGGTTGGCGATCGCCTTCTGGCTGACATCGCTGACGCTCATGCCAACCAGCAGCGAAACCGTGAATGGGCTGCAGACGATGCAGCGGCCGAACTCGGTATGCTTCCCATACTCCTCGTCGAAATGAATCGGATGCGTGTTCATGGTGAGCAGCGTGAACCAGGTGTTGTCGGTCTGGGTGATGGTGCGGCCGGGCCGATGCTCGTAGACGTCACCGACGATGAAGTCGTCGTAGTAGCGCCCGGGAGAGCTGCGGTAGCGGTTCTCGCCGACCTTCTTTGCCTCGCCTGCCATGCTCTGCCGTCCCCTGGCCTATGCCGCTGCGGGCGGTGGTACCTGCGATGCGAAATGCTCCGCGATCGCCCGCCGCGTCGCAATCCAGACCGCCGGCTTCTTGGATGCATGCTCAAGGAAGCGCTCGAGCACGCCGATGCGGCCCGGTCGCCCGATGATGCGCAGGTGCACCCCAAGCGACATCAGGCGCGGCGCCTCCGCGCCCTCTGCCCACAGCGTCTCCAAGGTGTCGATGGCATAGCGCAGCCACTGCTCGGTCGACAGCGCCGGATCCGTCCAGAATTTCATGTCGTTGCTGTCGAGCGCATAGGGCATGATGACGATCGGCTGGCCATTGACGACGTCCCAGAACGGCTGGTCGTCGCTGAAATCGTCCATGTGATAGAGGAAGCCTTCCTCCTGCAACAGCCGGCGCGTGTTGGCGGTGTTGAGGTAGCGTGACAGCCAGCCGACCGGGCGTGTTCCGGTGGTGGCACGGATCGACTCCACGGCCTTGCGGATGAACGCCCGCTCTTCGGCTTCGTGCATATGGAATTGGTGCACCCAGCGCCAGCCGTGCGCGCACGCCTCATGCCCGCCCTGCGCAATCGCGCGTGCAAGCTCAGGCGCTCGCTCCAACGCGAGTGCGGCGGCGGTGAACGTCGCGGTGATCCGATGCTTCTCGAGGAGCTGCAGCACGCGCGGGCCCCCTGCCTTGATGCCGTAGCGGTAGTTGCTCTCGTTGGCGTAGTTGCGGATCGGTTTCTTCAGAACGATGCCCAACTCATCGACGGGCTCCGGTCCGCGGTCGCCGTCGGCAATCGTATTCTCCGAGCCCTCCTCGACGTTGACGACGATCGACAGGGCAAGGTTGGCGCCCCCCGGCCAGGAGTACGGCTTCATTTAGGGCATTTCCTCGTATCGGCGGCCGCGCTAGAATTTGTCCGGACAATATAAATGCACCCGGTGGTATCCGTCAACCTCGAGGCGCCGCCATGGCCGAGATCGAACTCGAACGCAAAGGCAATATCGCCCACATCATCTTCAATCGACCCAGCCAACGCAACGCCATGAACCAAGCCATGTGGCGGGCCCTGCCCGGCCTGGTCGATGCAGTCGAGAAGGACGACGCGATCAGCGTGCTGATCGTGCGCGGGGTCGATGCATCGGCTTTCGGCGCCGGAGCTGACATCGGCGAGTTCGCCGAGATCTACGTGACGCCGGCGAGCGCCCTGGCAGCGAACGAGGCGGTGCAAACAGCTCAGCGCCGCCTGCACACGCTGACAAAGCCGGCCATCGCCATGATCCAGGGCCCGTGCATCGGCGGCGCATGCGGCTTGGCGCTCGCGTGCGATATCCGCTTCTCCGACCCGAGCGGCCGCTTCGGCATCACGCCGGGACGGCTCGGCATCGCCTACAGCATTGCCGACACCCGTCGCCTCGTCTCGGCGATCGGTTTCTCGCGGGCACGCGACATGCTCTACTCCGGTCGCATCCTCGCCGCCGAGGAAGCGCTGGCGGTGGGCCTGATCGATCGCCTCGTCCCGGCTGACCGGCTGGAAGCGGAGACGATCGCCTACGCTGGAGCGATCGCCGGCAATTCGCGGCTTGCCGTGGAGGCGATGAAGCGGATCATCGCAAGGATCGAGGCAGGTGCGGGCGATGACGACCCGGAAGCCGGGCGCCTCTTCCGCGACTCGTTTCAAAGTGCCGATTTTACCGAAGGCGTCAGCGCCTTCCTCGCCAAGCGTAAGCCTTCATTCTGACGGATCTGCTTTCGCCAACGCCTCGGTGTGCGCGGCCAGATGCAGCACGTCCTCGTCACGGAATTCCGGCATCACGACCTGGATCGACAGCGGCAGCCCATCGGCCGTGTGCCCCATGGGCGTGCAGGCAGCGGGACAGCCAACGATGTTGGCAAAGGCCGTCAGGTCGGCTTGGTTGACAGGCACGTCCTCGCTGAAGGCGAAGGCAGGCTGCGGCGTCGTCGGCATGACGATCGCATCGATCTCGGCAAAGGCGCGGCGTGCTGCAAGCCTGGCCTCTGCGATACGGCAATAGGCGGCCGCAATGCGCGTGGCCGGCCGGCTGGCGCCGAAACGCAGCATGGTCCGGAACGTCTCGGAAAAGCCTGCCGGGTCGGCCGACAGCGCGTCAGCATGATGCAGCGCAGCCTCCACCTCACTGATCAGGAGGCCTTCGCGCCGCATGGCGGCGAAGTCGTAGTTCCCGAGCGAGATTTCCGACACCGCGAACTGCCCGCGCAGACGCATCAGCGCCGTCTCGAACGCAGCCGCCACCTCAGCGGTGAGAGACACCCCAGCAAGCTCACGCGGCACGCCGATGCGCACCGGGTTGGATCGTCGTGCCGGCTTCGCCATGCCACGTGACCGGGCCCAGCCCGTATCCTCCGCTAGCAGCACCTTGCTTACCGCCATGAGGTCGCGCACGGATGGCGCCAGCGGCCCGACATGATCGAGCGTCCAGGACAGTGGCATCACTCCGCGCGTGCTGACCACCCCACACGTAGGCTTGAGCCCTGCTATTCCACAATAGGCTGCCGGCACGCGCACGGAGCCTAGAGTGTCGGTGCCGAGCGCCACCGGGCAAAGACCAGCGGCGACCGCCGCGCCCGCTCCACCGCTCGAGCCGCCCGGCGTATACCCGGCCTTGTGCGGGTTCTCGCATCGCCCGAACCACGGATTGTCGTTAGTCGCACCAAGGGCGCCCTCGTGCATGTTGAGCTTGCCGAGGATGGGCATGCCCGCGGCCCGCAGTCGCTCCACCACAAACGCATCGCTGCCAGCAATTGCATCCCGGTAATGGCCGATGCCCCCGCTCGTTGCCACGCCCGCCACATCGATATTGTCCTTCACCGCCGTCGGCACACCGTCGAGGGGCCCTAGAATGCGGCCGGTCTTGTGCCGCGCGTCGCTGGCATCTGCCTCGGCGCGAGCCTGGTCGGCAAGGACGAGGACGTAAGCGTTGATGCGGCCATTCTCGGCCGCGATTCGCTCAAAATAGTGCTCGACCACGGCGCGCGCCGTGATTTGACCGGCTGCCAGCGCCTCGGCCAGCGACACGACCCCCTCGGGCACCCCCTTCACGCCTTGGCCTTTCTCGCGTCGATCAGCCGGATCGGCTTCTGCCGCGCTTCAATCCCCGTCAGGACCGCCGTCGTACCGGGGGCAACCAGCTCCACATCAACCTCGATGCCGATCTTGCGCTTGAGAAGCTCGCGATAGATCGGCAGGAGCGCGGTTGCCTCGACGGGGCCGCGCACCTCGGCGATGACCGTCATGCTGTCCCGGCCGCTGGCATCACGCTCAGCGCGGCAGATGTACTCGCCGGCAAACTCGGCGCGCTCCTGCATCATGGCGCCGATCGCCTGCGGGAAGATATTGATGCCGCGCAACTTCACCATATTGTCGCTGCGCCCCAAGAAGCCCTCGATGCGACGGAAGGTGGCGCCGATTGGCGAACTATCCGTGCGGTAGGCCGAGACGTCGTGCGTGTTGAAGCGGATCATCGGGTAGATGTCGTCCTTGAACAGCACGGTGGTCACCATGTCCCCCGTCTTACCGTCCTCCACGGGCCGGCCGGTATCGATATCGAGCAGCTCCAGGTAGTGCGCGTCCTCGTGTACGTAGAGACCTGCGTGGTCCGCGCCTTCCCCCGCTATCGTGCCTGTATCGCCGACACCGTACCAGTCGAACACCTCCGCGCCACCCCAGGCGTAGGACAGCGCAGGTCGATCCTCGCGGCCGATGTGCGCGCTGATCATGCGGATGCGAATGTCGCGACCCGGAATGATGCCGGCCTCGCGCGCCACCTCGGACAGCCGCTTGATGTAGTCCGCAAAACCCACGATCACGGTGGCGCCGAAATCGCGCATGACCTCCACCTGCGTCGCCGACCGGGTCTCGATGCCCGTGCCGGCGGACATAAAGATCGCCCGCGTCCAGTGCGTGACGGACTCGCGTGCGTAGTGGCCGCCGTTGATGAGACCATGACCGTAGACGGAGTGCACGATGTCGTCGGCGCGCAACCCCTGGAACAGATAGTTGCGCGCGAGAATGATGTTCTGAATCTCTCGCCCGCGCGGGCCGAACAGCAGCACCTGCGGTCGCCCGGTGGTGCCGCTCGTGGTGTGCAAGATGACCGGCGGACGCTCCTGCGGCGGATAAGCATCCATGGCGTGGAAATCGCCGAAGGGCGGCACACGGTCGATGCTGTCCATGATGTCGGACTTGTCGAAGGTCGGCAGCTTGCCGATGTCGTCGAGCCCACGGATATCGCCCGGCTCGATACCCTTGGCGCCCCAGAGGCGACGGTAGAAATGCGTTTTCCAGGCCAGCGCGACGCAGCGCCGGAAGCGCTCATCCTGCCGCTTGCGCAGCGCATCGCGACTTATCGACGTGATCAGGCGCATGAAATCGTCGCCGATCGGATATTCCCGCGCGAGAGCCGCGAAATCGAGATAACGGACATAGGGCTGCGTGTTCATAGCTGGTCTCATAGGTTGGTCGGGCGGAGAAGCCTGCCGGCAGCGCCTGGGGCCGGGAAATCCCTCATCATGGCAGGGCCTCGGCCAACGCCCGCACCGTGCCGCCCTTGGCCAGCCGGAGCGCCGCCGTGACGAGGGTGTCGATGGCAGAGGGCGCAAGCGCGGCCGCCCGCAACAGCGTTTTGGCCTTGTCAACAATGGCAGCCTCAGGGAGAGGATTGGCAGGGTCGCCGAGCGCGTCGGTGATGGCTGCCCTACATCTGCTTCCGTCCCGCAGGTGGATCTCTACCAAAGCTCCATAGTGCTCGGGATACCCCGAAACGTAAGGCTCGCCCGCCTCGACGCACACCAGCGAGCGCAGCCCCACGACCCTCGGGTCGACGATGGTCGACGGCTCGAAGGATGCAAGCGATGGCGGTCCGTCGATCAGGCTTACCGCTACGCTGTGCTGGAGGCTGAACTTCGCCTGCAGCGGCGTCTCCGGTACTGGCCTGTCGCAGAACGTGAGGGCGTCGAAGTAGGTCGTGACATGCACCGATTCGATCTCATCGGGTGCCACCTTGTCCCTGAGTGCCAGCGCGGCATCGATCGCCGGGTGCGCGTGGCGGCAGGCCGGCCACGGCTTGAAGCTGGTGTCGAAGATGTGCCAGTGAGCGTCGGGCCGAACCGCGATGCGCCCAAGATCCCCGTCGGGACACATGGCCGCGAAGAAGCCTTGCGGACCCTCGAGAATGGTGGTTGGACCAGTGAAGCCGCGCGCCGCGAGGTCGGCCGATAGCGCACCGGATTGCGCCGCGCGCGCGTTGTGAAGCTGCTTGGACATTACGGCTTCGTGACGCATTTGCCACAGACCGCCCGACTGGGTGCCGGCATTGCCAAGCGCCCAGACCAGTGCTTGCCGTTCAAGGCCGAGCAGCGATGCGGCGGCGGCGGCCGCGCCAAACGGGCCGCAGCTGGCGGTGTTGTGCCAGAAGCGATAGTGGCCGGGCCCGACGGATGCGCCGATCCGGATCATCGCCTCGTAGCCCCGTACGACCGCGTCGAGCAATGCCTCGGAGGCTGCTTCCTGGCGCTCCGCTACGGCGATCGCCGTCGGCACGACGATGGGCCCCGGATGCAGGATCGACGTGCGATGCACGTCATCCATCTCCAGCACATTGCCCAGCGCGCCGTTGACCGCCAGGGCTGTGGAGAGGCTCCGGCCGCCGGCCCGCAACGCCCGACACGGCCCGCCGCACTCGTCGGCAGCCCACGACCGCAGCACCCTGCCGGCATCGCTCTCGGCGCCCAGCACGGCGCAACCGATCCAGTCCAGGACATGCAGGGCCGCGCGCTCGCGCGCTCGTGGGTGGACCGGGCGGAGCAGAATGTCTGCTAAAGTTTCCGCGATCGTCATTTCCATCAACCGGGTATGGTATAGATTGTCCGGACATATTAGCATTGCAACCATTGAACGCAACGAGGCATGGTCATGGCCGACAAGAGCCGTCGACAGCGGCGGCGGCGTGCCGCGGCACTCGATGATGCGCCGCGCTACCGCGAGATCGCCGCGCAGCTCGGCGCGGACATCGCACGCGGCCGCTATCCCGTCGGCAGTTTCCTGCCAACCGAGGTCGCCCTGTGCCGGCGCCACCACATCAGCCGATTCACCGCGCGCGAAGCCCTGAGGCTGCTGCGCGAGGCAGGCCTGGTGACGCGGCGGCAGGGATCGGGAACTCAGGTCATTGCCACCAGCGGCTCCGGCCGCTTCAACCAGTCTGTCGCCTCGATCGGGGATCTGCTCCAATACGCGCAGACGACGGAGTTGCGGCTCGTCTACATTGGTCGCACGGTCGCCGACCAGCTGCTGGCAGAAACCCTGCGCTGCAAACCCGGCGAGCCCTGGATACTCGCTGCAGGCGTGCGCTACGAAGGGCCGGGCGGCGCCCCCGTCTGCGTCACGCGCGTCTATCTCAATCCTGTGCTGGACGGTATCGAAGCCCATCTGCGGGCCAGGAAGGGCGCCATCTATGACGCCATCGAGCAGGCCTACGGCATTACCTTTACGCGCGTCGAGCAGGTGATCTCGGCCGTATCGCTGGACCGCGACGATGCCGCGAGTCTCAATGTCGCCCAGGGCCAGCCGGCGCTCAGGCTCACGCGCTACTACTTCGATGCGACGGGCCGGCTGCTCGAGATTGCCGACAGCCTGCATCCCGGCGAACGCTTCGCCTACTCAATGAGCCTGAAGCGCGACAGTTTTGTCGGAACAGAAGCGCCTACATTCCGTCGGCGCCAACCCGAAACGCGTTCTTCGGCGGGTAAAGCCGCTTGAGCCACTCTGGACCGCCCTTGGCGACCCATGCGCCGGTGGCGATGCGCGAGCAGGCGACCAGCACGCGCAGGTCGTCCTCGCGCATGGTGCGGCGCGCCTGCGCCGCCATCACCATCTGGCCGATGAAGACGCCTTCCCAGAACATCGGCGCATAGATCGCCGACCCCATGCGCGAGGTCTTCAGGTATTGGCGGAAATCCCCGTGCTCGTCGGTGTTCTCGAGCAGTAGCTTTGCCTTGTTCTCATAGACCCACCCGAGGTGACCTCCGTCGATGGGGATCATCAGCCGTTCCTGCTCGGGCGGGAAATTGCAGTTGCCGACCAGCAGATGGTACTTCTCATCCGGCGTGACGAAAAACCCACCCGCGACGAAGAACTGCTGCTCGCCCGGCTTCAGCGATCCGGCCTGCGTGTGCACCTCGCGGTCGCCCAGCGTGTCGTAGCAACCGCGCGCGAGCGCGCGGATCGCCGCCTCCGGAGCGTCGCCAGCAAGCGCTTCTGCGCCCGCCGTCTCAATCATATCGAATGCGGTTTGCAGATATGTCCTCGCCATCGCTTTGCTCGTCCTCACATTTTGGCCTTCGCTTCCTCGATGCGCTTCACGAGCGCCCGGCCGTCCGTGCCGGACCTTTCGTTCAGGGCATACCAGGCCTTGAAAACCGACTCGACGTTCTCCTTGGCGAAGACCTTGTCGAGCTCGGCAGGCGGCGCCTCGTAGAGCCTCATGCCATTCTTCACCATGGAATCTATCGCAGCCTTGCTAAAGGCTGCATGGTCGGCGAAGTGCTTATCCTCGATGGCACGCAGTTCCTTCCGCACCACGCCCTGCAGCTCCGGCGACAGCTTCGCCCAGACCTGCGAGTTGATGACCAGCGACCATGGCACGATGGTGCCGATCTTCCAGATGCTGAGCTCCTTGGCCACGGTATGGAAGCCGAAGCCGTTGGCGGTGCCGACCGACGTCATGACGATGTCGACGATGCCGCGCTGCAGCGCGGGCACGATTTCGCCGAACGGAACGGGGGTGGGCACGGCGCCCAGCTTGTTCATCAGGGTCGCAGCCTCGGTGTTATGGACGCGAACCTTCTTGCCGGCCATGTCGGCAACCGTGTGCAGCGGCACGCGGGAGATGATGCACTGATCCTCGAACACGCCGGTCATGAGCTGCTCGGATTTGTATTTCGTGCGCCAGACCTTGGCCATCTCCTCGCGCAGCAGCGGGTCGAGCATCTTCTGATACGAGGCAACATCGGTGAGAAGGCCGGGAAGGTGGCCAAAATTGATGTAGGGCGCCTCGGCGCTCAGCCAGGGCGACACGGCGAACGAGCCGTCGAGGCGACCGTCGCGCACGGCGGCCGGCTGCTCGGCGCCCGCCACGAGCGTGTCGTAGAGCTCGATCTTCAACTTGCCGTTCGTCGCGGCCTCGATGCGGGCCGGCACCGTTTTCAGTGTGGCGATGTAGCTGCTGCCGACCGCATTAACGAAGCCCACGGTCCAAGTGACCTGTTGCGCCATCGCAGGCGCTGCAGCAAGTCCGAGGGCGAGGCCGAGCGCGACCAGATAGCGGTTGACGTACATGGCATGCCTCTCTAAAAATGTCCGGACAACTTATTTTCGCGGCCGCGCCGGACTGAGTCAAGCGCCATGTCGGTATCCCAGCCGGTCGGAATCGCAGGCGAGCCGTCTGCTGGAGCCGGCCGGGCATGGCGCGCCGAGTACCTGTCGGCCCCAGGTCGCGCCACCGCCGCCGTGGCCAATGCCTTTGCCTGGGTTGCCACCGGCGGCATTGTCTTCATGACTTTGGCCACCGCCTACGATGTGCTGGCGCGATACATCTTCAACAAGCCGACCGACTGGGCCACCGAGATCAGCACGTACGTGCTGATCGGCATCATCTTCATCGGCGCTGCCTACACGCACCTGGCGGAGGGCAATGTCCGCGTCCACTTGCTGCTCGATCGGCTGAGTGAGGAGAACCGTCGCAGATTGTGTCTTGTCACTGCCTGGATCGGGCTCCTGTACGTAGCGGTGGCAGGATGGCAGGCGGTATTGATGACCCTGTCGGACTATACGAACGGGGCGCGCATTTTCAGCCTTCTGCTGACGCCGACCTGGATTCCAAAGGCGCCCATTGCCGTCGGCCTGATCGCCCTGGCGGTGGCCATCCTGGTCGAGATCGAGCGCCTGTCACCCGCGGCCCCGCAGCAGAAGCGTTGGGCGCCCTACGTCATCTTTACAGGGCTTGCGGGTTGGCTGCTCTTTTTGGGTCCGCATCCGGCTCTGCTGCCGGGAACCGCGTTCGACCTCGGCAGCATCGCTGTCCTCGTCGCCGTGATCGCCGGCTCCTTCTACACCAACGGAGCCCGCATCGGCGTTGCCGTGCTCGGCATCATCGCCGGATCGATCGCCGCGTTCCTGCTAGGCAAAGCGCTGGGCGCCGGCATGCTGACGCTGCTGCTTGCGGTCGCCATCATATTCTACCTGGTCATCGGCGTACGCATCGCCTTCGCGCTCGCCATCGTCGGCATGTTGGCCATCTACTTCCTGACGCCCAAACCGTTCCCCGTCACGCTGCCGGACCGCGCGTGGTCCGGCGTCAACAGCTTCTCGCTCACCGCCGTTCCGCTGTACGTGCTGATGGGCGCGCTCCTGGTGCGCAGCGGGCTGAGCGGCGAGCTATTCTCCGTCATGGCGCGCCTCCTCTCGCGCCTGCCGGGCGGGCTGGCGCATGCTGCCACGGCCGGCTGCGCCGTCTTCGCGGCCGTCTCAGGCTCGAGCGTCGCCACCGCCGCCACCATCGGCACAGTCGCCTGCCCGGAGATGATCCGGCGCGGCTACAGCGAGAAGCTGACATACGGCGGTGTTGCCGCCGGCGGAACGCTCGGCATTCTGATCCCGCCCAGCGTGCCCATGATCATCTATGCCACCACCGTCGGCGTCCCCATCGTCAAGCTGTTCATTGCCGGCATCGTGCCAGGCATCATCATGATGCTCACCTTCATGGCCGTGATTTTCATGTGGGCAGTCATATATCCCTCCTCGGCCCCGACGCTGCCGCCCGAGGCGAGGCCGCCGCTGACCCGGCAGAGCGCAATCGATTCGGGGCTCGTCGTGGCCCTGATCGGGCTCGTCATCTTCTCGCTTTACGCGGGCCTTGCCACCGCGAGCGAGACAGGCGCGCTCGGCGCCTTCGTCGCGTTCCTCATCTGCCTCCTGCGCGGCCGCATGTCGCGCCAGGCTCTCGTAGAGAGCCTGTTTGAAACCGTCGTGGTGACCTCGTTCATCTTCCTCATCGTGGTCGGCGCCAATATCATCACCTTCGGCTTCGACTACCTGAAAATCTCCCAGAAGATCATGGCGGCGGCCACCGACACTCACCTTGGCCGCTGGTTCGTTTTCGGCATCATCATGCTCATCTATGTGGTGCTCGGGGCGTTTCTCGATTCCATATCGATGATCGTGCTAACGCTGCCGATCGTGTTCCCCGTGATCCAGTCGCTGGGCTTCGATCCGATCTGGTTCGGCGTGGTCCTGGTCATCATGGCCGAGGTTGGCCTCATTCATCCGCCCATAGGCATGAACCTTTTCGTGCTGCAGGGGATCGGACGGGGCGTTTCGCTCCGCACAATCGCACTCGGCGCCGTCCCGTTCCTCGCCGCAATGGGCTTTAATGTGATCCTGCTCTGCTTGTTTCCAGAACTCGTGCTTTGGCTCCCAACCCGCCTCGAGTGACGTCTCACCGGCCGGAAATGCTCGGCTGCAGGACATTAGACGCCAACTAGCGGTCAGCCGTCACACGGAAGGGCGCGGCCTCCCGATGTGACCTGTCTCGTCGGAACCAGGAGGGCTCAAGCGTGGCCGGCGTCGCTGACTAGGTGCGATGGGTCGATGCCGAGCCGGGACATGGCGCGCTCGTACTTGAGTTCGAGGTTGCGGTCGAACAGCAGGTCGGCGTCTGCCGGGCAGTGCAGCCAGCCGTTGGCGGCGATCTCGCTCTCCAGCTGGCCTGCCCGCCATCCAGCGTACCCAAGCGCCAGGATGGCCTTGTCGGGTCCCTTACCCAGGGCGATGGCCCTCAGGATGTCGATCGTAGCTGTCAGAGAGACGCCGTCGTCGATCGCCAGGGTGGAGTCGGTCGCATGATAGTCCGAGCTGTGGAGGACAAAGCCGCGCCCCGTCTCCACCGGGCCGCCCACATGCACATCCATATCGCCGACGTCGATCAGGATGTCGTCGCCCTTGCCCGAGCCGATGCCGAGCTGCTTGAGCAACTCGCGGAAGCTGATGTGGGCGGCGCGCTGGTTGATGATCAGCCCCATGGCGCCTTCCGCGGAATGGGCACACATGTAGATGACCGATCGCGCAAAGCGCTTGTCTGTCATGATCGGCATGGCGATCAGCAGCTGCCCCTCGAGGTAGCCGTCGCCGCGCCGTTTGCCTTTTTTCGTCGGCCGCATGCAACAAGACTAGCGCCGGAACGAGGCGGCTGGAAGGGGTTGGATAGCAACGATAACGTGCCGATCGAGCAGACTTGAGTTGAGTTTTCCCGCTACCCACCTAAGTGTGGAGCGCAGATGAGGACAGCATGAGCACATTCCGACCTGCCGCGCGTGCTCTGGTGGCAGCAGCATTGGCCGTTGCGGTTGTTGGGCCGGGCCTGGCCTCGGCCGAGAGCGAGCTAGGCTCGCCATGGATAGATCTCAGCAATGCGCGTGCGCGCCTCGTTGCCGGGGCGCCCGCGACCAGGTCGGCCAAGACCTACCTTGCCGGCGTAGAGCTCACTCTGGCGGACGGGTGGAAGACCTACTGGCGCATGCCGGGGGATGCGGGCGTACCACCCGCCTTCGACTGGTCGGGTTCCACCAACGTCGCAAGCGTCAGGGTTCTCTACCCCGCCCCGCACCGCATGCACGAGGCGGGCGCGGAGACTGTCGGATATAAGACGTCGGTGGTATTTCCGGTCGAGGTCGTGCCGAAGGACGCAGGGCAGCCTGTCGAGCTCGCGCTCGTTATGGAACTCGGCATCTGCCGCGACATCTGCATTCCTGCAGAGGCGAAGATGTCGGTGACGCTGGCGCCGGGCACCATGGCTGGGAAACCTTCGCCAGTGCTCCTGGCGGCGCTCGATCGAGTACCGCGGCCGGATGCCAGCCGCCGCTCGCTCGATCCGCGGGTTCTGACGACCTCCGCCAAACTGGATGGACCGGCGCCGCGGCTCATCGTCGAGGCGATCTTCCCGCGCGACAGCTCGACTGCCGATGCATTCCTGGAAGCACCAGGTAGCCTCTACGTGCCGATGTTGAAGCGGGCGCCGGACATCGGCACGCAAGCATCCCTCACGGCCGATGCCAACGAGGCGGTGGTGCGCTTTGAGGCCGACCTTTCCCGCACGGGCAACGCGCAGGACCTCAAGGGAAAGACTCTGACGCTGACTCTTGTCAGCAGCGCGGGCGCGACGGAGACGACTTGGACGCTGCCTTAGGGCAATCACGGCCATCACCGATCCTTCCTCGACAAACCCATGGGGCCAGCGACGGCAGGGTCTCTCAACTCGATTGTTGAGTTTTATGGGCGCAGCGCTTCGCGGCTGTGATGGCTTGGCTTGCGGCAGACAAGCGCCTAAGTTCAGCTCCCGCGTCGCGAGGAAGCGCGCCAGAAGCCTCACGCCCCGCCATTGAAAGGACCACGACAATGACAATCAAGGTCGGCGACCGTTTGCCGGATTCCACGTTCATGACCATGGGGTCGGACGGTACGCCGAAGCCCATGAAGACGGGCGATGTGTTCGCCGGCAAGAAGGTCGCTCTGTTCGCGGTGCCGGGCGCCTATACGCCGACCTGTCACAAGCAGCATATGGCGGGCTTCGTGCAGAACCACGACGAGCTGAAGAAGAAGGGTTTCGACATGGTCGCCTGCACGGCCGTGAATGACGTGTTCGTGCTGACCAACTGGGCCAGGGACTCCAAGGCAGACGGCAAGATCGAGATGCTGGCCGACGGCAGTGCTGAGTTCGCCAAGAAGCTGGGTCTCGAGATCGACCTCACCGCTCGCGGCCTCGGTGTGCGTTCCAAGCGCTACTCCATGATCGTGGAGGACGGTGTGGTGAAGTCTCTCAACCTCGAGGACGCGCCCCCCAACCACGACAAATCGAGCGCGGTCACCCTCTGCAAGCTGGCCTGAGCTGCCAATCCGGCTTGCGGGGACGAATGGCCGTTCGCCCGGTCCCTCTCTCGATCAGCGCTGCGGCGAGCGAGACGGCACTCGCTTCCCGCGGCTGGTGCGCTGGCCGCGGACGGATCAGCGAGTTGATCACGTCGCCCGCGCGTCCAGCGGCCCTCCCCGTAGCGTTAACAACGTCCTATATATCGACGCCAGGGAGCTTGGGGCTCGCACCGCGGGCCGGAGGAATGCCGCATGCAATTGTGGCGCAGAGATCGCAACGTCTCGTTCGTTTCCAATCGGACTGGTAGTGGCCTGGACGAGGACCTGCTTGACGCCTATTCGAGCACGGTCGTCGGCGTGGTCGAGTCCGTGTCGCCGTCGGTCGTGCATGTCCAGGTGCGCGGCGCCCGAGAGGGGCGGATGGCGCAGGGCTCGGGCTCCGGCACGATTCTGTCGCCAGATGGCATCGTACTGACCAACAATCATGTGGTGGAGGGTGCCACCACGATCGAGCTGGCACTGACCGACGCCCGACGCGTGCCCGCGCGTATACTGGGACGCGACCCCGACACCGATATCGCCGTCTTGCGGGCGGAGACGAGCGATCGGCTGCCCGCTGCCCGACTCGGGAACTCCAAGAAGATCAAGCCGGGGCAGATCGCGATCGCCATCGGCAACCCGCTGGGCTTCGAGTCGACCGTGACGGCCGGCATCGTCAGCGCGGTGGGCCGATCGCTGCGAGCACAGAACGGCCGCCTGATCGGCGACGTGATCCAGACGGATGCGGCGCTCAACCCGGGTAACTCCGGCGGACCGCTCGTGAATTCCCGCGGCGAGGTCATCGGGGTCAACACGGCGGTCATTCTGGGGGCGCAGGGAATATGCTTCTCGGTTGCGGCCAACACCGCCCAGCACGTGCTGACACAGATTCTCCAGCACGGGCGCGTCCGCCGGGCCCGGCTCGGCATCGCCGGCGACCAGGTGGCGCTGCCGCAGCGGCTGAAGGTCAGGACAGGGCTTACCCAGGCCTCGGGCGTGCGTGTGGTCGAGGTGCAGACCGGCAGCCCCGCTCATGCCAGCGGTCTGCGGACCGGCGACGTCATCGTCGGTCTCGACAGGGACGTGGTGACGGGCATCGACGACATCGCCCGCATTCTCGACGGCAGCCGAATCGACAAGCGCGTCTTGATCGGCATCCTGCGCGAGGGTGCGCTCGAGACGATCGAGATCGTGCCGACCGAACGGCTGCCGGAGCGCTGAGGCGACAAGCGTCGGCGCTCAGGCCGCCTCGGGCTTGAGCTGGATTGGCGGCTTGACATCGGCCGGCAGCGGGCAGTCGTAGGGCGTCGCCTCGGTACGCGCTTTGTGATCGGCCTTCGCGCGTGCGACGAGCCCAGGGTCGGCCAAGGCGTCCACTGCCACGCCCGCCATCACCTTGGCGGCGTGCACCATCCCCTTCTTGGCCTGCCCCGATTTGCCTTGTGCGGTGATCTGCCAGGAATGCCCGGGTGTCCCGATCGCGTGCGTCGCCACCCGCGCCTGCGCGGTCGGGACTACCCAGCTCACGTCGCCGACGTCGGTCGAGCCCATCATCGGCGCCCCGACCGTGCCGAAGGGCACGACGAAGTCGCACAGGGGGGTGTGCTTGCGCGGGGCCATGCCGGCACGTGCATAGGCCGAGGCGATATCCTCGGATGTCAGGGTGGCCTGGATTTCGGCCGCGTATTTGCGGTCGGCCGCATCGAAGGGCGGGGCGCCCAGTCGGTCCATCTGCCGCTGCATCGATTGCTCAAGCGGTGTATTGCCCAGCAGATTTGACACCGCGCTCACGACCTTCGCCTCGACCTGCGTCTCCGTCATCATGGCCGCGCCTGCCGCCACCTTGCGCACCCGTTCCACGAGGGCCCGCATGCCCGGCAGGTCGCGGGCACGCACGGCATAGCGCACCCTGGCCGAGGCCTGCACCACGTTGGGCGCGACGCCGCCGCCGTCGATCATGGCGTAGTGGATGCGGGCGTCGGAGGGCATGTGCTCGCGCATGTAGTTGACGCCGACGTTCATCAGCTCGACGGCGTCGAGCGCGCTGCGGCCGAGGTGCGGCGCTGCGGCCGCGTGCGAGGCCCGGCCCTTGAACGTGAAGTCGAGACGGGTGTTGGCGAGGCTCATGGCATCGTCGACGCGGTTGATCGCGGCCGGGTGCCAGGTGATGGCAATATCGACGTCCTCGAAGTGGCCGGCGCGCACCATGAAGACCTTGGCGGCGCCACCCTCCTCGGCGGGGCAGCCGTAGTAGCGCACGCGCCCCTTGATGCCGGCGGCCGCGAGATAGTTCTTCACGGCCGTGGCGGCGAGCAGGGCCGCGGAGCCCAGCATGTTATGGCCGCAGCCGTGGCCATGGCCGCCGGGGGTGAGTTCCTGGGGCTCGGCGATGCCGGCGACCTGGGACAGCCCCGGTAAGGCATCGTATTCCCCGAGGATGGCGATCACAGGTCCGCCCTCGCCTGCCTCTCCCATGATCGCGGTCGGGATGCCGGCGAGGTTCTCGGTGATGCGAAAGCCTTCCTCCGCCAGCATAGCCCGATGCTCGGCCACGGAGCGGTACTCGGTGTAGCAGATCTCCGGCATCTCCCAGATGCGGTCGGAGAGCGCCTCGTAGGCCTCCCTGCGGGCGTCGACGAGTTGCCAGATCTTCTGGGAGTTCTGCATGGGGTGGGTCCTCCTGCAGCGGCACCGTAGACCGCCCGGCTCGCGTTGGCCAAGTGCGTCGCGGTCCTTCACGCGCCCGGGCCGCGAAAGGCGCACACGAGATGCTCGCTGCCGGACTTGAGATTGCGGATGCAGACGTGGATGCGCCCCTCCGGTGAGTTTCGCCACTGCCGGTGGTCGGAGGGGATGACCGCCGAAATGCCACGGGAGGTCGCCAGATAGCTGCCGTCGTCACGGCGAACATGGGGTCGGCCGGTGCGCAATCGCGGTCGCTGCAGCATTCGAGCGAATACCAGTGGCAGGGTGCACGGCCTGCGGTGCACCAGCAGCCCCAGCCACATCGAGACAATCCCGCAAAGCTCAAGGCGGTACGTAGCACAGGAGCGCAACACTCGGCGGCTCCGCCCAGGGAGAGCTCAATAGGCCCGATAGAAGTAAGCCCGATAGAAGTTTGGCGGCGATCGTTCCCGACTTCCAGTCCGTGTATGCTCGCGCAGAGTACGCCACATTATACCTGGCACAGGAGGCCCATGTCAGACCTTCTGCTCACGAGCTACCGGGCGATGGCCCGCAACAATGCCTGGGCCAACCATCGCCTGCTCACGGCCTGCGCAGGGTTGACGCAGGATGAGTTCGAGGCCTCGCGCACCGGTTTCTTCCCCAGCATCAAGGCCACGCTCAACCACATCCTGATCATCGACTGGTTCTACGTCGATGGCCTGGAGGGCGGATGGCTCGGACCCCGGGCTTTCGCCAACCAGGAGCCGTGCGCCACTGTTGCCGACCTTCAGCGGGAACAGGGCGCAGTGGACCGCCGTCTGATCGCCGTCTGCGAGGCTCTGACCGAGGAGTCGCTTGCGGGCTTCGTGCGCATCAATCGCGATACCCGGGTCCAGACCGAGCGACGGGACCGGTTGCTGCTGCACGTGTTCCAGCACCAAATTCACCACCGCGGTCAGGCCCATGCGATGCTGTCGGCCACGAGCGTGAAGCCGCCGCAACTGGATGAGTTCTATTCGGCAGGCGAGGCTCCGTTACGGGCGGGCGAATTCGCGGCCCTCGGCTGGACGGAGGCGACGGTATGGGGGGAAGCCGCAGGCGTTCCGCCCTCCCCACGTGCGGAGAGAGGTTCGGGGCGAGGGGCATCATGAAGCTCCAGCAATGCCTCTTGCGGCCACCACGCTGAAGGGTGGGGAGGGTAGGCTTTCTCCCGGTCAGTCGCCCAATGTTGCAGCGCAGCCGCTCAGATGCTGGGCACGTCCGGCTTCGCGTTGACCGCATCGTGCAAACCTGTTCTGTTGGTTGTCAGACCATATTTTCGGGGTCGCAGGAGTGGAGGCCGCGCCATGACGAAGTTTGAAGGAGTACCGGGCATGGACGAGCAAGCACTTCGTAGCCTGATCACCGAAGTCAAGGACGGCAATGTATCCCGCCGGGCTTTCGTGCAGAGGATGATAGCGCTCGGTCTCACAGCGCCAATGGCGGGACAGATGCTGGACTTCTGCGGTGTGGCGCGCGCGCAGGGCCAGTTCCAATACAAGCCGACCAAGCGAGGCGGAGGGGGCGCGCTCAAGGTGCTGTGGTGGCAAGGCGCGACGCTGCTCAATCCCCACTTTGCGGTCGGCACCAAGGACCAGGAAGGCTCGCGCATCTTTTACGAGCCGCTGGCCGGTTGGGATGAGGACGGCAACCTTGTGCCGATGCTCGCCGCAGAGGTCCCGAGGCGCGAGAATGGCGGACTTGCCGCGGACGGCAGGTCCGTCACTTGGAAGCTCAAGCAGGGCGTGAAGTGGCACGACGGCAAGCCCTTCACCGCCGACGACGTCGTGTTCAACTGGCAGTACTCATCCGATCCGGCGACGGCGGCCGTTACCATCGGCAGCTACAAGGACGTCAAGGTCGAAAAGGTCGACGACTTTACGGTGACGGTGCGGTTCGCCAAGCCGACGCCGTTCTGGGCGGACGCCTTTGTCGGAACGCGCGGCATGCTGATCCCGAAGCATCTGTTTGCCGACTACATCGGCGCCAAGTCGCGCGACGCGCCGGCCAATCTGAAGCCCGTTGGTACCGGCCCTTACAAGTTCGTCGACTTCAAACCCGGCGATATCGTCAGGGGCGAGATCAATTCCGATTACCATGTGCCCAACCGGCCGCATTTCGACACGATCGAGATGAAGGGCGGCGGCGATGCCATCTCGGCCGCGCGTGCCGTGATCCAGACCGGCGAATACGACTACGCCTGGAACATGCAGGTTGAGGACGAGATTCTCCAGCGGCTGGAAAAGGGCGGCAAAGGCGTGGCCGTGATAACGCCCGGCGGCAATATCGAGCACATACAGCTCAACAGCACCGATCCCTGGACGGATGTTGACGGCGAGCGCTCGAGCCTCAAGACCAAGCATCCGCTTTTATCCGACCCCGCCGTCAAGCAGGCGCTCGGCATGCTGGTGGATCGCCAATCGGTCGAGGACCACATCTACGGGCGCACTGGCGTTGCCACTGGCAACTTCCTCAATAATCCGGAACGCTTCCGTTCGAAGAAGACGAAATGGGAGTTCAATGTCGACAAGGCCAATCAGACCCTGGAAGCGGCCGGCTGGAAGAAGGGGTCGGACGGCGTCAGGGCCAAGGACGGCAAGAAGCTGAAGTTCGTGTACCAGACCTCGATCAATACGCCACGCCAGAAGAATCAAGCAATCGTCAAGCAGGCCTGCCAGAAGGCCGGGATCGACCTGGAACTGAAGTCGGTGACGGCCTCGGTGTTCTTCTCCTCCGATGTCGCCAATCCCGACACCTACTCGAAGTTCTACTGCGACATTCAAATGTACACGACGACGATGACGCAACCCGACCCCGAAGTGTTCATGAACCAGTTCACCTCCTGGGAAGTGGCCACCAAGGAGAACAAGTGGCAGGGTCGCAACATCACCCGCTATCGCAGCGAGGAGTACGACAAAACGTTTCGCGCTGCCGAGGGCGAACTGGACCCAGTGAAGCGGGCCGCACACTTCATCAAGATGAACGAGCTGGCGGTAGGCGACTACGCGGTGATCCCGGTGGTCTACCGGCCGCGTGTCGCTGCCATCTCCAGCAAGCTCAAAGCCTCGCTCAGCGGTTGGGACAACGACCTCTGGAACCTGAAGGATTGGTATCGCGACGCGTGAGCCCTTGCGCATGCGTAACGGCGACCACGAAATGGAAGGCGCGTGATGGGAAGCTATCTTCTCAGGCGCCTTCTCATTGTCATCCCGAGCCTGCTCGGCATCAGCGTCCTGCTGTTCACGGTGTTGGCCCTGGCCCCTGGCGATCCGTTCGAGGAGCTCGCCACCAATCCGGCTGTGCCGCCCGAGGTGCGCGCCTCGCTGCGTGAGAAGTTTGGGCTCGATGATCCGGTGCCTGTGCGCTACGTGCGCTGGATCACGGCCATGGCGCACGGCGACTGGGGGTTCTCGTTCGTCAGTCGCATGGACGTCGACAAGCTGATCCTGCAGCGCCTTCCAACCACGTTGTTCATCATCGGTACGGCGCAGATCCTGGCGATCCTGATCGCCATCCCCGTGGGGATATTCGCGGCGACGCGGCCCTACTCGATCTTCGACCAGATCGCCAGCACGCTGGCGCTGATCGGCTTCTCGCTGCCGACATTCTTCACAGGATTGCTCTTTATTCTGATTTTCAGCATCTATCTGGACTGGCTGCCCTTCGTTTACCGAGCAGATCTCAGCGCTGTCGGATGGCGGTGGTACTGGGAGCAGTTCAGGCAGTCGATCATGCCCATCTCGGTATTCGGACTCGCCGTCGCCGCATCCATGACGCGCTATGTGCGCTCTGCCGTGCTCGACGTGATCCGCCTCGACTATGTCACGACCGCCCGCGCCAAGGGGCTCGGCGAGCGTGTGGTGATCGTCAAGCACGTCGTGCGCAATGCCCTGATCCCGGTCGTTACTCTGGTCATGCTGCAGATGCCTGCGATCTTCGGCGGCGCCATCGTCACCGAGCAGATCTTCCGCATTCCTGGCATCGGCTCGCTGCTGATCAGCTCGATCCTGGCCAACGACACCCCCGTCGTGATGGCCGTGACGTTCGTGTTCGCCTGCCTGGTCGTTCTCTTCAACCTCATCGCCGATATCCTCTATGGCTGGCTCGACCCGCGCATTAGCTACAGCTGAAGCTACACCTGAGCTCGGCACCGCCACGCAAGCCGGAGCCCGAGGCTTCTCGCCGGGGCTGGATGCATGGCGCCGGTTCCGCCGCCACCGCCTGGCCCTGGCGAGCGGTGTAATCCTGAGCGCGATGGTGCTGGCCATCTTGCTGGGGCCGACATTCTGGGGCGTGCCCATCAACGAGATCGACTTCACATCCCGGCTGAAGGGGCCGACGTGGGCGCATCCGCTGGGAACTGACGACCTTGGCCAGGATCTGCTGGCACGCATGCTTTATGGCGGGCGGATTTCGCTGGCAGTGGGGATCGCGTCCATGTTTGTCGCCATCGGCGTCGGCACCCTCATCGGTGCCGTCGCGGGGATGTCGCGGGGCGCCGTCGGCTCGGCGCTCATGTGGTTGACCGACCTCTTCCTCTCGCTGCCGCAGCTTCCTCTGCTTCTGCTCGTGATGTACCTGTTCCAGAATTCCTTCAAGGCGATATTCGGGCCCGAGGGTGGCGTCTTCATCCTGATCGTCGTCGTCATCGGCGGCCTGCGCTGGATGCCGGTTGCGAGACTCGTGCGCGCGCAGTTCCTTTCCTTGCGCGAGCGGGAATTCGTCGAGGCGGCACGGGCGCTCGGCGCCAGCAAGACGCGTCAGGTCGTGCGGCACATTCTGCCCAATGCGCTTGGCCCCGTTATCGTCGCCGGCACCATCGACGTCGCCGCCGCCATCATCGCCGAGTCGACCCTGTCGTTTTTGGGCCTCGGCTTTCCGCCGGACATTCCGACCTGGGGTCGCCTTCTGTTCGATGCCAAGGACTACCTCGACATCGCACCGCATTGGGCGCTATTCCCCGGAGCGGCCATCTTTCTCACCGTGCTGACCATCAACTTCATCGGCGATGGCCTGCGCGATGCCCTCGACCCCCGCAGGGTGTTGTAATGGGCGAGGCCCTGCTCGAAATTCGCGGCCTCAAGACGCATTTCGCGACCGACGACGGCATGGTGCAGGCGGTCGACGGGGTGGACCTGACGATCGCGCGCGGGGAGACGCTGGGCGTCGTCGGCGAGTCCGGCTGCGGCAAGACCGTCACGGCGCTGTCGGTGCTGAAGCTGATCGCCATGCCGCCAGGGCGCATCGTTGCGGGACAAATCCTGTGGCAGGGCCGCGATCTCGTCCCCCTGGAGCCGCAGGAGATGAACGACATCCGCAGCAAGGAGATCGCCATCATCTTCCAGGAGCCGATGACCTCGCTCAATCCGGTTTTCACGGTGGGCGAGCAGATCGCGGAGGTGGTGCGGCGCCATGAAGGGCTCGGGCGCCGGGCGGCCCTGGAGCGTACGGTGGACATGCTGGGGCTCGTTCAGATCCCCAACCCCAGGCGGCGCGTGCACGACTATCCGCACCAGTTCTCGGGCGGCATGCGCCAGCGCGTGATGATCGCCATGGCGCTCTCGTGCAATCCCAAGCTGCTGATCGCCGACGAGCCGACCACCGCCCTGGACGTCACCATCCAGGCGCAGATTCTGGAACTGCTGGCCGATCTCAAGTCGCGCCTCGGCATGGCCATCATGCTGATCACCCACGCCATGGGCGTGGTGGCCGAGACGACGCAGCGCGTGGTGGTGATGTATGCCGGCAAAGTGATCGAGGAGGCGTCCGTCAAGCAGCTGTTCGGCAATCCCCGTCACCCCTACACGCAGGGCTTGATCCGCTCGATCCCGCGTATCGACACGTCGGCGACCCGCAAGACCCGGCTGGAGGCGATCGGCGGCGTCGTACCGAGCCTGCTCAATCCTCCTCCCGGCTGCCGCTTCGCGGCGCGCTGCAAATTTGCGATGGATGTCTGCCGGCAAGCCGTTCCGCCCCTGCGCGAGATCGAGGCGGGGCACAAGGTGGCATGCGTGCTCTGATGGCCCAGGTCGATACCAGGGAAGAAGTTCGTGCGACGACGGAGCCCCTCCTGCGCGTCAAGGAGCTCGTCAAGAACTTTGCCGTTACAGGCGGGGTGTTCGCACGCGAGGTCGACAAGGTTCACGCCGTCGATCACGTCAGCTTCGAGATCGCCACCGGCGAGACGCTGGGATTGGTGGGCGAGTCGGGCTGCGGCAAGTCGACGACGGGGCGCTGCATTCTGAGGCTGATCGAGCCGACCTCGGGCGAAATCTGGTTCGAAGGCCGTGATGTCATGGCGCTCGGCCGGAGCGAGCTCAGGTCCCTGTGCCGGGACATGCAGATCATCTTCCAGGATCCCTTCGCGTCGCTCAATCCGCGGATGACGGTTGGTGCCATCATCAGCGAAGCCCTGGTTATCCACAAGCTGGGCAAGAGCAAGCAGGACTTCAGGGATCGGGTTGCCCAGCTGCTCGAGACTGTCGGCTTGCAGCCCGATCACATGCGCCGCTATCCGCACGAGTTTTCCGGCGGGCAGCGCCAACGCATCGGCATCGCTCGCGCGCTCGCCGTGGAGCCGAAGCTCATCGTGTGCGACGAGCCCGTATCGGCACTCGACGTGTCCATCCAGGCGCAGGTCATCAACCTGCTGGAGGATCTGCAGGAGAAATTCAGCCTCACATACCTCTTCATCGCTCACGACCTGTCCGTGGTGGAGCACATCAGCACGCGCGTTGCAGTGATGTATCTCGGCCGCGTGGTCGAGATCGCCAGTGCCCGCGACCTCTACACGAACCCGCTCCACCCCTACACCGAGGCGCTGCTGTCGGCCGTGCCTATTCCCGACCCGGGCGTCAAGCGTCAGCGAATCATGTTGCAGGGGGATGTGCCGAACGCAATCCGGCCGCCCACGGGCTGCCATTTCCACACGCGCTGCCCCATCCGCCAGCTGCCGCTCTGCAGCCAGGAAAAGCCTCAGCTCAAGCAGGGCACGAATGGCCACTGGGTCGCCTGTCACCTGCGCGGCTGATAGAGGCGGCAAAGGCTGGGTCGTTGGGTCTGCGCTTCGCTTGACCCAACCTACGCGTCGCCTGCCATCTTGATCTCGCTCGCGGCTCGGGGCATCTGAGGGCCAGAGTATTGATCCGTCCGCGCTTCGCACTACATCGCACGCGGAACCCGTCGACCGAGCACCCTGCTTTCCGCGAGCCAGGACCATGGACAAGACCGAAAAGTCGGCCGAGACGCATTCCTTCCAAGCCGAGGTGGCCCAGTTGCTGCACCTCATGGTGCACTCGGTCTATTCCGAGAGCGATATCTTCCTGCGCGAGCTGATATCGAACGGCTCGGATGCCTGCGACAAGCTGCGCTACGAGGCGATTGCCAAGCCGGAATTGATGACCGGCGACGCCCCGCTCAGAATTCGCGTTACTCCCGATGCTACCGCCGGCACGCTCACGATCGCTGACACGGGCATCGGCATGGATCGCCAGGAGCTGATCGACAACCTCGGCACGATCGCCCGTTCCGGCACGCGCGCGTTCATGACCCGATTGACCGAGGCCAAGGACGGCAATGGCCTGATCGGCCAGTTCGGCGTCGGTTTCTACTCTGCTTTCATGGTCGCCGACCGCATCGAGGTCACAAGCCGCCGGGCCGGTGCGGGTGAGGCATGGGTGTGGCGATCGACGGGCGGCGCCGGGTTCGAGGTCGCGCCCGCGAGCCAGGAAGAGGCGGAGCGGTTGCCGCGCGGTACAGCCGTGGTGCTCCATCTCAAGGCGGACGCGAAGCGCTACCTGGAGCCACGCGAGATCGAGCGGGTGGTCCGCTCCTACTCGGATCATATCCAATTCCCGATCGAGCTGGTCGAGGGCAAGGGCGAGCCCCGCCAGATCAACGCAGCCAGCGCCATCTGGCAGCGCTCGAAATCCGAGCTGAAGCCCGAGGACTATACCAACGCCTATCGCAGCATAGCCGTCGCGTTCGACGAGCCCGCCATGACGCTGCACTACAAGGCCGAGGGCCGCCAGTCCTACGCGGTGCTGCTGTTCGTTCCTTCCAGCCGGCCGTTCGACCTGTTCGATCAGGAGCGCAAGGGGCGCACCAAGCTCTACGTGCGCCGCGTCTACATCAGCGACGATGCCGATCTGCTGCCGGCCTACCTGCGCTTCCTGCGCGGCGTGATCGACAGCGAGGATTTGCCGCTTAACCTCTCGCGCGAGATGCTGCAGAACAACCCGCAGGTGGCGCAGATTCGCAAGGCCGTAACGGGGCGCGTTCTGAGCGAGCTGGAAGCATTGGCCACCAAGGATCCTGCAGTCTACGCCAAGGTGTGGGAGGCCTTCGGGGCGGTGCTCAAGGAGGGCATCTACGAGGACCCGGAGCGGCGCGACCAGCTGCTAGCATTGGCCCGTTTCACCACGACGAAAGAGGGCGGGCTGCGTTCGCTCAAGGAGTATGTGGCCGACCTCAGGCCCAATCAAACGACCATCTACTACCTCGTCGGGGAAAGCACCGACCGGCTCAAGTCGAGTCCCTATCTGGAGGCCGCGCGCGCCCGCGGCGTGGAGGTGCTGCTGTTGGCCGACCCCGTCGACGCGTTCTGGACCTCGATGTCTCCGGGCTTCGACGGCAAGCCATTGAAGTCGCTGAGCCAGGGTGACGTTGACTTCGGTCTCGTGCCGCTGCTGGAAACGCCGCCTTCCGAGCCCGAGACGAAACCAGCCGGGGTCGACGACGCAGTCATTGTGGCGGTGGTGAAGTCCACGCTCGGCGAGCGCGTGTCCGATGTGCGCGTCTCCCAGCGCCTCACCGACAGTGCTGCCTGCCTGGTGGCCGGCGGCTCAGGCCCGGACCGGGAGCTCGAGCGGCTGCTGTCGCGCCAGAGCCGCGGCGTTGGCGCCAAGCCGATCCTGGAGATCAACACGCGCCACGCCATGGTCAAGGCAATCTCGGATGCCAAGCTCGGAGGCCGCGACGGCGACGTGACCGACCTGTCCGAGCTGCTGTTCGATATCGCCCAGATTCTGGAAGGCGAGGTACCCACCGACCCGGCCGCATTCGCCAAGCGCATGAGCCGCCTCGTCACGCGCGGGCTGACGGTTGGGTAGGCCTTGCAGCGTGTCCTCTGCAGTCCTCCAGAAACTCGCGCTTGAGACGACCTGGGGTGCGCGTTCTGACGTTGTCCGAAGGGAGGATTGCAGCAGTGCCTCGTGCAGGGTAGGTTCTTCCGTCTGCAGATCTCTGCAAGAAGATTGCACGGGGCGACATGCTTCGTTTGAGTTGGATCGGTGCAGTTGTCGCCACTCTCGCAATTTCCGCTGTGACCTTGACCGATGCCGCCTGGGCGCAAGGGGGCGTCGAGTTCCTCAGGAAGGCGCAGGAAGCCGAAGCGGCGCGCAATAGTCGCGAAGCGCTCAGGCTCTATTCGTCAGCAATCGAATCGGGAAACCTTGCTCCGGCTCAGCTTGCGAGCGCCTACTACCGCCGTGGAGCCATAAGGGGCGCACTTGGAGACAGCAACCTCGGTATCGAAGATTTTTCCCGTAGCATCGAGCTCAATTCGCAATTCGGGAATGCTTGGAGCTTGCGAGGCTATTTGCGAGGTATAGTCGGCCAATACGAGCTGGCAGAGAAGAACCACCTCGCCGCGATCAAGTTGGCCGACCGTGCGACCTGGAGCGAGTATCCGGCTTGGACTCTGCAGCACATGGCCGACCTCTGGCGCCGACGCGGCAACTATGCGAAGGCGCTGGAATACTGCGAGCAGGCCCTGCAGCGCAGCAGCTATTCTCCCGTTCCGCTCAGGCGGGCATGGATCCACATGGACGCCGGCAACACCGCGAAAGCAAAGGCGGACTTTGCTGCATTTCAACGCGCTGCCGAGCAGCAAAGGTTGTCTTTCGACGTGTTCTGGCCCGATGAGCGCGAGGCCATCAATCGACTGGGCAGGTTATAGTGCGACCGCTGGGGCTCAGTGCCCCATGGCCTTGCCGATCTCCTCGGTCATCTTCTTGGCGTCGCCTAGGAGCATCATGGTGTTGTCGCGGTAGAACAGCGGATTGTCGATGCCGGCATAGCCCGACGCGAGCGAGCGCTTGTTGAACATCACCGTGCCCGCCTTCCACACCTGCAGCACCGGCATGCCGTAGATCGGCGAGGACTTGTCCTCCTCGGCCGCCGGGTTGGTCACGTCGTTGGCGCCGATGACATAGGCGACGTCGGCCTGGGAGAACTCGTTGTTGATGTCCTCCAGCTCGAACACCTCGTCGTAGGGCACGTTCGCCTCTGCCAGCAGCACGTTCATGTGTCCCGGCATTCGGCCGGCGACCGGATGGATGGCGTATTTCACCTCCACGCCGGCCTTCTTGAGATTGTCGGCCATCTCGCGCAACGCATGCTGGGCCTGGGCGACCGCCATCCCGTAGCCCGGCACGATGATGACCTTGCCGGAGTTCTTCATGAGGAAGGCCGCATCCTCGGCAGAGCCGAGCTTCACAGGCTTCTGTTCGGCGCCGCCGGCCGGTCCCGCCGTTTCGCCGCCGAAACCGCCGAGGATGACGGAGACGAACGAGCGGTTCATGCCCTTGCACATGATGTAGGACAGGATCGCACCCGAGGAGCCGACCAGGGCCCCCGTCACGATCAGGGCGATGTTGCCGAGCGTGAAGCCGATGCCCGCCGCCGCCCAACCCGAATAGGAGTTGAGCATGGAGATGACGACCGGCATGTCGGCGCCACCGATCGGAATGATGATAAGAATGCCGAACAGGAGCGCCACGAGCGTGATGGCCCAGAACAACAGCGCGGAGCCGCCCGACTGGCAGAACCAATAGACCAGCAGCACCAGCAGCGCCGCCAGGGCGATGTTGATCACGTGCCGCATCGGCAGGATGATCGGCTTGCCCGACATGCGGCCGGACAGCTTGGCGAAGGCGATCACCGAGCCGGTGAAGGTGACGGCGCCGATGGCGACGCCGAGCGACATCTCGAGCAAGCTGGCGCCGGCAATGCTTCCGGGGTGGCCGATGCCGAAGGCTTCCGGAGCGTAGAGCGCGCCCGCGGCGACGA
The DNA here is from genome assembly GCA_050248715.1 of Hyphomicrobiaceae bacterium. Lineage (GTDB taxonomy): Bacteria > Pseudomonadota > Alphaproteobacteria > Rhizobiales > Hyphomicrobiaceae > AWTP1-13. The sequence goes on along the minus strand of JBFWRV010000022.1, from coordinate 33,005 downwards.
AAACAGCAGCGAGGCCCACCAGCGAGTGGAACGCGGCCACGAGTTCCGGCATCGACGTCATGGGAATGCTGCGGGCGATGTAGGCGCCGATGCCGCCGCCGATGCCGAGGCCGGCGATGATCAGCACCCACGTGAGCACCGAGTCAGGTGCGCCGATCTGGCCGAGCGTGGTCAGCACGGCGATCGTCATGCCGAGCATTCCGAACAAGTTGCCGCGGCGAGAGGTCTCCGGACTCGACAATCCGCGCAGCGCCAGAATGAACAGCACACCTGCGGCGAGGTAGAGCAGGGCTACGACGTTTGGGGACATGGGCTACAAGGGGTCAGACCCCTGACCTCGGCGTTTGAGTTGAAAATCGACCGATCGCGTCAGGGGTCTGCCCCCTTCGAGATCTCACTTCTTCGGCTCCCGTTTCTTGTACATGCCGAGCATGCGCTGGGTGACAAGGAAGCCGCCGAAGATGTTGACCGATGCCATGATCAGCGCGAGGAAGCCGAAGAACTTGGCAAGCCCGCTGCCGGCCGCAACCAGGGTCACGCCGACCGCCAGCAGCGCTCCGACCACGATGACAGAGGAGATGGCGTTGGTTACCGACATGAGCGGGGTGTGCAGGGCCGGCGTGACGCTCCACACCACGTAGTAGCCGACGAAGATGGCGATGACGAAGGTCGTGAACTGATGGACGAACGGGCTGACGTCTCCGCCGCCCGCCGCGAGAGCTGTGCCCGGGATGAGCCAGCCGACGACAGCAGCGACAGATGCCGCGGACCACGCACGCCGACCGGATTCCCCCCTTCTTGCAGGGTGAGGCCGCGCGCGATGGCGCCACCCCCCATCCCCAACCCCTCCCCACATGAGGGAGGGGAACCGCGCGATGCTTGTAGCGATCGTTTCCATCATCTCACGCTCCCTGCGGCTGCAGGCTCGGGTGCACGATGCGGCCGTCCTTGGCCACCAGCGTGCCCTTTATGAGCTCGTCGTCCCAGTTCACCTTGAGCGACTTGTCCTTCTTGTCGAGCATGGTCTCAAGGAAGGCGAGGAGGTTCTTGGCGTAAAGGCTCGAAGCGTTGACCGGCACCTCGCCCGCCAGGTTGAGCGGGCCGGCAATCGTCACGCCCTTGTGCTGCGCGACCTTGCCAGGCTGCGTCACCTCGCAGTTGCCGCCTCGCTCGGCGGCCAGATCGACAATGACGGAACCCGGCTTCATGCTCTCAACCATCGCAGCCGTGACGAGGCGCGGTGCGGGGCGGCCGGGGATCAGCGCGGTGGTGATGACGATGTCCTGCCCCTTGATGTGACTCGCAATCAGCTCGGCTTGCTTCTTCTGGTATTCGGCCGACATCGGCTTGGCGTAACCCGCAGCGGTCTGGGCCTGCTTGAATTCCTCGTCCTCCACCGCGATGAACTTGGCGCCGAGGGATGCCACCTGCTCCTTGGTCGCCGGGCGCACGTCCGTTGCCGAGACGATGGCTCCGAGCCGTCGCGCGGTGGCGATCGCCTGCAGCCCGGCGACACCGACACCCATGATGAACGTCTTGGCCGCGGGGACCGTGCCGGCCGCCGTCATCATCATCGGCAGTGCCTGGCCGAACATGGCGGCTGCATCGATCACGGCCTTGTAGCCGGCGAGATTTGCCTGGCTCGACAGCACGTCCATGGACTGCGCCCGGCTGATGCGCGGCATGAACTCCATCGCCATCAGGACGGCGCCAGTGCCCGCCAGCGATTCGAGGCCCGCGCGGTCGTCGTAGGGCGCCAGCATGGCGGCGACGATGGCGCCAGGCTTCAGGGCTTTTACCTCCTCGGGCGTCGGCCTGCGCACCTTGAGGAGAATATCCGCGCCGGCCAGTGTCTCGCCGGCGGACGGCGCGATCTCGGCGCCCTGCGCCCGCAGCAGCTCGTCGGCAAAGCGTGACTTGGCGCCCGCCCCCTGCTGCACCTTGACCGACACGCCCAGCCCCTTGAGCTTCTTGACGGTCTCCGGCGACACGGCCACGCGCGGCTCGTCATCCCGCTCGGCCGTAACGGCAATTGTCACCATGGGTGGTTCCCGGAGCTTGTTGCGGTCGACAGACGCCGCGTCGGCAAATACCAGCGCCCCGCAGCCTATGGGACCAATGTCAGCAGGAAGAGCAGGGTCAAGACGACGAGAACGACCATGACGACCGTTCCTTTCACGAACCCGGAGTAGGTGCGCAGGTGCTCCGGGTAGTCCATGGCGGGATGGCCGCCTGAAGGGTCGATGGCCATTGGTCTCCCTCGCTTGCAAGTGTTGGCTCGCTTCGCGGACTTGGTAACGCATGCCCGATGGGGCATCAAGCTCTGCATGGGCCCATTCCTGCGGCACTTGTGCGCCATCCGGACAGGCGTCAGTCCTGCCGGCGCACAGCGCGCCGGCAGGAGTTCAGCCGCGGGAAGCGGGCCGGTGAGTGGGGCTGAATGCCGGCTCTGCGCATCGCTTTGCCAGGCGTGACGGTCCGGCTTGCGCCAATGGCTTCTCTCCAGCCTGTGGGCATGCTTCAATCGCGCGAGAGCGACGGGCGCAAAACGGAGGAACCCTATGGATCTCGGCATGACCCCCAAGGTGAAGCCGCTGGTGGAGAAGGTCCGCGCGATGGTGCGCGAGGAGATCATGCCGCTGGAGCACGAGTACGAGGCGGAGGTCGGCAAGGGCGACCGTTGGACCTACACCAAGCGGCAGGAGGAGATTCGCGAGGGCCTGAAGGCCAAGGCCAAGGAGCGCGGCCTGTGGAACTTCTGGCTTACCAAGTCCGACAAGGGTTACGGCCTCACGACTGTGGAATACGCCTACCTGGCCGAGGAGATGGGCTGGTCTCGGCTGGCGCCCGAGACCTTCAACTGCTCTGCCCCCGACACCGGCAACATGGAGGTGATCGAGCGCTACGGCACCGCCGAGCACAAGGAGAAGTGGCTGAAGCCTCTGCTCGAGGGCAAAATCCGCTCTGCCTACATCATGACGGAGCCGAATGTCGCCTCCTCGGACGCGACCAACCTGGCGCTCGACGCGAAGCTTGAAGGTGACGAATGGGTGCTGAACGGCGAGAAGTGGTTCGCCTCCGGTGCCGGCGATCCGCGCTGCAAGATCTACATCGTCATGGTCTGCACCGATCCGCAGGACCCGAGTAAGCACAAGCGCCACTCGCAGATTTTCGTGCCCGCCGACACCAAAGGTGTGGAAATTCTTCGCGGCATGAAAGTCTACGGTGACGACGACGCCCCGCACGGCCACATGCACATCCGCTTCGAGAATGTGCGCGTGCCCAAGGAGAACCTGATCCTGGGCCGCGGCCGTGGTTTCGAGGTGTCGCAGGGCCGGCTGGGGCCGGGCCGGATCCATCACTGCATGCGGGCGATCGGGCAGTCGGAGCGGGCACTCGAGCTGCTGTGCAAGCGGTCACTGTCGCGCGAGGCCTTTGGTAAGCAGCTGGCCCAGCTCGGCGCCAACTACGACATCATCGCCGAGTGCCGCATGAAGATCGAGATGGCGCGCCTGCTGTGCCTGAAGGCCGCCTACATGATGGATACGGTGGGCCATCGCGAGGCCTCACCCTGGATTTCCCAGATCAAGGTGATCGCGCCTCGAATTGCGCTCGAGATCACCGACGAGGCCGTGCAGATGCATGGCGCCATGGGCATCACCCAGGACACGCCGCTTGCGCACATGTGGACGCACCTGCGCACGCTCCGGCTGGCGGACGGCCCCGATGCGGTGCACCGCCGCCAGGTGGCGCGCGCCGAGCTCAGGCGCTATACGAACCAGAAGATCTAGGTGCCGAGGATGCCGGAGGTTGGTGCGCCACCGGTAGGGCGCAAGAGGCGAAGCCGTGTTGCGCCCGTCGGCCGCGAAATCGGTGCAATGCGCTTCGCTTTTGTACCCTACACCCCACTCGGCGGGAGTATCCAATGACGTCGTTTGCACATGAGGCTGCGCGGCTCGATACCGTCTCGCTGGCGCGCTATCTGGAGTCGAAGCTGCCGGGTTTCAAAGGGCCGATCACCGCGGAGAAGACGCCGACCGGGCAGTCCAACCCGACGTTCCTGCTGGCGAGCCCGAGTGGCCGCTATGTGCTGCGCAAGAAACCGCCCGGCAATCTGCTCAAGAGCGCGCATCAGGTCGACCGAGAACACCGCGTCATGAAGGCGCTGCAGGACACGGACGTACCGGTGCCGCGCATGCTGATCCTGTGCGAGGACGACAGCGTCGTCGGCACGGCATTCTTCCTGATGGAGTTTGTCAACGGAACGGTCTTCTGGGATCCGTCCCTGCCGGAGTTGGAGAAAGCACAGCGCACCAAGCTCTATGATGAGCAGAACCGGGCGCTTGCGGCGCTGCATCTGGTCGATCCGGTCAAGGTGGGCCTCGCAGACTTCGGCCGAGCGGGAAGCTATTTCACCCGCCAGCGCGACCGCTGGACCAAGCAATACCGTGCGTCGGAGACCGAGCATCTTGAGGACATGGAGACGCTGATCAAGTGGCTGGAGGAGAACGAGCCGCCCGACGATGGCCGTTCCTCGCTCGTGCACGGAGACTATCGGATCGACAACATGATCTTCAAGCCTGACGGCTCGCGACTGCTGGCCGTCATCGACTGGGAGCTCTCCACGATCGGCCATCCCTTCTCGGACCTTGCCTACCAATGCATGCAGTGGCGCTTCCCCAACCACGAGACCATGCGCGGCCTCGCCGATGTCGACCGCAACGCGCTCGGCATCCCCACGGAGGAGCAGTACGTCGCCAAATACTGCGAACGGATGGGCATCCCCGGCATCCCGTCGTGGAAATACTGCCTCGCCTTCTCGTTCTTCCGTCTCGCGGCGATCGTGCAGGGCGTGAAGAAGCGCGGCCTCGACGGCACCGCCTCCAATCCGGAAAAAGCCCTGAAATCTGGCGAGCGAGTCCCGTTGATGGCAAAGATGGGCGTGGCGGTGCTGTAGGGGTTCCTGCTGGTGTGCGTCGTGGAGCGACGGCGGACACCGCCAGAGGCGCTAACGTGAGATGCCGGCTCGCCGGCATGGCGGCCTTGCGTCGGGGGCACTTGAATCGGCGCGTACACGCCGCCACTCTGGCCGGTACCCCCACGCTCGAGGATTGCAATGACAGCTGCCTCCGAGGTCCGCAACAACTCCGCCCGCAATCGCTATGAGTTGGAGGTCGACGGCCATCTGGCCGTGGCCGTCTACACGCAGGTGCCGGGCGTCGTCACCATCGTCCATACCGAGGTGCCGCAGGAACTTGGCGGCCGCGGAGTTGGTACCGCATTGGCGCGGGGCGTGCTGGAAGATGTGCGGCGGCAAGGACTGAAGGTCGTGGTGCGCTGCTCCTTCATCCGGGCCTTTATGACCAAAAATCCTGAGTTCAACGATTTGCTGGCGTGACTGGTGTGTCGGCGGACATGCACAGCCGATGGTAGAGTGCGTGCCCGCCGGCAAGGCATGGCGGCGGCGGGCACCGTCGCATGCAATTACTCCTCGTAGGCGATGTAGCGCACGATCTTCCAGGAGCCGTCCGGCTGGCGACGGAAGACGTCGAGGCCGGGCTCATAGCTGGAGGTGCCGGCGACCTGCCCCGGGCGCTTCGCGCTAAGGGTCCAAACCAGCCGGACGATGGCCGTATCGCCGGTAACCATGATCTCCTTGATCGCCAGGTCATAGGAAAACTTCCGGTTGGGGTCGGTGAGGGACGCCCGCAGCTGGGTGCACATCTCTTCGAAGCCACGCTCGGGGAAGCCGCGGTAGTCGTAACGCAGATCAGATGCGAACAAGTTGCACACAGCTCCGGTGTCGCCGGCGTTGAAGGCAAGGGTCCACTCGGCGAGCACATCGCGGATGGCAATCTCGGCGGGTTTCGATACGGGATCGGCGAGTGCCGTTGGCAGGGGTACCTGCATTCCGGCAACAGCGGCAAACATCGCGCCCAACAGCCAGCTGCGCATCCTCACGCTCTCCCATTCAACGTCCGGGCCGCGCCCATGCTCAATTCCTCGGCGTTCTGCAATCTTGCAGCAACCGCTGCTGATCCCATGCGATCACTTGGGATCAAAGCTAAGAAGCTGTCACTGGTCGGCTAAAACCGGGAATGGCGCCATCGGTGGTAACCCTGACCTCACATGTGGTTCCTGCAAGCTGCAGGCATCCATTCGGGTATTGGAGAGCAGCAGCGGCGGCATCTGGCGGATGCGTTCCTCGCATGCGGGCGCTGGCTGATCGGTATGCGCCGCTGGAAGCCGTGGACGTTTCAGACTAGCAGATGACCAAGGTGTGCCCGGTCGTGCACCCGCCGCGTGTTCCAGCAGATCGGACATTCTCCATGATCGATAGATTTCTCACCGGGGTATCGAACGCTCACGGCTTCCTCGCCAAGCTCTGGGTTCTGTCGCGTCCCTATTGGTTCTCGCAAGATTACAGCACCATCCGTTTGGCCAATCTCGCCTTTACGGTCAGGGAGGCGTGGGTTGCCCGTTGCGTGCTGGCGCTGATCATCGCGCTCAGCATCTTCATCGTCTATCTATCGAAGCTCATCAACGCTTGGTACGCGACGTTCTACAACGCGCTGCAGGAGAAAAACGTCGAGGTCTTTTGGCAGGAGCTCGGCACGTTTGTGGTGCTTGCCTTTCTGTTCATCGTCGCTGCCGTGTATCGGGTCTGGCTGACGCAGCTCCTCACCATTCGCTGGCGCCGCTGGCTGAGCGAGGTCTACTTCCGCGACTGGCTCGCCGACCGCACCTACTATCACATGGAGCTCAACCGTCGCGAAGCCGACAATCCCGAGCAGCGCATGGAGCAGGATTGCCACAACTTCACCAGGCAGACGCTCAGCCTGACGCTCGAGCTGATTCTTCAGGTGATGACACTCATCACGTTCGCCGTCGTGCTCTGGAATCTGTCGAGCGCGTTCGTCCTGCCGATCTTCGGTGGCATCGAGGTGCCGGGGTTCCTGATGTGGGCGGCGATCGCCTATGCGCTCATTGGATCGATTGCCACCTATCTCATCGGCAAGCCGCTGGTGTGGGTGAATTTCCAGCTCGAGCGCTACAATGCCGACTTCCGCTATCGCATGATCCGCATCCGCGAGAACGCCGAGAGCATCGCGCTCTATCGCGGTGAGCGGGACGAGGAGCGTGGCCTGAAAGGCGCTTTCGGCCGGATCTACGGCATCTGGTGGGCCAACATGAAATATACCAAGCGCCTCACCTGGGTCGTGAGCTTCTACAAGCAGGCGGCAATAGTGTTTCCGTTGATCCTGGCGGCGCCGCAGTGGTTTGCCGGGCGAATCGCCTTCGGCGTGCTGCAGCAGGTGCTCGACGCTTTCAACCAGGTGCACACGGCACTCTCCTGGTTCGTGGACTCCTATGCGCAGCTGGCAGAGTGGAAGGCTGTGGTCGACCGGCTCACCGGTTTCAGCGATGCCATGGTCGCGGCCAAAAAGGAGGCGGCTGCGGTGGCATTCGAGATCGGCACGCCGCAACCGCAGACCCTGACTCTCAGCGACGTGGACGTGCATCTGCCGAGCGGTGTGAAATTGCTTGAGGGGGTCGATCTGGAAGTTCGCCGGGGCGATAGGCTGGCGCTGCAGGGTTCCTCAGGAAGTGGCAAGTCGACACTTTTCCGGGTTCTCGCAGGGTTGTGGCCGTTCGGTCGCGGGCGCATCGCCCTACCGCAGGACGCCCGTGTGATGTTCCTGCCCCAGAAGCCGTACCTCCCTATCGGCACACTGCGAGAAGCGCTCAGCTTTCCCACAGCAGCCGAGCCATACAGCGACGCGGCATGCCGAGAGGTGCTCGAGGCTTGTGCCATGGGACATCTCATCCCTCGTCTCGACGAGGCCGCCAATTGGGCACTCGTTCTTTCGGGCGGGGAGCAGCAGCGGCTCGCCTTCGCACGTGTTCTGCTGTATCGCCCCGACTGGCTTTTCCTCGACGAGGCGACGTCGGCGCTCGACCCGCAGAACGAGCGGCGCATGTACGATCTCCTCGCAGAGCGGCTGCCCGATGCGACACTGATCAGCGTCGCACACAATCCTGAGATTGCTGCCTGGCACGCTCGAACCATCGTCATCGATCCCGCGAGTCGGCGCCTGGCAAGCGGTGTCGGGGCGCACGGGTGAAGGCCGACACGGCGGATATCACGCCACCACACCGCCAAGGTTGAGTTGCATTCCGGTGGGCATCGTGCCGACATATGAACGCCGGCTTGCTCCGGTGGGGTGTCGAGATGGGTGTGGATTGGCGCAAGGGAGGCAGTCATGTGCAACCGGCAGGGGAAGCCTGAGCTCGATCGGCGTGGGATGCTCGCGCTGGCCGGCTTCGGCATGACCATAGCGACCCTCGGCATTGGATTGCGCCCTGCCTCCGCCCAGGAGCCCAAGAGGACCCTGCTCACCCCCGATCAGGCCCTCGCCGCTCTCAAGGAGGGCAACACGCGCTACGTCACCAATCCGCAAGCCTGCGTGGCGGGGCTGGCCGACCGCCGCGCCGAGGTTTCCGCGGCCCAGGCACCCTGGGCGACGATCGTTGGCTGCTCCGACAGCCGCGTGCCGCCGGAGCTGCTGTTTGGCGGCCTGGGTCTCGGCGAGTTGTTCGTTGCCCGCAATGCCGGCAATCTCGTGGACACGGCGACCATGGGTACGATCGAGTACAGTGTCGAGCATCTCGGGTCACCGCTGGTGATTGTGCTCGGCCACAAGCGCTGTGGCGCCATCGCTGCAGCTTGCGATGTCGTTGCCAAGGGCGCGACGTTCCCAGGATCTATCGGCTCCATGATCCAGTTGATCGTCCCCGTCGCCACCGCCATGAGCAGCAAGCCAGGGGATTTCGTCGACAACACCGTGCGCGAAAGCGCGCGGCGGACGGCCAAGCACGTGGCGAGCGCGAGCTCCATCGTCGCGAGCCTTGTGAAGTCCGGCAAGGTCAAGGTGCTGGCGGCGCGCTACGATCTTGACGACGGCAAGGTCGAATACCTGGGCTGAATCATGCGGGCATCGCTGACCATGACGGGCGAGCGTGAAGGGCCAGCGCTACCGCTTGCGGCGAGGCTGACACCTTAAACCGCGCTGTGGATGCGCGCATCGCCGGTCTCGTAGCGTCCATCCTGCTGCGGGCCGACGAGATCGTCAAGTGAGGCCGGCGCGGTGATCTGCGGCCCTGTTCGAGCGGCGTCGCCGGCCCTCAATGTGCGAGGAACACCGGCAACTCGGATGCGGCCAGGATGTGGCTGGTGGCGCCCCCGAAGATCATCTGCCTGAGGCGGCTCTGGGTATAGGCGCCCTTGATCAGCAGGTCGGCGCCTAGCGCCCTCGCCTCGGCCAGAATCGCCTCGCCGGGTCGGCCGCTGCGCGGCACTACTGACTTCTCGGTGGCGATGACGCCGTTCGCCTCCAGATGCCCGAGCTCGTCCTTGACGCTGGGACCCGGAACGACGTGGCCCTCGACGCTCAGCAGCGTCACGCGCTTGGCCTTGCGCAGGAGCGGGAGGGCTAGCAGGATGACGCGCGCAGTCTCGGTGCTGGCATTCCAGTGGATCAGGATGTTCTCACCCATGGACTTCGGCGGCGTCGGCGGTGCCATCAGCACGGGCCTGCCGCTGTCGAAGAGGGCGGCTTCCAGCGTGCTCATGCGTGCGCCGCGGCCCCCCCCCGGCCGGCTCACGACCGTGACGTCATAGACGCGGGCCAGGCTGCCTAGCGCACTGTCCTCGATGGCCGATCCCCCGCGCCATCGGAACCTGGCGGAACGGCCCTCTCCGGCCGAATGGACCGCCGCGAACGCATCGAAGGTCTGGCGCACTGCACGGCAGAACTCCGTCTCGCTCCAATCCGCGGGAGGAATAGTGACGGCCACGATCGGATCGGGGGCGACGATCTCGGCGAATGCGGGGCGCAGCGCCACGCCGTCGATCGTGCTCTCGAAATGATCGGCGAGGAGCGCTGCGGTTGTCAGAGCCGACGACATCTGCTCGCTTTGGTCGATTGGGAGAAGAATGCTCTTCATGGCATCTTCCTTTTCAGTGTGACGGACGAACTGCCTTATTGCCTCGCCGCATCATAGCACGATCGATGATCGCCGCCGAGCGGGGCTTGCGAACTCGCCCGTTTCGACAGCTTCAAAAGCGGTGCAGCCAGTTCAGCATTGCAAAGGGCGCGGCAGACGAGACATCCAGGCGCCGATGGCCGCTGAGCAGGGTATCGTTCGACACGCCGGCCGTCACCGATACCTCGCCCCTCGCGCCCTCGTAGCGCAGGAAGGCGGCAGCACGGATGATGTCCGAATCGGAGTTGCCGACTGCGCCCGCCTCGATGCCGCTGGACAGCTCCGGGGTGAGGCGCCAACCGAGACGTGCGCGTCCGGCATAGTCCCGATGGAGCGATGCCCAGGACATGTCGATTGCTGTCCAGGCACGATCGCCCAAGTTCAGCCAAGTTTCGAGCGCCGCCTTGCCGCCGAAGTCCGTGCCCGAAAAGCGAGGATCAGGATCACTCGGCTCGATTTGACGGTCGACCACGGCGACGCCGGCAAACACCTTCACTGTCAGAGGTCCCAGCCCCCTGTGGTAGCCGATGAGCCCCTCGGCAAAGGTTGTGGCGCCCTCGAACCGGGTTCCGGACGAATTAGTGTAGCGGTCGGCGCCGTAGCCTCCTGCGAGCCTCAGCCGCCACCCGTCCTGATCGATGGGCCCAAACGGCGCGACGGTGAAACCCGTATAGACTGACCACACGTCGGTGTAGGCCTGCGCCCCTGTCCAGACCTCGAAATGCGCTGGCCTGCTCCCGCCATCATCGGCACGCGCCGACGTGCGCAAGTCGGCCGTGACGCCGAGCATGGCGCAGACGCTCAGAAGCAGTACTCCCCAGCTACGCCAAATACACATAGGCCAACAGAAAGTAAGAATAACCCTGCGCAGCCGCCCGCGCAGGGTTTGAACTACAGCGCAGGCTATCCGCAGGCGTCAAATACTTCGTGCGATCGGCCGTTTTTGTGAAGCCGATTAGCCGGTTGGTAGAAACCGCGGCGAGGGCAATCCGGTGGCTGATGAATTTTTGCTTCCCGGAGTAGCGACGACTAAGGGGCCGCGCCACACAGATCGTAGGACACGCCGGCACGCCCCCGGTAGGAGCCCTCAGGAACGCAATTCGCAACGCCCACAGATGCTTAGGCCAGAAGGGTTCAGGCTGGCGCGACGCTCGGTCGCAACAAGTATTGTACTTCCAAATCAATGTGTTGCGTCGATTTGCACAAGGTCAAAGGTGCCGCAATGTTTTTCCCCGACAGTGTTGCTGACGGGACGCAGGACGGATATCCTTAACGCGCGAGCCCGGCATGCGGCCAGGAGCCGGGCAGCGGTCAAACCGAAACGAGGGTTATCGGTATGGGTGGAAACGATCGTCTCGACCCCAAGGCAGGCCCTTTGGGCAATCTGTCACAAGCGTATTTCGGCAACCTCGACATGGTGGTCAAGGGTTGCGAGCCGGCGTTCAAGAGCACTGGACGTTGGAACCTCGAGTTGGCAGGGCTCGCGGCCAAGCGCGCCCAGGCATGGCTCGAGATTCCCTCGCGTCTCGCCAACTGCAAAACCCCTGCGGACGTCTTCGGCGAGCAGGTGCGCTTCTGGCAGGCGGCGGCGTCCGACTATGCCGAAGGCTACCATCGCCTGCTGTCGGTGTGGGGCGCCGGCTCGGCGTTGCCGAGACTTAACGGCGCGCAGCCGCGCGATTACATCACGTTCCCCGAGCCCCAGGAGGCACCTGCCGGAGCCAAGCGCGGCGAGCGCAAGGCAGCCTGACGCGTCGGCGAGACGCCGGTTCGCACCGCAACCGCCCTGGTTCAGCGTGCCCTCCTTTGTGGGCGGGCGCGTGCAGCGTCGCGTTGATGCGCCCCGGTTCCCCTCCGGCGGCTGAAGCTCTAGAAAGGGACCGAGGGGGATACGCCAGTTTGAAGGATCGCACCATGGTTCAGCATTCCAAGTTCTACATCGACGGAGCCTGGCTAGAGGCGGCGTCCAAAAAATCGCTGCCGGTGATCAATCCAGCCAACGAAGAGCCCCTCTATGAGATCGCTCTCGGCGCCAAGGCTGACGTGGACAAAGCCGTCGCAGCGGCGCGGCGCGCCTTCGACGCCTTCTCGCTCACTACACGCGAGGAGCGCGCGAACCTGCTCGCCAAGATCATCGACGTCTACAAGAAGCGCATGAAGGACGTGGGCGCGGCCATCTCCAACGAGATGGGAGCGCCGCTTGCCTTTGCCGAGAAGTTCCAGGCGGGTGCGGGCCTTGGCCACCTGATGACCACTCTGGACGTGCTCAAGAGCTACGCCTTCGAGGAGAAGCTCGGATCGGCCATGCTCGTGCGGGAGCCGATCGGCGTGATCGGCATGATCACGCCGTGGAACTGGCCTCTCAACCAGATCGCCTGCAAAGTGGCGCCCGCGCTTGCCGCCGGCTGCACCATGGTGCTGAAGCCTTCCGAGTACACACCGACATCGGCCCTGATTTTCGCCGAGATTCTGCACGAGGCCGGCGTGCCCAAGGGCGTGTTCAACCTGATCAACGGCCTGGGTCCGGAGGTCGGCGCCGCCATGAGCGAGCATCCCGATATCGACATGATGTCGTTCACGGGCTCCACCCGCGCGGGCATCGACGTGGTCCGCCGCGCCGCGCCGACGGTCAAGCGCGTTAGCCAGGAGCTCGGAGGCAAGTCGCCCAACGTAATCCTGGAGGATGCCGACCTGACGAAGGCCGTCACCGGCGGCACGGCACACTGCTTCAACAACTCCGGGCAATCCTGCAACGCGCCGACCCGAATGCTTGTGCCCATGGCCCGCATGGCCGAGGCGGCCGCTATCGCCAAGGCTGTCGCCGACAAGACAAAGGTCGGCGATCCCCGGGCGGCCGACACGAACCTCGGCCCGGTCGTCAACCGGATCCAGTGGGACAAGATCCAGGGCCTCATAAAGAAGGGCATCGACGAGGGAGCCAAGGTCGAGTCCGGCGGTCTCGGCCTGCCGGACGGCCTCAACAAAGGCTTCTACGTGCGGCCGACTGTGTTCTCGCATGTCACCAGCGACATGACGATTGCACGCGAGGAGATTTTTGGGCCCGTGCTCTCGATCATCGGCTACAAGGACGAGGAGGAGGCGGTGCGCATCGCCAACGACACGCCCTACGGCTTGGCCGGCTACGTTTCCTCGGGCGATACAGAGCGTGCACGCCGCGTGGCGCGCCGTATCCGCGCCGGCAACGTCAACCTCAACGGTGCTCCCAACGAGCGGGCAGCCCCCTTCGGTGGCTACAAGCAGTCCGGCAATGGCCGCGAGTGGGGCCGCTTCGGCCTCGAGGAGTACCTGGAGGTCAAAGCCGTCGCCGGCTGGGGTGCGTAGGCGCATCCTTCCGACGCCTGCGGACGAGCAATGGGGAAGAGTAGCTGGGCTGCCCTTTCCCCGATTGCCCGCCAGGGCCGCCTTGGCCGGCCGAAGCCAAGAAAATTCGGTGTCCTCCCCCGTCTTGTGCGATTGTAGCTTGCCGCGCATCAAGAAGGCCCGGACTGCCGCGCTTGCGGACGGTCACGGTACATAGTTTGGGAGGAGACTATGGCTCGGTTGATTTCGACGGCCGCATTCGCGGCCGGGCTGATGGGCTCGTTTGCGTTCGCGGGAGCTGCCATCGCCCAGAAGTCCGGCGGGATCCTGCGCTCCTACAACAGCTCGAATCCGCCGAGCGCCTCCATCATCGAGGAGGCGACCGTCGCCACGGCTATGGCGTTTTCCGCCATCTTCAACAACCTGATGATCTACGACCAGTCGAAGCCGCGCAACGGCCCCGACACGATCATGCCGGAGCTGGCGGAAAGCTGGGCCTGGGACCCCTCGCATACCAGACTCACGTTGAAGCTGCGCCAGGGTGTCAAATGGCACGACGGCAAGCCGTTCACGGCGAGGGACGTGCAGTGCACCTGGCACAGGATCCTGGGCAAGGACGATGCCGACAAGCTCCGCACAAATCCGCGTAAGACGTGGTGGGATGCGTTGGAGCAAGTGACGACGAACGGCGATTTCGAGGCGACCTTCGTGCTCTCCAAGCCGCAGGCCTCGCTGCCGGCCTTGCTCGCCTCCAACATGTCCCCCGTCTATCCCTGTCACGTCTCCATGCGGGACATGCGCTCCAAGCCGGTCGGCACCGGCCCCTTCAAGTTCGTGACCTTCGACTCCAATACCGTCATCAACCTCGCGAAGAATACCGACTACTGGAAGCCGGGTCTGCCGTATCTGGACGGGGTGGAGTTCAGGATCCTCGGCAACCGCTCCACCCGCATCCTCGCCTTCTCCGCCAACGAGTTCGATCTCACGTTCGTCGCCGACGTGACCGTCCCGCTCATGGGCGACGTGCTGTCGCGCTCGCCCAAAGCCACGTGCCAGCTGGCGCCGAGCGGCGTGAGCACCAACCTGCTCGTGAATCGCGATAAGCCGCCCTTCGACAACGGCAAGCTGCGCACGGCCATGTCTCTCGCTCTCGATCGCAAGGGCATGATCGACATCGTGAGCGGCGGCAAGGCGAGCATCTCGGGCGCGTTGATGCCGCGCCCGGAAGGCATCTGGGGCATGCCCGAGGAGATGCTTATGGCGCTGCCGGGCTATGGCGGCGAGCAGGCGGCGCGGGTAGCCGAGGCGCGCAAGATCATGACCAGCCTCGGCTATGGCCCTGACAAGCGATTGAAGGTGAAGGTGTCGACGCGCGACTTCCAGTCGTTCAAGGACCCCGCGGTGCTGCTGGTCGACCAGCTCAACCAGATTTACTTTGAGGCAGAGCTCGAGATCATCGAGTCCTCCCTCTGGTACAGCCGCATCACCAAGCGCGACTATTCGGTCGGCCTCAACCTGACGGGATCGGCCGTCGATGATCCCGACGTCGGCCTGAACGAGAACTACGCCTGCAAATCGCAGCGCAACTACACGGGCTATTGCAATCCGCTGGTTGAGAAAATGCTTGATCAGCAGTCGCAGGAAAGCGACGTCGACAAGCGCAAGAAGATCGTCTGGGAGGTCGAGAGAATTCTGGTCGAGGACGGCGCACGCCCCATCATCTTTCACGGCCGCGCCGCCACGTGCTGGCACCCGCACCTCAAGAACTTCGTGCTGCACCAGAACTCGATTTACAACAACTGGCGATTCGAAAGCGCCTGGCTCGACAAGTAGGACGGGCCCGCATCTGTGCTGCCTCAGGTGCCGAGATAGGCTCCGCCGTTGATGTGGATGACCTGGCCGGTGATATAGCCCTGGTCGGGATGGGCGAGGAAAAGCGCGGCCGAGGCGATCTCCTCGCTCTGCCCCTCGCGCGGCACAGGCGGCATGCTGGCCCGGGGCGGCAGGGTGCCCGCCGAGGCGGGGCGCACCGTGGCGATGGAGCCGGGCGCGATCACGTTGGCGGTAATGCCCCGGTCGCCGAACTCGACGGCGAGCGCGCGCGTCAGTCCCGTGAGTCCGGACTTGCCCGCCAGATTGTGGGCGCGCCGCTTGAAGCCCGCGTGCCAGGAGATGCCGCCGAGCGTAATGATGCGGCCCCAGCCCTTGGCGATCATGCCCGGCAGCGTCGCCTGGGCGCAGTGGAAGGTGCCGTCGAGCGAGATGTCGATCACGCGTCGCCATGTCGTGTAGTCCATGTCGAGGAAATCAACCTGTCCGCGGCTTGAGGCGTTGCAGACCAGGATGTCGATTGACCCGAGCGCGGAGCCTGCCTCCCCGACCATGCGTCGGACTGCCTCTCGGTCGACGACGTCGGCGACCTGGACGATGCATCGGCGGCCCGTCGCTTCGATTTCTGCGGCGACACGCCCGGCGGCTTCACGGTCCTGCAGCGTATTGACGACGATGTTTGCACCGGCACTTGCGAGCTTTAGAGCAATGGCGCGGCCGATGTTGCGGGAGGCGCCCGTCACGAGGGCGGTCTTGCCTGCCAGGGGTTGGTTGCTCACGCGGGTCTCCTTCGATGGGTGCGGGCGCAGTTGCCGGCCTCCTTTCGTGCCATTGAGGCTTGGGCCGTTTCCGCCTAATCATGCCGACGCGCAGACCGCGCGCAAGGAGCCCGCGCGCAGGCTGGCGAGGGACGCCGGGATGCAGCCGGTCGGCCGACGGCGGAGGGCCAATGAAAATAGCGACCTGGAACATCAACGGCATCAAGGCCCGCCTCGATGTAGCGGTCACCTGGCTCAAGGAAGCGAGCCCCGACATCGCCTGCTTCCAAGAGATAAAGAGCCTGACGGAGGCCTTCCCGAACCAAGCGTTCGAGGACCTCGGCTACAACGTTGCCGTGCACGGCCAGAAGGGCTTCAATGGCGTAGCCATCCTGTCCAAGCGCCCGTTCGACGAAATAGCGGTGCGCGGCCTTCCCGGCGACGACAGCGACAGCCACGCCCGCTATATCGAGGTCTGCGTGTCGCGTGGCGGGGGCGTCGTACGCGTCGGCAATCTCTACCTGCCCAATGGCAACCCCGTCGGCACCGACAAGTTCGCCTACAAGCTCGCCTGGATGAAGCGCTTTGCAACGCGCACCCGCGAGCTGCTGGCGCTTGAGGAACCATTCTTCCTGCTCGGCGACTACAACGTCATCCCCGAGCCGACTGACGCGAAGAACCCCGACGCGTGGGCAAACGATGCGCTCTTCCAGCCCGAGACGCGCGCAGCGTTCCGCGCGCTCTTGAATCTCGGCCTGACGGACGTCGTGCGCGCCTGTCTGCCCGGGCCCGGCCTCTACACGTTCTGGGACTACCAGGCGGGCGCCTGGCAGAAGGACCACGGCATCCGCATCGACCACATCCTGGCATCGCCCCAGGCCGCCGATCGCGTCGTATCCGCAGGCGTCGACAAGCACACCCGCGGCTGGGAGAAGCCCTCCGACCACGTCCCGGTATGGGTGGAAGCCGAGCTGGATTAGCGCCCGCGATGACCCAAGCATTACGTTGGCGCGTGTTGGGTCTGCGCTTCGCTTGACCCAACCTACCTGCGCGGGCGCTCAACGCATGAAGTTGTAGTGAAAGCGCTCGCCGCCGTCCGCCGCGATGCGGCCGACGGTCGGGCTTGGAAAGTGGATCGGCAGGACCAGCGTGGATGTGTCGGCGACCTTGCTCAGGAAGCTGCGGCGCGACCTTGCGGCCTGCTCCTTGTCGGTGTCGAAGATGGTCGACCAGCCGGGCTCCCGGCATTGCAGCGCGTGGTGCATCATATCGCCCGTGACGACGGCATGCTGCCCCTTCGAGCGGATGTCGACGCAGCAGTGATGCGGCGAGTGGCCGGGTGTCGGGGTGAGGGAGAAGGTGTCGTCGAGCTGGTATGTGTCGTCCACCAGTAGCGCCTGGCCGGCTTCGACGATCGGCCGGCAATTGTAGGTCCACACGTTGCCGGGAGGATTGGCGCCCTGCTTCGTCATCGCTTCCCAATGCGCATACTCGCCCTTGTGGAAGATGTACTTGGCCTTGGGAAACGTCGGCACCCAGCGACCGTTGCGAAGCATGGTGTTCCAGCCGGTGTGGTCGATGTGCAGGTGCGTGCAGAAGACGTGCGTGATGTCGTCGAACCCCAGGCCCGCCGCGTGCAGTCCGTCAAGCCAGGGTTGCTTGGGGAAGTCCATCGGCGCCGGGTAGCCCTTGTCCTCGCCGGTGCAGGTGTCGATCAGCACCGTGTGCCTGGGCGTGCGCACCACGAAGGTCTGGTAGGTGATGACCATCTTGCCGGAGGCGGGATCGAACACCACCGGGTCCATCTCCGCCAGGAACCGTTTGCCGGCGACAGGATCATAGGTCGGGAACATATCCTCGGGCTTCCGCCAGGGCCCATCGCGTTCGATGATGCTCGTGATGGTGACGTCGCCGACTTTCAGCGTCTGCATCGGTTATGCCTTCCCTGACTCGTGCCGTTTCCCGTTACGAAGACTAGCGCTATCACCGCGGTCTGGGGAGAGACCCAGGCGCATATCAGCGGCGCACCTGGGCCGATGACGACTGCTGGCGTCGACAAGCGAGCCAAACTAGCATCGGTCCTCAGCCATCGCACAAGCATCGGGCCGAGAACCGGCGGCGACAAGACCGGCCGGCAAGCAAGTGGGAGGAATACCATGCGCTTCAGGGGCAAGGTCGCACTGATCACGGCAGCCGCAAGCGGCATCGGCAAGGCCACTGCCGAAATCATCGCTCAGGAGGGCGGGCGGGTCGCCGCCGTCGACAGCAACCGCGAGCGGTTGGATGCGCTGGTCGCTCAAATCGCGGCCGACGGCGGCGAAGCGCAGCCTTACTGTGCCGACGCGCTAGAGGCCGACCAGGTGGAGGGCGTTGTCGCCGACGCCGCCCGGCGCTTCGGCCGGATCGACATCCTCGTCAACGCCGTCGGCGGCAGTACGATCATTGCCAAGCCGGCGGCTGAGATTGACGAGCTGACGCTCGCCGAATGGCAGGCGATCATCCACTTCAATCTGACGGGCACCTTTTTGTTCAGCCACGCTGTGATCCCGATCATGAGGCGGCAAAAGGGCGGCAAGATCGTCAACCTCGCCTCGATCGCCGGCCGCGGAAAGAGCAGCGCCAGCTCGTCCGCCTATGCGGCGGCCAAAGGCGGCATCATTGCGCTCACGACCAAGCTCGCCAGCGAGCTCGGCCCTCACGGCATCACCGTCAACGCGATCGCGCCGGCGACCACCATGACCGAACGGATCCGCCCGCGGTGGGAGCAGCGCCCGCCGGAGGCGCGCGAAGCCGACATCCTCCGCACTCCGCTGCGGCGCATGGGCGAGGCCGTCGATCAGGCCAATGCGATCTGCTTTCTCGCCTCTGCGCAGGCCGATTTTGTTACCGGGGTCACCGTCGATGTGACGGGTGGCCTCTGAGCGAGCCGACATCTGGCGGCCGGGTTGCAAAAACGTGAGGGATCAATGACTGATTTCGTGCTCATTCACGGCGCCTACCAGGGCGCCTGGATCTGGAAGTTCGTGGCCGAGCGCCTGCGCGCCTCGGGTCACAACGTGATTGCCCCCACGCTCGACGGCTGCGCCGAGCGCGCAGCACACCTGCGCCCCGGCATCACGACCGAAACGCATGGCGAGGAGATCTCCAAGCTGCTCTATTTTCACGACCTGAAGGATGCCGTGCTCGTCGGCACGTCGAGCGGTGGCATGGTGATGGCGTGCGCGGCCGAGCAGGCGCGCGAGCGCGTTGCTCGGGTCGTCTTTGCCGATGCGCTGGCACTGCTCGACGGCGAGAGGATTCTCGACATCGTCAAGAGCCCGACGACCACCGTTGACACACCAGTGGCCCGCGGGCCCTCGCGTCAAGTTGCCTACGAGCGGCTTCTTGCCGATTTGGAGCCTGGTCTGCGCGCCTGGGCGGCCGACCGGATGACAGTGCATCCGGCCGCCGTCTACAATCAGCCGGTGCAGCTCAAGAGCTTCTGGGATCGGAGTTGGGACGCCGATGTCTTGTACTGCAGCCGCGCGCCCAACCCCGGCGAGGCCCACATCCGCCGCGCCGCGGACAAGCTCAAGGCGCGCTGGCACGTCATCGACACGGGCCACTACCCCATGCTGAGCACACCCGACGCACTGGCGCGGATCATTGTCGGCTCCTGACCTGGGCTGGCGCCAATCCGGGGACAGCGATCAAGGAACCGGCACCATGGCGGCGAGGGCGGCTTCCGCCGCCGCCAGCCCGCGGAGCGCAGGATGCCCGTCGCCCTTGAGGCGCGCAGCCTCGCGCAGGCCCCAGCGATACGTCTGCTCCATCAGCTCGGTATGGCGGTGCCAGTCCAAGATTCCCATATCCTGCGGGAACGGTGGCACCAGCAGGAGATCATCAGGTCGCAGCTGCCGCTCGAAGTCTTGGCGGTTCGCCATCATCGTGCGCATCAGCACGCTGCCGACGCTGGGTGCACGTGGCAGGGTGCGCCGCAGGAACGGGTTGAGCATCGCCTTGAGAAGCTGACCACGCCCCGGGAGCGTGCGGTAGTCCACCTCAAAGCGGTGCAGCTTCGGCACCTCGAAGCTGATCACGACGTTGGGCCCGCTCTTCAGCTCGTGCATGGCCCGCACGGGCACGTTGTCGAGGATCGCCCCGTCGACCAACATGTGCCCGTCCTCGGTGTAGTAGGGTGGGAGCAGCACTGGGATCGATCCGGTGGCACGCACGGCGGCCCACAGGTCGCCCTTGCGGTGGCGGTGCAGGTCGTTGCTCGACAGGTTGGTGGATACGCAGAAGTAGGGAATCCACAGATCCTCGATGTCGGTGCCCGCGTAGTAGTTGGCAAGCTGGCGGTCGTAGTGAACGTGGTCGAGCAGGCTGTAGCGCGGCCACGTATATCGCCGCATGGCCTTGTTGGTGACGAAGATGTCGTGCGTGGCGCGGTCGACCTCGTCGGGCTTTGCGCCCATGGCGAAGGCAGCTGTCATGGCGCCGCCGCCGGAGGTGCCGCCCATGATGTCGAAGGTCAGCCCCGACTGCAGCAGCGCTTTGTAGAGCCCGATGTGGGCTGCGCAGTAGGCCCCGCCGCCGCAAGCGACGAGCCCCAGTGCGGTGCCATTGATGAAGCGATAGAGCCGCTCGGCATCGCCGACGTTATCGAGGGCCACGTGGTGGTGCATGGCGATGCTGCGTACGCCGAGCCAGCGCGCGGTTCCTGAGATCGTCCTGCGCGTATCATGCAGCAGCACGAGGCGCTGCGCATCGGGTGGCAGCAGCTCCGCGGCGAGGCGCTCAAGCGCGTTCGGGTTTTCATCTGCCTCATGCTTGCCGATCGCCAGCACGAGGTCGGCCTGTCGGATGGCCTTCTCCGACCAGGGTGTCAGCTCGGGCTCGGCGACGAACAGCACGTAGTCGTACTGGGCCTCGAGCGCGTTGAGGGCGCGCGTCGCTTCCGTGCTGTCGATGGGCACGGTCGTCGGCAGTACTGTGCGCGCCATCTCCGGCCACACCAGCATGGTGCGGTTGCTGCGCCGGAAAACGCGCGAAAGGCCGACGACGAAACTGGCCGGCAGTTCGCTCCCGCCGGCACGGATCAGCGTGACGGTGCGCGGACGCGGATCGGGCGGCGGCACGCGGCTGATGGAAGCCGTCGCAACGCGTTTTGCCAGCGTGACGGTCAGCGTGCGCCAGATCGAGGGGCTCTTCGACGACAGGTCTTCGAACTCGGCCCGTCCTAGCCTCAGCACCAGGCTGTCGCGCAGCGCAGTGACGGTGGCCGTGCGCACGCCGCCGGCAAGAAAGGCGATCTCGCCGACCGGCTGGCCGGGTCCCACCTCTGCAAGCAGGTCGCGGCGGCCGGTCACGGTAACCGAGAAGCGCCCCGTAACGACAATGTAGAGCGCATCCGCCACCTCGCCCTGGCGCACCAGAACGTCGCCTCGCTTGAGATTCAGGACCTCGAGTTCGGCGGCGAGGCGGGCGCGCTCGCCCTCCTCGAGATCCCGGAAGATCTCAACCCCGTCCAGGCCCTGCTCGGCGACTTGAGATTTCATCGATGCTTGTTGACTGCCTGGACGCCTCCTGTCGTGAGCCTAGCCTATGTGTCGCCGGGGGTGAATGTGAGCTGGGAAAGGACGTAAAAAGTCGGGCACCTGGCGCTGGGGTGCGCTGCAGCACGGTTCCTCACGTTGCCTGTATTCCGCCTCGGGTATCGGCAGTTCCGGGGTTGGGATGCCGATTTGTTGTCTCGGCACTGCGCCCGGGGGGTAGTGTCGCATGGAAATCGCCTCGAGTGGTTAAGGGCCGATGCGCAACCCCGTTCTCATCGAGCTGACGCGCGGCCCGCTTGTCGAGAGCCGCCATGCCGGCGCGCTCGCCGTCGTGTGGGCTGACGGGAGTGTGCTGGCGGCGGCAGGCGATATCGAGGTTCCGATCTTTCCACGCTCGGCGGTCAAGCCGCTGCAGGCGATTCCGTTCGTCGAGTCGGGTGCCGTCGACCATTTCAGGTTCGGCGCTGCCGAGATCGCACTCGCCTGCGGCTCCCACTCCGGCACGCCGGCGCACGCTGCCCTCGCGGGAGACATGCTGCAACGCGCGGGCCTGGCGCCGAGCGCACTCGCCTGCGGGATCCAGGAGCCGCTCGATTTGGGCTCCGCGCGCGAGCTGATCCGATCGGGTGCGATGCCGACTGCGCTCAACCATAACTGCTCGGGAAAGCACGCGGGCATGTTGGCGACTGCGGCGCACGCGAGCGAGCCTGTCGAGGGCTACTGGCGTCCGGACCATCCGGTACAACTGCGCATCGCGGGCCTGCTACAGGACCTTGCCGGGTGCCGTCTCGGCGCCGAAGTCTGCGGCATCGACGGCTGCTCCGTGCCCAATTGGGCCATGCCGCTTTCAGGCCTCGCGCATGCATTCGCGCGCCTTGCAACCGGCGACGCCCTGGTGCGCAGCCGGGCACTGGCGTGCCGCCGCGTCGTTGAGGCTTGCATGATGCGCCCGGACCTCGTCGCGGGCTCGGGACGCCTCGACACGGCTGTCATGTCGCGATTGCCGGGCAAAGTGTTGATCAAGACCGGAGCCGAAGGCACCTACTGCGGCGCCCTGCCGGAGCACAGCTTGGGCTTCGCCATCAAGATCGACGACGGGGCCAAACGTGCGGCAGAGGCCGTGGTGGTCGCGCTTCTCAGCCGCTTCTATGCCGAGGTCCGAGATGCGGGCCCGCCGGAGCTTCTCCTCAACTGGCGCGAGCTGGAGGTGGGGAGAGTCCGGCCGACACGACCGCTGCAGGACACCTTGAGCGCACTATCCGCGCGCACTGGCTAGGCGATCGCCTGCGGCCTGCTGGTGCTCGCGGCTACGCAATACGTGTAGCAACTCTTCGACATTTTGTGGCAAGGGCTCATGGGCAATCCGATCGAAGCCCAGGCGAACGCCTTCGTGAATGCTCTTGACGCTGGTTCTTTCAATTCTCTCCATCGCCAGCTCGTACGATCGTCCTGATACCTATGTTGCAAACGCTCATCGCGGGGACAGTGTTCCCAAAGCAATCTCTCGTGTTCGTGGATTGGCTCGGGCGTCAGCGTGGACTGTTGGACCCAACCTGCCGGGCGGACGGCTGAGACACACGGCCAATATCTCCAACGCACCGCCGAGCGCCTGCGGCCAGGTGAGCGGGCACGCACCGGTGCGCCCGCGGTTCGGGCTGCCGGGACGTGCGAGGCTTGCCGGGACGTGTACGAACCCAATGCGCCGGCGCGGCGTAACCCGGCCGCACGCGAGTGAATGATAAAGCGTGGCGTTGCACAGGTAGGTTCCGGCGTCGCGCGATTCGAACGCCGGGATGCCGAGGCGCCGCAGCCGTGTGACAATGTGCTGTACGGGCAGGCTAGCGGCGAGGTGCTCGGGTCCTCCGCTGTTCAGGCTGGTGGACAAGGGCAGCACGCCTGCAGCGTCCGGCTGCGCTGAGCAGAGATTGCGCGCGCGCCGCTCGACCTCGAAGCCCCGGGCGCGCGACGACACGCCGAAGTGCACGGCAAAGTCGGGCTCGAGGTCGGCTAGCAACCGGTCGAGCAGCCGGGGCGCCGCTGCCCACTCGGTCGGCAGGGTTTCAGCTACGAAATGCACATCCGGATACCGCCGCTCCGCGCTGTGCGCCAGCTCCGGCAGCAACCGCATGGTGGCGTTGACGGGAACCCCAGGGAACGGCCCGAAGCCGGTAATCAGAACGGTGGTGCGCGCGCTCACCCTGTTGCCCCTTCGATAGCGGCCTGTCGTGCGTGCATCAGGCCGACAAGCTCGTCGACAGCCAACGCCGGCGTGCGCTGGCCTGCACGCACCTCGCCTTCCAATTCTGCTCTCCGCCGCGCGACGGCGCGGTCGGTTTCCAGCGCTGTGAGCAGGCGCTCCTGCAGCAGATCGTGCATCCAGGCCACCGCTTGGGCACCGCGTCGTGCGGCGAACTCGCCGGACGCAGTCATGCAACCCTTGTGCTCCAGAATCTTCTCCCACAAAGCATCGAGGCCACGATTCTCCCCCGCAGAGATGGTAAGCACGGGCGTACTCCAATTCGGTGAGGTCGGCGTGAGGATGGCGAGCGCTCCCTGGTAGACGGCGGCGGCCCGTTTCGCGCGCTTCACGTTGTCGCCGTCCGCCTTGGTGATGGCGATCATGTCTGCGATCTCCATGATGCCGCGCTTGATACCCTGCAGATCATCGCCGCCGCCGGCAAGCAACAGCACCAGGAAGAAGTCTACCATTCCGGCCACTGCCACCTCGGATTGGCCGACACCCACGGTTTCCACGATTACCACGTCGAAGCCCGCAGCCTCCACCAACGCCATCGCCTCCCTTGTCTTACGCGCAACACCGCCGAGCGTGCCCGACGTCGGCGATGGGCGGATGAACGCGGCGCGGCTCTGCGCCAGCTCTGTCATGCGCGTCTTGTCACCGAGGATCGAGCCGCCGGATCGCGTCGAGGTCGGGTCCACGGCCAGCACCGCAACCTTGTGGCCGTGCTCGACCAGATTCATGCCGAGGCGGTTGATCATCGTCGACTTGCCGACGCCCGGCACCCCAGTGATGCCGATACGATGTGCCTTGCCCGTTTGCGGGAGCAGCCGTTGCAGCAGCTGCTGCGCCAAGCGGGCGTGCTCGCCCTTGGCGCTCTCGATCAGCGTGATGGCGCGTGCCAGCACGGCACGGTCGCCGGCGAGCACGCCGTCGGCGTACTGCTCCACCGTTGCCACCCGCCGCACCGCTGACATCGAGGCCGAAGCTCCTTGCTCTCGGCCCAACATGGAAAGAATCGCGCCGGACAACAAGGGCGCAACCTGGCTGCCCCCGTGCGGGGTCGGGGTGAGGGTAGGCAAGAGACAGTTACCCCACCCCAACCCAACCCCTCCCCATCAAGGGAGGAGATTGGGCGCGACCCGCGCAGATTCTAATCCGCGAGCAGCTTGGCAGACCGCGCAAGCGGCACCGGCCCTTCCTCCAGGATCGCAGCTATTGCGGGCGTCTCCCAGCCGGTCTCCTCGGCCTCGAGCGGGTCCTTGGGCGACAGTCGATGCTCCAGCACGAAACGGGCGACCAGTGCGCGGCGGGCGTCGGCGGCGTCGCGCGTGCCTTCCCAGGCCAGCAGCACGGCGCTTGCCGCATGGTAGAGCGCCGACGCCGCACGGCGGGTCTGGGGCTCGGAGGCAGGTTCCGCCGCCACTCGCTCCGCGAAGCCGAGCGCGCGCGCCAGCGTTGTCTCGAGACGCGCCATGAACGCCGCAGGCAGGCCCTTGGTTTCGCCGAGACGGCGTTGCAGCAGGGCGCCCAGGGCCTTGTGCGCCCGCGTCTTGCCGACGGCGCGGCCGATCACGTCGAGCGCGTTGATGTTGCTGGTACCCTCCCACAGCACGCCGATCTGGGCATCGCGCACAAGGCGCGGATTGACCCAGTCCTCGATGTAGCCGTTGCCGCCGCGCACCTCCATGGCGCCGGTGGCGACCGGGATGTTGTCGCGGCAGGCGCGGAACTTCACGAGCGGCGTCAGGATGCGCAGCGTGTCTGCAGCCTCCGCCGAGCCCGCGTCCGCTTCGCTCATGACGGCGGCGGCGCACATGGCCATGGAGAGCGCCTGCTCGGCCGGCACGATCAGCTTCATCAGCTGCCGGCGCAGCAGGGGATGCTCGACGATCGGGAGGCCGAAGGCGACGCGGTGGCGGGCGACCATCAGCGCCTCGTTGACGCAGCGGCGCATCATGGCCGCAGCCCGCACCCCGTGCGACAGGCGCGACAGGTTCACCTGATCCATCATCTGTTTGAGGCCCTGGTCGAGCCGGCCGACGGGATAGGCCACCGCGCCCTCGAAGCGGATCTCGCCCGAGGCCATGGAGCGCGTGCCGAGCTTGTCCTTGAGACGCACGATCCGGTAGCTGTTGCGCGATCCATCCTTCAGCCAGCGCGGCAACGCGAACAGGGCGAGGCCGCGCGTGCCCTCCGGCGCCCCCTCGGGCCGCGCCAGCATCAGCGCCACGTCCGCATCGGCGTGCGAGCAGAACCACTTCTCGCCGTGGAGCCGCCACGTGCCGCCCTCATTGCGTGCGATCGTCTCAACCCGGCCGATGTCGGAGCCGCCGGCCTTCTCGGTCATGAACTGCGTGCCCTTCCACTGCACATCGGGGTCGGCCGACAGCATGCGCGGCAACAGGTACTCCTTGAGCTTGGGGTCCGCATATTTGCGGATCAGGTAGATCGACGTGTCCGTGACGCTGATAGGGCACATGATGCCGAATTCGCCCTGCACGAACAGATACTGGCAGGCGTACTTGGCGACCGGGTGCATGGGAGCATCGAGACCCAGCACGCCGGCGCGATGGCTCATGGCGTGGAACTGGAAGTCGCCGAAGGCGATCTTCTCCATCTCGCGGTAGGCGGGGTGATACTCGATCCAGTCCTCGTCACGACCGGCCCGATCGCGCGCGTGCAGCACGGGACCGTTCTTGTCAGCGACCCGTGCGAGTTCGTCGAGCCGTCCGCCGGCCAGCACTCCCAGACGTTTGAAATGCGGCTCCATGTGCGCGTACAGCGTCGCCGGCAGATACAGCGCCAGCAACTGCTGCAGTCCGCGGTCGAGTGCATAGAAGTCCTGCCCCGTGCAATCCGGCGCAATAGCGTCAGAACCGCGCAGGGCCGCAGTCTTCGGTGTGGCGGCCTTCGAGCCCGCCTTCTCCTTGCCGGCCTTGGGCTTGGTGTGCACGTTCATGGGCAGGCTCCTCCTCGGTCCTTGCATGCAGTAAAGCGCAAGGGTTAGTGCATACGCCACCGGGTTCCCTCTCCCCGCCCTTCAGTGGGGAGAGTGGGCTGGATAGTTACACCTCATCCTCGCACACGGCTTCGGACCAGGGATGCTGCGGCTCGGTAGCGCCCTCGTTGGTGTCGCCGACTCGGCGCACGGCGCCGGCGATGGTGTAGGGGAAGGGGTACTCAACGGGCTCAGCGATAACCGTAGCGAACTCGGCCGCCAGCGTATCGATGACGGCGGCAGACATGCGCCGGTCAGCCACCACGACGTCGAGGCCCGAAATGTCGAGGCGCGGCGTGTGAAAGGCTTGCTCGAGATCGAAACCGAAGTCAGCGCTCATGGCGAGCAGCTGGAATACGGCTGGCAGGATGCGCCGCCCGCCGCAGCCGCCGATGGCCGTGACGGTACCCTTCCCTGTCATCACCGCGGGCACGTAGTTGGCAAGCGGGCGGCGGTTCGGCGCGATGGAATTCGGACCGCCCGGCACCGGATCGAACCAGTTGATGCCGTTGTTCATGAGAATGCCGGTCTTGGGCAGAACGACGCGCGCACCAAACAGAGAGAGCAGCGTCTGCGTCAATGTCACCATGTTGCCGTCACGGTCGATGGCGCATAGGTGCGTCGTACACGTGGGCGCGGTGCGCTCGCCGGCATCGCCGAGGCGCTTGAAGCGATCCGTCCACGCCGTGCGCATCGCCGCTGCATACGCCATGTATGTCATCGCGTCCGGCCCGGTCCCTGCGGGCTTGCGCCGCTTCCTGAGGTCCTCGAAGGCGACCCACAGGGTCGGCCCGCCGTTCAGCTCCGGCAGCACGTGGATGCTTCGCTCGCCATATCCGATCACCAGCGGCTCGACCTCGCTGGGCTGCACTGCCGCCAGGTCCTCGACGGAGAGATAACCGCGCATGGCGCGGATGTCCTCGGCGATCGCTCGGGCGAGCGGCCCCTTGTAGAGCGCTTCGGCGCCGTCTTCGGCGATGGCACGCAGCGTACGGGCGAGGTCGGGCATCGGCAGATGCCGGATCGGATTAGGATCGACCGCTGCGGGCGCCACCGGCGGGTAGCCCTTGGGCAGAAAGCGTGCCGAGGCGCCCGGATCGCGCGAGAGGTCGGCCATGGCCGTGGCAATCACCAGCGTCGTATGCCAATCGACGACGATGCCTTCCTCCGCAATCCGCGCAGCCGGCATGACGAGGTCGCGCCAGGCGAGGTTGCCGAAGCGCTTGTGCGCGGCGGCCATGCCGGCGGGTTGGGTCGGCGCCACGACGGCTTTGGCGCCGACGGTGTTCAGGTTGTCCTTCACCATCGGCCAGCCGAACAGATTGCCGTCGTCGCGCTGATCGGTAAGTTCGAAGTCGGCCGGGTCGAGGGCCATGGGCGAGCGCGCTCCGAAATCGATGCCGGTGACCTTCTCCGTCCGCGCCTCGTAGACCAGCATGCCGCCAACGCCGCCGATGCCGTTCATCCATGGCTCGACGACGCCGATAGCGAAGGCCGCGGCGACTGCAGCGTCGATTGCGTTTCCTCCGGCCTTCAAGACGCGCGCGCCCACCTCCGACGCGGCGCGGTTCTGCGTCACGACGATGCCGCCGCGCGACCGCGAGGACGGTTTGCGGACCTGGCGTCGCTGCGAGAGATTGGGGGAAACGACGGAAACAGGTGTACGCATGAGTGGGGCCCCCTAGGCTGTGTGGGCGCCCAGGATAGCTCATGCCACCCGCGTTCAACAAAGACTTGCCGCCAGGATCCGACCATCGAGGATCGCCGGCACAGGCTGAGGGCGCGTGGTCGGAATGACCACCCTCCCTCTCGCCTCTCATAAGCCAAGGGCGCCCGTTCTAAGCACGCGTCTCCGTGCGGAACGACTTCGAGACGATGCGCCAGCCATCCTTGCCCTTGAGCAGGAGCAGGTAGTCTGTGAAGTAGCGCGGATGGATCGAGCACTCGAGCTTCACGAAGGCAGTCTCGGGGCCGGACTGGTCAATGGAGACGATACGGTCGGTGCGCGGCAGGCCCTGTGACTTCGCGGACGGGCGTCCCTTGACGAACTCGAACCATTTCGCCCGCGGCAGATCGCTGACCCCGCCCTCGCCGACGGAATAAAGGTGGCTGACCTCATGGAAGGCTTGGCCCAGCTTGGCTGTATCGCCCTCGTGCAGTCCATCGAGGTAGGTCCACACTACCTTCTCGATTGCTTCGATCTCGCGGGCCATGAGCGCTCCTTCCTGATGCCTTGAAGCTATGCGACGTCACGATGCGGTCGCGCTCTCGCCCGCGCGACGGGTTTCGCCCTGGGTCGGGCCGCAGCGATCTTAGCCTTCGCCTCTGCCACTGTCTCGCGCACGGCGAGCATCACCCTGGGAGAGAAGTGCAGCACGGCGCGGGCATTGTCGTGGACGAAGATCGGATTGGCAGGTTTGACTTCGCCCACATTCTCCGCGTTGACGATGATCACGAGCTTTCCGGCCGGCGGCGTGAAGTCGGCTAGATGAACGCCTGCGCCTGCAAACTTCTGCCGCAGATCGTCGAGGCTTTCGATGGAGAACCTCTGGATCTGACCGAGGTTCAGCATGACGGCATCCTTGCGCTCATCGGGGAGTGCCTTGCGCATCCAAAGCAGGTCCTTCTCCTTAACGGATTCGATGGCGCCGCCGGGCATATTGATCATGATCATAATTGGGCTCCTTCAAAACGACTTTGCAAAGAATGCCTGCTGAGCAAACTCGCGCGCAAAGGCGATCGACATTGCCTCGCCGGCGAAAGGGCTGTCAATGTCGGCCGGTCGGCTCGGTCGCAGCCGGCTTGCGATTCGGCGTTCTCCGGACGGGCGCAGACAAGGCACCGATCACGATTGCCGCAATGACGAGGGTGGCGCCCGCGACCTGGGTTGTGCGTATTTCCTCGCCGAGATAGAGCGCCGAGCCCGCCAGCGCGGCCACCGGGATTGCCGCCGTCGCAAGGCCGGCCAGCCACGTCTCGACGTAGGGCAGCCCGGCGTACCACAGCCAGAGGCAGAGCACGCTCGCTGCCAGCGCATACCAGGTCGCGAGCAGCCAAAGGTCCAGGGCTATGGAATGAGGATCGAACCCGGGGGCGTCGCTCAGCGCCAGCGGTGCCGCGAGCAGCAGGCCCGCAATGTTGGCGCCCAGTGCCAGCCGCAGCGGTCGGTAAGGGGGCGCCAGGCGCTTGCCGAGGACCACGAAGCTTGCCTCACACAACACGGCGGAAAACACCAGCAGGTTGCCGATGAGCGTGGCGGCGCCGCCCCTCGCACTGGTTGCCTGTACGAGGATGAGCCCCGCAACTGCCAGGGCGACGGCGAGCGCTTGCGTTCGCGACAAGCGCTCGCCGGAGAAGACGACACCGAAAGCGGCGACCACGGCCGGCAACGTCGCTGTTATCACTCCGGCGTCGGCGGCTGATGTGCGCTTCAGGCCTTCCAGCATGAACACGGTGAAGCCAACCATGCCCAGCAAGGCCATCAGGAGCAAATCCCGCCACTCGGCCCAACGCATGTGCGAGAGCTTGGGGCCCGGCTCACCGCGTGCCAGCGGCGCCAGGGCGAGGCTTGCAACGGCGAAGCGAAACACCACGAACAGATAGATGGGAATCGCCGCGGCGATGACCTTGCCGAAGGCGACATTGGCCCCCGTGAGCGCCATTGCAGCAACGAGGGACAGCGCCGCCAAGCGAGAACTGATCGGCATCCCAGCACCTTACCGTCTGCGCCGGCCCGGCTGTGGGCACGCTCGCCGGCCCACTCGCGGCATGTCACGGCTTTGCCAAAACTCCCTGGCATGGCTCAACCTCGATATGGCAATTGCCGCGACCGGGCGCCGTGCCTAGTGTCGCAGGGCGCGAAGCGCGTCGCGACGACAACCTTGGGGGAGTTCCGTCATGATCGAGCTTCTGTCGGTGCATGCCGACATTGCAATCATAGTTGCGGCTGGACTCGTCTACGGATTCATCTGGTTTGCCACCCGCAACCTGTCGCGTCTGGCCAAGATCATGGCGCGGCTGGCGCCGCTGGGGCTCGTCATTCCGATGATGCTGTATCTGTCGGGTGCGCCGCAAATGCGCGAGGCTCCGAAAAGTGCCGGCGCACCGCCCCCGGTTGAACGCCAGGCGACAGAGCCCCGGCGCGACGCCGATTCAGCCGAATCCAGACGCGCGGAGGAAGCACGGGCCGAGGCGGAGCGCAGGGTGGCCGAAGCACGCGCCCGGGAGGAGGAGGCGCAGCGCGCCCGACAGGGCGCCGAGGCCAAACGCGCGGCTGAGGCAGCCGAACGTGCCAGCGAAGACGCGCGCAAGAAGGAAGCGGAAGAGCGCGCTGCGGCGGCGCAAGCTGTGGAAGCGCGCGCGCGCATGCAGGCCGAACGCCAGCGAGCGGAGGAACGCGCACGTACCGAAGCAGAAGGTCGGCGACTGGGTTCTGCGCCTCCGCCGGTCGCTTCCGCACCACCTCCGCCTGCAGCACCACCTCCGCCTGCAGCCACTGACGCACCGACCCCACGCGGTGCGCCGCCGCCGGCGGCGGTGCGATCGGCCCGCCCCGCGCCCCCTCCTGCCGCCGCTCCACACGCGCCCGCTCAGCCGCCCCCGCCTGGTGTTTCGTCACAGCCCGAGAAGGACTGGGACGTGGTGCCTGTGTTCTATGGCACCGACCGCGCGCGCAAGGATGGGCCAAAGCGCATAGCCTATTCCACCGAGCGGGCACGCAGGCTGCAACTCGGACAAGCGCTGGTAACGGTGCCCAAGTCCCACCAAGTGCCCAACATTGAACGCCCCTTCGCCATCCGCATCCCCATAATCAACGTCACGATCTACGAGCAGGCCGAGGACCCCAAACAGCATTTCACGATCCGCGAGATCAAGGCGCTGACGCGCGAGGAGTTCATCGAGCTTGCCCGCAAGCGCGTTGGCGGCAGCATATCCTTCAAGGACCAGGCGGTCGTGTTCGTGCACGGCTACAATACCGCCTTCGACTATGCACTCTTCCGCGCCGCGCAGATGGCCTATGACCTCAAGTTCGACGGCGCGTCCTTCGTCTACAGCTGGCCTTCGGGCGGTGGGTTCGTCAGCTACTACTACGATCGCGAAAGCTCCGAGCAGGCTGAACCCTACCTGCGCGAGTTCATCGATCTCGTCGTGAAGGAGACCGGCGCCAAGAGCGTGAGCGTGATCGCCCACAGCATGGGCAACGTGCCGCTGCTGCGCGTGCTGCAGACGCTGGGACCGAGCCTGCCCCAGGGCGTCAAGCTGAACCAGATCATCCTCGCGGCGCCCGACGTTGACCGCAACCTGTTCGAGAACCTGGCAGCCAACATCAAGGCCTACGGGCGCGGCGTGACGCTCTATTGCTCGAACAACGATCTCGCCATGACGGCCGCGCGCAGAGTGGCCGGCGGCGTCCCGCGTGCCGGCGATGTCCCGGCCGAGGGGCCCATCGTACTGTCCGGCATCGACACCATCGATGTCAGCCAGACCAGCACCGACTACCTCACGCTCAACCACTCGACCTACGCCGAGAAGAGCGCGCTTCTGAACGATATCGGACTGCTGTTGCAGACGGGCGAGCGCCCACCCGACAAGCGCATCCCGATCCTGCAGCGCGTCAATACGCCCAGCGGCGATTTCTGGCGCTACCCTCGCTGAGGATGTGCCTGGCGATTGCAGCAAACGTTAAACCCTCCCCGCCATAGTGACAGGGCCAGGCTGGAGGAGGGGACCGATCGGTAGTGCCCTGCAAGCCGACTGCGCTTTGGATCATTGCGGCCATCGTCCTGTTGCTGCCGGCGCCGGCCTGCCTGACTGCGGTTGCAGCCCAGGAGGCCCTGGCAGACGGCGAGCCCGGCGATGCGGACAGCACGGAACGGCGCGGCCGTCTCCCGCCCGCAGAGGAGCCGGAGGAGGCGCAGGAAACGCAGATGGCCCCGACGATCCTTGGAGCCACGCGCCGTCCCGATCCCTTCGACGAGATCGATACGCTGCCCAGTGCGGTTCACCCGCCGCGCGCTGCCGGCGAGGGGGGCATCGTTGTGTGTGAGGCAGGCTGCGACGGACCACGCGGCAAGGTCGCCTACCGCCGCTAGAGCACATCCGTTTTCAATGGAATCGCTGGGGATTCCCAAATCAGTCGCGATCTGGTCACGAAGTGGTGCAGCCGGGCCCGCGAGAGCGGAACCCCGGCAGCCAAGCCGATGGGCGGGCATCGCCCACTGAAGCTCGAGGATGAGCGCGACTGGCTGCTGACGCGGCTCGCTGAGAAGCCG
>JBFWRV010000021.1:0-85153 GCA_050248715.1 Hyphomicrobiaceae bacterium | reverse complement strand
GCCCCGGACCCCTACGACCCCACCGCCAACCGCCCCGATCCGGAAATCCCGATCCGCCACAGACCCAAGTTCAACAGCCTGCTAGATCAGATCGCGACACCAGGCTTCCAGCAGACGGTTCAGCTCGTCGCGGTCGAAAGGTTTGGCGAGGTAGTCGTCCATGCCGGCTACCATGCAGCGGCGGCGGTCCTCCTCGAAGGCATTGGCGGTAACGGCGATGATCGGCGGCGGCTCCCGCGTTCCGCCAGTCCGCCTCGCATACATTCCCTTGATGGCCCGGGTCGCCTCCAGCCCGTCCAGGACCGGCATGTGCGCGTCCATGAGCACCAGGTCGTAGGCGCGACACTGCCCGGTCAGCACGCGCTCGAATGCGTCGACCGCCTCGCGCCCGTTCACGCAATGGTGCACCGCGCAGCCGGCCTTCTCGAGCATGCGGCGGGCGAGAAGGGCATTGATGTCGTTGTCCTCGACCAGGAGGACCGAGGGGGCGGTACGGAACGTGAGCTGCCGTTCGGCCTCGGGCGTCGTCCGCAGCGGCTCCGGCGGCTCGGGGTTGGCCCCGAGATGCGTGAGCACCGAACGCGGCCGTACCGGGCGCACCAGATACGTGTCGAAGCCGCTGGCGCGGAAGGGGCCGAAGTCGGCCTTTGCGGATCGTTCCAGGACGACGACGCCCTGCACACCGCGCGGTTCTGCGGCGCGTGCCGCCGCCAATAGCTGGGCGGCCGACTCGCGACCCATCCTGCCGTCGACGATGAGCTTGGTGAAGGGCTCGCCCGCCCGTGCGGCGGCAGCGATCATCGAGGGTACGTCGGCGGTCGGGGCTTCCTCGAGCGGGATGCCGGCGCCTTCCAGCGTCAGCCGCAGCGCATGGCTTTCAATTCTGCGGTCGAGCCCGAGCAGCACGTGCTGGGCCGGCATCGCGGCGGCATCGCCGTGCTCCTCGACGTGTTTGGGATCGCTCGTGCGCTTCAGCCTCAGCGTGGCCGTGAACGTGGAGCCACTGCCGGTCGTGCTGCTCACCACGATATCGCCGCCCATGGCACGCGCCAGGCGCCGAGAGATGGCGAGTCCAAGCCCGGTTCCACCTTGCCGGCGACGCACCGCCTCCTCGGTCTGCTCGAATTCGTTGAACAGGGAGGAGAGTCCCTCGGGGGAAATCCCCATGCCCGTGTCGTCGACGGCGATGGCGACCTCCACCTCGCCTGCTTCGGCGTGGCGCCGACCCGTGTCCCGCACCGTGACCAGCACGCCACCGCTATCGGTGAACTTGATGGCGTTGCCGACGAGATTGGTCACGATCTGGCGGATGCGCACCTCGTCGCCCAGCAGGACCTTCGGCAGCGAGGGGTCGGTCGCCCAGGCCAGATCGATGCCCTTCTCGTAGGCCTTGGGGGCCAGCAGCTCCACCACGCCCTGCACGCATTCGTCGATGGCGAGGGGTCCGGTGGCGAGCTTCAGCTTGTCGGCCTCGATCTTGGAAAAATCGAGGATCTCGTCGATCAGCGCGAGCAGGGTCCGCGCCGAGCGCCCGATGGCGTGCGTGTACGTTTGCTGCTCGGGCGTGAGCTCGGTGTCCCGCAGCAGCGAGGTCATGCCGAGGATGCCGTTCATCGGCGTGCGGATCTCGTGGCTCATCGCTGCCAGGAAGCGCGACTTGGCACGATTGGCCGCCTCCGCCTGTTTGCGCGCCTCCTTCAGGTCCGCCTCCGCGCGCAACCGCTCGGTGATGTCGCGCCCGTGGCATTGGACTTCCGGGATGGCGCCATCGCCGACGGGTACGGCGTGCTCCTCCCACTCGAACCAGCGCGGTCCGCCTGCGGTCTCGATCTGCTGCACATACCGTTGCCGGTGAAGCGCCGAGCCCGGCCCCAGCGGCTCGGGTTTCTCGCCCGCCAGCACGACGGGATCAAATCCTCGGCCAAGCACGGTGCTGCGCTCGAGCCCGAAGTGGCGGCAGAAGGCCTGGTTGACGAACGTAAGCCGGCCGCCGGCATCGCGCCGCATGATGACGTCGGCCTGGTTGTCGAGCAGGTCCCGGTAGCGCGCCTCGTTCTCGCGCAATTCCCACTGGATGTCCTTCAGCGCCTCGAGCCGGCGTTCCAGGCGGTCTCCGATACCGATGAACCGCTCGAACTCGCTGGCAAGGTCCCACGTCGGCGGGAGCGCCGCCTGCGGGGCGGAAGCCGCGGACGGTCTGCCGTCGACTTGCCAGGTTTGCAGCCAGGATCGCAAGCGACCCGGCAGGGCACTGAGAGGAGACACGCTTGACGCACGCCTGATTATCGTTGACGCCTGTGGGGGACAGACAACCACAGCGCCATTGAGAAACGTTTACGCCGATACTCAACACGTCGACCATCGACAACCCGTGCAACGGCCTAGTTTCGGGCGGCTGCGGGGGCAAGGCAACAGAAAGGTAACCACGATGGGTCCTCTCACCGGATATCGCATCATCGAGATGGCCGGCATCGGCCCTGCGCCGTTCGCTGCCACCCTGTTGGCCGACATGGGCGCCGAGGTGATCCGCCTGGATCGCCAGGAAGCGGCCGATCTCGGCATTCCCGGCCGCGAGCCCAAGTTCGACGTGCTGCACAGGGGCCGGCGCTCGCTGGCTCTCGACGTCAAGGCGCCGGCGGGGCGCGACGTCGTCAGAAAGCTCGTGGGCAAGGCCGACGCCATCATCGAGGGTTTCCGTCCGGGCGTCATGGAGCGGCTGGGGCTCGGGCCCGACGAGCTGCTGAAGCTCAACCCCAAGCTCGTGTTTGGCCGCATGACAGGCTTCGGCCAGGACGGCCCGATGGCGCAGGCCGCGGGTCACGACATCAACTACATTGCGCTGGCCGGGGTGCTGCATGCGATCGGGCGCAAGGGCCAGGGGCCAGTGCCACCCCTCAATCTGGTCGGCGACTTCGGGGGCGGCGGCATGTTCCTGGCCTTCGGCGTGGTGTGCGCGCTGCTTGAGGCGCAGAAGTCCGGCAAGGGCCAGGTGGTGGACGCGGCCATGGTCGACGGTGCCGCCTTTCTTGCGGGCGGCATCTACGGCCTTTTCTCGCAGGGTAGCTGGAAGGACGAGCGCGGCGTCAACTTCATCGATTCCGGTGCTCCCTGGTACGACGTCTATCAGACGAAGGACGGTAAGTGGCTCTCCGTCGGTGCCATCGAGCAGCGCTTCTATGCAGAGCTGGTCGAGAAGCTCGGGCTCGCATCCGCCGGGCTGCCCAAGCAGCACGACCGCAAGGGCTGGCCCGAGCTGCGCGAGCGCTTTGCGACCGCAATCGCCTCCAAGACGCGGGACGAGTGGGAGCGCATCTTCCAGGGCAGCGATGCCTGCGTCGCTCCCGTCCTTTCGATGAGCGAGGTGGAGAGCCATCCCCACAACGCGGCGCGCGGAACCTTCCTCCGCCGTGACGGCGTGCTGCAACCTGGACCGGCACCGCGTTTCTCGCGTACGCGCCCTGAGATCGGCAGCGAGCCGCAGGGCCGTGGCGCCGGCAGCGAAGCCGTCCTGAAGGACTGGGGTTTCGCCGCTGCCGAGATCGCCGCGCTCGGCAATTCCGGGGTGATCGGCATCGCCAAAGCGCAAGCGTAGGTCGCTCCGCCTGATCAAGCCTGCCTGCGCTCCAGCTCCGCAGGCGCGCGAGGCATGCCCGCCGCCGTCCTCGTGGCCCTCCCCATCGAGGGGGCGGGGTGCGATCCGGCGGAAGAATGCCGGAACCGCGAGCGGAGCGCTTTCCGGCTGCCGCAGCACCTTTACGTCGCCAGCTGGAACTGCTCGAAGCGGTGCAGTGTCTCCTCCACCCGGCGCTTGTGCAGCCGCGCCGTGCCGGGCCCCACCCACGTCCACTGCTGCACCAGCAGTTTCCCGGCCGCGCGGTCGGTCTTGAGGTCGAGGGCGGCGACGATGGCGTCCCCCGCCAGCACGGGCAGGGCGAAGTAGCCGAGCACGCGCTTGGGTTTCGGCACGTAGGCCTCGAAGCGGTGCTCGTAGTCGAACACGAGCTGCAGGCGCTTGCGCTGATGGATGAGCGGATCGAACGGCGAGAGAATGTGCACGACGTCGCAGGAGCCGTCGGGAGCGGCCTCCAGCGTCTCTGGACGCGCCCAGTGCTCGAGCTTGCCCGCGCCCTCGAGGTCGACCCGCACCAGCTCCCGGCGCCGCAGCCGCGCCTCGATCAGGCGGCGCACGCCGGCCTTGCGCCGCGCGTCGAGATAGCAGATCGACTCGAGGCTCACGATGCCCTGCGTCCGCAGTGCGCGATCGAGCAGGTAGCCCAGGGTCTCGGATTCGGAGGCGGCCCGCGGCGGCTTGTCCCAACCGAAATGCCGGTCGGCCAGCTCGTAGGTCTTGAGCATGCCCGCGCGCCGGCTGATCGTCACGAGGCCCCGGTAGAAGGCGAGCTGTAGCGCCCGCTTCGACGGTTTGCGGCTGGCCCACGGGTGGTCCTTGTCCACCAGCACGTCGTCGTCGATGTCGCGGATGGTCAGCGCGCCGTCCTTGCGGATCCGGCCCAGAACCTTTCGCAGGTCTCCTGGCGTAACCCCCGTGTACCAAACGCTGCGGCGTTGCCAGTCGCGCTTCATGGCGCCGACGTAGATGGGCATGTCGCGGGTGGGCACGTAGGAAAGCGCATGCGTCCAATATTCGAACACCGACTTGTCGACGGACTGCGCGTGGGCCAGATCGGCCCGCCGATAGGCGGGAATGCGCGCGTAGAGGATGTGGTGGTGTGAGCGCTCGATCACGTTGATCGTGTCGATTTGCACGTAGCCCAGGTGTTCGACGGCCGCCCTGGTCGCCCCGGGCCCGGCGCCGAACGGTGCCTCCCGGTCGAGCGCTTGCGCGCCGAGCCAGATGCGTCGGGCTTGCAGCTTGGCGAGCGGGAAGGGTTTCACCGGTGAGCGGGGCATGCGCGGGCGAACCTATCGCCGGACGCCGATCTTGTCTCGCTCCGTCCTCGCTTCCGCGGAATGACATCAGGGACACGGCGTGCTGGCTTCCGGTCTTCGCAGGAATGACGTCTGCGGCGCGCTTTGCCACTGGCGTCATCCCCCCGCAGGCCGAGACCCGTGCGCCTCCCCTCACGCGATAGCAAGAATCGGGGCGACGACGCGCGCCGGCTGCACTAGCAAGCGCACGATCCCGTTCAGGCCCCGTGGCAGGCTCATGCGCGCGACCGACTGGCTTCTGCTCGTTCTTCTCTCCGTGCTATGGGGCGGATCGTTCTTCTTCGTCGCCGTCGCCGTACACGAGATCCCGCCCTTTACGCTCGTGCTCGCCCGCACGGGCCTGGCTGCGGCCCTGCTGTTTGCCGTCGTCCGCGCACTCCACTTGCCGCTGCCGCGTAGTTTCTCGGCTTGGCGGCCGTTCGTCGTGCTGGCGCTGCTCAACAATGTGCTCCCCTTCACTCTCATCGTCCACGGCCAGACCAGAATCGTCAGCGGCCTCGTCTCCGTGCTCAACGCCACGACACCACTCTTCACGCTGCTGGCGGCGCGCGCGCTCGTAGGTGAGGCGTTGACCGCGTCCAAGCTCGCCGGCGTTCTCATCGGCCTCGCCGGGGTCGCCGTGCTGATGGGTCCCGATGCGCTCCAGGCCAACGCGTCGAGCACAGTCGGCATGCTGTGCGTGCTTGGCGGCGCACTCTCCTACGCGCTCGCCACCCTGCCGATGCGCCGCTTCAAGGACACGCCGCCGCTGGTCACCGCCGCCGGACAGCTTGGGTGCTCGGCCGTTGTCGTCCTGCCCATGGCCGCCTTGGTCGATGGGTTCTGGGCGCTCCCCGTGCCGGGCCCGGTGACCCTGCTCGCGGTGCTTGGCCTCGCGGCCGTCTCCACCGCGCTCGCCTATATCGTCTTCTTCCGCATCAGCGCCTCGGCCGGGCCCACCAACGTCATGCTGGTGACGCTGCTCATTCCCGTCTCCGCGACGGCGCTCGGCACGCTTGTGCTCGGCGAGAGCCTGGCGCCACACCAGATGGCCGGCGCGCTCGTCATCGCCTCGGGCCTTATCGTCATCGACGGCCGCCTGCCCGGCTGGCTGACGCGCCGCCGCTCGGCTGCGACGTGAACCCAGCCACGGGCTTGCCCCCACCGTGCTTCGCCTGGCTCAGCACGGAGTTGGACCCGGCTCTGCCGCGCACGTGTCACCGTCCTGAGCTGGTCGAAGGACGGTCACGGCCGACAGCCGTGCCTCGACAGGCTCGACACGGGGTTGGAGCCAGGTCTGTGTCACGCGCGTCATCGTCCTGAGCTGGTCGAAGGACGGGTCACTCTCGCCGCCGCGCCGTCACCGCCGCCAGCGTCGAGCACATCGTCGCCGATCTTGAGCGCGCCATCCGCCAGCGCTACCCCGACATTCGCCGGCTCTTCCTCGCCCCGCCGGCGCCGACGCCACCACCACGACGTGACGGGCAGACGGCCTCACTGGCCTCCCTTCAACCCTTGTGCGGAGGCGCCTGTGCCGCGCTTCGCCCAGCCGTTGGCCCAAGCAAGCGCGGATCGCCGAGCAGCATGCGCACGATGGCCTTGCCGACGAGTTCGTTGCCGAGCTTATTCCAGTGCCAGTCGTAGCTGAACTCGAAGCGCTCTCCCCGGCGCGCGTAGTCGTCGGCGAACGTCTTCTGCAGGTCCAGGAACGGCAGGTCGAGCTCACCCGTCAGTTCGCGCGCGATGATGTTGAGCTTGCCCACCTCGTAGCTCTCGGGCGGCCTGGCCGCATAGACGGCCTCGCGCACGCCGTCCATGGCGAAGGCCAGCTTGAAGCCCTCCTCCCTCGCCAGCGTCTGCGTCTGCTCCAGCACGTAGCGTGCAAAGAAGCGATTCTTCTCCATGTCGGCGATGTTGCGGATGTCGACGGCGGAGGAGATGAGCTCGGGTGTGTACTCCTCGGTGCCGCCCCACCAGTAGCGGCTGATCAGGCTCTTGAGCTTCAGGTAGGCATTGGTCTCGTAGTAGAGATAGCGAAAGGTGTTGGACCGGCGCAGTATGTCGGCCGATCCTCCCTTGAAGTCGGCGGGCGCGATCTCGACCGGCTTGCCATCGGCATCCGTGCCGACCTTGAGGAAGCTTGATGCATAGCGCGTCTTGAGGAAGCGGTAGCTCTCGTCGAAGTCGTTGTGGATGAGCTGCACGAGAACGAGGTCGGGCTTGTAGGGAGCCACCTCCCGACGCAGCATGTGCAGGTACTGGCTCATCGGCGCGCCATCCATGCCGAAGCGCAATACCTCCGCGCGCACGCCGGCCGCATTCAGCTCACGCTTGACCACCTCGGGGAAGCCCTCGCCGACGTTGACGAAGCTGCCGTGCACATAGGAATCGCCCACCACGGCAATGCGCAGCACCCCCGGCGTTTTTTCGACCTGGTAGCCGGGACTGGTCGAATTCCAGCCCTCGGCATTGATGGTTGCCAGCGTCTGCGTCCCGTCAGGATGGCGGAATGTGGCGTGCCTGTTCGGCATGTAGCGCACCACGTTGTTGACCGACACGTTCGGCAGGACGTCGTCGGGCTCCAGCACGAGCCCGAACACCACAAATTCCATGAAAGCGAGGCAGGCGAGCACCGACCCCGCACACAGGACGAGGTTGAGGGCTGCTTGTCTCAGCGTGGCGCGCATTTGTCCTCCTTCGGCGCACATCGTGTGGCGCGCAGATGCAGGAGCAAGCGCGATGCCAGGCCAGGGCTGCATGCTTGGACGGGCAGATCTCGCCTCAGCCGCCGAACACGACCTTGTGCATGATCCGCCCTGGCACGAACGTAAACAGACCGGCAATCACGAGCGCGCCAAGGAAGAGGCCGGTCATCGTCAAGCGGTGGCCTCGCACCCTATGGCCGCGCGCGTACCACAAGCCGAGCGGCAGCATCCCCAGCACCAGGATCGACAGTAGGTGGATGGGGCTCCATGGGCCCCACAGGCGGATGTCATGGATCCAGAATGATGTGATGGCGACGACCAGCATCAACCCCACCCAGGCATAGCCGAGCGCGCGATGCTGCGTGGTGCCCTTCACTCCCCAAAGCTGGACGGCGCCAAGCACGAAGGCGCCCAGCGCTGCATAGGCATGAATCTGGATGGGCAGCGAGGCGTTGCTCAGGGGAGTTGGGTCCATGGTCCGAATCTCGATGTAAATAGTATTTACATAAGGTCTCACATTGACGAAAGCAAGGCATTTGCGGTGGGCGCATCTTGGTTTGCCGCCCCGCTCGCGACCCGTCCAAGCCATGACGCTTGCGGCATCGCGATCGCGCAGCTGGGCGTCCACCTGGACAAACCGTTTGCCTGGCACGACAATGTCCGCTCTGTGTGCAGTTTATTGTCTCTCTAGGATGTTTTCAGATGATGATTCACACGAAGATTGATCAACAGATGGACCCCAGGCTTCAGTACGCCATCGCGCGCCGGCATTTCGGGATAGCAGAGGCCGCAACGGTATCGACAGAACCCAGCGAGATAGCCGTCATCGCCAAGGTTACGAACCTCAAGGCCTGGGAGGAGCTGAGCGAGGTAAAGATTGGCGCGGTCCTGGGAGACAAGGAGGACGAAACCTACGTGGTGACCGGCCGTATTCCGGTCTCGCGCGTCGAGCAGGTGCGGAAGAAGGAGTTCGTGGTC
Organism: Hyphomicrobiaceae bacterium; assembly: GCA_050248715.1. GTDB lineage: Bacteria > Pseudomonadota > Alphaproteobacteria > Rhizobiales > Hyphomicrobiaceae > AWTP1-13. The sequence goes on along the minus strand of JBFWRV010000021.1, from coordinate 76,541 downwards.
AGCCTCAAGGCCGCACAGCCTCTCAAGCCGGCGCTCGCAGATTCCACGCTCGAAACCCTTGCCCGCCCCGACAAGCTTCCGCAGGGCACGCTGTCGAACGGCGGTGCCGATGTGGTCGTCGGCATCATCGACTATGGCTGCGACTTTGCGCATGAGAACTTTCGTGGGGCCGGCGGCAAGACCCGGCTTCTGTCCATTTGGCACCAGGGCGGCGCCACGACTCCGACCAGCCCGTTCAGCTACGGCAAGGAGTTTACTGCGGCCGACATCAACGCGGCCTTGACGCAAGCCGATCCCTATGGCGCTCTCGGCTATGGCCCCGCGCCCGACACCCCATTTCAGCGGGGAACCCACGGCACGCATGTCATGGACATCGCTGCCGGCAATGGGCGAGGGTCGGGCGTTGCGGGCATGGCCCCGCAAGCGGATCTGATTTTCGTCGACGTCTCCCATGCGGACATCCCCTTCAGCGGGCCCGACGTCGTGGGATCGCGGTTTGGCGACTCCACTCGTCTTCTTGAGGCCGTGCGGTACATCCTTGACAAGGCGGGCGACAGGCCGTGCGTCATCAATATCAGCCTCGGGACCAACGGGGGCCCGCACGACGGCTCGACTCTCGTTGAAGAGGGCATTGATCGTGCCGTGCGCAGCGCGCCCAATAGGGCCGTCGTCATCGCCGCCTCCAACTCCTTCGACGACGGCATTCACGCCACAGGCAGGGTGACGCCGGGCGGGCAGGTCGACCTCGTCTGGGAGATTCCGCCGAACGATCGGAGCCAGAATGAATTCGAGCTGTGGTGCGCGGGCAGCGATCAGTTTGCGCTCGAGCTGGTCCAGCCCGACGGCACTTCGCTCGGTATCATCGAGCCGGGACAAAACGGGTCGGTGGAGACAGCCAACCGCTTGACAGTGTTTGCGGCAAATCGGCTGGGCGATCCCAACAATGGCGACAACATGATCGGGATCTACCTGGACCCGACGGCGCCTTCGGGGGTATGGACCGTACGCTTGTTGGCCAGGACGATCAGCGCGGGGGATTTCCACGCGTGGATCGAGCGCGACAACCTGATGCCCAGCAGATTTGCGCCGCCCCACGACAACACACACACCATCGGATCGATTTCATGCGGGCGGGAGTCTATCGTGGTGGGCTCCTACGACGCAAAGAAGTCGTCGAAGCCGATCTCGTTTTTTTCGAGCAGCGGCCCCACTCGCGATCGGCGGCAGAAGCCGGAGATTTCCGCGCCGGGGCACGGGGTGCTGGCGGCGCATTCGCGGACCCGAACCGGCGTGGTGCCCAAATCGGGGACCAGCATGGCGTCGCCGGCGGTAGCCGGCATCGTTGCCCTGGTGTTCGGCGAGGCGCGCAGGCGCGGGATCGCTCTTTCGAGCTCCCAGACGAGGGCCATTCTGATCGGCGCGGCGAGATCGTCCCCGCCCACGCCCGCGGGGCAATGGGACCCGCGCTATGGCAATGGCCGCATTAGCGCCAACGCCGCCGTCGATGCGGTCATCCAGATGGCGCCCGGCCCTGCGCCTGTGGCTGTAGCCATGGTTGGCGTCGCCATGCCCAAGGCAAAAGCGCCGCGAAAGCGCCGAAGCAAGAAGCGTGTCCCGGCCTGACGGGACGCGAGCTCCGTTCGGAGAAAGGCCGCCAAGGCCAAGGCAGGCTGGTAACGCGACCGGCCTGCGCCCATATGCTATTGGTATCCACGCTGCCGTGCCCTACCGCGAAAAAGGAGTAGCTCATGGCGAAATTCAAGCTCGGTGCGGAGCGGACCTCGAAGATCCAGGGCACCGACCGCATCGCGTCCAAGCTGGCCGAGGGCGACGAGATGCTGGAGCTCATCATCAAGGTGAACGAGGCCGACTACGTCCCGGATGGCATCACGGTGAGGGCATCGATCGACGCCTACCTGTTCACCGCCGAGGCGCCCCGGCGGGAGCTCGAGCGGCTGGAAGCGGACCCCAAGGTCGAGTCGGTCTCGGTCGGCAAGCCGCTGCGTGTGATCGAGTAGCGAGCGCGCCGCCCCGCTCCCGCGAACCGGGCGGCGCCCTTGTGGATTTGCACCGGCCGCGCATCTATAAGCATGCCGAGTCCGCCTCGACTGCAGCAACGGGACATCGCATGGCCGGCCATTCGCAATTCAAGAACATCATGCACCGCAAGGGCCGCCAGGACGCGGCCCGATCGAAGATATTCGCCAAGCTCGCGCGCGAGATCACGGTGGCAGCCAAGACCGGCCTTGCCGATCCGGCCATGAACCCGCGGCTGCGCCTGGCCATCCAGGCGGCGCGGTCCGAGAATATGCCCAAGGACAACATCGAGCGCGCCATCAAGAAAGCCTCGGGTGCCGACACCGAGAGCTACGAGGCGATCCGCTACGAGGGCTATGGACCTGGTGGTGTCGCCATCATTGCCGAGGCGCTCACCAACAACCGCAACCGCACGGGCGGCGCGGTGCGCGCCGTCTTCACCAAGCATGGGGGCAATCTCGGTGCGACTGGCTCCGTCGCGCACATGTTCACCCATGTCGGCGAGATACTTTATCCGTCGGCGGCCGCCTCCGCCGACAGCGTGCTTGAAGCGGCCATCGAGACCGGCGCCGACGACGCCCAGTCGGACGCCGGCGGACACTTGGTGACCTGCTCCTTCGAGGCGCTGGGCTCCGTATCTTCGGCGCTCGAGGCCAAGCTCGGCGAGCCGACGTCCGTGAAAGCGCTGTGGAGGCCCACACAGACGACCGCCGTCGACGAGGAGAGGGCGGCCTCCATCCTCAAGCTGATCGCCGGCCTGGAAGACGACGACGACGTGCAGAACGTCTATTCCAACTTCGAGGTCTCCGACGCGGTGCTGGCCCGCCTCACAGCGGCCTGAACGGGCTCAGACCCCTTCGTGATATCCGTTGCCGTTGGCGTCAGGCCCCGAGGCGAAGGGAGCTGATCCATTGCGTCGGCGACTGAAGTTCTGCCGTCTTCCTGCCCAACTGCGTGGTACGCTGCCGACACTCAAGAAAATGCAGCGCGATGGGATTGGAGGAAACCATGAGGTCTCTCTTGCAATTCGCCGTGGCCGCCGGCGTGACGATTGCGTGCGGTGCCGCCGTTGCACAGGACGTCAATGACACCCCTATCAACGAGAAATGGGCGCCAACCGAGTGGGGCCCGGACGACAAGGCCGGCGCAGTGAACCGCACGACGCCGCAGATCGTTCTCAAAGCGGTCGGCCTCGTGAAGCAGGGCAAGGTCGCAACGCTCGGCAAGGTCTACGCGACCGACGCGCCGGCCTTCGGCACGCGCAGCTGGAAGCTGGTCATTCCCGGGCGGCCGACAGGTGGTCCATTTGGCGGCCAGAAGCTCGTCTACAACGAGGATTACGTGTCTACCGAGCTCGGCCAGATCGGCACGCAGTTCGACGGGCCGGGACACATCGGCGTCATCACGTCCAAGGGGATGTTCTACTACAACGGCCGCTTTCTGCACGACAAGGACGTGAGCTCGGGCGGTATGGGTCCGCTCGGGGTCGAGCATGTCGCGCACAAGGGCTTCGTGTGCCGTGGTGTCCTGCTCGACGCCGTTGCCCTGCGCGGCGGGCCGTTGCCCGTGCCCAAGGAGAACAGCGCCTCCGATCCCGGCATCGTCACCGCCAAGGACGTCGAGGAGATGGTCAAGCGTCAGGGCATCGCACCGATCGGGGAGGGCGATTGCGTGTTCCTCCACACCGGCCACGGCGACATCTGGCACCCCAGGAACTGGGACACGTATGACGCGGCCGAGAAGACGCGCCGCGCCGCAGCCTTCAACGCCGGCGAGCCGGGCTTCGGCATCTCCGCCTGCGAGTATCTGGCCGAGCGCAAGATCATCCTCACGGGCGCGGACCAGTGGGCGGTGGAAGCCGTCGGCAAGGGCGCGGGCGGCGAGACCGCTCAGCCGTTCGAGTGTCACATCAAGCTGCAGACCAGGCGCGGCATCTGGAACCTCGAGAACATGGACCTGTCCCAGCTCGTTGCCGACCGGGCCTACGAGTTCCTGTTCGTGTGGTCGCCGCTGAAGATGAAGGGAGCGACGGGCTCGCCCGGCAATCCGGTGGCGCTGTACTGACGCATCCGAGGTGTCAGACCCCCAGGTCTGGCACCTCGGCTCAGCCGTCGCGCCGTGCCGCGGTGTCTGGCCCGGAGGATCAGACACCCACAATCGCGTCTCGTGCTATCAAGCGGCATGCGCGAGCAACCGATTCGCATCATCGGCATCGATCCGGGCCTGCGCCGCACCGGCTGGGGCATCGTCGAGGCGGACGGCGCCCGCCTTTCCTTCATTGCCTGCGGGCTCGTTACCTCGGACGCCGAGGCCGCCCTCGCCTACCGCCTGCGCGAGCTGTATGAGGGGCTCATGGCGGTCCTTGCCGGCTTCAAGCCGCAGGAGGCCGCGGTCGAGGAAACCTTCGTCAACAAGGATGCGCGCTCCACCCTGAAACTCGGCCAGGCGCGCGGCATGGCGCTGCTGGCGCCGGCGCAGCGCGGCCTCACCGTCGCTGAGTACCCTCCCAATGTCATCAAGAAGACGGTGACCGGCACCGGCCACGGGGAGAAGCGCCAGATCGCCGCCATGGTCGGCTTCCTGCTACCGAAGGCGCGTTTTGGGAGCCCCGACGAGGCCGATGCGCTCGCCATCGCCATCTGCCACGCCACCCACCGTCAAACCGCCCGCGCCATCGCGGCGCGCCGGGTTCCCTCTGCTCATGCTTCTTCGGCATGGGGAGAGGGTTAGGGAGAGGGGCGGCCGGATATGCAAAGCTGGATGCTGTATCTGCCCCTCACCCCGATCCTCTCCCCGCAGGCGGAGAGAGGGGGAGGCGCCCCATGATCGGCAAGCTCAAAGGGACGGTGGATGCCGTCGGCGAGAGCTACGCCATCATCGACGTCGGCGGCGTCGGCTACGAGGTGCAGGCCTCCGCCCGGACACTGCGCACGCTCGCCGTCGGCGACACGGTGAGCCTCGCCATCGAGACGCACGTCCGCGAGGACGCCATCCGCCTGTTCGGCTTCACCAGCGAGACCGAGCGCGCATGGTTCCGCCTGCTGCAGACAATCCAGGGCGTGGGGTCGAAGGTGGCGCTGGCCGTGCTCGGCACGCTCTCCCCCGCCGATCTCGGTCATGCCATCGCTTTGCAGAACTGGGCGTCCGTGGAGCAGACGCCGGGCGTCGGCAAGAAGCTCGCCCAGCGCATCGTCGCCGAGCTCAAGGACAAGGCGCCGGCCTTGTCTGCCGCCGGCCTCGCCGTCCCGGCCGGCCCGCGCAAGGGCAGTGCGCCCGTTGCCCCCGAGCGCGAGGCGGCGGCCGAGGCCATCTCGGCACTAACCAACCTCGGCTACCAGCCGGCGCAGGCAACTCAGGCCGTGGCTGCCGCGCTCGCGGACCTCGGCGAGACCGCCGACACGCCCAAGCTCATCCGCCGCGGACTCAAGGAGCTGGCACGCTAGATCGGGCCGGCGCGCCGACGCCCGCGGCAATGCGCGCTAGCCGCGGTCGGCCGCCCACACGTATAACGCCGCTCATGCAGATCTATCTCCCGGTCGCCGAACTCTCGCTCAACAGCTTCCTGTTGTTGGGCATCGGGCTCGCGATTGGCTTCCTGTCCGGCATGTTCGGCGTTGGCGGCGGGTTCATCATGACGCCGCTGTTGATATTTCTCGGCGTACCCTCCGCCGTCGCCGTGGGCACGGGAGCCAGTCAGGTTGTGGCCTCCTCGGTCTCCAGCGCCGTCGGCCATTGGCGCCGTGGCAACGTCGACATGCGCATGGGCTATTTCCTGATTGGGGGTGGCGTGCTTGGCGCCATCACTGGCGTCCGGATCGTCTACTACCTCAAGCAGCTGGGGCAGCTCGACCTCGTCGTATCGCTCACCTACGTGATCATGCTGGGCGTCATCGGCACGCTGATGCTGATCGAGAGCGTGCGCACGCTTTCGGCTTCGCCAACGCGTGCCGGTGCCTCGGCCCGGCGGGCAGGCCAGCATACCTGGATCCAGCGGCTGCCTCTGAAGTTCCGATTTCCTCAGTCCAAGCTTTACATCAGCGCCATTCCCCCCGTGGCCATTGGCGTGTTCGTAGGCTGGCTCACGGCGATCATGGGCGTCGGCGGCGGCTTCGTGATGGTCCCGGCGATGATCTATCTGCTGCGCATGCCGACCCGCATGGTGATCGGCACTTCCACCTTCCAGATCGTGTGCATCACCGCCCTCACCACCGTGCTGCAAGCGGTGCAAAATCACAGCGTCGATGTGGTCCTGTCGCTGCCTCTGATCATCGGTGGCGTGATCGGCGCCCAGTACGGCGTCGGCTTTTCCGAGCGGCTCAAGGCCGAGCAGCTGCGGGCGGGTTTGGCCCTGCTCGTCCTCGCCGTCGCCGTGCGCATGGCGCTCGGGTTGGTTGTGCCACCTCCTGACATGTTCACCATCGAGGCACCGCCCGTCCAGTAGCAGCGCAACGCCCTGAAATTCAACGCCAAGCGCCCTTCCTCTCGTGGCCCGCCCGCGTAGCCGTCTTGCCGAACCAACCCGTCTCCCGGCACGGCTCGCGCGGTACGATCCGGCAACATTCCGCCGCGCACCGGCCACAGTCAGGGTGCAGACGTTGCCTAACAGGAGCCGCAGCAGTATCCTGCGGAACACGTAGCGGAGCCTTGTTGCTATAGCGTCCGTGCCCATGGTCTCGACTCGGGTTGATTATCCCGGGGTGCGAAGAGGAGACGGCTTGATGTCGAGGTGTGCGACGGCACTGCTCTTGTGCGCGGGCCTGCTCGGGCTGGCGCCTCAGCCTGCGGCTGCCAGCAAGGTGGTTGCGCTGGTGATCGGCAACGAGTCGCCCGAGAATGGCTTGAGCGGCACCGACTTGAGCCTCAAGCTCAGGTCACTGAAGGACAATCTGTTCAGCTACGGCACCGAGTCCGTCATCATCGAGGGCATGAATCTCAACAAGGCCGAGATGCTCGCGCGCGTGCGCAAGTTCACGGACGGCCTCGCCAGCGCCGATCTGGCAATCTTTTATTATGCGGGCCTCAGTGCTCACAACTCGGACGGCAGCAGCTATCTGGTGCCGCAGAGCTGGAACGGCAGCGATGCCGGGGAGCTCGTAGCCCTGCACGGGGTGCTGGAGCGCATGCGCGAGGCGCAGGGCGCGCGCGGTCTGGTGTTTCTTGACTCGATGAGGCCACGCCGCAGGGCCAGCTGGCAGGTGCCGGGCATCGAGCCCGGTCTCGGCAGCTTTAGCGGCGAAGCCCGGCCCGACCGGCTGCAGATCGCGCTCGTCGATGTGGTGCCGGGCCCGACCTATGCGGCCGGCCTGTTCACCGACGCGCTGTTGAAGCGCCTTGAGCCCGACAGCATCAACCCCTCGCAACTTGCCTCCCTGGTGCAGGGCGACGTCAGCTTCAGCTCCGGTAACATCCACGTCCCCCGGCTGTTCGGCTCTGTCGATGGGCCCACCGAGCTCAAGCGCCTGACGCAGGAGGCATTCGCGGCGAAGCAGAAGAAGTGCGTGGCTGCACGCGAGTCCTCGGAAGGCACGACAACGGTTGCCGAGGCAGATGTGCGTCCGATGTCGGCGCTGGGTCCCGAACCCGCGCGGCTCGGCGGCCGGTTCTGGGATTGGTTCTGCCCGGACTCGACGCCGCGTGCGCGGCCGCCGGTTGCCAGTCGCGACCGGGACCAGGACGTGCCCAGGAAGCGCGTCGTCCGTCGTGATGCCGATAGCCCGAGCCCCCGTGCGGCCCGGCCGGCACGTCACTATGGCGGCGGCGGATACGGCGGCGGTGGTGCGGCCCGTGCGGCTGCGTCCGGCGCGCCTGTCCCCTAGGATCGGCCCCAGGGATCGGCTTGCACGCTGCTTGCTGCGCGCGCTTGGAATTTCTCGGTCGCCCGCTCGCTCACGCGAGGGGGCGATTTTGCTGGGCGGGGCTGCACCCTGGTCGGTCGGCAAGGGGCTGCAATGCGGTGACCATGGCGCAGCCCGGCGGCGTCAAGGCCCCGCCATGATGCCGTGCGATCCCTCGTGCCTGCTCGTCCTGCGTGTGAGCGGGCGGCGCCCTGTGCTGGCGAGCCCTGGCGGACCGACTGGTTCCGCCCGCGTGCATCGCATTACGCGGCGCCAGTTTTTTTGCTACCGTCGGCCCGTCCACAGGCTTGGTGGGGAAGCGTCTTGGACAGTCGCCTAGGATTGCCGCCCAGTACCATTTTGGATGGGAGCTACCGCATCACGCGCGTGGTCGGCGTCGGCGGTTTCGGCATCACCTACGAAGCCGAGGACACCAATCTCTCCACCAGTGTCGCCATCAAGGAATACTATCCCTTCGACTTCGGCGACCGCGACAACACCATGAGCGTCCGCCCGAAATCGGACCGCCACAAGAAGACGTTCGACTGGGGCCGCTCCAATTTCCTGCTCGAGGCGCGCACGCTCGCCCGCTTCGAGCATCCCTCGATTGTGCGCGTCACGCGCGTGTTCGAGGCCAACTCCACCGCCTACATGGTGATGCGCTACGAGCGCGGCCTGAGCTTCGAGGCCTGGCTCAACCGGCTGGGCCGCCTGCCGACGCAAGAGGAACTCGACGCCATCGTCGCCCCGCTCCTCGAGGCGCTGGACATGATGCACGCGGCCGACTTCCTGCACCGCGACATCGCTCCCGACAACATCATCGTGCGCGCCGACGGCAGCCCTGTCCTTCTGGATTTCGGCGCTGCCCGCCGCTCGGTCGCGGAGATGAGCCGCTCGCTGACCGGCATCGTCAAGGCGGGCTACTCCCCGCATGAGCAGTACTCCTCCAACAACCGTCTGCAGGGTCCCTGGTCCGATCTTTATGCGCTCGGCGGCACACTCTACCGCGCTGTCACGGGACGGCCGCCCGAGGAAGCCACCATGCGCGTCGACGAGGACCGCATGCCGCCCGCGGCGCAGGCCGTGCGCAAAGGCCGCTACCGCCCGGCCTTCCTGAACGCCATCGACGCCTGCCTCAAGATGCGGCACGCAGAGCGTCCGCGCTCGGTGGCGCAGCTGCGGCCGATGATGCTGCCTCCGGATGTCGAAGCCAGGCCTGGGCTCGAGCGCCTGGTGGACGCCTTCCGCTCGCCGAGCAAGCCCTCGAGCAGGCCGAGCCGGCCGCCGCCGTCCTTGCGAACCAGGCGTACCGGCCCTCCCGTCGAGGAGCCGCCGGCTACCCGGCGCCGCTGGCCGTTGGTTGCTGCGCTGGCGCTGATCGTGCTTGGAGGCGGCTACGGCACCTACGAGTTCATGCGCTCGCAGTCCGATCCGCGCATCGCCGAAGAGCGCCAGCGCCGCGAGACGGTAGAAAGATTGCGGCGCGAGGCCGAGGAGCAGGAGCGTGAGCGGCAGGCGGCCGCCGCCAGGCGCCTCGACGAAGAGCACCGCGCCGCGGAGGCCAGACGCCTCGAGGACGAACGCCGCGCCGCGGAGGCCAAGCGCCTCGAGGATGAGCGTCGCGCCGCGGAGGCCAGACGTCTCGAGGACGAACGCCGCGCCGCGGAGGCCAGACGCCTCGAGGACGAGCGCCGCGCCGCGGAGGCCAGGCGCGTCGAGGACGAACGCCGCACCGCGGAGGTCAGGCGCGTCGAGGACGAACGCCGCGCCGCGGAGGCCAGGCGTGTCGAGGATGAACGCCGCGCCGCGGAAGCCAGGCGCCTCGAGGATGAGCGCCGAGCCGCGGAGGCGAAGCGCGTCGAGGATGGCCGGCGCGCTGCCGAGGCGAAGCGGCAAGAAGAAGAACGCCAGGCGGCTGAGGCGAAGCGCAAGGAGGAGGAGCGTCAGGCTGCCGAGGCAAAGCGCAAGGAAGACGAGCGCCGGGCCGCGGCGGTCGGTGACGCCCAACGTCAGGAGGCGGAGCGTAAGCAGCGCGACGCCGAGCGCGTCGCCAAGGTCGAGCAGCCCGGCAGGGAATCCGCCACTGGTGACGACGTCCTCACCCCCAGCCAGGATGGCGCCGTGACGATTCTCGCGGCCGATGGGGACTGGTTCGCCACCGGCACCGACAAGGGCACCGTGCAGCTCTGGCAATTGAGCGAGGGCGCGCCCGCCCGGCGTATCGGCTCCAACACGCTGAAGGTCGGCCGCATCACGGCAATAGCCTTCGGCCAGGATGATGCCGGCAAGGTTGCCGTGTCGGACAAGGATGGTGCCCTGGCCTTCTGGGACGTGCAGTCCAACAAGGTGCAGCCGGCGACCGGTCAGAAGTCGGCGCAAGCCAAGGGCAATCAGGCCAAGCGCGTGATCGCGCTGCGCTACAATCCGGCCGAACGGCAGTTTCTGGCTCTTTCGGTGGTGCAGGACAAGGGCGCCTACCAGATGGCGCTCGAGCGCTGGCGCCCTGACGGGCGCGCGGTTGGCCAGCCCAAGGCCATCAAGACCGGCATCCAGCCGCCGCAGGCCGGCGCCTTCGCTCGCAGCGGCGAGCTATTCGCCGTGGTGGCGAACGGCGAGCTGCAGCTGTTCGACGCCTCTCGGGGCGACACGCCCATCTATACCGAGCCCTTCAGCGGCTTCGCCCGCACGCTCGCCTTCTCGCCGGATGGGCGCCATCTCGCCATCGGCGGCCAGGCCGAGCAGGTCCGTGTGCGCACCGTGGAGAGCGACAGGAAGCTTGCGCGCTTTGCCGATCTCGACCTCGCCAAGGTGTCGCGCCGTCCCGGCGCCGACGTTGCCGCCATCACCGCGCTCGTCTTCTCGCCCGACGGCCGGCTGCTCGCTGCCGCCAACGCCGACAACAGAGTTGTAATCTGGGACCTGAGCGCGCCGGCCAAGCCGCTCGCCGAGTACGCGGGCGGCCGCCTCGATCCGGCCGAGCCGATTACCAGCCTTGCGCTGCAGCAGCTCTCGCCTGGCAAGACCCTGCTCGTGACGCCCTGGAGCGACGGCTCCACCCGCGGCATTTCCGTCAACGCCGGCGGTTGATTGTAACCGCAAATGTTGCGTGGCTGTAATTTCCGGAGTTTCGCTAAGCGAAATATCCGGAACCCAGAAGCCACGCAACCACCCAAGAGTTTCCAGCCCTGGGTGCCGGATCTCGGGCTTCCGCCCTCGGCCGGCATCACAAAGTTTGGGCGTTGCAACGAGACCGCCGGTGATGCGACGCTTCACGTCAGGCACACGCACTTGCCCGGAGGACCCATGCAGCTGATCGACCTGAGCCGCGAGATCTACCACAAGATGCCGCGCATCCTGACGCATCCGCCCATCATCATCACGCCCTTCGGCACGCACGAGGAGGTGCGCGAGGCGGACGGCTACAAATTCTCCTCCGCCACGCTCTCGATCGCTATGGGTGACCACGCCGGCACGCACGTCGATGCGCCGATCCACTTCAACTCCGCTCCCGGCGCCAAATCGATCGACGAGGTGCCGCTCGAGAATTTCTTCACCGAAGCCGTCTGTCTCGACCTCTCTCACAAGCCGCTCAAGTCCGACATCTCGATCGAGGACCTGCAGAAGGCGGAGGAAGCGGCCAACGTCACCATCAAGCCCAAGGACACCGTGCTGCTACACATGGACTTCTATCGCCGCTGCTACGGCACGGATGCCTATCTCACGGATTTCCCGGGCCTCACCAGGGAGTCCGCGACCTGGCTCGGCAAGAAGGACATCACCATGTTCGGTGTCGAGGCCGTCAGCCCCGGCCGCGTCGGGCGCAGCAACTTCGAGGTGCACCACGTCTGCCGCGATCTGGGCTTCACGCACATGGAGGGCCTCTGCAACCTCGATAAGCTCGTGGGCAAAGGGCGCTTCCGCTTCATCGGCTTCCCGCTGAAGATCAAAGGCGGCACCGGCAGCCCCATCCGCGCTGTCGCCTGGCTCGAGTGAGCGCGCGCGATTGCTCGCCGTCGCGGCGTCCTGGGTGCCGGCTCGCCGGAATGACGTTGGGGGGACAGGCCTCTCTTGACGTCATCCCGGCGCCGCGCGGGAGCGAAGCGAGTGCGCGGGACCAGGTCGGGATCCATGCGACCCTCCACGCGCGATTGCTCGCCGTCGTGACGCACTGAGTTCCAGCCTCCGTGGGGATGACGTTGCGGCTACCCGCCCGCGAACACGATCGTCGCCGGGCTCGCGTTCCGCACGACCTGCCCCGTCGGCGTGAGCTTGCCCGTCGTGGCATCGACACGGAACGCCACGATCGTGTCGCCCTGCTCGTTCGCGGCGTAGAGGAAGCGGGAGGCCGGATCGAGGCAGATGAAGCGGGGATGGGCGCCCTGCGTCGGCTCCCAGCCCGCATGGGCAAGCAGACCGCTCGCCGCATCGGCCGCGAAGATGGTGACGCTCTCGTGCCCGCGGTTGGAGCAATAGACGAACCGCCCGTCCGGCGTCACCGCGATTTCCGCCGTCGTACTATAGCCCGTGAAATCCGTCGGCAGCGTGGTGATCACCTGCAGCGGCGCCAGCGCGCCTGTCGAGGGGGCCCAGCGATAGGTGGTGGCCGTGCTGTCGAGTTCGTTCAGCACCCACATGATCGGCAGCCTGGGGTGGAAGGCCAAATGGCGCGGCCCGGCCCCCGGCCGCGTCTGCACCGAGCCCTGCGCGGTCGGCGCCAGCGTGCCTGTCCGCGCATCGAAGCGGAATACGAACACCCGATCCAACCCCTTGTCCGGCACCAGCACGTACTGCCCGGCGGGGTCGAAAACAACGTCGTGGGGGAGCGCGCCCGTCTGCTGGATGCGGTGCGGCCCGCGCTCGCCTTCGAGCTTGGAGAGATGATGCTGGTCCTTCAGCGCGCCGCCGGCGCCGACGCCCATGACGGCCACCGTGCCGCTCGCATAGTTGGCGACCACCATGAACCGGCCGGGCTTGTCGACAGCCTGGCGCACACCGTTCGTGCCTCCGGCGGCCGCCCGATTGATCAGCCGGGCGTGCCCCGTGGCGGGATCGAGCGCGAAGGCCGTGGCATAGTCCTCGTCGCCGTGCACGGCGTAGAGGCAGCGCTGGTCCGGGCTCAGGGCGAGATAGGAGGGATTGGTGAGGCCGCCCACGTGCTGCACGTGGGCCCACGCGCCCGTCGCCGCATCGACGCGATAGACATTGATGCCGTCGCCCCGCGCCTTGCGTTTCTCCGTCGTGAACGAGCCTACGTAGGCGAACATTCTCCATCCCCTCCTTCCGCTGTCACGCCGGAATTTCGCGAAGCGAAAGGTCCGGTACGCAGTGCCGCAGGTCCGCCTCGAGCTCAAAATCCATACAGCCGCGCCGGGTTGTCGACGAGCAGCTTCTGCCATTGCCCAGGATCGCGCACCCAGCGCCCCATGCGGTCGAGCGCCAACCCGTCGTCGACGTGCCGGAACGGTTGCACCACGTCGGGCCGGCGCGTCGCAGGCGTGCCGCCCGGATGTGGCCAGTTCGACGCCCACAGCACGCGGTCCTCGTTGGCGGCGATCATCGCCTGTGCCAGCGCCTCGGCGTCCGCGTAGTCCGGCGCGGTGGAGATCAGGTAGGGCGCGGAGAGCTTCACGTACATCTTGCCCGAGCGCATCAGGTCGGTGATCGCGCCGAAGCCGGGCTGCGTCACACCGCCAGCCGCCGGCGTGTGTCCGAAGTGGTCGACCACCAGCGCCGTCGGCAGCCGCTCGATGGTGTCGCGCACGGCGGCGATCACATCGAGCCGCGCGTAGGTCTGCACGTGCCAGCCGAGCGGGGCCGCGCGCGCTGCCTCCTTGATCAGCCGCGCCCGCGCGATCTCGGGGTCACGCACGCCCGCCGTCTCGAGGTTGATGCGCACGCCGCGCACGCCCTTGGCATGCAGCGCGTCGAGCTCCTTGGCCCCCACGTCCTCGGCGAGGACGGCGACCACCCGGGCTCGGTCGGATCCCAGCGCTTGCGCCGATTCCAGAGAGGCGGTGTTGTCGGTGCCGTAGGGGCTCGGGTGCACGATGACGACGCGGTCGAAGCGGATTGCCGCCAGATGCGCCACAAGGTTCTCGAGCGTGGCGTTCTCCGGCGTGTACGTGCGGCCTTCCGCGAAGGGATAGCGCGCGTCCGGTCCGAACACGTGCACGTGGCAATCGCACGCGCCCTTGGGCACGCTCGCTTTCGGTGCCGTGTGATCCACCTTCGGCCCGTAGGGGGCCTTGTCATTTCCCGTCATGGCTCACCGTCACCTGCCCTCAAATAGACCTACAATTTCCCTCCACAGGGGGAGAGGGACGCGCCATGCATGCAAACCGAGGGCGCATCATCCCGCCGTGAGGTTGAACAGCGTCGTCGTCTCCATGTCGTCGCCGTACCAGGCCGTGATCGCCGCCTCGCGCTTGCCGAGGTATTTCGGTTTGCCACCGTCCAACACCATCGGCATGTCGTGACCCGGCACCAAGACGGTCCCCGCACGTCGCCTCCAGAGCTCCCAGATCATCTCGATCGTTGCCCGCGTGACCGCTGGATCGTAAGTCATGTCGGCTGTGCGCGAGACGAGCTCGGCCCGGTTCTTGGCGGCGTCGCCCGTGAACACCACGTCATGCATGCTGCCCTTCAGCACGAACACGAGATGGCCGGGCGTATGACCCGGCGCCACGTGTGCAGTGATGCCCGGCATCACCTCCTCGCCATCCTTCACCGTCTTCAGCGTCGGCCAGGTCTTGAGCTCGCGGACATAAAGCTCCGGCACAGGGGTCTCGCCCCACGGCTCCTCCAGCGACCACGCCAGCTCGTGCGCGCCGATGCAGATGCGCGCGTGACGAAAGAGCGTCCAGTTGACGGAGTGGTCGTGATGGGAATGCGTGAGCAGCAGGTCGGTGACGTCCTTGGGCTCGAGCCCCCGCGCCTTGAGTCGCGGCTTCAGCAGGGGCCGCAACCCGAACGAGCCCGTGTCGATCAGCGCCACGCGACCGTGCCCGCGCAGCAGCACCACGCTGCTCCAGCCGAGCCCGCCGTGGCACACCGCCTTGCCCGGATATCCCTGAATGACGATGTCGATATCGTACCCGTCAACCTTCATATCAGAGTGCTCCGGTCCAACAGATTGTCCCGCCGTCATCCTCCGCCCTTGTCTCGATCACTTCCTCCTCGGGCTTGTCCCGAGGATCCAGTGATCCACGAGCGCCGGAACAGGCGGCTGGATGGATGGCCGGGACAAGCCCGGCCATGACAGCGCACGTGTTGGGCGAAAGAGCCAACGCTAGCCTCATATCTTCCCGATCGTGCGCAGGCCCGGCAGCCCGGCGCGCTCAGCCTCCGCCTGCAGCGCCGCGAACTCCTTGGGGCCGTACGGCACGCCCGTGCGCCGCCGCTCCGCCTCGAGCCGGGATTCGATCTCGCCCGGCATCATGATCTCGGCTATCCCCTCGGCCTTCGGATTTTCGTGCACGCGCTTCACCAGCTTGTCCATGCCGGCGCGGTACTGCTCGGCCGGCACGAACAGATCGGGCTTCATGGCCAGGAAGAAGTGGCCGACGTCCTGCGTGCGGTCGAAGTCGAGGAACTGGCTGCCGACGTCGCCGCCGCTCGCCGCGCCCGAGACCACGCCGCCCATGATGTCCATCAGCATCGAGAGCCCCGAGCCCTTCGGGCCGCCGATCGGCAGCACCACGCCGCCGTCGAGTGCGACGTTGGGATCGGTGGTGGAGCGCCCGTGCTTGTCGAGCGCATAGCCGACCGGGATTTTCTCCCCACGCCGCGCTGCCCGGCGGATCTTGCCGCGCGCGGCGATCGCCGGCGACATGTCGAGCAGGAACGGCGTCTCCCGGCCGGCCGGCGCGCCGGCCGCGAACGGGTTGGTGCCGAGCAGCGCCTCGCGCCCGCCCCACGGCGGCATGGCGCGCGAGGCGTTGGAAAACACGAACGAGATGAATCCCGCCTCCAGCGCCGGCAGCACGTAGCAGGCCGCCATGCCGAAGTGCGTGCTGCGCCTGGCCGCGACGACGCCGATGCCGAACTCGCGCGCGATCGCTATCGCTTCCTCGATCGCCCGCGTGCCGACGACGAAGCCGAAGCCGTTGTCGCCGTCGAGCAGGGCGGCGACGGGCGTCACCCGCTTGGGAGTGAGGACCGGTTTCGGATTGATGAGTCCTGCGCGGACGCGCGCGAGGTAGTGCGGCAGGAACTGCAGCCCATGCGTGTCGACGCCGCGCAGGTCGGCGCGCACGAGACACTGGGCGACGATCGCTGCATCCGTCTCGCTTAGGCTGTGGTGTACGAGCAAACGCCGCCCGTACGCTTCCGCTTCCTCCGGCTCGACGTGGACGAAGCCCTGTGTCCCGGCCGCCTCTGCCATGCCCACCTCGCTTCAGATGGCGATGTCCCGCACCTGCTTGGCGCGCCGCGTCGCCTCGGCGAGCAGGAACGCGAGGTCCGTCCCGGTCGATACATAGCGCGCGCCGGCCTTGACGAACTCGGCGACGAGATCGGGTCGCGACGCCAGCCCGCCGACGCCCGCGTGCTTGCCGTGCTTGCGGCAGGCTGCGATCGTCTTGGCGTAGGCCTCGCGCACCTTGGCGTGGTCGAATTGGCCGGCGAGCCCCATGTCCGCCAGCAGATCGTTGGTGCCGATCAGCACCATGTCGACCCCCTCGACGCCCGCGATCTCCTCGGCCTTCTCCACGGCCGCGGCGCTCTCGAACTGCACGATCACCATGGTGGCGGCATCAACTGCCGCGTTTGCTTCCGCGGCGGGGAAATTGCGGTAGTGCAGATGCGGCAGGCCGCCCGAGGCGCCGCGCTGGCCCCGCGGGGGATACTTGGCCGCAGCCACGACGGCCTTGGCCTCGGCCGCTGAGCGCACGTTGGGTGCGATGATGCCGAGCGCTCCGCCGTCGAGCGCCCGCTGGATGTTCTCGCCCGTGTTGGCCGGCACGCGCACGAACGGCGCGATCCCGGCTTCCAGCGCCGCCATGCAGATCTGCCCCGTCGCATCCACCGACAGGCTCGAATGCTCGAGGTCGACGTAGAGGCTGTCGAAGCCCGCCGTCTTGGCGATGCGCACGATCTCGATGCCGCGCACCAGCCGCACGGTGATAGAGGAGACCACCTCGTCCCGCGCCAGCTTCTCCTTGACGTTGTTGCGAACGATGTCGCTCAGCGCTTGCGCCATCTTCTCCCCACGCGGTTCTTGTCTTGCATGCTCGTGGTGCCGCCTAGCATCGGTTCAACGAACGGCCCCGTCCAGCCTTTTGGCTCTGCACCCGACGCAAACGAGCTGTGGCGAAGTTGGCGGTGCCGGCGCCCGCGCCCTGCTGCCCGCGAGCATCGCGTCCTCAACGGCGCCATGGAGGATTCCTCCCACGATCATGCGGCGTGTCGGCCCGATGGCGGCCTGTGCAGGGCTTGACGCCAACTCGCCCGCCTGACCTCATGCGACCATCGACAGGCGACGTCGCCCGGCTTTCCTGGTCCAGGATGCCCCAAGGGGAGCGTTTCAAGGCCGCGACCGTCGTCATTTCCATGCCTCGGAGGCCACGGTGCTCACTGTCACGCGCGATATGGTTCTGCCTACCACCATCACGGGCTCCTACCCGCGACCCCTCTGGTTCGACCGCAGCCTGGCCGGCCGCTCCTTCAAGACCGCGCTCGGCGACTCTCTGTTCCGCGAGCAATACCTTGACGCCGTCGCCAGCATCATCGCCGAGCAGGAAGCCGCCGGCCTCGATATCGTGACGGACGGCGACAGCCGCTTCGACCTGACCGTGGGCGGCAAGTCCTGGTTCTTCTATCCCATCGAGCGTCTGGGCGGCGTGTGCGGACACCGCGACACCTCGCGAGGCTGGATGTCGCGCCATGGCCTGCGCCCCGGCAAGATCCTGTGGGAGGTGCAGGAGGCCTATCAGCCCGGCGTCGTGCGCGAGAAGCTGACACGCGGGCCGCTGGAGTACACGGCGCTCTGGCAGGTTGCCCAACGCATGACCGACCGTCCCCTGAAGTTCGGTGCCATCTGCGCCCCCGCGCTTGCCTCGATGCTGTGGAACGAGTTCTACGAGGACGACAAGGCGATGATCCTCGACCTCTGCGACATCATGAACGCGGAGCTGCGCGAGATGGCCGCCGCCGGCTGCCCGCTGATCCAGGTGGAGGAGCCGCCCCACCATGGCCGTGCCCTGCAACCGACCACCAGGGATGCCGACCTCGAATTCCTGACCGAGGCCTTCAACCGCCAACTCACCGGCGTCGACGCCGAGATCTGGGTGCACACCTGTTGGGGCAATCCCAATCAGCAGCGGGTCTACTGGAACGTGCCGAGCTACGAGCGCGCCCTGCCGCACCTCCTGCAGCTCAACTGCGATGTTTTGACGATCGAATGCGCCAGCTCGGACGGTCAGGACCTGCATCTCTTCAAGCACATCAAGACCGACAAGAAGATCGGCATCGGGGTCGTCAACCACTGCAACACGGTGGTGGAGCCGGCGGAGCACGTCGCGGCGCTGATACGCAAGGCGCTGGAGTATATTCCCAAGGAGCAGCTGGTTATCAGCACCGATTGCGGCTTCGGCCGCGAGGGCCTGTCGCGGCGCATCGCCTTCTACAAATGCGTGGCGCTCGTGGAGGGGACCAACATCGTCCGCCGTGAACTCGGCCTGCCCGAGGCGCGCATCCGCGCTGCCGACCCGAAGCTGTGGTTCGCGGGACGCTAGGGCCCAGCGCCAACCGCGCATTGACGGCAGGCTTCACGACGCTCCTCGAGCGCTCTTTGAATTCTTCTGAAAGCGGACGGCAGCTCGCGCCGACGTGTTCAGCGCCACGGCGGCGCGAATGAGCGCCTTCAACGCTCCTTCATCTATTTTGTCACCCTCATGGATATCGATGGCGCGCCTCACGTTGCCTTCGAGGCTGGCGTTGAAGAGGCCTGACGGATCTTCCAGCGAGGCGCCTTTGGCGAAGGTCAGCTTCACGACGGCCTTGTACGTCTCGCCGGTACAAATGATGCCGCCGTGCTCCCACACCGGGACTCCCAGCATCGAGTTTGATGGCTTCCTCCATTTCACTTCCTCGACCACGTCGGGGTCGGCCTGCTTGATGATTGCGCGAACGCGAGCGAGCGCCTCACCCCGCCAATCACCCAACGCCGCGATCCTCGTATCGATCAACTGGGAGGGAGAGACTTCTCCGCCTCCCTTTGGGGTGCCTTTGCTCTTTCTCATCGTCCTGTCGCCTTCGTCAACTTGGTTGGTCCTCTCAACCCAAGCGGAACAGAAACAAGTCGAAATTTGTGCAGCTTTTGAAATAGCTCGCCTTCGCCGCGCTAGTCGCGACCTCCTAGCTTCCGCCGGCCGCTCACATGCGTTCGCCCGGCAAAAGGCTCGCTTGCTTCACCCAGGCGGCGAGCTGCGCTTCGTCGATCTGGTCGCTCTCGTGGATGTCGAGGTAGCGCACGTCCTTCTGCTTGGACTCTCCGGGTGGGGGAGGACGCAGCGACGCGCCGCGGAAGAACGCCACTTTGACGTACTTCGCGAAGCAATGAAAACTGAGGAACCAGATTTGGTCCTCGACGCCGTAGAAGGGCGAGTTCCATTTCACCGCCTTGCGCACGCCGGGGACGGCGCGCACGATGAGCGCGTCGAGGCGGTGCCCGACATCGCGTTTCCAGCCCGGCATGGCCGCGATGTAGGCCTGCACGGGGGCGTCGCCGTAGCCCTTCGCGATTTGAGGGTTGCCACCCGATAGAAGTACCGGCTGTGCGGCCTTGCCGGGCTTCGACTTCGACTCTGGCTTGCGCGGTTTGGCCGTCTTCGCAGCGGTCCGCTTGGCGGCGGCCTTCTTTGCTACCTTCGTTGCTTTGATCGACGTCTTATCGGCCAACGCGTGCACTCCACTGAATGGCGGGCCTCGCCCCAAGAACCTCAGCTCCAAGCCGTGCCCCGGCTCACAGCTCCCTCAGCGCATTGAACTGCGCGACATACCCCGACGGATCGATGCGCGCGCCTATCAGCGTCGTGCGACCCGACTTCACCGCCGCCGTCAGCGCATCGCCGAGCCCATTCTCCGTGTGCACGGTTGTCGCGTCGGCACCGAAGGCGTGACCCAGCTTCTCCCAGTCGACACCGCCGAGCCTCACCCCGTGCAGCGGGATGCCCTTGATCTCCTGCTTGACGCGGATGAGACCGATCTCCTCGTCGTCGAACACCACGCAGATGATGGGCAGCCCCTCGCGCGCCGCCGTCTGCAATTCGGCCACCGCCATCAGGAAGCCGCCGTCGCCCGCGAACGCCACGATCGGGCGCTTGGGATGGGCGAGCCTGGCCCCCATCGCGCCCGGCACCGCGTAGCCCATGGAGCCGAGACCGTTCGAGGTCAGGAACTCGCGCGGTCCGTAGGCCTGCCACTTCTGCACCACGAGGAGCCGGCTGGCGCCGGCGTCGCAGGTGGCAATCGTCTCCCGTGGGAGCACGGCGCGGGCAATCTCCACCGCGCGTTGCGGCGAGAGACCTTTGGCCGGCGTGTCGAGCGCCTTCACCACCTCCTCCCGGAATGTGCGCGCGGCCTTCTCGCCCCAGTCGCCGCCGGAGCCCGTCCACTCCGCAAGGCCTGCGAGGATCGCTTTCAGATCGCCCACGATTTCCGGATCCGCCGGCACCAGCGCGTCGAGGCTCGCCGTTCCCGCCAGGGCCAGCACGGGCAGCTTGTACGGCCAGGGCTTGGGCTGCAGCTCCACCGCGTCGAGCCCCACCGTGATGATGAGGTCGGCAGCGTTCACGAGGTTGCGCTCGATCAGTCCGCCGATGATGCAGCCCGCGCGAAGCGGGTGGTCCTCGGGAATCGCGCCCTTGCATTTCGATGTCGTCAGCACGGGAGCGCCGAGGCGTTCCGCCAGCTTCACCATCTCCGCCGACGCATTGTTCCAGTACACGCCGAGGCCCACGATCAGCACGGGCCGCCTGGCGCGCGCGATCATGTCGAGCGCCGGCTTCAGGTCGGAACGATCCGGGCGCGGGCAGATCAGCTTGGGCAGCAGCGGTGGCTCGGCCAGGTACTCGCCCGCGTCCCGCGTCGTCTCGCTCTGCGGCAGCTCGAAATGCACGGGGCCAGGAGGCGCGCCCATCGCCGTGCGCATGGCCCGGCGCACCTGTTGGCTCACGGTGCGCGCGTCGATGGTGGTGCCCCACTTCACCAGCGGCGCATAGATCGCGAGCTGGTTGATGCGCTGGCGCAGCCCCGTCTCGTACGTCGGGCGCGAGTAGGCATCGGTGATGGCGATCAGCGGCGCGCGGTCGAGGAACGCATGCGCGACGCCGTTGACCATGTTGGCCGCCCCCGGCCCGCGCGTCGAGAGGCACACGCCCGGGCTGCCGGTGATCTCGCCCCAGGTCGCGGCAAGCATCGCGCCCGCCACCTCCTGCTTCATCAGCAGGAAGCGCATCTGCCGCTGCCGTCCCGCCTCCATCAGCTCCACCGATTCGCCGCCGGGATGCCCGACGATGAACGGCGTGCCGGCTTCCTTGAATGCCTCCGCCAGCACCTCGACCGTTGTTGGCACGCTCAAGCCTCCCATGCGTTCGTGCGTGTTGCTGTGAAACTACACGACATTGCCGCGATGTACATTTCCAGCCCCACATATGCGCCGCCCACAACGTGAGCTGGATAGGTCGGCGGGGGTGTCAGCGCATCAGTGCACAAAAGCCACTATTGCCTGTGACTCCGCCACCTCGGGCTATTCCCAGAGGGGCCGACTCACTGTCTGGTGCGCCGCCGGCCGCCCAGTCGGACCGGGCTTGCCATGATTGCAGCCAGAGGAAATCATTCCATGAGGATCATTCCCATAGTGCTTGCCGGGTCGGCGTTCGCTGTCAGCCTTGCAACTGCGGCGTTGGCGCAGACCGCGCCGACGCCGACCAATCCCAACACCAAGGTCTACGCCTACAAGAAGACGAATCCGCAGTTCGGCAACACCGGCACCGCGGTGTCGTCCGGAGGGATTGCGCAGGCAAATCGCGCTGAAATCGCCGATCCTCCGCCTTTCGGCTCGCAGAAGTGGTGGGAGGAGAAGGCACGTAACAGCCAGGGTACGGGCGGCGACTGATCGTTCCGCCTCGGACGATCTCGGAGATATCCGTGCGGCGGTGCTCCGACGGCCGCACGGCCTCTCGATCCCGGCGTGCCAGTCTCGCCTGTGGCGCCTCATACGTTAGCGCGGCGACTGCAGCAGGCATCGGCCGATTTTATGCGTTGAGCACCGACGCAAGCTCTTCCAGCGCGCGCTTGGCGAACGCCTGCATATTGGCGGCGCGATTATCGCTCCCGGTACGCAGCGTGATCACGCGCGGCGCAAGGCCGGCTACCGCTATGCATGTATGCCCGGCCGGATCCCCGTATCGATTTCCCGTGGGGCCCGTCGCACCGGTCTCGGCGAGACCCCAGGTCGAGCGATGCTTCTTCTGCACGGTCTGCGCGGCGAGCGTCGCGTAGGGCTCGCTGGCCGAGCGCATCCCCTTCATGTCCTCGTCCGTGATGCCGAGCAGTGCCGTGCGTGCGCGTCGCGTGTAGACGACGGCGCCGCCCAGGAAATACGCGGACGCGCCCGGCACGGAGAGGAGCGCGGCCGAGATCAATCCGCCCGTGGAAGACTCGCTCACTGCGATCGTCTCACGACGCTCCCTGAGGCGGGCGCCGACCGCGGCGCCGAGTTTGGCCAGTGTATCGTCCATCCTGCGCTCTCCGCGGGTTTGGCGTGGGGCCCGGCCATCTCCAGCGAGAGTGCCCGGGCTC
Organism: Hyphomicrobiaceae bacterium; assembly: GCA_050248715.1. GTDB lineage: Bacteria > Pseudomonadota > Alphaproteobacteria > Rhizobiales > Hyphomicrobiaceae > AWTP1-13. The sequence continues at coordinate 53,868 of JBFWRV010000021.1, read as the reverse complement.
TCTCAGGCTAGCCCCGGGCCGCTGCCTTCCGCAATGGCAGCCTCAGAACCTCCCGCCGAGACAGCGCCACGGCTCCTCGTAAATCCGACGCCCGCCGTTGCCGCGGTCGCCGTACACCAGCGGCGTGATTTCGGCGCGGCTGATGCCGATATCCTTCAACGTGCGGTCGTCCAGCCCGTGCAGGATCGAGACCGTTGCCCGGCGGGCGTGCCAATCCCAGAGCCGATACAGGGTCCGGATGACAATATTGGCGGCCCGCGCCGCGCTGGTTGCAAAGCGGCCGGGCGTTGCCACGAACTGTACGCGCATCATGAGCCTCTCCTGTCGATGATTGCCGGCCCTAGGACGAATCCGGCGGCCGTCTGCCGACTATCGCCGACTGCTCTTGCCACCCTCCTGTCAGGAGCCCTGACAGCTCCTGACAGGGTGGTGTCAGGAGCGCTAGGCTAAGAGGTGTCAGCCTCAGCCAGTCACAGCCAGTCCAGCAGGTGAACCGTGCGACGCGCCGACCGACTGTTCGAGATCATTCAGCTCATGCGCCGCAAGGACTTGGTGCGCGCCCGAGACCTGAGCGACGCGCTCGAGGTGTCCGAGCGCACCATCTACCGCGATATTCAGGACCTCGTGACAAGCGGTGTCCCCATAGAGGGCGAGGCGGGCGTGGGCTATGTGCTCAAGGCCGGCTTCGACCTGCCGCCGCTGATGTTCCGCGAGCAGGAGATCGAGGCTCTCGTGCTCGGCGCGCGCATCGTCCAGTCATGGGCCGACCCAGAGCTTGCGGCCGCTGCCGGCGACGTCATAGCCAAGGTCGAGGCGGTAATTCCCGAACGTCTGCGCAGCTACATGGCCAATACCGCGCTGTTGGCACCCTCGCACCACTACATGGAGCCGATCAGCTTCGACGTTGCGGAACTGCGGCGTGCGCTGCGCAGCCAGCTCAAGGTGCATTTCACCTACCGCAACGCGCTGGCCGAGTCGTCGGAGCGCACCGTACGCCCGCTGTGCCTCGCCTATTTTGGCCCCGTCTGGCTCCTCTCCGCCTGGTGCGAGCTGCGCCAGGACTTCCGTACGTTCCGCCTCGATCGCATCGACGGCTTCGCGGTCGAGGTCGACCGCTTCCGACCCGAGCCCGGCAAAACGCTCCACGATTTCCTCAAGCGCGATCAGACCTGGAGCCGCGGCTACGGCTCGGCTGCGCCCAATACCTGAAGCTTGGCCGTGCGCCTTGGTCGTAACGCGGGCGAGTTTGGGAGGGCCTGCGGCAATTTGAGGGGCGATTCGCCGGCCAAAGGCCGTGCGTGCAAAGGCCGCTTGGAACTTGTCGGCGCCCGGCGCGTTGGCCACGATGTGTCATATGACACTCGGGGCAATGGAACACAGACGGGCGAGCGAGGATGAAGGGATCAGACAGCAGCAAGCGCGGCGGCGAGCCGGATGGCAATTGCGATCATCGCCGCCTCACCGAGGACGCTCAGGGGGCCATCGAGCGGATGCGATTGCTGATCATCAAGCGCATGTTGCAAGCCATCCGCTCAGCTCAAGCCAAATAGATCGCTAGCCAGCCACGCGCCAGATGTAAACCCTCCCGCTGTTTTGGCTGCCGCTGCCGTCTCCAGCCGTGCGCGAAGCCGCGATGGCCGGCGACGTTGATCCTCGGAGCACGGATGTTTCGCCCGGAACATCCGCGGCACACCTGTTGTGGCATCAATCCTCCTCCAACTTGAAAGCGATCAGGCAACGGACTGATCGCAGCTGCGGAGACCAATCATGTTCGAAGCCAAGGAACTTGAGCCGACCTTCAGGCGCATGCTGCCGGTGTGGTGGCTGTTTGCGTGGCGCGGCACGCTGTGCGGCGCGCTGCTTGGCGGCCTCGTCGGTTTCGTCATCGCCCTCGCCTGGATGGCACTGCAGATTTCGCCGGAGAACCTCAATCTGGTGACCGCCATCGCCGGCGGCCTTGTCGGTTTGGTGTGGGGCTTCGTGGTGCTGCGCATGGCGCTGCGCAAGAAGTACTCGGGCTTCCGCATCGCCCTCGTCCCCGTCGCGGCTGCGGCCTGACGCGGGTCGCCGCTGCAACCTGGCAGGATCGTGCCGGCCTGAAACGCGCGTTAACCTTTCGTTAACCATTCAAGCCTAGCGTCCGCGCAGGGATGCAGACAGCATCCTGGGACCGCCCGCCCAGCTGCCCAAGGGCCGGCCTCCCGGGAGCCCGCGAGTAACCGAGCTCTCTCGACTGGAGGACGGAATTGCCCGTCCTCGACTAGAAGCTAGCTCTCTTTCTCATTCGACCCAGAACAGCGGCTCGGTAGGTGCCAAGACACCACCGAGCCGCAATCCTGCCGTGCGCCGCGCCAGCCCCGTCGCGTCGTCGATCTCCACCGCCAGGCCGGAGATGGTGGCCGGGCCGAGGGCCGGCTCGAATCGCCCGCGCGGGATCTTGGTCAGGAAGCGGTTGAGCGGCTCGGCGGGGTCCATGCCCAGCACCGATTCGTAGTCGCCGCACATGCCGATGTCGGAGATGTAGGCCGTGCCGCGCGGCAGCACGCGCTCGTCCGCGGTCGGCGCGTGCGTGTGCGTGCCGACGACGATGCTGGCCCGGCCGTCGGCGAAATAGCCCATGGCCTGCTTCTCGCTGGTCGCCTCGGCGTGGAAGTCGATCAGGATGGCGTCGGCGCCGTCCTTGAGCGGGCACGCCTCGAGCTCCTTGTCGACTGCCCGGAACGGGCAGGCGAGCTCGGGCATGAAGATGAGTCCCATGGCGTTGATGACGAGCACGTCGGCTCCGTTCCTGGCCTTGAACAGCCCCGAGCCGCGGCCGGGCGTGCCGGGTGGGAAGTTGGCCGGCCGCAGCAGGCGCTCTTGCCGCTCGATGAAAACCAGCGCCTCCTTCTGGTCGAAGGCGTGGTTGCCGAGCGTCACCACGTCGGCCCCGGCGCCGATGAGCTCCTCGCAGATCGCCTCGGTGATGCCGAAGCCGCCGGCCGCGTTCTCGCCGTTGATGGCGACGAAGTCGAGCTTGTAGCGCTGGCGCAGGTTGGGCAGCGCGTCGAGCACCGCCTGCCGGCCGGAGCGGCCCACCACATCGCCGAGAAACAGTACCCGCATGCCGCCCCGTTTCCTGATCGTGTCCCGGATCGTGAATTCGCGCAGACCGGCACTGCGCAAGAGAGCATGTTCGGCTCAATTCCGCCCCCTTGTCATCCCGGAAATTTCGCGCCCTTGTCATTCCGGAATTTCGCGAGCGAAATATCCGGAACCCAGGGGCCGCGCGGGTCAGCGCGTGGTTGTGGGCCCGGCCCCCGGCCCCCGGGCTGTCACCCTCGGCCGGAACGGCAAAGGAGGCTATGCCGTTCCCGTGCAACGCCTCGGGCCGGACGGCGTGAGCACCCAATCGAGGCGCTCGTCATAGTCGAGATGGGGCACCTCGTCGACCTGCTGCTCGTCGTAGGCGAGGCCCACCACCACGATCCGCTTGCGGGCGCGCAGGCCCCGGATCGTGCGGTCGTAGAAGCCGCCGCCGTAGCCCAGCCGCCCTCCCGCCGCATCGAACGCCAGCAGCGGGGCCAGCACGATATCGGGCTCGAGCTCTGCCTTGTCGGCCTTGGGCTCGGCTATGCCCCACACCGCCCTGTCCATGGCATCGCCGGGCGACCAGGCGCGGAACAGCAGCGGCTTGCCCTTGCCCTGCATCACCGGCAGCGCCAGCGTCCGGCCCTCGCCGCCGAGGCGCCGCAGCAGCGGCCAGGCGCGGAACTCGTCGGGCATCGAGGCGAAGCCGGAGATCACCGCATCCCTGCCGACATCGAGGAATGCCAGCCCATGCCCCGCCACCGCCTCGGCCGCGCGCGTCATGGCCGCAGCCCCCAGCCCCGCGCGCCACGCCTTCATGCGCGCCCGCAGCGCCGCCTTGGCCTCGACTATGTCGATCGGTTCGTTCACGCGCTCCGATAAAGCCCCATTGGATGCGTCTGGGCAAGACGCGCGAGGGGGTGCGCGTGCACTGAGCGCATGCCCAAATGCCCCGCCGCGTAATGTATGTTGTGCAATGACGAAGCTTGAGGTTGATGCTGGGACCCGCCTCGGACTGATTGTGCTGCCGACGGCCGAGTTGCTAAGCTCCGAATCACGGGGGAGGCGACTTTGGCCGACAAGCTCATCAAGATTGTCGAGGACTATTTTTCTGAATTGCGCAAAGTACGTAGCCTGGGCGCGGGCACGCCAGAGCGTTCCTACTATCCTGCTCTCGCCAACTTGCTGAATGCCATTGGCGCCGATCTGAAGGGTCGCGTGCACTGTCTCGCCGATCTCGAGAACACTGGCGCGGGGCATCCGGATTTCGGGCTGTTCGCCGCCAGCCAAATCCAGCGTGGCACGCCCCGCAAGGGCCAGAGCCCCGAGCGCGGTGTCATCGAGATGAAGCCGGTGGCTGACGACGCCTGGATGAAGGCGAGGTCGGATCAGGTCACCAAGTATTTCACGGCCTACAGACTGGTCATCGTCACCAACCTGCGCGAGTTCCTCATCATCGGCGAGGCGCCCGACGGGCGTCCCGAGAAACGCGAGCACTTCCAGCTCGCCAAGGATGCCGCCTCGTTCTGGGAGCTGGTCTCCACGCCCCGCAAGTCGGCGGAGCGCGTCGGCCGCGCGTTCGGCGAGTACCTGATGCGCACGCTCACGCAGTCGGTGGCGCTGCGCGAGCCCAAGGACCTCGCCTGGTTCCTCGCCTCCTACGCCCGTGACGCCCTGGAGCGGGTGGAGGCAGCAGGCGACTTGCCGGCGCTCGCCACCGTGCGATCAGCGCTCGAAGAAGCCCTCGGCATGAAGTTCGAAGGCGGCAAGGGCGAGCACTTCTTCCGCTCCACGCTGGTGCAGACGCTGTTCTACGGCGTGTTCTCCTCCTGGGTGCTGTGGGCCCGCCAGAAGCCCCCGCCGACCGGGCGCTTCGAGTGGCAGAAGGCAATCTGGCACCTCAACGTGCCGTTCGTGAGCGCGCTGTTCCAGCAACTCGCCGCCCCCAGGCAGCTGCAGCCGCTTGGTCTTGTCGAGCTGCTCGACTGGACGGAAGCCACGCTCAACCGCGTCGTCAAGGAGGAGTTCCTCCAGAAGTTCAACGACGCCGACGCGGTTCAGTTCTTCTACGAGCCGTTCCTGGAAGCCTTCGATCCCGTGCTGCGCAAGGACCTGGGCGTGTGGTACACGCCGGGCGAGGTCGTCACCTACATGGTGGCGCGCGTGGACAAGGCCTTGAGAGACGACCTGGGCGTCGCCGACGGCCTCGCCGCCGACAATGTCTACGTGCTCGACCCCTGCTGCGGCACGGGCGCCTATGTCGCCGCGGTGCTGCGGCGCATCGACAAGACGCTCACCGACAAGGGGCTCGGCGGACTGAAGGGCCAGATGGTCAAGAAGGCTGCGCTGCAGCGCGTGCTCGGCTTCGAGATCATGCCGGCACCGTTCATCGTCGCGCACCTGCAGGTCGGCAGCGTGCTGCAGCGGCTCGGCGCCAGCCTCGAGACCACGAGCGCGCCAGCGTCTACCTCACCAACGCGCTGACGGGGTGGGAGCCGACCACCAGCAAGCCGCTGCCCTTTCCCGGTCTCGAGGAGGAGCGCAAGAAGGCCGAGCAGCTCAAGCAGGAGGCGCCGATCCTCGTGATCCTCGGCAATCCTCCGTACAACGGCTATGCGGGCGTGACCATCGGCGAGGAGCGAGACCTGTCGAATGCTTATCGCTCGACCAAGCACGTGCGCAAGCCAGAGGGCAGCGGGCTCAACGACCTCTACGTGCGCTTCTTCCGCATGGCCGAGCGCCGCATCGTCGACAAGACCGGCCGCGGCATCGTCTGCTTCATCTCCAACTATTCCTGGCTCGACGGCCTGTCGTTCACCGGCATGCGCGAGCGCTATCTGGAGGTGTTTGGCACTATTCGCATCGACTGCCTCAACGGTGACAAGTACAAAACCGGCAAGACCGCTCCTGACGGGAAATCCGACCCATCGATATTCTCGACTGAGCACAACCGCGAGGGTATCCAGGTAGGAACCGCAATCGCGACCTTGGTACGACGGCCAGAGCACGTAGCCGCGAGCGTGGTTGGTCTCCGCAGTCTGTGGGGCACAGAGAAGCGGGCTGTCTTGTTGGAAACAGCCGAATCCAAGCCGAAATCTTTGTACAAAGCGGTCGCGCCCCCGATGGAGCTCGGTCTGCCGTTCGTTGGCGCATCCGTAGCTGAGCACTATTTTGAGTGGCCAAAGTTATCGGAACTATTTCCGGTCTCGTTTCCAGGTGTCACAACAAGCCGCGACGATTTCCTGGTTAGCATCGACCGTGAAGCCCTCGAAGGGCGCCTTGCCGACTATTTCGATCCCAAGGTGTCGCATGAGGACATGCGCATCAAATCTCCTGTGGTCATGAGCGCTTCCGGCCGCTTTGATCCCATTGTGACGCGCGAGACGCTTCGCAAGCGGGGCCTGCTCGCGGACAACATCGTGCGTACTGCCTACCGGCCATTTGATGTGCGCTGGCTCTATTGGGACCCCGACACAAAATTGTTGGACGAGAAGCGGGTTGACTATTTGGAGGCCCGTGCAGCGCGATCATTGGAGATGATCATTCCACGCGCTCAAAGAAAGGAATGGTCTCCGCCCCTGGTCTGCCGCTCCGTGCTTGATCGCAATGCGATGGACGGTAGCGCAGGAGCTATCCCTTTCAAGGTGCATGGAAAGACCAATGTCTCCGCCGTCTTTGCCGAAGACGGAGAACAAACCTTCACGCATTGCATTGCTGTTCTGCACAGCCCAACGTACTTCGCGGAAAATGGTGGCGCGATGCGGATTGAAGAGCCGCACATCCCGCTACCCGGTGACGCCAATCTCTTGCGAGCCTCAGCGGCGCTCGGCGCCACCCTCGCTACACTGCTCGACCCTGAGACGCCGGCACCGGGCGTCTCCACCGGAACGCTCCGCGCCGGCCTCAGGACCTTGGGCCTCCCGACCAAGCATGACGACACCGGCCTGGACGGCGACGACCTGAACCTCACCGCCCGCTGGGGCTCCATCCAGAATGCCGGCGGTAGCCGCATCGTTATGCCCGGCCGCGGCCTCGCGGCCGAGCGCGCCTATACCGAGGCCGAGCGCACCGCGCTCGCCCAAGAGGGCAAGGCCATCGGCCTGTCGCTCGACGAGGTGCTGGCGCTCCTGGGTTACAAGACCTTCGACATCCACCTCAACGGCGACGCCTGGTGGTCGAACGTGCCGGCTCGGGTGTGGGGCTACACGCTGGGCGGCTACCAGGTGATCAAGAAGTGGCTCTCCTATCGCGAGCACGACGTGCTGGGCCGCGCGCTGAAGCCCGACGAGGCGGCCTACGTCTCCGAGATGGTGCGCCGCATCGCCGCCATCCTGCTGATGGGACCGGCGCTCGATGCCAACTACGCCGCGTCCAAGGTCGCAGCGGTCGAATGGAAAGATGGCGCGCCCGTCGAAGCGTAGGGCCGGCCGGCGGCTCATTTTTGTGTGGAGAGGCCGGGCAGCTATCGCCCTGCCAGCGCGAATCACAGAGGGTTCTGCGGTTCACGATTTGGCAGGGGGATTCATGGCTCACGACAGCCCGCCCGAGGCGGTCAGGGGCAGCCAGCTTGAACTGTTCGGCGGCGAGCCGAGTAGGGCCGGCGGCCCCAATCCCGACCAGATGCGCGAATTCCTCCACGGCTTGCTCGCGGAGGCACGCACCGCCAAGATCATGCCCTGGCCACCAGTGAATGCGAGGCTCTATCGCACGCTTTTCCCCCAGATGACGTTCTGGCTGCCTGAGGATGAGGGTGCGCAGCTTCGCTTCGAGTTCGAGGCCGAACTGGCGCGATTGCAGGCGGCCTGAGGGCGCCGGTCCGGCGAGCAAAGGAAGATGCAGAGCCGCCTGAGCCGTGCGGGCGTTGATCCCGCTGGGTCCCTACGAGAATGTAGGTGGGCGCCGTGTGACCGAGGCCACGGCCAGGGTCAGGGACAGCTCCCGAGCGGTTCTTATAGGCCCCCGGGTCGTTGCTCGCGACGCACCCCGCAGCCCTGCAACGCCGATACTTACGCCGTGGTGGCAAAAAATCAATGTGCGGCGTCCGTCCACACACACGGCTGTTCCTCGATCCAAAAATCGTCGCCTTTGCCCGCGAGCATGCCCTAATCGGTACGGGGCTTGTCGAACGGGAGACGTCCGATGAAGAAGCACATGGTGATCGCGGCAGCGGCTCTGGCCCTTGTTGCGCAATCCCTGAAGGCGGAGGCGGCGGTCTATCCCGGTGTGTCGTCCTCGCGGGGCGATATGCGCGCCGTCGAGCGCGTTCAGTACGGGCCTCCGGGGGCCAATCGCGCGCGCGATTGGCGCAGGGCCCCGAGGGCGCGCGCGTTCCCGGGCTGGCACGGTCAGCCGGGTTGGCGCGGCGCCCGGCATTGGCACGGTCCGCCGGGCTGGGCCGGCCGTCCCTACTGGTATGGGCGGCCCTGGGTCCGGCGGCCCTACTACGGCACCATCGTTGCCGGCGTGGCCCTCGGCACGCTCATCACCGTGGCCGCGGTGGGATATGTGCCGCGGCGTCCGGCGCCCGATCTGTGCTGGTACTGGGCCGATCCCTACGGTCAGCGCGGCTACTGGGACTACTGCTAGCGCTGGTTTCCCGTAGGGTGCAAAAGCGCAGCGCATTGCACCGATGGGCGCGTGGTTCGGCGCAATGCAGCTTCGCCTTTTGCGCCCTGCGGTCAACACACGACCGCCGCGCGCCCTACTGCCCCGGCAGTTCCTGCGCCGCCACCCACTGCGCGAACTGCTTGAGCTTGTCGCGCGGGAACGCGAAGCCGAGCTCTGTCGCCCCCACCCGCACCACGAGGCAGGCATGCCCCTCCACCGGACACGCGCCGAGGCCGAGGCCGGTGATGCGCACGAACGCAAAGCTGTCCTTGCGTCCGCCTTCCGGCACCAGCCCCTGCGCCGCTTGATCCCAGGCCGAGAACGCGCCTTCCAGAACCTTGGCGGCCACCTGCCCGGCTTCGTTGGCTGGCAGCGTGACGTTGGCGATGGCCTTGCCGCGGCGGGCCATGATGAACTTGACGCGGCCGTCGGGCTCGACGGCGGTGTAGACGCCGTCGGTCATGTCGGCGGGCGGATCGGGTGTCTTCACGTGTCGGCTCCGTTCCTGGTGAGGGTTCGGCGATGGATGGTGGCCCACCCCTGTCATGGGCCGGGCGTGCGCGCAAGGCAGACCGGCCGTCCTCCGCGTTAAGCACCTGCGCAGCTTGCGTTCGGTCGCTTATCCCCGCCCTCCGCGACGGAGGTACAATTGTAATTTTGTGTATTTTCGCATCATTTATACTTAGGTCATCGCCAACATATCTAATTATTTCTTGAAGTGATCAGTTTTTCGTTTGACAGCGCGACGCTCCTCCGGTATAGATTGTGTATAACTCGACACTTGCGTTTGAGCCGCCGCGCCTCGCAGGCTCCGCCCATCCACAAAACCCAGCTTCAAGTGCAGGTGTTGCGCCGTGCGGCTCAGCAAGCAGCAATGGGCCGAGGCCCGCGCGCACTACGAGGAGCACGGGCTCGGCCCCGATGCGATCGCCGTCCGCTTCGGCCTGCACCACCGCACCGTCAGGCGCCGGATCCGCGAGGATGGCTGGCGCCGCGCTGGCGAGCCGCCGAAGGAGGCGCAGGACGCCGCGTCCTTCGAAGCCCTCACCGTGGCGGCCCGCCGCGCCCTCGTTCAGCGCCTCTACAAGGCGATCGACACCAAGCTCAAGCTCATGGAGCGCCGCATGCTCAAGCAGATGGTCAACCTCGGCAAGGGCAGCGACCTGCCCTCGGCCGACCACGAGCGCGACGCGCGCGCGCTCGGCACCATCATCAAGACCATCGACCAGGTGAAGGAGATGCAAGCTGACCTCGATCGAGTCGCCGGAGGCCAGACCGCAACCCCCGCCGACGCCGAGCTCTTCGCCGAGGCGGAGCGCTTCCGGCGCGAGATTGCAGAGCGTCTTGCTCGCTTTGTCCCGCCTGCCGGATGAGGCCCGCGCCGCCGCCCTGGCCACCCTCGAGCCGCACGAGATTTCCCGCCTCGCCCACACCTGGGAAGGCTGGGCCCGTGACGACCAGCTCCCGCCCGCGGCTACGCCGTCCGGCGCACCTTGGCACACCTGGCTGGTGCTCGGCGGTCGCGGCGCCGGCAAGACCCGAACCGGGGCGGAGTGGGTGCGCGCCCGTGCGTTCGGGCCCCCGCACTGCCTGGTGCGCGCGACCCGCATCGCCCTCGTCGGCGAGACCATCGGCCAGGTTCGCAGCGTGATGATCGAGGGCCTGTCCGGGCTCATGGCCATTCATCCGGCTACGGAGCGGCCGCGGCTCGAGGTCTCGAAGAACCGCCTCGTGTGGCCCAACGGCTCGATCGCACAGATGTTCGCCGCCGCCGACCCCGACAGCCTGCGCGGGCCGCAGTTCGACGCCGCCTGGTGCGACGAGCTTGCCAAGTGGCGCTGGCCGGAGACGGCCTGGGACATGCTGCAGTTCGCGCTGCGGCTCGGGCCTTTGCCGCAATGCGTGGTCACCACCACGCCGCGTCCCATTGCGCTGCTGACCGCGATCATGAAGGACGAGGCGACCGTCACCAGTCGCTCGCGCACCGCCGACAATGCCGCCAACCTGGCGCCGGCGTTCCTGGCCGAGATTCAGCGCCGCTATGCCGACACGCCTCTGGGGCGCCAGGAGCTCGAGGGCGAGATCGTGACCGACCGTATGACCGGGCTGTGGCGGCGCCAGTGGCTCGACGAGGCCCGCCTCGCCGGAATGCCCGAGCTGAAGCGCATCGTCGTCGCCGTCGACCCGCCCGTCACCGCCACGACCGGCTCCGACAGCTGCGGCATCATTGTCGCCGGCCTCGGCGTCGACGCGCGCGGCTACGTCATCGCCGACCGCACCATCCAGGGCCGCGAGCCCGCGGTGTGGGCGCACGCCGCGGTCGCCGCCTACCGCGATTACCAGGCCGACCGCATCGTGGTGGAGACCAACCAGGGCGGCGACCTCGTCGTGCAGGTGTTCCGCACGGTGGAGCCCAATCTGCCCGTCAAGAAAGTGTACGCCGCGCGCGGCAAATACCTGCGCGCCGAGCCCGTCTCCGTTCTCTACGCGCAAGGCCGCGTCGCCCACGTCGGCGAGTTTCCCGAGCTTGAGCGTCAGATGTGCGACTTCGCCGCCGACGGCCTCTCCAACGGCAAGAGCCCCGACCGCCTCGACGCTCTCGTGTGGGCGCTGACCGAATTGATGCTCACCCGCCCCCGCGTCCCCACCATCCACGGGATGTGATTGCCCTTTCGCAATCTCACGCACCGTGACTCGGGAATTTTTCGGCATTCCGGGATTTCGCGCCCCGCACCTGTCATCCCGGAATTCGCCGAAGGCGAATATCCAGAACCCAGGCGCCGCGAGCAAGCGCGTGATTGCAGCCCTGGGTCCCGGCTCTGCGCGCTTCGCGCTCCGGCCGGGATGACAGAGGTTGTCATTCCGAAATTGCGCGCCCATGCCTGTCATTCCGGAATTTCGCGTGAGCGAAATATCCGGAACCCAGAGCCGCGAGCGATCTACGGTGCGATCAACTCGGCCCACAGATCACGCCACTGCGGATTGTTGGCCTCGATCAGCTCGAGCTTCCATTGGCGACGCCAACTCTTGATGCGCTTCTCGCGCAGGATGGCCGAGTTGATGTCGTGATGCAGCTCGTAATAGACGAGGAGCTTCACGCTGTATTTCCCCGTGAATCCGGGCACGAGCCCCTCGCGATGCTGCTGCGTCCGACGCACCAGATCGCTGGTGATGCCCGTGTACAGTGTGCCGTTCCGACGGCTGGCGAGAATATAGAGCCAGTACACATGATCGCGCATTGCCACTCGCCCCGCGGCTACTGACGTTCCCCGACTGGCATTCCGAAACCTGTCATTCCGGGATTTCGCGCCCCTCACCTGTCATCCCGGAACTCGCCGAAGGCGAATATCCGGAACCCAGGGGCCGCGAGCAAGCGCGTGACTGCGGCCCTGGGTCCCGGCTCTGGGCGCTTCGCGCTCCGGCCGGGATGACAGCAAGCACAAGAGTTCCAACCAATGCTCTCGCCGCAACGCTCCGTCTACGGCTGGCTTGGCCGCGCGCTGCAACGCCTGGCGCACCCCGCCCTGAGCCCTGAGCCTGTCGAAGGGCGGAACGGCGCCACCTCAACCCCGGCGCTGGTCAAGGCGAGCCGTGTCGGCCCGCTCATCGCCTACGAGGCGCTGGGCCAGCCCGCGTGGTCGCCGCGCGACTATGCCGCTTTTGCTCGCGAGGGCTTCGCCCAGAACGCCGTCGTCTATCGCTCGGTGCGCATGATCGCGGAGGCCGCCGCCAGCGTGCCGCTGCTGCTCTACGCCGGCGAGGAGGAGATCACCGAGCACCCGCTGCTCTCGCTCATCGCCCGCCCCAACCCCGCCGCCAGCGCCCCGGATCTGCTGGAGTCCTGGTACGGCTTCCTGCTCGTCTCCGGCAACGCCTACCTGGAGGCCGTCGCCGTCGATGGTGAGGTGCGCGAGCTGCACGCCCTGCGCCCCGACCGCATGAAGGTCATCCCCGGCCCGGACGGCTGGCCCGAGGCCTTCGAGTACACGGCCGCCGGCCGCGCCGTGCGCTTTGCCGGCGAGGTCGTCCCCGGCGTCGCGCCGATCCTGCACCTCAAGCTCTTCAACCCCGTCAACGACCACTACGGCATGAGCCCCATCGAGGCCGCCGCCCAGGCCATCGACACGCACAACACCGCTTCGCGCTGGAACAAGGCGCTGCTCGACAACTCGGCGCGTCCCTCGGGCGCGCTCGTCTACACCGCCCGTGACGGCAACCTCACGCCCGACCAGGTCGCCCGCCTCAAGGCCGAGCTGGAGCAGGGGTTTCAGGGCGCCGCCCGCGCCGGCCGCCCGCTGCTGCTCGAAGGCGGCCTCGACTGGAAGTCGATGTCGCTCTCGCCCAAGGACATGGATTTCATCGAGGCCAAGCACACGGCTGCGCGCGAGATCGCGCTGGCGCTCGGCGTGCCGCCGATGCTGCTCGCCATCCCCGGCGACAACACCTATTCCAACTACCAGGAGGCGACCCGCACCTTCTGGCGCCAGACCGTCCTGCCGCTGGTCAACCGCACCGCCAAGGCCCTCTCCTGCTGGCTCGCCCCAGCCTTCGAGCCGTCCCCCGCCCTGAGCCCTGAGCGTGTCGAAGGGTCGAAGGGCGGCGCCTCCCTCGAGCTGCGCCCCGACCTCGACGCCATCGAAGGCCTCTCTGCCGAGCGCGAGGCTCTCTGGACCCGCATCGACAAGGCCACCTTCCTCACTCCCAACGAGAAGCGCTCAGCCGTCGGCTACGGCCCGCTCGATGATGGTGGCGACGACCTATCCCGCAAGTTCCGCCCCGACCAGCCGCGCGTCCCAGCTGGCCAGTCTGGGGGCGGGCAGTGGACAAGCGAGAGCGGAGGGTCCGACGCCTCGGGGTCGCCAGCTGACGATCCCAATGTTATTCCCGTCGCTCGTAGATCAGGTGGCCTGCCTCGCGCAGTGTGGAACAACACTGTGCGGCAGTTCGTGGCGAGGTACTGTAAGGGCGACATCAACCGGGAACTACCAGGGCAATTCGAGAACGTAACAATTGGGGACTTGATCGATCTGGCAAAGGGCGGAGATGCGGCTGCCCGAAAGTGCAAGAAGATCCTCGAACAACCCCGATTCAGAAAGTGATGGAGGTGGTCGTGAGAGATGGGTTGCAAAGGATGCTCGAGTTCCTCGATGTCCTACGTGGGCAGCGGATTCACTTTCGATTGGAGCGCCAGTCACCGGATTCGCTCATGGTGACGTTTTCTCTTGAGGGGATTTGCATCGAGGTCGACTTCTTCGTTGATGAGGTTTGGTTCAGCTACTTCAAGACCGGAGAAGTCGGCCCAATGAACGGGCCGGTTCTCAAGCGCCTTCTTGCAGAGAACTGGGGTGATTAGGGGGCGGTCGCCCGCCAAACCGGATCGCGGCGTTCCGACCAACGACCCCAAGTGATGGAGACAGGAATGAGTAGCGACGGCTTGAGGAGAGTTCTGGATTTCCTTGATGTTCTTGATAAAGAGAATGTCCATTATCAGATCGATCAGGTCCGGCCAGACGCCATCCTTGTGTTCTTCACGCTTGTCGGTGTTCGCGTCGAGGTCGATTGCTTCGTCGATCGGATGAGCTACCGGTGCTTCAAGGGTCACGAGGACGTATACGTGGATGAGAACATGCTGATGGACCTGATCCAACAACATTCAGCGAGGTAACACGCCCAGGCGAGCTGCGCCCTGACCTCGACGCCATCGAAGGCCTCAGCTCCGAGCGCGAAGCTCTCTGGACCCGCATCGACAAGGTCACCTTCCTCACTCCCAACGAGAAGCGCGCTGCAGTCGGATACGGCCCACTCGAAGAGGGCGGGGATGATCTATCGCGCAAGTTCAGGTCGGATCAGCCTCGGGTTCCTGCAGGTGACCCCGGCGGCGGCCAATGGGTGGGAGAGGGCGGCGGCGATGGCCTCGTGCACCTGACACAAGGCGATCCCCTATCTGGGTATCCTATTGATCTACGGGAAGAGGCCCGGCTGGGCGGACATACCATTGACGAACATGTTAATGTAAACCCCGAATATTTGGCCGCTCGAGTCCGTCGAGAGCCTGAAGAGATAAGGGAAAGAGGCGATGACTTTCGCGGCCTCAGCGTCGGGTCGTTCGCGTCCCTGACTAGAGCGATACGATTTGTGAACTCTACCGTCTCACAGGGACAGGATCTGGTGAACGAGGTTGCCCAGGGGAGGCGGGCCTTTGCGATCATTGAGGCCCGTTTTGACTCGGTAACTGGATATGAATCCTATCTAGCGACCTATCACGCTCAGCCGTATATGCGTGACACATATGGTGTGCGCGTATTCATCTTGCGGGATCGTCGCACAGCACGAGGGTATCGGGTCCAATCGGCGTTCCCAATCAGGTAGAGCACGTCATTTGCGGAGAATTACGCCATGCAGGACGATTCCGAGTACATAATATTCATCTATCACAATGGGGTGCAATTTGAGGCTGCGGTTCGCGGTCAGGATCGGTATTTGAAAGAAAGGGCTTTCTTGAACGAACTAACCAAGCAGTACTACGCGCCAGAGTTGCTTCCACGCTCCATACCGGATCCTTCGGGAGACTTCTACGCGCTGAACGATGAGCAGTTAGCTGCCTATTCCGCGTTCAGGCGCAATTTGGAAAAGGATGCAGGCTAGACAAAGAGCTGCCCCGGCCTCGACGCCATCGAAGGCCTCTCTACCGAGCGCGAAGCTCTCTGGACCCGCATCGACAAGGCCACCTTCCTCACCGCCAACGAGAAGCGCTCAGCCGTCGGCTACGGCCGACTCGATGATGGCGGCGACGACCTATCCCGCAAGTTCCGCCCCGACCAGCCGCGCGTCCGCGCCGGCCAGCCCGGCGGAGGGCAATGGACAAGCGACGGCGAAGGGTCCGACACCCCGGGGTCGCCAGCCGACGATGGTCTGCCCCGCGTCCTGCTCCTATTCGCGACGCCCTACTCCCTCACGACCTCACCCGCTCACCACCTCACGCACCGCCCATGCTCCTAGCCCCCGAGCTCAAATTCGCGCCCCTCGCCCTCGAGCGCGTCGACGCCGCCGGCACGTTCGCCGGCTACGCCAGCCTGTTCGACACGGAGGATCTGGGCCGCGACGTCATCGCCCGCGGCGCCTTCCGCGACAGCCTCGCAGCGCGCGGGGCGGCCGGCGTCAAGATGCTCTTCCAGCACAACCCCGCCGAGCCCATCGGCGTCTGGGAGTCCATCAGGGAGGATGCGCTGGGCCTCCACGTGCGCGGCCGTCTCACGCTTGCCGTCGCCCGCTCCCGCGAGGTGCACGCGCTGATGCGCGCCGGCGCGCTCGACGGCCTGTCCATCGGCTTCCGCGCCGTCAGCGGTCGCCGCGATCCGCGCACGGGTATCCGCCGCCTCATCAAGGTCGACCTCTGGGAGATCTCCATCGTGACATTCCCGCTGCTGCCGGGCGCGCGCGTCGCCCACGTCAAGGCCCGCGGCTCCCGCTCGCTCCTCGCAACCATCACCGCCGCCACGCGCATGCTCCGCGTGGGCCAACGTAGCGAACGTAGGTTGGGTCAACCCCGGCGAAGGCCGGGGGATGACCCAACACTGAACCCGCATGCCGATCGTGCTGGGTCATCGCTGACGCTCGACCCAACCTACGACTGACCACTCACCACTGACCACTCACCACTGACCACCGACCCCAACCAAAGGAACCCCCATGCTCGAAACCAAATCCACCGACGACATTGCCACCGCCTTCGACGGCTTCATGCGTGCCTTCGAGGCCTTCAAGGACGCCAACGACGAGCGCCTCGGCCAGCTCGAGCGCCGCATGGCCGCCGACGTCGTCACCTCCGACAAGGTCGACCGCCTCGATCGCGCGCTCGACGCCCACAAGCGCCTCGTCGACGATCTGGCGCTGAAGGCACAGCGTCCCCACCTCGGCGGCCCCGCCGCCCGCTCCGGCGTCGCCCTGCAGCACAAGGCCGCCTTCGATGCCTACGTGCGCAAGGGCGAGTCTGCAGCCCTGCGTGACCTGGAAGCCAAGGCGCTGTCGGTCGGCACCGGCACCGACGGCGGCTATCTCGTTCCCGACGAGGTCGAGCGCGCCGTCAACCGCGCCGTGCGCGACGTGTCGCCGATCCGCGCCATCGCCGGCATCCGCCAGGTCTCGGGCTCGGTCTACCGCAAGCCCTTCGCCGTCACCGGCGCCGAGGCCGGTTGGGTGGCCGAGACCGCCGCGCGGACCGAGACCGACAGCCCCACGCTCGCCGCGCTCTCCGAGATGTCCTTCCCGACCATGGAGCTCTACGCCATGCCGGCGGCCACGCAGGCGCTGCTCGACGACAGCGCCGTCAACATCGACGAGTGGATCGCCGAAGAGGTGCGCGACAGCTTCGCCCAGCAGGAAGGCACGGCCTTCGTCACCGGCGACGGCACCGCCAAGCCCAAGGGCTTCCTCAACTACACCAAGGTCGACAACGCCTCGTGGACCTGGGGCAACATCGGCTTCATCAGCACCGGAGTGAACGGCGCCTTCCCCACGGCGTCCGCAACCGTCGCTCCGGGCGACAAGCTGATCGACCTCGTCTACGCGGTCAAAGCCGGCTACCGCGGCAACGGCACCTTCGTCTTCAACCGCGCCACCCAGGCCGTGATCCGCAAGATGAAGGACGCGGAGGGCCACTATCTCTGGCAGCCCGCCACGAAGGCGGGCGACCCCTCGCTGGTGCTGGGCTACCCCGTGGCCGAGTCCGAGGACATGCCGAGCCTCGCCACCGACAGCTACTCGGTGGCCTTCGGCGACTTCCGCCGCGGCTACCTGATCGTCGACCGCGTCGGCATCCGCGTGCTGCGCGACCCCTACAGCCAGAAGCCCTACGTGCTGTTCTACACGACCAAGCGCGTCGGCGGCGGCGTGCAGGACTTCAACGCCATCAAGCTCCTCAAGTTCGCGGCGTAGCGCCTTGCTCTCCCCGCTTACGGGGAGAGGGCCGGGGTGAAGTGCGAGGAACCAATCTCCGAACGAGCTTCCTGCACCCCTCGCCCCAAATCGGAGGCATGGCACCGACATGACCCTTTCCCGGCAAAACCGGGAGAAAGGGAGCCATGTCTCCTGCCCACGCCCTCTGCCCTCCCTTTCGCTCGAGGCATTCGCCGACCCGCCCGTCCCGCCTGGATCGGCCCTGCATCGGCTGCGCGATGCCTCCCGCAGCCCTCGAGCGACCGCGGGCGGGACCGGGCTCACCCATGTCCCTCCCCATGGGCCCCGGTCCCGCCCGCACCTCCGCAATAGCCGGTAGCCAATGGCCAGCAGGCATTCCCTTCGTCTTCCTCCTTCCGCCTACTGGCTATTGCCCACTGCCTATTGCCTCCTGCCCTCCGCTCCAACCCGCAAGGAACGCGATGCCCCTCGTCCTCACCAGCGGCCCCGCGATCGAGCCCGTCGCGCTCGCGGAAGCCAAGGCGCACCTGCGCATCGACGGCACCGCCGAGGACACCCTCGTCGGCAGCCTGATCGTCACCTCGCGGCTGCACGTGGAGGCGGCGTTGGGGCTGGCGCTCATCACCCAGGGCTGGTCCTATTTCCTCGACGACTGGCCGCCGGGGCGCGAGGTGGCGCTGCCGCTGCGTCCCGTGCAGAGCGTCACGGCGCTCCGGCTCTATGCTGCCGACGAGTCGCTGCAGACCGTGCCGGCCGAGACCTACCTGCTCGACGGCGTCGGCCCGCCCGCCCGCATCGTGCGGCGCACGGCTTCGTCCTGGCCGCGGCCCACGCGCCCCGCCAACGGCATCGAGATCGCCTTCATCGCCGGCTACGGCGCGGCGGCCCAGGACGTGCCGGCGCCGATCCGCCAGGCGATCCTGCTGCTCGTGGCGCACTGGCACGAGCATCGCGAGCCCGTGGAGATCGGCGCTGCCAGCGTGCGCGTGCCGCCGATGGTCGGCGAGCTGCTGCAGCCCTACCGGATCGTCCGCCTATGAGGCCCCCTTCCATCGGCGCGCTGCGCGAGCGGCTGACGCTCGAAGTCCCGAGCCGCGCGAGCGACGGCGGCGGCGGTGCCACCGTCACGTGGACCACCGCCGCGGAGATGTGGGGCGCGGTGCGTCCCGTCACCGGCGAGGAACGCTTGCGCCATGACGGCGTCAGCGGACGCGTCACCCATCAGGTCTGGATCCGCCACCGCGCGGACGTGGTGCCGGCGATGCGCTTCCGCATCGGTCAGCGCATCCTCGACATCGTCGCCGTGCTCGATCCCGGCCCCCGCCATCGCCTGCTCTGCCTGTGCGAGGAGCGCCAATTATGATCTCTCCCTCTCGCCCCTTCGGCAGGGTCGGGGTGAGGGGCAGCGGGATTGACGCCGCGCTTCGGCAAGCTCGGCACGGAGTTGGCGCTTGGCCGCGCATCCGACACCGTCCTGAGCTTGTCGAAGGACGGCTGCTAGGCACCACCCATGAAGCTCACCGTCACCCTCGATAGTCTCGCCACCCTCACCCGCCTCGACCCCGACACCCTGCTCTCCCGCCTCCGCCGCGATCTTGAGCGCGAGCTGCGGGCCGACGTCGCGGCCCAAGCGTCGCCCGCGACCCTCGTCCGCGCGTCACGCCGCGCATCGTAGGTTGGGTCAAGCGGAGCGCAGACCCAACATGGTTTTCTTGCAGAATAGTCGGTCTACAGAGCAAAACGGTGTCGAGTCATCGCTTGCGCTCGACCCAACCTGCGACTGACCACTCACCACCTCACCCCTCACCACCAACGAGCCCCCGATGCCATCCGCCAGCTGGGCCTTGCAGCAGGCCGTCTTCGCCACGCTCACGGCCGACGCCCCATTGCTCGCCCTGCTCGGCGCCCCGCGCCTCTACGACGACGTGCCCCAGGCTGCCGACTTCCCGTATCTCACCTTCGGCCAGAGTCTCGACCGCGACTGGAGCACCGGCACCGAGCCTGGCAACGAGCACACCCTCACGCTGCACGTGTGGTCGCAGGCGCGCGGCAAGAAGGAGACGCACGAGATCATCGACGCGCTGCGCACCGCCCTGCACGACCAGCCGCTCTCCCTCACCGGCCACCGACTCGTCAACCTGCGCCACGAGCATTCCGAGGCCCGCCGCGATCCCGACGGCGGCACAATCCACGGCATCGCCCGCTTCCGCGCCGTCACCGAGCCTGTTTAGCGCCGAGCGCTTTCCCTCCCCCTTGTGGGGAGGGGTTAGGGGTGGGGGGAATCCCGACATTGGACGTTCGCGAGCCCCCTCCCTGTCCCTCTCCCACAAGGGGGGAGGGGATCCTCATTGGAGCCCCAATCCATGTCCGCCCAGAAAGGCAAAGACCTCCTGCTCAAACTCGACAGCGACGGCGCCGGCACGTTCGTGACGGTCGCCGGCCTCAGGTCGCGCTCGGTCGCCTTCAACACTGAGACCGTCGACATCACGCACGCGGACTCGGCGGGGCAGTGGCGCGAGCTGCTGGCCGGCGCCGGCGTCAAGCATGCCAAGGTGACGGGGGCCGGCATCTTCAAGGATGCCGCTTCCGACGCCCTGGTGCGCCAGTACGTGTTCGCCGGCACCATCCGCGACTGGCAGGTCGTCATCCCCGACTTCGGCACCGTCGAGGGCCCCTTCCAGATCGCCGCCTTCGAGCTCACCGGCCGCCACGACGGCGAGGTCGCCTTCGAGCTCAGCCTGGAATCCGCCGGCGAGCTCACCTTCGCCGCCGCCTAGGCGTCGGACTCTCCGGGTCGGGCCCCTGGCACGCCCAGCCCGCGCAGGTTGGGCCATCGCCGACATTCGCAGCCATGCGCCTGCTCGCAGCCCTGGGGTTCCGGATATTTCGCTCCCGCGAAATTCCGGAATGACAGCATAGGCGCGCAATTCCGGAATCGCAGCTTCTGTCATCCCGGCCGGAGCGCGAAGCGCGCAGAGCCGGGACCCAGGACCACGGGCGGGCGCTCGCCCCTGGGCTTGCTCGCGGCCCCTGGGTTTCGGATATTTTCGCTTCCCTCGGGACAAGACCAAGGGCTGGCCCGACAAATCCGCAAGGCACGCCAGCCGCGAGCAAGCCCTACTTATCCAGCCACGCCTGCTCCATGCGCCAGCTGTTGTAGAGCGAGTTGTTATGGCTGGTGACGCCCTTCACGTGGGGCTGCCAGCAGGTCGCCGCGCGGTTGTGCAGGATGATCGGGCGCGCGACGTCGGCGGCAATTCTGCGCTCGGCCTCCCACAGGATCTGCCGGCGCTTGCCCGGATCGACCTCGCGCGATTGCGCGAAGATCAGCTTGTCCACCTCCTCGTTGCAGTAGGCGGTGTAGTTGCGATCGGATTTGCAGGTGTAGTTCTCGACGAGGTTCACGTCGGGATCGTCCACGCCGACGCCCGTCGTGTTCAGCCCGATGGCGTAGTCGCGGCGCTGCACCTTGGCGTGCCAGATTGTCGTGTCGATCACCTCGAGCTCGCCCTCGATGTGGATCATCTTCATCTGGTCGATGAAGATCACGGCGGGGTCGCGGTAGAGCGGGATGTTGCGCGTCGACACCTTCACCTTCAGCGGCTTGGCCGCGCTGTAGCCCAGGTCCTCCATGATCTTGCGCGCCTCGGCCTGGTTCTTGGAGAGGTCGGGGTCATAGCCCGGAATCTTCGCCAGCTCGCTGTCGGGCATCGCCCACTTGCCCTCGGGCCCCGGCAGCATCACCACGCCGATCATCGACTTGCCCTCGGCCAGGATGGTGTTGAAGGCGCCGCGGTCGAGCGCCAGCGCCATGGCCTTCCTGATCTCCGGCTTGTCGAACGGCGCCGCGCCCGAGTTGACGATCATGTTGATCGTGTTGTTCGACGGCACGAACTGGCATTGCGCCTTCGGCGCCTGCGCCATGATGTCCTTGAGCCCCGCCACCGTGACGTCCGACACGAACGTCAGGTCGACCTCGCCGGCGATGAAGGCCAGCATTCGCGTGGAGCGGCTGTCGATGATGCGGTAGTCGATGCCGTCGAGTCGCGGCAGCCCCTTCTTCCAGTAGTCGGGGTTGCGAATGAGCGACACCGACACGCCCCGCTTGAAGTCGGCAACCTTGAACGGCCCGGTGCCGACCGGCTTTGCCCGCATGTCGCGCTGGGTCACGTGGCAGGGATAGATCGGCGAGTAGCCCGACGCCAGCAGCGCCAGGAAGGAAGGCTGCGGCGCCTTCAGCTCGAAGGTGACCTCGTGGTCGCCATTCGCCGTGATTGCCGCGACGTTGTGATACCAGACCTTGCGCGGGTTCTTGCGGAAGTCCTCGGAGCTGACGAGCCCGGACACGAGCTCGAACGTGCATTTGACGTCCTTGGCCGTGAACGGCTTGCCGTCGTGCCACTTGACGCCCTCGGCGAGCTTGAACGTCAGCCGCGTCTTGCCCTCATTCCAAGCCCAGCTCAGCGCCAGGTCCGGCACGATCGTCTCCAGCGACGCCTCGAGCTTGGTCTGATCGAACACGACGAGATTGTTGAACACCGGCATGAACGGGAACACGGTCGAGATCGTCGCTTCCTCGTGGATCGACGCGCTCGGCGGATTGTCCCAGATATAGGAGCGCAGCGTGCCGCCCTGCTTCTGCGCGGCCGCGGGGCCCAGGCTTGCCAGCGCCGCGATCACGCCCACGGCCAGCGACAGTCCATGCCGATAAAACATGCGGGCTCGTCTCCCCAGAGAATGCTTGTTGTTTTGCGTGCGCCATCGCGCTTGCCGGGGACCCTAGCATTTCGCATCGGCCGGACAATCGCGATCGGCGGGGGGCAGACCTTCCGCCACTTATCCCGTTGCGCGCAGGCAGGCCGCACTGCACTTTCGCCAAGGTTTTCTCGATCGAGAGAGAACCGAACCAGGACGCGACGGTCAACCCGGCACGGTCACCCGGCGCTCGCCGGTCCGCAAAGGCCGGGGTCGCAGGGGATGCGACGGCCTCCCGCCCAGCCCCGTCCTGACAGATGACACACGGGGCCCCGCTGCCGCGGGCTTCAGGATCTACGGATCGTCGGAACCCGGCAGCACCTGCCGGGATGAGTGAAGGAGCTTCCTTGCTCGAGGCTCCACTCGAATCGGAATCCGCAAGATCACGCCAACCCAGGAGTCTCCCATGCCCAACATTCGCCGCGGCGAGATCGAGGCCGTGCTCGACGGCAGCGCCTTCAACCTGGTGCTCACGCTCGGCGCTCTGGCCGAGCTGGAGCACGCCTTCGGCGACGCCGACATGCTGGCGCTCGCGGAGCGCTTCCAGTCGGGCCGCCTCGCCGCCCGCGACGCGCAGCGCATCATCGGCGCCGGCCTGCGCGCCGCCGGCCACGACATCCCCGACACGGCCGTTGCCCGGATGCGCGCCGACGGCGGTGCCGCCGGCTTCGTCGACATCGTCGCCCGCCTGCTCGCTGCCACCTTCAGCGGCGGCGCACCAGGGTCAGATCCTGCGGGTCTGACCCCATCGCCCGCGCCTGCGGAGGGGCGCGCAGGTTCCCCCCCTTTCCCTGGGATGCGGTGATGGCGGCCGGCCTCGGCCTGCTCCGTCTTGCGCCCGCCGCGTTCTGGTCGATGACGCCGCGCGAGCTTGCCGCCGCGCTCCGCGCCCTTCTCGGCCCCGCCGCCGACGAGCCCCCGCCCCGCACCGCGCTCGCGCAGCTGATGGCCCGCTTCCCGGATGCGTAGGTTGGGTCAAGCGGAGCGCTGATCCAACACTGTGAAAGGCGAATACCGCGCTTGCGTTGGGTCATCGCTGACGCTCGACCCAACCTACGCCTCACCACTCACCATCTCACTCTCCAATGGCCGACGACACCACCCCCACCCTCACCGTCCGCATCGACGCCGACATCTCCGATCTGCGCCAGCAGCTCGCCGAGGCGGGGCGGCTCGGCAACCGGCTCGGCAGCACGCTCTCGGCCGCCTTCGTCGACGTCGCGCTCCGCGGCCGCGGCCTGAGCGACGTCCTGCGCACGCTTGCCCTCCGCCTCTCCGAGATCGCACTCAAGGCAGCTTTCCGCCCCCTGACGGATGCCCTCGGCGGCGCGCTCGCGGGGGCGTTCGCCGGCGCCGCCTTCGCCCGCGGCGGCGTGGTGCGGGGTGGGCTGCCCGTGCCCTTCGCACACGGGGGCGTCATCTCGAGCCCCATCGCCTTTCCGCTCGCCGGCAATCGCGTTGGCCTCGCCGGCGAGCGGGGCGCCGAGGCGATCCTGCCGCTCGCGCGCGGTCCCGACGGCCGCCTCGGCGTGCGCGCGGGGGCTGCCGGCGGCGTCAACGTCACCTTCCACATCTCCACGCCCGACGCCGAAAGCTTCCGCCGCTCCGAGACTCAGATCGCAGCCCTCCTCGCGCGTGCCGTCTCCCAGGGCCAACGCAACCTGTAGCAGGGTCAAACCCTGGTGAGGCGTAGGTTGGGTCAAGCGAAGCGCTGACCCAACACCGTGCGGATTTCGACTTGTGTTGGGTCATCGCTGACGCTCGACCCAACCTACATCCGATCACCCCATGTCCTTCCACGAAACCCGCTTCCCCACCGCCATCTCGCGCGCCGCCCACGGCGGCCCCGAGCGCCGGACCGACATCGTCGTGCTGGGCTCGGGCGCGGAGGAGCGCAACGCGCGGTGGGCCAATTCGCGCCGCAGCTACAACGCCGGCTACGGCGTCAAGTCGCTCGACGATCTGCACGCCATCATCGCTTTCTTCGAGGAACGCCGCGGCCGCTTGCACGGCTTCCGCTGGCGCGACGCCGCCGACTGCAAATCCTGTCCGCCCGAGGTCACGCCCACCGCGCTCGATCAGCCGATCGGCACCGGCGACGGCGCAAGCGCCCCCTTTCAGCTCATCAAGCGCTACGGCTCCGTCTTCAACCCCTGGGCCCGCCAGATCACCAAGCCCGTCGCCGGCACGGTGCTGATCGCGGTTGCCGGCATCGCGCAGACCGCCGGCGCCGCTTATACCGTCGACACGACGACCGGCATCGTCACGTTCCTGGCCGGCCACATCCCCGGCCCCGGCGCCGCCATCACCGCCGGCTTCGAGTTCGACGTGCCCGTCCGCTTCGACGCCGACAAGCTCGAGATCAGCATCCAGGGCGTCCGCCACGGCGCCATCCCCTCCATCCCCATCGTGGAAATCCGCGTATAGCCGCCTGCGCCGCGCGGATCCCCCTCCCCTTGCGTCAGACGTTCTGCAATCCCCCTCCCCCCTTGTGGGGAGGGGATAGGGGTGGCCTACGTCAGACGTTCTGAAATCCCCCTCCCTGTCCTCCCCCACGTCGTGCCGGAGGCATGCCTTCGGCGTGACGGGGGAGGGGACGATGCGGCAGCGCTCCGATGAAATCTCTCCCTCTCGCGTTCCAATCCCACCTCGACTCCGGCGCCACCACGCTCGCCTGGTGCTGGCGCCTGACGCGGGGCGACGGCCTGGTGCAGGGTTTCACCGATCACGACCGCGACCTCGCCTTCGACGGCACCACGTTCGCCGCCGCCACCGGCTTCACCGCCACCGAGATCAAGGATGCCGTCGGCCTCGCCGTCGACAACCTGGAGGTGGAGAGCGCGCTCAGCTCCGACAGCCTCAACGAGGACGACCTCGCCGCCGGCCTCTTCGACGATGCGGCCATCGAGATCTGGCGGGTCAACTGGGCCGATACGGACCAGCGCGTCCTGATGCGCTCGGGCAGCCTCGGCGAGGTGCGCCGCGCCGGCTCCGCCTTCGCTGCGGAGGTGCGGGGCCTTGCCCACTATCTCCAGCAGCCCAAGGGTCGCCTGTTCCAGTACGCCTGCGATGCCGACTTGGGCGATGCCCGCTGCAGCGTCGATCTCGACGATCCCGCCTTCAAGGGAGCCGGCACGGTCGTCGCCGCGACAAGTCCGCGCCACATCACCGCCGGCGGCCTTGCCGCCTTCGCCGACGGCCTCTTCACGCGCGGGCTTCTCACTTTCACCTCCGGCGCCAACGCCGGCCGTGCCCAGGAAGTCCGCCGCCATGCCGCCGGCGCGCCTGCCACCATCGAGCTATGGCAGCCCTTCGCCCACGCCATCGCCCCCGGCGACGCGTTCGACATCACGGCAGGCTGCGACAAGCAGTTCGCGACGTGCAAGGCCAGGTTCGGCAACGGCGTCAACTTCCGCGGCTTTCCGCACATGCCCGGTAACGATTTCGTCACCGCCGTCGCCCGCCGCGGCAACCCCGCCAACGATGGTGGCCCGCGCTCTTGAAGGCTTTTGTCATCCTGGAATTCGCCGAAGGCGAATATCCAGGACCACGGGGCCGCGGAGCGAGCGCGTCGTCACCAGAGCCAGGTTCCGGCTCTCGGAGGTGATGAGTGGTGAGCAGGGCGTCGGTTGGGTCAAGCGGAGCGCTGACCCAACACCGTGCGGTTCTCAGCTTGCGTTGGCTCATCGCTGACGCTCGATCCAACCTGCATTTCTCACGATCTCGCCACCTCGCCATCTCACCCCATGTCCCACATCATCACCCTCGCCCGCGGCTGGCTTGGCACGCCCTACCACCACCAGGCCAGCCTCAAGGGCGTCGGCACCGATTGCATCGGCCTCGTGCGCGGCATCTACCGCGAGCTTTACGGCGGCGAGGCCGAGGCCATCCCCGCCTATTCGCGCGACTGGGCCGAGGCGACCGGCGAGGAGACTCTGATCGCTGCCGCCCGCCGCCACCTCGTCGAGATCGCGCCTGCCGCCGCGGCTCCCGGCGATGTCCTGATTTTCCGCTACCGCGGCCGTGCGGTGGCCAAGCACGCTGCCATCCTGGCCACGCCCGCCACGATGATCCACGCCATCGAGGGCGCCACCGTCAGCGAGGTGACGTTCTCGCCCTGGTGGCGCCGCCACCTCGCCGCCGCCTTCCGCTTCCCTCAGTGACGTCATCCCGGCGCAGGCCGGGACCTATGCACCTCATCGCGCATCGTCGACCTGGCGCTCTGGGTGCCGGCCTCCGCCGGCATGACGTGATGAGCGCGCACGGCGGCAAGTGCGGCTTGCGTTGTGTCATCGTGACGCTCGCCCCCTGCCTGCGATTGCCCACCGCCTACTGCCCATTGCCCGACGCCCCCGCCACTCACCACCTCACCCCTTCCCCATGGCCACCCTCGCCCTCGCCGTTGTCGGCGCCGCGGTCGGCGGCGCGTTGCTGCCGGCCGGACTCTCCGTGCTCGGCGCCACGCTCACCGGCGCCGCGCTCGGCTCCCAGATCGGCGCGCTCGCCGGATCGTTCATCGACCAGGCGCTCCTCGGGGCCTCCGGCCAGCCCCTGCAGCAAGGCCCGCGCCTCTCCAATCTGCGCGTCATGGCCTCCACCGAGGGTGCGCCGATCCCGCGTCTCTACGGCCGCGCGCGTCTTGGAGGCCAGATTATCTGGGCGACCAACTTCGAGGAGGAGGTCGTCGAATCCGGCAGCGGCGGAGCCGGCAAGGGCGGCCTCGGCGGTGGTGCCTCCGCCGGCGTCGAGTACCGCTACTACGCCAACTTCGCCGTCGCCCTCAGTGAAGGTCCCATCACGAGCCTCGGCCGCGTGTGGGCAGACGGCCGCGAGCTCGATCTTTCGACCGTCACTCATCGCCTCTACAAGGGCAGCGACGACCAGCTTCCCGATAGCCTGATCGAGGCCAAGGAAGGTGCGGGCAATGCGCCGGCCTACCGCGGTCTTGCCTACGTCGTGCTCGAGCGTCTGGCCCTGGCCGACTTCGGCAACCGCATTCCCCAGCTCTCCTTTGAGATCGAGCGCGCCGTCGACGACTTCGAGACGTTGCCCCGCGCCGTCTGCCTCATCCCCGGCCTCGGCGAGTTCGTCTACGCCCCCAGCACGGTCGCCAACAAGCTGGGCACGGCCTCCAACGCGGCAGAGAACGTCCACACCCTGCAGGGCGGCTCCGACTGGGACGTCGCCCTCGACCAGCTGCAGGGTGCATTTCCCAACTGCGGCAAGGTTTCGCTCGTCCTCGGCTGGTTCGGCACCGACCTGCGCGCGGCGCACTGCGAGGTTCGCCCCGGCGTCGACTCCGCCGACAAGGTCACCGACCCCATGGTGTGGCAGGTCGCAGGCATCGGCCGCGGCGAGGCGCACGTCGTCAGCCAGCACGCGGGCCGCGCCGCCTATGGCGGCACGCCCGCCGATGCCGCCGTCATCGCCGCGATCCGCGACCTCGCCGACCGCAACCTTTCCGTCACGCTGGCGCCCTTCATCTTCATGGACGTTCCCGCCGGCAACGCGCTGCCCGATCCCTACACGGGTGCCGCGCCGCAGTCGCCCTATCCCTGGCGCGGCCGCATCACCGTCACGCCCGCCCCGCAGCAGCCCGGCACTCCCGATAAGACTGCCGCCGCTGCAACCCAGCTCGCCCCTTTCATCGGCACTGCCCAGGTCTCCGACTTCGCCATCGACGGCGACAGCGTCGTCTATTCGGGCCCGGACGAGTGGTCCTATCGCCGCTTCATCCTGCATTATGCCCACCTTGCCGCCGCGGCCGGCGGCGTCGGCGCCTTTCTCATCGGCTCGGAGCTGCGTGGGCTCACGCAGGTCCGCGACGGCGCCAGCTCCTATCCCTTCGTTGCCGCGCTCGCCGATCTTGCCGCCGACGTGAAGTCGGTGCTCGGCCCGGCCACCAAGGTCACTTACGCCGCGGACTGGTCCGAGTATTTCGGCCATCAGCCGACGGACGGGTCCGGCGACGTCCACTTCCATCTCGACCCGCTCTGGGCGAGCCCCGACATCGACGCCGTCGGCATCGACGTCTACTGGCCGCTCGCCGACTGGCGCGACGGTGCGGTCCATGCCGACCGCGCCGCCGGCGCGCCCTCCATCTACGATCTCGACTATCTCCGCGCCAACATCGCCGGCGGCGAGGGCTATGACTGGTACTATGCGAGCGACGCCGATCGCACCCAGCAGCTGCGCACGCCCATCACCGACGGCGCTCACGCCAAGCCCTGGGTGTTCCGCTTCAAGGACATCAGGAGCTGGTGGCTGAACCCGCATTTCGACCGCCCAGCCGGCGTCGAATCCGCCACGCCCACCGCCTGGGTGCCGCAGTCGAAGCCCATCTGGTTTACCGAGCTCGGCTGCCCCGCCGTCGACAAGGGCGCGAATGAGCCCAACGTCTTCATCGACCCCAAGAGCTCGGAGTCGCGCCTGCCCCGCTTCTCCAGCGGGGTCCGCGACGACCTCGTGCAGCGCCGCTACCTCGAAGCCTTCCTCACCGGCCTCGACCCCGACCATCCCGACTACATTCCCGGCAGCAATCCGACCTCCACCGCATACGCCGCCCGCATGGTCGATATCGGCCATATCCACGTCTATGCCTGGGATGCACGCCCCTGGCCCGCCTTCCCCGCCGACGCCGGCACCTGGGGCGATGCGGACAACTGGCGTCTCGGCCACTGGATCACCGGCCGCCATGCCGCCGCGCCGCTTGCCGCCACGGTCTCGGCCGTCCTCGCCGACTACGGTTTTGCCCCCCACGACGCGAGCCGCCTCACGGGCATGCTCGCCGGCTTCGTCGTCGACCGCGTGCTCTCCGCCCGCGAGGCGCTGCAGCCGCTGGAGCTCGGCTTCTTCGTCGACGCGCGCGAGAGCGGCGGCCGCATCGTCTTCGAACATCGCGGAGCGCAGGCCCCCGTCGTCGAGCTGGCGCCCGACGATCTCGTCGAGGCCCGCCCTGGCGACGCGCTTGCCACGCTCACGCGCGCGCAGGAGACGGACCTGCCCGCCTCCGCCAAGCTCACCTACATTGCGGCTGCCGGCGGCTATCCCGCGGCCGTCGAGGAAGCGCGACGCCTCGCCGGCAAGAGCGGCCGCATCGCCGTTGCCGACCTGCCGCTCGTGCTCGAGCCGGAGCAGGCGGCGCGCATCGCGGAGGTGTGGCTGTTCGAGGCCTGGGCCGCCCGCGAGCGTGCCCGTTTCGCTCTGCCCCCGAGCCGCCTTGCGCTCGAGCCCGGCGATGCCCTCAGCCTCACCGTCGACGGCCGCACGCGCCTGCTGCGGGTCACCGAGATCGGCGAGCACGGCAGCCGCGACATCGAGGCGCGCGGCCTCGACCCCGACATCTACACCGGCGTCGTCCCCGTGGTGCGTGCGCCCTCGGGCGGCGGCACCGCCGTCATCGTCGGCCGGCCGCTGGTGGTGTTCCTCGATCTGCCGCTGCTGCGCGGCGACGAGCCTCCCTATGCCGGCTACATCGCCGTCGCCCAGGCGCCGTGGCCCGGCGCCATCGCCATCTACAGGTCCCCCGAGGCTGCCAACTTCGCGCTGGAAGCCGTCGCGCAGGCTTCGGCCGTCACCGGCATCACGCTGGATCCGCTGCCCGCCGGCCCGACCTCGCGCCACGACCGCGCCAACACCGTGCGCGTCCGGCTCGATGCCGGCGTGCTCGCCTCCGTCACCGAGCTGGCGCTCCTCGGCGGTGCCAACACCGCCGCCATTCAGAACGCGGACGGGGAATGGGAGGTGCTGCAGTTCCAGTCCGCCGTTCTTACCGCACCCTCGACCTACCGGCTGTCCTCTCTCCTGCGCGGCCAGTCCGGCAGCGAGGCCGCCATGCGTGCTCCCCTCGCTGGCGGTGCCCGCTTCGTGCTCCTCGACACGCGCGTCACGCCGGTCGATCTGGCGCCGGGCGAGATCGGCCTGCCCTATACGTGGCGCTGCGGCCGGTCCGACCGCGACATCGGCGATGCCGCCTTCGCCGAGGCGACGCACGCCTTCACGGGCGACGGCCTGAAGCCCTTGAGCCCCGTGCATGTGCGCGGCAAGCGTACGGCCGGCGATCTCGCGATCTCCTGGGTCCGCCGCACGCGCATCGGCGGCGACGGCTGGGACGCGGTCGAGGTGCCGCTGGGTGAGGAGAGCGAGCGCTACGAGGTCGACATCCTCGACGGCGCCGCCGTCAGGCGAACGCTCACCGCGACGAGCCCCACCGTCACCTACACCGCCGCCCAGCAGACCGCCGACTTCGGCTCACCCCAGGCCGCGATCGACCTGCGCATCTGCCAGCTGAGCGCCGTCCACGGCCGCGGCACGCCCCGCACGGCGACCTTGTGAACGGTCATCCGGGGTGGCGCGAGCAATGCCCCGGACCCGCATCACCTCGACATTCTGAATTTGTGCGTTAGATGACAAATGCTCCACGGCGAGCACGTCGATATTTCCGAATTGCGTGCAGACGCTGCCGTACTCCGAATTCTCAGCGCCGCGGTCCGGATCGAGTTCCTCCTCCGTAAGGTAAACTTCAACCCCGCTCAGTTGCGCATCCCTGCCGGCCAGCCCGGAGGTGGGCGGTGGACGGGCGATGGTACGCGCGCACGACCGGTAGCCGACAAGCCGGCTCCCCTGCGGCGCCTTCACCCCGATGACACCTATGAACGAGATCAGATCGCCAAGGGTTCTCTGGACTATTGGCGGCGCCAATCTACAGACAGGATCATTGAGAGCCTCAAGCCAGGGAGCGATGAGCCCCTCATGGTCAAGCCGGATGGGACGGTATGGCAGGGCAACACGCGCATTAGGGTCCTTCAGGAGAGAGGGTATGATGTGAATACGCTTCCGAGGCTCCCGTTTGGCGCAGGGCCACCGCGAGGGGGACGTGGAGGTGGCGGCGGCGGCTACCGGCGCTTTCCACGGATGTTGTAGTCCGCTTGTGGTCAGTTACGAGTGGGGAGCGAGGATGGATATGCCGACACGCAAGTCCTGGTTTGCGGCTCAACCCGAGCAGCTCAGGATCGCGATGCTTGTCGCGGTCATGCACGAGCTCACGCTTGTGCTACGCGACGTTTACACTATGAACGACAAGGCACTGCTGGCCGAGACAGGTTGGATCATTTCAGAGTGCAACCATCGGCTGGTGGGCTATCTGTTTGGGGTCGTGACCCATGGCCCCCGCTATCCCGACGACGTAATCATCGAGATCCTTTTCGACTATCTCGGTCACCCCACTCTTGCCCGCTACGCATCAGATGTGTGGGATCGGGCCATGGAGAAGGCGACCAAATTCTCCTTGCGCCATGCGCGATGAAGGGTTGCGCGCAGCCGTCGCGCATACAAAAAGGAACGAGCGCCGGCGTGGGATGTGAGCGCCCGTTCAGAACACAAGATAGGCTGCCCCCGACGCGGTGCGGGTATCGGCAGGCCGCGAGATAACGGGCGGCCGCCGGATTTATTCCGCCGTGTTTCGCTGGATCGGGAATTTTATTTTAATCAGCGTTTAGAGGCAGATAACTGATGCATTGCCTTTTTGATGCCACCACTCGACTCTATTGATTCACGTGCGGAGCTTTGCACGCGACACGGGGGGTTCGTCGCGTCAGGTCAGCAAGTCTCGCGTCGGCCTTCACTCAGAGGTGCCGCACGATGAAGCAACAGACGACGACCTCGCCGCAGATATCTCTTTTCGCACAGGGCCCGACGTACTGCGCGGTATGCGCGCCGCGCTCCGCCAGCCCGGACATCATCGAGACGGTGGTGGCCTTGCGCAATCGCGGGGATCCGGATTCGGAGTGGAAAATCCTCGCTGGCCCGTTCGCCGACGGCCGCCCCAATCCGCGCCTGTGCCCGCATGACGACCTGCGCCAGCACTGGCTCGTGATGCGCGTCTCCGCGTGACGCACTTTGTGCGCGGACGCGGGTTGGGTTTAGGGCGTAGGTTGGGTCAAGCGAAGCGCAGACCCAACACGGTGCTGCCCGAGCCAAGCTGCTTGCTATTCGCGTCCCGCCCAGGCCGGCAATTGCGGAATTTCGTCTGCGCCCCAGGCGGCTTCATAGAGGCCACACGCGACCCATTGGCCGAACGTGGAGTACGGCCAATCGCGGGGCGCTGCGACGAGGCCGTGGCGCACGGGATTGTAGTGGATGTACTCCACGTGGGCGACGAAATCGCGGTCGTCACGAATGAGGTGCTCCCAGTATCGCCGCTGCCAAATCGTCCGCTCGCCCCTGGCTCGCCTTCCGATATCGGGCTCCGGCAGACGATGGTCTCTGGCATATTCTCGCGTGAAGGTTTCTTTCACGCGTCGCCAGCGCGTGGCGTAATCGTAGTCATCGTCCGGTAGAGTCCAAATTGCGTGGACATGATCGGGCAACAGCAGCAGCGCATCGACCGTGAAGGGCCGCCGCGCCTGCACCGATCGCAAGGCTTCGTTGAACAGTTCTACGGCCTTTCCGCTGCCGAATAGTGGTTGCCGTCGGAATGTGACAAACGTGAAAAAATACGAAGCACCTGTGACTGTCGCTCGACGATAGCGCACCGAACGCCTCTCAGCCGTGTTGGGTCATCGCTGCCGCTCGACCCAACCTACCCCGTGATACCCAATGAACCAACCTCGCTGGCTCACGCTGGCCTGGGCCGACCTCGGCGTGCTCGAGGCCCCGGGCTCCGACAACAATCCCAAGGTCGTGCGCTACTATGCCGATGCCGGCCACCCCGGGGTGCGCGGCGACGACGTCGCCTGGTGCGCGGCTTTCGTCGGTGCCTGCCTCGAACGCGCCGGCGTCGGCGGCACGCGCTCCTTGATGGCGCGCTCCTATCTCTCCTGGGGCGAGGCGCTGGGGGAGCCGCGCACGGGCGCCGTCGCCGTGCTCAGCCGCGGTGCCGATCCTAGCCTCGGCCATGTCGGCTTCCTCGTCGGCCTCACGGACGATGAGGTGGTGCTGCTCAGCGGCAATCAAGGTGATGCGGTCTCGGTCGCTGCCTTCCCGCGCGCCCGTCTCCTCGACCTGCGCTGGCCCGCGGCTGCCGCAGGCGACGCGCGCGTTCCCCCGCCGCGCACGCCTGCCCCACCTGTCGTCGTGGACGGCGCGCCGACGCCGATCCGCGTTCCGGCCCCCGCCGTCGCCGCCACCTTCGAGCGCGCTCTTGCCCACGTGCTCGAGATGGAAGGCGGCTACGACGACGACCCTTACGATCCCGGCGGCCCCACCAACCGCGGCATCACGCTCGCCGAGTTCGCGCGCGATAAGGGTGTCGAGCTCACGAGTGCCAACTTCGCCTCCCTTAAGGCCGAGCTCAGGCAGATCCCAACCTCCACCGTCCGCCGCCTCTACGAGCAGAACTACTGGCAGGCCGCACGCTGCGCCGAGCTGCCGCCGCCGCTCGCCCTCTTCCACTTCGACACTGCGGTGAACCAAGGCGTCGCCGGTGCCGCGCGCATGCTGCAGCAGACCGTCGGTGCCGAGGTCGACGGCGAGATCGGCCCCCTCACGCTCGCCGCCGTCGCCGGTCAGCCGGTGGAGGAAATTCTGCCCGCCTACGCCGAGGTGCGCCGCCGCCGCTACCGCGCGCTGCCGACTTTCTGGCGCTTCGGCCGCGGCTGGCTCAATCGCGTGGAAGCCACGCTCGAGCTTGCAGGCGAGATCGCCCGCGGCATGCCCTCGCTCATTCCACCCCCATCCGAGCAACCGAAAGGACCCCCGCCCATGTCCAGCGAGCCCACTCCCGTGCCCCAGTCCCCCGCTCCCATCCCCGGCGACGGCAAGTGGTGGGGTCATTCCATGACCATCTGGGGGGTTATCGTCACCGCCCTGTCGACTGTCCTGCCGGTGCTCGGCCCCGTTCTTGGCCTCGACATCACGGCCGAACTCATCCGCCAGCTCGGCGACAACATCGTTCTGTTCGGCCAGGCGGCCGGCGGGCTCATCGGCACGATCATGGCCATCTACGGCCGGATTCGCACGAATGCCCCCATCGCGCGGCGCCAGTTCACCGTCTCCATGTAGGGGGTGCCTGTGGCCGCGAGCTAGCCGCAATCCTGCCCGACCCTGTATAGTCGACCGGGTTCCCTCTCCTCATGCCTCTTCCGGCATGGGGAGAGGGTAAGGGGCGGAAGCGGGCGCTGTCTGTCGGTGCTTTGTGCTGGCCCTCGCCCCGGCGCTCTCCCCGTAGGCGGGGTGAGGGAGGGGCAGGAGAAGGAAGCACGCGTGCGCATCCTGGTGGTGGAGGATGACCGCGACCTCAATCGCCAGCTGGTCGCGGCCCTGACGGAGGCTGGCTACGCCGTCGACTCCGCTTTCGACGGGGAGGAAGGCTATTTCCTCGGCGAGACCGAGCCCTACGATGTCGTCATTCTCGACACGGGCCTGCCGAAGATGGACGGCATCAGCGTGCTCGAGCAGTGGCGCCGCGCGGAGCGCAAGATGCCCGTGATCATCCTCACCGCCCGCGACCGCTGGAGCGACAAGGTGACCGGCATCGATGCCGGCGCCGACGACTACGTCGCCAAGCCCTTTCACATGGAGGAGTTGCTGGCCCGCATCCGGGCGCAGGTGCGCCGCGCCTCCGGCCACGCAAAGAGCGACCTCGAGTGCGGGCCGCTTCGCCTCGACACCAAGACCGCCCGGGTCACCCTCGACGGCCAGCCGATCAAGCTCACCTCGCACGAGTACCGCCTGCTCGCCTATCTCATGCATCACAACGAGCGGATCGTTTCGCGCACGGAGCTGGTCGAGCACCTCTACGAGCAGGATTTCGACCGCGACAGCAACACCATCGAGGTCTTCATCGGCCGGCTGCGCAAGAAGATTCCGCCGGAGATGATCAAGACCATCCGCGGTCTCGGCTATCGGCTCTCGCGGGAGGGCGATGACAACTAACTCGCTGGCGTTCCGGCTCTTCGCCACGGCGGCAGTCTGGAATCTGCTGGTGCTGCCGATTGCCGGCGCCATCATCTATTCGCTCTACCGCCAGGAGGTCGAGACCAGTTTCGACCGCCGCATCGGCGTGCTGCTCACCGTCGTCCTGTCCGACACCGTCGACCACGGCGATTTCGAGCCAGGCACCCCCAAAGATGTCGGCGAGCCGCTGTTCGAGGTCACGCACTCCGGCTGGTACTGGCAGATCAAGCCGCTCGACAACCGGCCGGGCCAGCTGATCGTCTCGCGCTCGCTCGCCGGCCTGACCATCCCCCTGCCGAGCGAGCACGGCATCGAGCCCAACGAGCGTGAAGTACGCTGGGCCAATCTCGACGGCCCGCTCGAGCAGCGCTTGCGCGTCGCCGAGACCATCTACCTGTTCGGCGAGGGCAAGAAGGCCCAGCGCTACTCCGTGGCCGTCGCCGGCACGCTGGGCGAGGTGGAGACGAGCCTGCGCAACTTCCGCACCCGCCTCAGCCTGGCGCTGGCGCTGGCCGGCATCGGTCTCCTCGCCGTAACCCTCTTCCAGATACGCTTCGGCCTGCTGCCGCTTGCGAAGATGGAGAAGAGCCTGGCCGCGGTCCGCTCCGGCGCCGCGACGCGCCTCGACGTCCATCTCCCGGCAGAGATCGTGCCGCTGCAGCAGGAGCTCAACGCGCTCCTCAAGTCCAACCAGGACATCATCGAGCGCGCACGTACGCACGTCGGCAATCTCGCGCACGCGCTGAAGACGCCGCTCGCGGTCGTCACCAACGAGGCGCGGGAGGACCCGAGCCCGCTCGCCAAGAAGGTGTCCGAGCAGGCGGGCATCATGGCCGACCAGATCAACCACTACCTGGAGCGCGCGCGCATGGCGGCGCGCATCGGCGTGATCGGCCGCGTCACGGAAGTGCGCCCGGTTGGAGAGTCGATCGTGCGCGCGCTCGAGCGCATCTATCACGACAAGCATCTCTCCTTCACCGTCGACTGTCCCGTCACCACCCGCTTCCAGGGCGAGCGCCAGGATCTCGAGGAGATGCTGGGCAATCTGCTCGACAATGCCTCCAAGTGGGCGCGCACTCAGGTGTGGCTGGCAGCCTCCCCCGTGCCCGCCTCGGACGCGACTGGCCCCGGCACCTGGCTGCAGATCCGCATCGACGACGACGGGCCCGGCCTCACGCCGGAGCAGCTTTCCGAGCCCATCGTCCGCGGCCGCCGGCTCGACGAGACCAAGCCCGGCTCCGGCCTCGGCCACTCCATCGTCGCCGACCTTGCCCACTCGTATAGCGGCAAGCTTGAGCTGGCGCGTTCCGAGCACGGCGGCCTCAGCGCGCGCCTCACCCTGCCCGCCGCGGCTTGACCCGCCTGCAACACGAGTCTAGAGCCCATCAATTGGCCGCATTTCGGCCCGAATCGGGCGACGTTTTCGGGACACTGTGACGGGATGCGGATGCATGGCGTGCGGCGGGCGCGCTGGGGGACACGGGAGATCGCCATGAGAAGTATTGCGCTGACCGCGGCGCTCGTTGCGGCGCTCGTCGGTACGGGCTGCTCCAACAACCAGGACACGGGCACTGTTGTCGGCGCCATCACGGGCGGCATCATCGGCAACCAGTTCGGCAAGGGCGGTGGCAAGGTCGCCGCAACGTTGGCCGGCGCGGTGGTCGGCGGCATCGTCGGCAACGAGATCGGCCGCTCGCTCGACGAGCGCGACCGCGAGCTCGCCCGCCAGGCCGAGTTCGACGCCTGGGAGCGCGGGCCGCCGCGCCAGCCCGTGCGCTGGCGCAATCCCGACAACGGGCGCTACGGCGAGGTCATCGCCGAGGACTACTACTACCGCGGCAGCTCCCGCTGCCGCGACTTCATCCACAAGGTTTACATCGACGGCCGGCCGCAAGCCATGCGCGGCACCGCCTGCCGCAATCCCGACGGCACCTGGACCCAGGTCGGCTGATCCCGCCTGCTCCCTCTCCCCGCTTGCGGGGAGTGGGTCATGGCGGAGCCATGCCCCCGGCATGAGGTGAGGGGCAGCCACTGCTCTCAGCGCTCTCGTTTTGCATCCACCCCGGCCCTCGCGGCCGGGGTTTTTTGATTCCAGCTTGCCGCTTCTCGTTCACCGCCGCCTAACCATTCTTCGCGAATGCCGCCACGCCCATGTTCCTCGCGGAACAGCGCGCGCGCGTCCGTGCTCCTAGAACCGGCGACAGCCACACCGGGTGACAAAACGGAGCAACGCAAATGAACACCCTCACCATCGCATCGGCATCGGCCGCGGCCCTCGTGGCCATCGCGGCGTTCGACGCCACGCCTGCCGAAGCCCGCAAGGGCATGTCCTTCTCGGGCGCGCGCTCGTTCTCGGCCCCGCGCGCATCCTCGGCCGGACGCTCGTTCTCGAGCAAGACGTTCTCCGCCAAGTCCTTCAGCAAGCCGAAGATGACGCTGAAGACGACGCCGAAGATGAAGCTCACGACAAAGAGCCTCGCTCCGAAGAGCCTCGGCACCAAGCTCGGCAAGGTCAACAAGATCGATAAGGTCGGCAAGCTCGGCAAGCTCGGCAAGATCGACAAGTCCGTCCTGAGCAAGGGTCCGGGCAACCTGGGCAAGCAGCATCTCTTCAAGCCGGCCAAGCTGAACCTCGCCACCCTGCCCAAGCACAAGGGCATGCTCGGCAAGGCCAACCTCGTCGGCCGCATGGCGGTGCCCAAGAACATCAAGCCCAAGCTGGCCCTGGGTCTCGCCCCCAAGCCGCACTTCAAGCACGCCTTCGCGCCGTTCGTGCAGCGGCACTGGAAGAAGTCGTTCTTCTGGGTGGCGGTCGCGGGCATCGGCTACCTGACCGTTCCCGAGCTCTACTACGACCGCTTCCACAGCTGCACGTATCGCGACCACCCCGACTACGACGAGTGCGTGCGCATCCTGTCCTACGCCGCCGTCGAGGAGGAGTCGGTGGGCCGCGTCCGCTACACGATGCCGGCGTCCGCGACCTATCGCTACAAGGCGAAGTCGGAGCCGACGCGCGAAGCCCGCCAGACCTGCTCGCTGGAGCCCTTCGTCGAGCGCAAGTGGAACCGCGAGTTCGTGTGGGTCGAGATCCCCGAGACCGGCAACGTGACCGTGCCCGAGGACGTCTACGACCAGTTCCAGACCAAGGTCGACGGCACGCCGCCGGACTATGTCGCCGCCTGCAACGTGCTGGTCCAGGCAGCCGCAGCCGACACGGTGGTCGCCACGACGGCCATGGACCTCGGCCGCAAACTCTGACAGTCGACGCAGTGGGGTAACTCGGAGCCCGGGAGCAATCCCGGGCTCCTTCGTTTCTGGGCGGTGTCCGCAAGGAAATCGGGCCGCTCGCAGGAGCGGCCCAACTCGTGTTTGCAGATCGAAGTCCGGCCCACTACTTCAGCGCACGACCTCGTCGCGGCGGCCGAATTTGTAGGTCAGCGCGACGCGCCCGGCGTTCGTAGAGGCTGCAGGTTCGGGGCGACGACGCCGGGGATCGACGCGATTGTTTCGTCACCCAACTGCCTAGACGATGCGCGCCACGCAGCGACCAGCCGCCGCCGAGCTGGCTTTCTGCGTCGATCGTGAGTCGTGCACGATCGTGTCTGCGCCTCCACCGGCATGTGTCGCGGAGCTCCGAAGCGCGCGCTCTGCCCGCGTCGGCGCGATTTGATGCATCGCAGCCGCAAAAGAAAGAGCGCGGGGCTAGCCCGCGCTCTTCAACCCTGGAGGAGGTATGGAGCTTAGTGGGAGAACTTGATGTTCACGCCGAGGCGGATGGTGTCCATCCTCACGTCGACCTTGTCGTCGATCACAAAGCCGCCACCCGCCGGGGACAGGCCATGCGTATCGCTGCCGAGGTCGACATGCGCGTACTCGATCCTGGCAGAGATGTGGTTGGAGAGAGCATGCTCGAAGCCAAAGCCTGCCACCCAGCCAACCTGCGTCTCTCCGCCGGAGACGAACGGCAAGCCGACGAAGTTGACATCGGTGCTCACGTCACCCCACGCCACACCCGCCAATCCATACACGAGCGAGCGCCCCATGGCATAACCGACGCGGCCGGTGACCGTTGCCAGCCAATCTACATTGCGCTTGCATTCCAAAAGGAGCGCGCACGTCGTGTCGCCCTGGACAGACGAGCCGGACAGGCTGCCTTCCACGCCCAGCACGAGAGCGCCGGTTTGCCAGTTGAAGCCGACCTGTCCGCCGTAGAGGGCGCCGTTGAGGCTGTAGTCTGTGTTGCCCAGGCCGGGAGGTCCGAAGCCGAGGTCGGGGTCACCTTGCGTATCGCCAGTGGCCAAGCCGGCATGCCCGCCGACGTAGAAGCCCGTCCATGAGAATGGCCGCTCGTAGTCCTTGACGCTGCGTCCACGATAGCCATCCGCGGCAGCCTGGCCTGCGGAGAACAGGCAAACTGTGGCGAGCGTGAGAGCAAATCTCTTCATTTTCTGGTGTCCTCGATGACGTCTCGTTGCATTCAAACGCTAACTTTCGCGAGCGGTCGGTCGATGGTCCGGCGGCGAGGGGTTCACAAAAAAGCCTCGATGCGGATCCGGAGTGGCCTTCTAGCGGTTCCGCGTTTGGGCGGAAGCGGGGGCTAAAGCTTTGTCGGAACCCGTGGTGCGCAGGCGCCACGCAGTGCCAACCATGGCCGCGACGCCGGTGGGACGGTTCCAACTGGCGGCCGCAACCCTCTGCGGAGCCAGGAAAATGGCACTTTGTCGGACGTCGGATCGCCTTGCGCCTCGTGGGACCTGGTCCTACAGCAGTGCTTGCGGGCAGCGCCGGCTGCCTTGGTTCACGGTCTTGTGATCGATATCGGATGCTGGATGCTTCTCTGGATCGCCTTTGCACTCCTGACTTCCGCCGTTCTGGCTGCCGTGCTGGGGCCGCTCGTGCGTGCGCCGCGCACCCGGCCGGAGGCCGAGGCGGGCGCGCTGGCTGTCTACCGCGACCAGCTCCGCGAGATTGAGGCCGAGCGCACGCGCGGTCTTCTCGAGGAATCGGATGCCGCCGCTGCGCGCGTCGAGGTCTCCCGCCGCCTGCTTGCCAGTGCAGGCGAGGCCGAGGCCCGTCCCGGGGACGGTGCCGACGGCGGCGCCTTGGGTGTGCAGACCCCGTTGCGGCTCAGCCCCGTATTGCTGGCGGTCGCCGTGCTCTTCCCGGTTCTCACCCTCGGGCTCTACCTTTCGTACGGCTCGCCCGGCGTCCCGTCCCATCCGATCGCCGGCCGCGGCGAGGCCTCGCTCGAGCAGGCGCGCATCGGTGAGCTCATCGCCAAGGTCGAGACGCGCCTGCGTGAGCACCCCGAGGACGCGGCCGGCTGGGATGTGATCGCTCCCGTCTATCTCAAGCTCGGACGTTTCCAGGAGGCGGCTGCCGCCTATGCCAATGCCGCACGTCTCGACGGCGAGACGCCGCGCCGCCTCGCCGGCTTCGCCGAGGCGAGCGTGCTGGCGGCCGACGGCATCGTTACCGAGCAGGCCCGCCTCGCCTATGAGAAGATCGCCAGGCTCGAGCCCGCTCGTCCCGAGCCGCGCTTCTGGCTGGCGCTCGCCAAGGAGCAGGACGGCAGGCTCGCCGATGCGCTCGCCGACTACAAGGCGCTCCTTGCCGATGCCCCCGCGGATGCCGCCTGGCGTCCGGCGGTCGAGGGCCGTATCGGCGATGTCTCCCGCCGCCTCGCCGCTTCGCAGGGCGGGCAGGAAACGCGCGGCCCCACGGCCTCCGACGTTGCCGCTGCCGAGAAGCTCGCTCCCGAAGACCGCTCCCGCATGATCGCGGCGATGGTGGACAGCCTCGCCGAGCGCCTGCAGCGCGACGGCCGTGATCTCGCCGGCTGGTTGCGCCTGGTCAATGCCTATGCCGTCCTCGACCGCAAGGATGAGGCGCGTGCGGCGCTCGCCAAGGCGCGCTCCCACTTCCCCGGCGACGAGCAGGCGCTCGCCCGCCTGTCCGCCCTCGCCCAAAGCCTCGGTCTCGGCTCATGATGCTGCTTATGCCCCAAACTTCGCGCGAATTCCCCTCCCCCTTGGAGGCGTTCCCTCCCCCGTCACGCCGAAGGCGTGCCTCCGGCACGACGTCGGGGAGGGACAGGGAGGGGGGATTGCCAAACCTCGAAGGTCGGGGTTCCCCTCCCCACAAGGGGGCGGAGAATCTGCGAGGCGGGAGCTCGCCATGACCCGCAAGCAGCGCCGCGCCGTCTTCATCGTCACGGGGCTCGCCGTCCTGTGCGCCGCCGTCCTGCTCGTGGCCGTCGCGCTGCGCGACACGATCGTCTTCTTCCATACGCCCAAGGAGGTGGCCGAGAAGCAGATCGCCGCCGGCACGCGCTTCCGCCTCGGCGGTCTCGTGACCGAGGGCAGCGTCAAGCGCGGGCTCGGCACAGCGGTCGAGTTCAGCATCACCGACACAATCAAGACCATCCCCGTCAGCTACACTGGCGTGCTGCCCGACCTCTTCCGCGAGGGGCAGGGCGTCGTGGCCGAAGGCAAGCTCGACGCCTCGGGCCGCTTCCTCGCCGACACGGTGCTCGCCAAGCACGACGAGACCTATATGCCCCCGGAAGTCGCCAAGGCCCTCAAGCAGCACGGCGTATGGAAGCACGCCGGCGATGAGCCCAAGGACCGGGTCCCGAAATGAGGGATGGGATGATCAGGTCCTGGGCGGAAATCGCGAGCCGCTATCGCGAGAGCGTCGCCGCAGGCTGGAGCGCTTCATTGATGAATTGCACTGGGTCGTATGCGAGAAGAGGCATGATGCTGCGCCGTGAAGGGCTGACTGGTGGGCGATTGGCGCAACCAGATACCCCTCCAGGGGGAGGCCAAGACGTCGGCGCAAGCGGAACGACGGCAACATGATCATCGAGCTCGGCCATTTCGCGCTCATCCTCGCGCTCGCCGCCGCGATCGTGCAGACGATCCTGCCGGCCTGGGGCGCGCGCGTGCGCGAGGAGCGCCTGATGGCCGTCGCCGAGCCGGCCGCGCTGGCCCAGCTCTCGCTGATCCTGTTCTCCTTCCTCGCGCTTGGCCACGCCTACGTCACGTCCGACTTCTCGGTCGAGGCGGTGTGGTCGAACTCGCACTCGGCCAAGCCGCTGATCTACAAAATCTCGGGCGTCTGGGGGAACCACGAGGGCTCCATGCTGCTCTGGGTGCTCATACTCGCCCTCTTCGGCGCCGCCGTCGCCCTCTTCGGCAGCAACCTGCCGGCAACCCTGCGCGCCAACGTGCTCGCCGTTCAGGCCGCGATCGCCGTCGCGTTCCTGCTCTTCATCATCCTCTCCTCCAACCCGTTCCTGCGCATTCCCCCGCAGGCGGAGGGCCGCGGTCTCAATCCGATCCTGCAGGACGTAGCGCTCGCCTTCCATCCGCCCTTCCTCTACGCCGGCTACGTCGGGCTCTCCATCGCCTTCTCCTTCGCCGTCGCCGCCCTCATCGAGGGCCGCACGGACGCGGCCTGGGCGCGCTGGGTCAGGCCCTGGACGCTCGCTGCCTGGATTTGCCTCACCCTCGGCATCGCCATGGGCTCGTGGTGGGCCTACTACGAGCTCGGCTGGGGCGGCTGGTGGTTCTGGGACCCCGTCGAGAACGCCTCCTTCATGCCTTGGCTCGCCGCCACCGCGCTGCTGCACTCGGCCCTCGTCATGGAGAAGCGGGAGGCGCTGAAGGTGTGGACCATCCTGCTCGCCATCCTCGCCTTCTCGCTCTCGCTCATGGGCACCTTCCTGGTGCGCTCCGGCGTCCTCACCTCCGTGCACGCCTTCGCCGTCGATCCCAGGCGCGGCATCTTCATCCTCGCCATCATGGTGATCCTGGTCGGCGGCGCGCTCGCGCTCTATGCCTGGCGCGCGCCGCAACTTAAGCAGGGCGGCCTGTTCGCGCCGGTCAGCCGCGAGGGTGCGCTGGTGCTGAACAACATCCTGCTCGCCACCGGCTGCGCCACCGTCTTCGTCGGCACGCTTTATCCGCTCGCGCTCGAGTCGATCACCGGCGACAAGATTTCCGTCGGCCCGCCCTACTTCAATCTCACGTTCGTGCCCCTGATGCTGCCGCTGCTGGCGGCAATTCCGTTCGGCCCCAACCTCGCCTGGAAGCGCGGCGACCTCGCCGGCGCCGCGCAGCGCCTGTGGCTCGCTGCCCTCCTCGCGCTCGTGGCTCTCGTCGCCGCCTTCGCGCTCTATTGGCGCGGGCCGTGGCTCGCCCCGTTCGGCATCGCGCTCGGCGTGTGGATCGTCGCCGGCGCCCTCTCGGAATGGGGCCAGCGCGTGAAGCTCTTCGCGACAGGCTTCGAGGAAACCTGGCGCCGCGCCCGCGGTCTGCCGCGCTCCGCCTACGGCACGACGCTGGCACACGCCGGCATGGGGCTCACCGTGCTCGGCATCGTCGCCACCTCGGCCTGGCAGAGCGAGCGGGTGCTGACGATGCGCCCGGGCGATACCACCGAGATCGCCGGATTCACGCTCACCTTTCGCGGCGCCGTCCCCCACCGCGGCCCCAACTATCAGGAGCAGGTCGGCCTCCTTGGCGTGAGCCGCGCCGGCTCCCCCGTCACCGAGCTCACGCCGGCCAAGCGACTCTACGATGCGCCCCGCCAGCCCACCTCCGAGGCCGGCATCCACGTGGGCCTTGCCGGCGACCTCTACGCCGTGCTCGGCGACGAGGTGCAGGGAGGCGGCGGCTACGTGGTGCGCCTCTACTTCAACCCGCTGGTGCGCCTGATCTGGCTCGGGGCCATCGTGATGGCGCTCGGCGGCGCCCTGTCCCTTTCCGACCGCCGCTTGCGTGTCGGCGCCCCCCGCCGTGCCCAACGCGCCGCGGCCTCGCCCGCGGAGTGATGCGCAATG
This sequence comes from Hyphomicrobiaceae bacterium, assembly GCA_050248715.1. Lineage (GTDB taxonomy): Bacteria > Pseudomonadota > Alphaproteobacteria > Rhizobiales > Hyphomicrobiaceae > AWTP1-13. The sequence continues at coordinate 9,782 of JBFWRV010000021.1, read as the reverse complement.
CTCACGCACCTGGCTAGGCCGCGCGTCGAGGACGCGCCTTCCGCACGACAGGGAGGGGGATCGGCTGGCGCCTGCCGCTACCCCAAACGTCATCCCGGCGAAGGCCGGGACCCAGTCCGCCGGGCCGCACGCGTTCTGTTCGCTGCAAGCTTCCTCGCCCTCCCCTTCGCCCTCACCCCCGCCCATGCCGTCGAGCCCGGCGAGGTGCTGAAGGACCCCGCGCTCGAGGCCCGCGCCCGCCATCTCTCCCAGGAGCTGCGCTGCCTCGTCTGCCAGAACCAGTCGATTGACGACTCCAATGCCGAGCTCGCCCGCGACCTGCGCGTGCTCGTGCGCGAGCGCTTGGCCGCCGGCGATACGGACGCCGCCGTCCTCGCCTTCGTCGAGGCGCGCTACGGCGAGTTCGTGCTGCTGCGTCCGCGGTTGAGGCCACACACCATCCTGCTGTGGTTGACGCCCCTGATGCTGCTCGCCGGCACCGCTGTCCTGATCCTGCGCCGCGCCCGCACGCGCGCCAGGACCGCCGCGGCCGACGCCACCCCGCTCTCACCCGACGAGCAGCGCCGCCTCGACAAGCTGCTGTCGAAGGAGAGCTAGTGTGGCTGCCGTCATTGGTCGCGGAAGCCCGCTGCGCTAGTCTTCGCCCGAAACAACGCTGACGGGAGCGAACATGGCGCTGCTTCTCATCGGTCTCGACCGGCGCATCGGCACACCTGAGCTATGGCGCGAGACGCTGGCGCAGCATCTCCCCGAGCTGGAGGTGCGCATCTGGCCCGAGGCCGGCAACCTCGCCGACGTCCACTACCTCGCCTTCATGCATCCGAATTTCGACGAGCTGCCGAGCTTCCCCAACCTCAAGGCCATGCTCAGCCGCTCGGCCGGCGTTGAGGATTTCATCCGCCATCCCAAGATGCCCAAGGTGCCCCTCGGCAAGGTCGAGCCGCCCGGCGGTGATCCGATGATGACGGAGTACGTCATCATGCATGTGCTCCGTTTCCATCGCGACATGCCGGGCTACCAGGCGGCGCAGGCGCGCAAGGAATGGCGCCGCGTGCCGATCGTGCGCCCCGACGAGCGTCGCGTCGGCTTCCTTGGCTTCGGCATGATGGCGCGCGCGCCGGCCCTCGTCCTGAAGTCGCTGGGCTTCAAGGTCTCGGCCTGGGTGCGGTCCCCGCGTGCGCCCGACGAGGTGCCCGTCTTCCACGGTCGCGACCAGCTTGCGCCCTTCCTCGCCCAGAGCGACATCACCGTCTGCCTGCTGCCGCTGACGCGGGAGACGGAAGGCATCCTCTGTTCCCGGACCTTCGCGATGATGCCGAGGGGCGCGATGCTCGTCAACATCGGCCGCGGCAGGCACGTGGTCGAGAAGGACCTGATCGCCGCTCTTGATTCCGGCCAGCTCTCCTACGCCGCCCTCGACGCGCTCTGGCCCGAGCCCCTCCCGCCCGACAGCCCGCTCTGGTCGCATCCCAAGGTGACGGTCATGCCGCACGTGGCGCGGCGGCCGACCGTCGCGCAGCTCGCCACCGAGATGGCCGCCAACATCCGCAGCATCGAGCAGGGCGGCCGCCTCCTGCAGGAGATCGAGATCGATCTCGGATATTGAGCCTTACCCACGGGGGCGACCCGCGCGGGCGCCCTGTGGTCCCGGAATTTCGCACCCGCTGCAACGCTGGCCATTCCGGAATTCGCACGCTCCCTGTCATCCCGGAGTTCGCCGAAGGCGCATTTCCGGGACCCAGGGTTCCAGCCGACCGCCCGCATCCTTGGCCCTGGCTCCCGGCTCTACGCGCTCCGGCCGGGATGACAGGTCGGCATCATCGCCCCTCGTGGTTCACCCGCCCTTGCCCCTCGTGCTGCGCTTGCCCTCACCCCTCGTGGTGAGCCTGTCGAACCACGAGGCCGCCAGCGGTGCCCTTCACCCGCCCTTCCACGGGCTCAGGGCGACGGCGTCATCCCATGCCGAGCGATGCACACACCTCCGTGCTGAGCTTGTCGAAGCACGGACTGGAGCGATCGTAGGGTGCAAGAGCGAAGCGGATTGCACCGAACGACCGCGAGTACCGGCATGAGCCCGTCGGGCAGCTCGAAATCCTCGACGCGATAACGTCACGCGCCCCCGCGATTGCCGGGCCGCTTGACAGGGCGGTTCTTGTGGCGGACAGTGTTCATACCATTGCACTATCGTGCAGAATACTGAACACTGCGCCGGACCGTCGCTGAACATGCTTTCGATCGAGAACGTCTCCGTCGCCTTTGCCGCGGGATCCAGGGTGCTGCTGGCGGTGGATCGGGTATCGCTCGAGGTGAAGAAGGGCGAGTTCCTCTGCCTTCTCGGGCCCAGCGGCTGCGGGAAATCGACGCTTCTGAAGGCGATCATCGGGCTCGTGCCCGTCCAGGGCGGCCGCATCGAGGTGCGCAGCGACGCGCGGGCACACCCACCGGCGGTCATGGTGTGGCAGGAGCCGACGCTCATTCCGTGGCGAAAAATCCGCGACAACGTTGCGCTCAGTCTGGAGCTGCGCCGTGTTGCGGCCGCCGAGCGGCATGCGGCTGCCGAGCGGGCGCTGGCCTCGATGGGGATCGCAGGCTTCGGTGACTACTATCCTCGCCAGCTCTCCGGCGGCATGCGCCAGCGCGCCGGCATTGCGCGCGCGCTCGTTGCCGATCCGCCGATCCTGCTCATGGACGAGCCGTTCGCGGCGGTCGACGCGCAGACCCGCCGCCTGCTGCAAGACCAGGTGCTGGCGCTGTCCCAGGAGCTGCGCAAGACGGTGATCTTCGTGACGCATAGCATCGACGAGGCCCTGTTGCTGGGCGACAGGATCGCCGTGATGTCGGCGCGCCCCGGTCGCATCAAGACCATCATCGACGTTCCGTTTCCGCGGCCGCGCGGCACCGAGGTGCGCCGGAGCGCGGAGTTCCAGGACTACGAGGAGCGGATCTGGACGCTCCTGAAGGACGAGGCGGCGCGCGCGGAGGTCGCAGCGTGAGCCCGCCCATGGTCGGCAACACAGCCGTTGCGCCGCGCGCCGAGGCGAGCCTTCTGCCGCCGGAGAAGTCGCGCTGGCGGCTCGCCCTGGAGGGGGCCCTGGCATCGAGTGCGCCGGTGATCGGGGCGCTGCTGCTGTGGCAGATCGTTGCCGAGACGGGCGTGATCGATCGCACCTTCTTCCCGCCGCCGAGCCGGATACTTCTGAAGGTCTGGAAGATGAATGCGGAAGGGCTGATGACCGAGCACCTGCTCGTCACGTCCCAGCGCTTCCTGCTGGGCTTCCTGCTCGGCGCCGTCCCCGGCGTGCTGCTCGGCCTGGCGATGGGATGGATCCGCATATTTCGGGTGATCTTCGATCCGATCATCACAATCATCTACCCGATCCCGCGCATCGCCATCCTGCCCCTGTTCCTGGTCATCTTCGGCCTCGGCTCCCCGCCGATCATCGCCGTGACCGCGCTGATCTGCTTCTTTCCCGCGGTCGTGACCACATATGCGGGAGTGAAGGGCCTCGATCCCAACCTCCCGGGTATGGCGCGCAATCTCGGCGCCTCGCGGCTGCAGATCATGACCAAGATCGCTCTGCCCGCCTCGCTTCCCGTGATGTTTGCGGGATTGCGGCTGTCGCTGGGCCTGGCGCTCACCGGGGAGGTCTCGGCGGAGTTCGTCGCCGCGACCAACGGCATCGGCGCCGAGATCTGGCGCTACTGGCAGATCTATCGGATCGAGGAGATGTACGCCAACATCGTCGTCGTATCGACGATCGGCATCGTCCTCTCGTTCACCCTCCTGAGAATCCAGCGGCGCCTCCTGTCGTGGGACGAAGGCGTGGAGCTGATGCGATGAGGAACACGATCATGATGTCGCGCATTCGCAAAGGGAACGCAGGGGCCACTTCGCACGGCGAAGGCCCATCCCGCCGCGCCGTGCTCAAGGGTGCAGCCGCTGCCGGCGGGGCCGTCGCCGCTGCGTGGATGCCGCCCCGCGTCCACGCGCAGAGCGGAAAGCTCGATATCGTCAAGGGCACGCTGACGCCGCTGGTCGCCTACGCACACGTCTATTCCGCCATCGAGAAGGGCTTCTTCGCCAAGTACGGCATCCAGAATCAAATCGACAGCGTCGCCATTGCCGCGTCGCTGCCGATCGTGGCGCGCGGCGACTATGACTGGGGTCGCTCGTCCAACGGGGCCGGCTATTTAAACGCTCTCAACAGTGGCCTGGCGATCGTCGGCGCCGTCGACCGCCTCACCTACATTTGCTCGGCCGACAACGGCCTCGTCGTGAGCAAGAAGAACTACGACGCCGGCGTGCGTTCCTTCGCCGACCTGAAGAGCAAGACCGTGGCCGTCAACGCCCCCGGGACGGCGAACGACTACTGGGTCGCCCAAAGCCTCGCCAAGAACAATATGGCGAAGTCGGACATCAAGATCGTCTACCTCAGCTATCCCGACATGCTGGCCGCGATGTCGTCGGGATCGGCCGATGCCGGGTATCTGCCGGAGCCGTTGATGACCAAGGGCATCGAGGAGGGTCGCATCAACCTGGTCGAGCCGATCATCAAGGTCGCACCCGGCGACAACATCGGCATGATGTTCTTCGGAGCGAAGTTCATCGAGAAGTCGGGCGGTGATATCGCGACGCGCTGGCTGATGGCCTACCTCGAAGGCATACGCTTTGCACAGAATCCGAAGAACCGTGACGAGGTGATCAAGATCGTCGCCAAGGAAACCAGGCTGGAGCCCGACCTGGTCGGCAAGATCTACGATCGCCGCATCAGCTGGCCCCAGGTCGAGCCCAACGGTCGGGTCGACGCGGAGCGCATGCTGAAGACGCTGGGCAACTTCTTCCTCGAGGCGAAGCAGATCGACAAGCTTCCTGACGCGCGGCGGGTCTTCGATCCGACGCAACTGCAGGCGGCGCTCAAGCAGGTCGGCGAGGTCCGCAATGACGAGCACTTGCTCTGCAAGCTTTGACACACGTGCTGTCATGAGCCGGCCGGATTTGCGGATTGCACCATGACCTCGGATCGGGACGCCTTCTTTCGCGAGGTCGGCCATCTCCTCTCGCCGGAGGAGGCGGAGCAGCTCAAGCGCGCCGGCATGGGCCGCAGGATCGGGTTCGGGCGCAATCCGGCCCTGCTCATCATCGACGCGCAGAACTACATGATCGGAGCCACCGACGCGCAGGATCGGACCGTCTATCCGTCCGCCTGCGTGACGGCGCGCGAAGCCGCGCCCGTGATCGCCCGGCTGGCCGACGCCTTCCGCGCTGCCCGCCGGCCGGTCTTCTATACGCGCAACGTCGCCCGGCGCGACGGCGCCGACATGGGGCTGAAGCGGCTGAAACGCGGGTTCCTCGACATCGAAGGCTGGTATCTGGAAGGCACCAGGGGAGCTGAAATCGCGCCTTCGGTCGCGCCCCGCCCGCAGGACATCGTGCTGGTCAAGACCAAGCAGAGCGGGTTCCACGGGACGCCGCTCCTCGACCTGCTCGTCGCCGCGCAGGTGGATACGGTCGTGATCACCGGCGGCTCGACGAGCAACTGCGTACGCGCCACCGCCATAGACAGCGCTTCATACAACTTCCGCACGATCGTGCCGCGCGATGCCGTCTTCGATCGAGTCCGCATCTCTCACGAGGTGAACCTGATGGATATCGCGCGCCAGCTCGGAGACGTAGTCGGATCGGACGAGGTCACTGCCTATCTGAGCCGCCTGCCCGTGCCTGCGGAAACCAGCGAGACTCCTCATGCGTGAATTCTGGCCGCCGCCCGCCGAGGGGCCGCACCGCGATCTCATCGGCTACGGCCGGCACGTGCCGGCCGTGCGATGGCCGGGCGGCGCCAGGGTCGCCGTGAGCCTCTGCCTCAACGTCGAGGAGGGCAGCGAGCGCAGCTTTGCCGCCGGCGACAACGTCAACGAGAACAGCGGCGAGAGCTTGCGCGTCTTTCCGCCGGGCGTGCGCAACCTCGCGATGGAGTCGATCTTCGAGTACGGCAGCCGGGCGGGCGTCCACCGCATTCTGCGGCTCTTCGATCGCTACGGGGTGAAATGCACGGCATTTGCCGCGGCGGTGGCGCTCGCCATCAACCGCGAGGTCGCCGATTGGCTGGTGGAGGCCGACCACGAAATCTGCTCGCACGGCTGGCGCTGGAGCGAGCAGTGGACCATGAGCCGGGACGAGGAACGGGATCGCATTCACAAGGCGATCGCGCTCTTTCAGGAGGTCTGCGGCAAGCGGCCGGATGGCTGGTACAGCCGCTACGGCGCCAGCGTCAACACCCGCGAGCTGCTGGTCGAGGCCGGCTTCCTCTACGACAGCGACGCCTACAACGACGACCTTCCCTATTTCACGCAGGTCAAGGGCAAGCGGCACGTCGTCGTGCCCTACAGCATGACCTACAATGACGGCCGCTATCTCGCCGGACAGCTGGGCGGCCCCGACGACTTCTTCAGTCTCGCGCGGCGCGCGTTCGACTACCTGTGGGAGGAAGGCGCGACGCATCCGCGGATGATGTCGATCGGCTTGCATCCTCGCTGGGTCGGACAGGCCGGCCGAGCCTCGGCGCTGCGCGAATTCATCGAGCACGCGTTGGGTCGGGGGCAGGTCTGGTTCGCCAAGCGCGCCGACATTGCCCGCTGGTGGATCGAGCATCACGAGTCGTTTCGCGCGCACGATGAGGCGTCTGCATGACAGCGCCGACGACACGCCCCGTTTCCGTCGTCTCGGCAACGGGCATGCTGGGCACCGGGTTTCTCGCCTCCTCTCTCGACGCGGCGATCGCACTTGGCGCCCGCGCCATCGGCTGTGACGCGGGCTCCTCCGATTCCGGCCCCTATTTCCTCGGATCGGGGAAGCTGTCGCGCTCCCACGCCGCGCTGAAGCGCGACCTCGAGCTCATGATCCTCGCGGGCCGCAAGGCCAAGATCCCGGTGGCCGTCGGCTCCGCCGTGAACGCCGGGGCCGACGCGCAGCTTGCCGAGGCCGTGCGTCTCGTCGAGGAGATCGCCAGCGAGCACCGGCTGGACCTCAAGGTCGCCGTGATCCATAGCGAGCTGAGCCGCGAATGGCTCCTCGATGCCTGGCGAAGCGGCCGTGTCCGCTCCCAGCCGTCGGTCCCCGAGCTCGACGAGAAGACGATCAGCGGCACGGCTCATCTCGTTGCCCAGATGGGGCCGGAACCCTTCATGACGGCCCTCGATGCCGGTGCCGATGTCGTGATCGCCGGGCGTGCCAGCGATGCCGCGATTTTTGCTGCCCTGGCCATGCGCCTCGGCGTGGCCCCGGGTCCCGCCTGGCATGCCGGAAAGATACTCGAATGCGGCGCCGCGCCGGCGATCCAGCGCCTGCATCCCGACTGCATTCTCGCCACCTTCGAGGGCGCCGAGGACTTCACCATCCAGATACCGAACCCGCAGATGGCATGCAGCGAGCTCAGCGTCCGCGCCCATGGCTACTACGAGAACGCCGATCCGTTCCAAATCCATGAGCCTGGCGGCACCATCGATACCGCACAAAGCCGGTTCACGGAGCTGGGCGACGGGCGGGTGCGGGTTGGGGGATCGCGCTTCCTGTCTGCCGGACGCTATGAGATCCGCGTGGAGGGGAGCCGACTGGCCGGCTATCGATCCATCGCAGTCGCCGGTATCAGCGATCCGATCCTGCTCGACAACCTCGATGAGTTTCTCTCGACCTGCGAGGCTGCGATCGTGGGCAAATGCCGTGAAAGCCTGAGAATTGAGCGCGACGCCGACTACCGCCTGCTGATCCGCCGCTACGGCACGGCGAATGGTCCGCCGGACGCAAACGCAACGCACCGCATCGGGCTGGTCTTCGAGGTGGTTGCCGCGACGCAGGCCAACGCCCGCGCGGCCGCGGCGGTGGCCGTGCATACCGCACTCCACCATCCCGTGCGCAACTGGCAAGGCTTCGTCAGCAATCTCGCCATCCCCTTCTCGCCGGCCGTGTTCGACGGCGGCGCCGTCTATGAGTGGTGTCTCAACCACCTGGTTGCCATCGACGACCCCTGCGCCCCGTTCCGCATGGAGATGAAAACCTTGACCAGGGAGCGCGGCAATGCGGCTCGGTGACATTGCCCGGCTCATCCGGTCCAAGAATGCGGGGCCTTTCACGCTGACCATCGATCTGCTCTTCGACAGCCGTGCCGCCTTCGACCGTGCCGCGGGCTCGGGGCTGCTGACGCCTCGGCGCATCGCCGAGCTCTACGGTGTCGACCCGGCGCTCGTGCGCCATTTCGAGCTGCCGGACGTGCTGGCCATCAAGATTTCCCTGCCGCGCCGTCCGCCTTCCGGCGCGGTCGGAGACAGCGACATCTACGGCTGCCAGGCGATGGCCCCGCTTGCCGCACTCTCGATGGGAGAAGCGCAGCCATGAGCACCGGGGCCCTGGCCGGACTGAAGGTCATCGATGTCTCCACGCTGTTCGCCGGGCCCCTGGCGGCGATGCTGCTGGGTGATTTCGGCTGCGACGTCCTGAAGATCGAGCACCCGCAAGGCGATCCGGCACGCACGCACGGGCCGTCCAAGGACGGCGTGCCGCTGTGGTGGAAGATGATCGGCCGCAACAAGCGCGCGATCACGCTCTATCTCGGCAGCCCCGAAGGCCAGGATATCTTCCGCCGCCTCGTGCGCACGGCCGACATCGTCATCGAGAACTTCCGTCCCGGAACGCTGGAACGGTGGGGGCTCGGCTATGAGCGGCTCGCCGCCGAGAACCCCGGCCTGGTCCTCGTGCGCGTAACCGCATTCGGCCAGTTCGGCCCCTACTCGAAGCGCCCGGGCTTCGGCACCATCGCCGAGGCCATGAGCGGGTTTGCCGCCATCACGGGACCGCCGGAAGGCCCGCCGACGCTGCCGCCGTTCGGCCTCGCAGACGGCATCGCGGGGATCTCGGCCGCGTTTGCGGCAATGACGGCCATTCATGCACGACAGCCGACGGGCCGCGGCCAGATCGTCGACCTCGCGCTCATCGAGCCGATCCTGACCGTGCTCGGGGCTCAGGCCATCATCTTCGATCAGCTCGGGCGCGTGCAGGCGCGGACGGGCAATCGCTCGGCCAAGAACGCGCCGCGCAACACCTACCGGACCGCGGACGGCAAATGGCTTGCGGTCTCGACGTCCTCGCATGCCATCGCCGAGCGCGTCATGCGTCTGGTGGGCTGGTCCGAGGTCACGACCGAGCCCTGGTTCCGGTCGGCCGCGGGACGCGCGGAGCACGTCGAAGAGCTCGACGGGCGGGTGGCTGCGTGGATCGGGCAGCGCAACTCGGCCGAGGTGATCGAGGCCTTCGAGCAGGCGCAGGCGGCGGTGGCGCAGGTCTACGACATCCGCGACATCTTTGCCGATCCTCAATACCGGGCGCTCGATTCCGTGACCCGCGTGCCCGATCCCCAGCTCGGCACGGTGCGCATGCAGAACGTGCTCTTTCGTCTCTCGGAAGCGGCCGGCTCGATCCGCTTTGCGGGGCGCCCGCTCGGCGCCGACAATCTCGAGGTCTATGGCGGCGAGCTCGGCCTGAGCGCGGCCGACATGGACACGCTGAAGTCGAAGGGCGTCATTTGACGACAAACGGGTGCGCCGTGCTGCCTCGCTCCTTCCTCTATGCACCGGGCAATCGCGCCGACCTTCTTGCCAAGGTCGGACATTGCGGTGCCGATGCCAACGTCATCGATCTCGAGGATGCGGTTCCCGCAGGCGCCAAGGCTGAGGCGCGCCATGCCGCGGCGCAATTTCTGCAGAGCTCGCCGACGATGGCCGGCCCCGCCGCG
>JBFWRV010000020.1:0-89987 GCA_050248715.1 Hyphomicrobiaceae bacterium | reverse complement strand
GCGGCGATGCCATGTCGTGCGAGCGCATCAGCGTCTTTCTCGCCTTCGACGATGACAATGGGGCGCCTGAGGGAGATTGCGTCGACGATCTCCGGTAAGCGATAGGGAAGGGCCTCGACCCCATTCAGATTGTAGACCCAGCCGCCCTCGGGTCCGAGCCGACGCTGGCGAAAGCGCTTAGGCTCGAAACGCTCAACTTGGTAGCGTAGCATTCCATGCTCATCGCGATAGTCATATCGCTCGAGTACGCGTCCGCGCGGCGCCTGCTGCTTGATTGTTTTTTGCGGGCTAGGCTCGAGATCGTTCTCACGAAGCCAGGCGCGGCAGTCTGCTGGGTTTTCACGCCCAGTTTGGCGCGCGATCAGATCGAGGACACCACCGCCTCGGTCTTCTTCGTACGAATACCAGGTGCCCTTGGATGGGTTAATCGCAAGCGACCCATGCGTGCCATAGCGCAACTCGGCCTTGCTCGACAAAGCTCTATTGGGCTCGCCGAGCAACAGCTGGGCGACTCTCGGCATGAGCGCCGCGATGTCTGAAGTGTTATTGCTTTCAGGTCTATCGTTGCCGGCCACGAAGCGCGGTATTGCCGAATGCTCCGTGCCAGCGGGCGAACTCGGTTGTCCAAAATCCACAGACCATCTCCATTTGCGAGACGGCCTTGTGCAAATTGCCGAATAGTGGCATAGAAGCACGTGCCGTCAGAGACGTTGATTGATTTGACGCACGTTACGAACCCTTGCAGATCAGTACCGCGCGCTGCTAACGCGCGGTAACGCCTCAACAGAGATTTCGCGAAACACTAAAACCCCGCTGCCTGCTTGGCGCGGGGTTCTTGATATCTATCTACGCAAGTTCCTCATATTCCCCCGCGCGGCGCGCCTGTTGCCAGGCGATGACATCGCTTTCCCTCCAACCAACCAGGCGGGGAGAAATCCGAACATTCTTTGGGAACAGACCCCTAGACATGAGATCATACAAGGTACTGTTGGGAAGGCCAGTAGCGAGAAGAACTTCACGCCTCCTCAGAAAGCGATCGAGATGTGGTTTGCGTTGCGATGTGAGGTTCATTTGCGAGTGCCTTGATTTCCTTAAGGCACGCAAAATAAGGGATCGATCTGGACAGCGCTATTGGATTTGTTGAGCGCTAATTGGGGGTGGGTATCTGCGGCAGAATTAGCTACCGCTAATGTCGTGAAGCGGCTTTAAGAGTTCTCGAAGCTTAGGCGACGCGGACCGCGTGTCGAAAGCCCGGGAAGACATGCGGAGGTATATGGCCCTCAACCTATATTGCCCTCTGAACATTTCTGGGCCCATTCGGCAGCCCAGAAGGGCGACGGCTAGGTCGCCACAAACGTCGTGCAATGTCTTTCCCGTCTCTTTCATCAAACAATTGATCTCAAGCATCCATACAAAGTGGCGAATATTTCTTGGCACGACCAGCGAGGGGTCAGCAGCATCCTCAGCATGGACTGCTTGTGCAACACGGCTGAGCCAATGGGCCAACTCGTTTTCCACCATCGCTCGATTAGCGAGGCGTCGTCCCCGTCGTTTGGGTGGCACGTGGGGGCGAACCAATTCGGTATACTCTACGAGTTCGCCCTGCGGTACGTGGTCCAAGGCAACCAAGACGCGGTCCCAACTGGCGCTGGCATCTGGCCAGCAAAGGTCAAAGGCATCCTTGAGGACGAAGTAACAGTCTCCTCGGATGCCTCTCTTAGGCACGTGTCGGTGATCCGCAGTAGAGCGCCCAATCAACCATGAGAGTCCGCCGCTTCTCCAACGCATCCCCACGCCGGTACGCAGCCTCAACCTTGTCCCCTATGACGTGAGCCAGCGCTGCCTCCACGATGTCGCGCGCGTGGTCGGTGGTCTCGGTAGCCCAATCCTTGAAGGTGCTGCGGAAGCCATGCGGCACGAACCCTGGCCGCATGCCGCGCATCAGCTCGAGCAGCGCCATGTTGGACAGAGGTTTTCCTGGCCGACCGCCCGGAAACAGGTACTCGCATCCGACGATCCGCGGAAGGTTGACGAGGATCGCCACGCAGCGATCGCACAATGGAACGCGGTGGGTGCGGCCGCTCTTCATCCGGCTCGCGGGAACGGTCCAAACCCGCGTCTCCAAATCGACCTCCGGCCATGTGGCGCCAATGATTTCGCCGGTCCGCGATGCTGTCAGGATTGCCATTTCGAGGGCCAAGGCACTGATGCTGCCGTTGGCGCGCAGCTCCGACATGAACGCGGGCAGATCGCGATAAGGCAGCGCCGGATAGTGCCGGACAGGCGCAATCTTCGACCTGGCGGGCAGTAGCTTGTCGAGATGACCACGCCAGCGCGCAGGATTTTCGCCCTGCCGGTAGCCCCGCGCGGCCGCCCAATCGAGGACGGACTCGATGCGCCCGCGAACACGGCCGGCAGTCTCCGGGCGCCTAGTCCACAACGGCTCCAGTACGCGGAGCACCAGTTGCGTATCCACGGCGGCCACAGGCAAATCACCAAGCTCAGGGAACGCGTAAGTAGCGAGGGTAGATTTCCATTGTCCACGATGCTTGGGATTGCGCCAGCTAGCCTCATGGGCGGCGATGTAGCGTTCGGCGCAGTCGTGGAAACTAATGCTGCTGGCCGCTTCGAGGCGACTAGCGAGCTGCTGCTTCTTGCGCGCCTCAATCGGGTCCTTGCCGTCAAGCAGAAGACGTCGGGCATCCCGCGCGCGCTCACGCGCTTCGGCAAGGGAGACAAGCTCAAGCGGTCCGAGACCCATGGCCCGGGCGCGTCCATCCAGCATGTAGCGCAGTAGCCAGCTCTTAGTGCCGGTTGGGGTGACCTGGAGCCAAAGGCCTTTGCAGCCCGCATCGCTGTACCGGCCAGGAGCACTGATTGTAAGGACGGCACGCGCGCTAAGCGGGACTCGCCGCCGGACAACTGCTTCAGTTTTTTCGGCTATCGCCATATGGCCCCAATTGACAAATCAGCCCACAAAATAGTAGTAGATTGCTTCGGAATAAAATGGAAGCCCTCGGACTCAAAAGAGCCTAAGTTGCAGCTAGAAACAAACACTTATTGGAATGAAACGGAATGTTCCGGTACTAACACAATCGGATGCACCATCCGCCAATCAAATAATACGTTATGATGATTGGAATAATTTTGAGATTGTCATGCACGCCCATCCCGATATCCATCCCGGGCCTGGGCAGGAACGGCACAGTCTCGCGGGATTTCCACCGCTCCTTGGCCGGTGCTTTGGTTGGCCGCCTGCTTGCTACGGTTGCAGCCGCGCGATCCTTGACTCTACCCTGACTGGCGATGCCACGCGCGCGTACCGCGCAAGTCGGGCGGAGCCCCGAGCAGGATGGAGGACAACAATGCAGGGATGGCGCGCACGGCTCGGCTTTCTCATCCCGCCGGGCAATCCTACAGTCGAACCCGAAATGATCGCCTTGGCGCCGCCAGGTGTTTCCGTTCACTTTTCACGCATGGTGGCTCGCGGACCCGCAGGGAGCCACCAAGGACAGGAGGAGCGTAACCGCAGCCAGATCGCACACATCGACCAGAGTGCCGATCTCCTGGCAATGGTGAAACCCGACGTGATGATGCTGGCTCACACGGCCACAAGTTACACGCTCGGACAGAGGGCAGAAAGCGAACTGATACAACGCCTGCAGTCGAAATACGGCACGAGGGTCGCAACGGCGTTTGGAAGCGTGGCAGCCGCCCTTTCGGCCACTGGAGCAAGGCGAATTGCGCTGGGGACGCCGTACAGCGAGGAAGTGACACTGCAGGGAAAAGCGCACTTCGAAGCATGCGGCTTCGACGTCGTAAGCTATGGCCGTTTGGAGAACGTCACCAACATCTACGAGGAGACCCCCCAACGGGCCTACCAGTTGGGTCGCGCGGTCGACAATCCCAATGCCCAGGCGATCTTCCTCAGTGGCACTGGAATGCCAACGATTGAAATCCTGGAGATGCTTGAGCAAGACACGGGGAAACCAGTTATTTCTGCTGCGTCAGCTATGATGTGGCACGCTCTTCAGCTTGCAGGCGTGCGTCACAGCGTCGGCGGGCACGGGAGCCTCCTCGCGCTTGCGTTTCCTAATGACACTGCGATGGAGAACGAGGCGTGAGCCGATGTGAGCCCCTTCCGCCAAGCCTCTATGCCGACACGGCGCGCCCCGCAATCGCGACTCCCCCCCTGGACGGGGACCGGCGGACATCGGTCGCAATCGTTGGCGGCGGCTTCACGGGACTTTCGACGGCGCTGCATCTGGCGGAGAAGGGCGTGGATGTCACGGTTCTTGAGGCCCACGAGCCTGGCTGGGGCGCTTCGGGACGCAATGGCGGACAAGTGAACCCAGGGCTCAAGCACGATCCCGATGTGGTTGAAGCCGACTTCGGCTCAGATCTCGGCCGACGCATGGTCGAGATGTCGTGGAACGCGCCGAACGTTGTGTTCGATCTCGTCAGGCGGCATCAGATACAGTGCGAGGCTCGGCAGTCCGGTACATTGCGGGCGGCCTATACCGAGGGTGCGACACGAGGTATCCACGCGAGCTACGAACAAGGGGCCCGGCGCGGAATGCCCGTCGAGCTCCTCGCGAGCGACGCCATGCGCGCGGCGACGGGCACAGACCGCTACATGTGTGCCCTCCTGGACCGCCGCGGCGGGCACCTCAATCCGTTGAGCTATGCGCGCGGTCTGGCGCAGGCAGCCGTCCAGGCAGGCGCGAAGCTGCACGGAACCACGCGGGTCCTCAAGGCATCTCGACAAGGCGCCCGCTGGCACCTGACGACGCCGTCTGGCGCCGTAAGCGCCGAGACTCTGGTGCTTGCAACCAATGGCTATACGGACGACCTCTGGCCGAAGCTCCGCCGCACGATCGTCCCGGTCTACAGCGGCATCGTAGCCACCGAGCCAATTCCCGATGGGATCGCTCGCAGCATCTTCCCGGCGCGTTCGTCGCTCTATGAGATGGGGCAGGTGACCGTCTACTACCGCCTCGATGCCCAGAACCGGGTGCTGATGGGCGGGCGCTGCCGTCAAAGGCCCGTCAGCCATCCTGACCAAATGCAGTTTCTGCAGCGCTATGCGCTGAAGCTTTGGCCCCAGCTCGCACCATTCAGGTTCTCGCATGGCTGGAACGGGCAACTCGGCGTCACCATGGATCACTATCCGCACATACACGAGCCAGCCGACGGGGTGCTCGTGTGCCTTGGCTACAACGGTCGCGGCGTGGCCATGAGCACAACGATGGGGCCAGAGCTCGCGCGGCGCGTCATGGGCGGAAAGGCGGCCGAGATCAACATGCCGATCACCGACTTCAAGACGATTCCGTTCCAGGGGCTGTGGAGGGCGGCGGTCGCCGCACGGATCACCTACGGTCGCATCCGCGACTATCTGCACGTGTGAACGATGCGCCTGCCGCAAGAAGCCTTCCGCATTTCCTGCGGGAAGATCGGCGCGTTTTTCTGAGCCTTGTCCGTCCGGCCGTCGCCCGCGCCGGTCTCACCGTGTCATGTAATCGTATGACGCGAGCACGTGCGTGCGCACGATATGCAGATAGTCCTCCACATCGACGTACTCGTCGTAGGAGCCCATGCCGTAGGGGAAGGGGCCGTAGACGCACGTTGGTATGTTGCGGTAGCGCCAAAGTCGCGCGTCGGTGCCGCCGAGGCTGACGATCGGCGTCGGACGGAAGCCGCGCAGCTCCTCCACGGTGTTCTGCACGATTTCGATGATGTCGCAGTTGGGGTCGACCCAGGAGGGCAGGTTACAGTTCGTCTCTTTCATCTTGGCTTCGGGGAAGTCCTTCAGGATCTTCTCGACCCCGGCCAATGCGCGCTCGCGCGTCACACCGAGCGGCAGGCGGATGTCGGCCTCGAACACAGCGCTCGATGGCACCATGTTGACCTTCACACCACCCTTGAAGGTGCCGATGTTGAGCGTGACCTTGTCGACGATGGCACCTGCGCCCTTGCCCATCGCCCGGTCCATCGTGGATCGTCCGGCGTCGATAGCTTGGAAGATGTTGTCCGAGAGCTCTGGCTTGATCGACGTCAGTTCCTCGAGGCGCGAGGCCAGCGCCATCGCGATCTTGGTCGCACTGCCTGTTGCGTGCGTATAGGCACCGTGCGCGCCGGGCGTCAGCACGGTGAACTCGAGCCATAGCGGTCCCTTCTCGCCGAAGCGCACGCTGAAGGGGCTCGATGGCTCGCCGTTGAGCAGTGCGTCGCCGTGCACCTCCGGGTGGTGCTCCATGAGATAGCGCGCGCCATAGGGGCCGAATGTCTCCTCGTCGGAGACCGCCGTGAGGGTCAGGCGTCCCTTGAGGCGGTCCTTGATGCGCGACAGGTAGATGTAGGTCCAGATCGCCGCCGAAGTCCCACACTTCATGTCGGCGACGCCGCGACCGTAAATCTTGCCATCGATAAGCTCGCCGCCCCAGGGGTCCTTGGTCCATCCGAGGCCGTCGTCGGCGACGGGAAACACGTCGATGTGGCCATTGAGTACGAGGTGCTTGCCGGGCTCGCCGGCCCCGAAGGTGGCGACAATGTTCGGCATCTCGGGGTGGGGGGCGATGATGCGATGGTCGAGGCCACGCATCCTGAGCGCTTCGGTGATGAAGTCGGCTGTGGAGCGCGTGTCGCCCGGCGGGTTCGGGCCCTTGCAGCGCACGAAAGCCCTCAGGAAAGCGACCAGCGCATCGCGATCCTCCTCGATCCAAGCGATAAGCTGCTCGCGATCGCTCTTCGCCATATCGGTCTCCATTGCCGTTCCGTGACTAGGCCTTGGCGGGCCCTCCTGGTGCGGCGGTCTCGTCAGGCGTCGCTACCCGGCTCGGTGGCCGCTGCAGGAGCTGAGTAAACCCGAGCAGAAGCACCGACATGAGGATCAGCAGCGTCGAGATGGCGGCGATCGTCGGATCGATCTCGTCGCGGAGCGCGTTGAACATGCGCCGGGTCAAGGTCGCCCGGTCACCGCCGGCGATGAAGAGCGAGATTACCACCTCGTCGAGCGAGGTGATGAAAGCCAGGAGTGCCGCCGATATCACGGAGATTTTGATCTGCGGCAGCGTCACAGTGAGAAACGCCCTGGGACGGCTGGCGCCGAGGCTGCGCGCTACCATCTCCTGGTGCATGTCGTAGCTCTTGAGGCTCGAGGCGACCGTGATCACCACCAGCGGGATCGCCATCACGCAATGGGCCAGCACGATGCCGGTGAGCGTATTGTTGAGCCCGAGCTGGGCATAGAGCAGGAAGACCCCGATCGCAATCAGGATGCCCGGAATGATGAGCGGCAGCATGAATGTCGCGTAGACGAGCTGGGTGAAGCGCGAGCGAGAGGCGTGCATGCCGTAGGCCGCGAGCGTACCGAGCGCGGTCGAAATGACCATCGTCAAGGTTGCAGCGGTGAGCGACACCACGGTCGCGTCGCGCCACTCGACGGCGCCGAAGAAAGCCTCATACCAACGCGTCGACCAGCCGGGTGGGGGAAAAGCGAGATAGCGCGAATCCGAGAAGCTCAGCGGGACCACGAGCAGGCTGGGCAGGACCAGGAATAGCAGGATGAGCGCGCCGAGCACGTAGAGCCATAGCCTGCCGGCGTGGGTGATCTGCGTTTCCGTGGCGGCCTTGTTCAGCATCTATCGGCTTCCCGTGATGCGGTCGAAGCCGATAATCCGGCCGACACCCCAGATTATGGCCAGCGTCATCGCCAGCAGCACAACGCCGAGCGCGCTCGCCGCACCCCAGTCCGAGTGATAGGTGACATTACGCTCTATCTGCATCGACCACATCATCACGCGCCCTCCGCCGAGCAGTGCCGGCGTCACGTAGAAGCCCAGGCAGAGCACGAATACGATGATGATTCCGGCGAAAAGTCCGGGCAGCGACAGCGGCACAAACACGTGCCAGAACGCTTTCACCGGCGAAGCGCCGAGGTTCGCCGCCGCACGCATGTAGTCGCGATTGATGGAGCGCATGGTCGCGTAGAGCGGCAGCACCATGAACGGCAGCATGATATGAACCATGCCGATCGTGGTCCCGGTGAAATTGTGCATCAGTCTCAGAGGCGTCTCGATCAATCCCATGTCCTGCAGCCACGTGTTGACCACTCCCCGCCGCTGCAGCAGCACGAGCCAAGCATAGCAGCGCACGAGCAGCGACGTCCAAACCGGGAACAGCACCAGCAGCATCAGGAATGCGGCAAGGCGGGATGACGCCTGCGAGATGAGGTAAGCGAGCGGATAGCCGAGGCCGATGCAGATTACAGTGACCAGGAGCGAGAGCTGGAACGTGGTTTCGAGTGTCAGCGTGTAAGTCGGGTGCAGCAGGCGCTCGTAATGCTCGAGCGTAAAGCCGGACTTGTCGCGGAACGAGAGCCAGAAGAGCCAGGCAATTGGGGCGAGCGCAATGGCCCCGATGAGCAGAAGGCCCGGAACGGCGAGCGCCGAGAGCGCCGTTCTCTCGCTGCGCTCGAGCCTGTGAAAGGCGGCGGCATTTGGTGCCTTCTGCGCCTGATGATCGTGTCGACCGTCTTGGCCTGAGAATCCCGTCGCGGTCACGGCGCGGCCTCGCTGGGGACAAGCATCGTGTCACCTGCCGGAAGGCCCAGCCGTACCGATGCACCCGGCGCTGGCAAGCCCTGCCCCAGGCTGGTCGCCGGCTGGCGGATCGCGATCTCGGCGCCGTCGGGCAAGTCGACGTAGAGCAGCGTGCTCTCGCCCTGGTAGACGACCTCCCGCGCCGTTCCCTCGAACACGTTGAGGCCATCCTCGCTATCGGTGACGAACCTGAGCTTCTCAGGGCGCACGACGAGGAACTGCTGGTCCGACGGGTGGCGCGGCGGCTCCGCCAGCTGCAGCGGCCGATCCCGGTAGTGCGCAGTTTCTCCACGAACGGATACCGCTAAGAAATGCGACTCGCCTATGAATTCGGCGATGAACCGGCTTTCGGGGCGCTCGTATACGTCGCGCGGCTTGCCGATCTGGCGAAAACGGCCCCTGTCGATGACCGCGACGCGATCCGACATGGTAAGGGCCTCGCGCTGGTCGTGGGTGACGTAGACCGTGGTCATGCCGAGGCGATGGTGGAGATGGCGGACCTCGATCTGCATCTGCTCCCTCAGCTTCTTGTCGAGGGCGGACAAAGGTTCGTCCATGAGGAGGATGCGCGGCTCGAAGACGATGGCGCGGGCGAGCGCGACGCGCTGGCGCTGTCCGCCCGAGAGCTGGTCGACATTGCGGGTGCCATGCTCGCCGAGTTGAACCAGCTCGAGCACCTTCTGCACGCGGTCGGTGATTTCCGCCTTGGCGACCCCGCGAAGCCGCAACGGATAACCGACGTTGCCGGCAACCGTCATGTGCGGGAAGAGGGCATAGTTCTGGAACACCATGCCCACGTCGCGCTTGTGTGGCGGCACCAGCGAGACATCGCGGTCGCCGAAGCTTATCTCGCCGCTATCAGGTCTGATGAAGCCGGCAAGCACCATCAGCAGCGTCGTCTTGCCGGACCCGGAGGGCCCGAGCAGCGTGATGAACTCGCCGCTCGCAATCTCGAGGCTGACGTCGTCAAGGGCGGTGAAGCTGCCGTAGGTCTTGGTGACGTTCCGGATCGAGATTGGCAGCGAGATCGCCGAACCTTTCCCGATCGCTGCCTTCACACGGACCTCCCGTGCAGCCAGAAGCCGAGCCGGCCGCTCGGCGGCCCACTATCTCTGCAGGAAGGCGTCGAAGCGCTTCACCATCGCGTCCGCGTTCTCGACCCACCACGAAACATCCTGCACAAAACCCTTCTTGAAGTTCTCAGGCGAATTGGGCAGGCCGGGGAGCTTCTCCTTCGGGATCACGCCGGTGTCGTAGGCCTTGGTGTTGGATGGCGCGTAGTTGATGTAGTTCGAGATACGGGCATTCACCTCCGGCCGCGACATGAGTGCGATCGCCTTCATGGCAAGCTC
The DNA here is from genome assembly GCA_050248715.1 of Hyphomicrobiaceae bacterium. GTDB lineage: Bacteria > Pseudomonadota > Alphaproteobacteria > Rhizobiales > Hyphomicrobiaceae > AWTP1-13. Next base: position 80,035 of record JBFWRV010000020.1, on the reverse strand, counting down.
CTTGTTGGGTGCTCCCTTCGGGATCATCCAGCTGTCGGAGACGATGATCTGCTCGTTGAAGGTGATCTTGACCTTGCCCCCCTTGCTTTCGGGCTCATTCTCCAGCGCCTGGATGCGGCCGTTCCACGCCGACACCATGTCGACCTCGCCGTCCTTGAGCACCTGCGCGGACTGCGCCCCCGAGCTCCACCACACGAGCACGTGCGGTTTCAGCTGCTCGAGCTTCTTGAAGGCGCGGTCCACGTCGAGCGGATAGAGCTTGTCCATCGGCACGCCATCCGCGATCAGCGCCATCTCGAGCGCATAGATCGGATGCTTGCGGACAGAGCGTTGGCCGGGGAAGCTCTTCGCATCCCAAAACGACGCCCAACCGGATGGTTCCTTGCCCGGGAAGGCCTTTTCGCGCCAGCCGATGGCGACGGAATAGACGATCTGCGGTGCGCAGTGTTCCGAGCGGCCGAGTGTCGTCGGGACATCGACAAGCGCCTTCATGGTATCGGCGTCGAACTTCTCCAGGCGGCCTTCCTTCTCGAGCAATGCGCAGCTGTAGGCGCCCTGGGTCGTGAGATCCCAGGTAGGCTTGCCGGAGGCGACCTGGGTGCGCACGTCGGCGATGCCGGAGGTGGTGTCCTCCTTGATGGTGACGTTCAGCTCTTTCTCAACGATGCCGAACCACGCCTCCTTCTGAGCCTTTTGGAAGGCGCCGCCCCACGATGAGACGGTGAGCGTCTTCTTCTCCTGTGCCATCGCTTGCGGAGCAGCGAGCAACAGTGCCGAGCATGCGAGTGAGATTGCGCCGTCGCACTTCCTGGTCATCGCCAACTCCCTTTATACCGAGGCCGACTAGCCAAGGTATTTCGCGGCAGGGCCGCCCGTTCGTCAAGGCGCTAAGGTGGCGCGAGTTTGCGCACGGGCCGACGTACCAATAGGCTCGGCGCCGGCCGGCAAGGAGGCGACCCATGGCCCTGCACTTCGAGCGGAAGGAGTTCGAGAGCCGGATTGCTGCAGCGCGGAAAGCGCTCGCCGCAGACCAACTGCACGCTGTCCTGCTGTTTGCGCAGGAGAGCCTTTACTATCTCACCGGCTTCGACACCAGCGGCTTCGTCTTCTTCCAGTGCGCCGTGCTGACGACCAGCGATGGACCGATCACGTTGCTGACGCGGCGGCCCGACCTCGAGCAGGCGCGCCGCACCTCCATCATCGAGGACGTCCGCCTGTGGTACGACATGGAAGGCGCCGACCCGAGCAGGGAGCTGTCCCAGATCTTGGCCGAGAAGGGGCTGGAGGGGGCGCGTGTCGGGATCGAGATGCGCACGTTTGGGCTGACGGGCGACAAATTCGAGCTCGTGCGCCAGCGCCTCGCGGGCTGGTGCGAGCTCGTCGACGCCTCCCACATCGTGCGCACGCTGCGGCTCGTGAAATCTCCTGCCGAAATCGCCTACGTGCGCCGGGCCGCAGAGCTTGCCGATCAGTCGCTTGAGGCGATGCTGGCGGCGGCACGGCCGGGTGCCTTCGAGGGCGACATCGCGGCCGCAGGCTCGGTGCCGATCCTCGAGGGCGGCGGTGACCCGCCGCCCTCAGGCCCCGTGCTCGGCTCCGGCGATCGCGCGCTCCTGATCCGCAGTGCCACGGGGTTCCGTCATCTCGATCCGGTCGACCAGCTGACCCTCGAGTTTGCCGGCAGCTACCGGCGCTATGCTGCCTGTCTGATGCGCACCATCGCGATAGGCGAGGGCAACCCGACGCAGCAGAAGATGTTCGAGGTAACGCGGGAGGCACTCGCGGCGATGACCGCGGCGGCAAGACCCGGTCGCCCCCTCGGCGAGATCGATGACGCCCACCGACGGGTTTACGACGCCGCGGGTTACGCCGACGCTCGCATGTCGGCCTGCGGATATTCGCTCGGAGCGCTCTATCGTCCGACCTGGATGGACGTCCCGCCGATGCTTTACTCCGGCAACACGATGCCTGCCGCACCCGGCATGGTGCTGTTCCTGCACGCGATCCTGATTGACGCGCCGAAGAACCTTGCAATGTCGCTCGGCCACACGATCGTGCTGACCTCCGAGGGCGCGGAGGTCCTGAGCCGGCTCGCGCCCGAGTACATCGTGCGCAGCTGAATCACCGCGAGCTCGACCGGAAACCGCGTCCTCGTCCAGGCCACGGAAGTGGCATAGAGTGTTGGCTTATCCGGCCGTGCCGCAACAGCTCGCGCCAGTGGAAAGCCCATGCCCTCCTTCCCCCGCCTGTTCTCCCCCATCAGACTGCGCAACACCGAAATTCGCAATCGCATCCTCTCGACCGGCCATCAAACCTATCTCGCCCGGGGCGGGTTGCCGGCCGAGGACTTCGTTGCCTATCACGAGGCGCGGGCCAAAGGCGGCGTCGGTCTCATCATCGTGGAGGCTGCCCGTTTTCATGCCAGCGGCTTCACGGACAGCCCCGAGCTGATCGTGGCCAGCGATGACTGCATTCCCGGCCTCAGAAATCTTGCCGACAGCGTTCACCGCCAGGGTGCGAAAATCTTCGGGCAGATCTCCCATTCCGGCCGGGTTACGAAGAGGCTCTCCGGCGGCCTGCGCGGCGTCGCCTACGCACCCTCGGTCGTTCCTGACCAGCGTTTCCACACCATGCCGCGCGAGATGCCCGTAGCCTTGATCGAGGAGATCATCGCCGAGGCTGGCAAGGCGGCGCGCCGCTTCGGCGAGGCAGGCTTCGACGGCATCGAACTGCTCGCGAGCCACGGCCTGCTTATCTCGGATTTCCTCAATCCCCGCCACAACCTGCGTACCGATGCCTACGGAGGCAGCTTCGAGAACCGGCTGCGCTTCCTTGCCGACCTCTTGGCCATCGTTCGCAACAACCTGGATGCCGGCCCAGTGCTCGGCATCCGCATCTCGGCCCATGAGGTGGAGCCTGGCGGCCTCGAGGAGGACGAGGTGATTGCCGTCTGCCAGGCGCTGAAGGCCAAAGGTGCCATTGACTATGTCAACACGACCTACGGCTCCATGCAGGGCCTCGGCGGCTCGGTGCACGTCGTTCCGCCGATGGAGATCGCGCACGCCTACGTGGCGCCGAAGGCCGGCACGCTGCGCGCTGCCGTCGGCCTGCCCGTGCTCGTTGCCGGACGCATCAACCAGCCGCAGATCGCCGAGGCAGTGCTCGCCGCCGGCCAGGCCGACATGTGCGGCATGACACGGGCCATGATCTCGGATCCCGAGATGCCCAACAAGGCGCGCGAGGGCCGCAACGACGAGATCCGCGCCTGCATCGCTTGCAACCAGGCCTGCATCGGCCACTACCACATGGGCTTCGGCATTTCCTGTATCCAGAATCCAGTGACTGGGCGCGAGCGCAAGCTCGGCAACATCGCAAGGTCCGCCACACCTCGGCGCATTCTCGTAGCCGGTGGTGGACCGGCGGGCATGAAGGCAGCGCTGACGGCAGCAGAACGCGGTCATCATGTGACGCTTCACGAGGCGAAACTCCGCCTGGGCGGCCAGGTGCTCCTGGCACAACTGTTGCCGGAGCGCGCGGAGTTCGGGGGGCTTGTCACCAACCTGCAACAGGAGATGGTGCGCGCCGGCGTCGATGTGCGGCTCAACGCGCCGGTCTCCACAGCAACGATCCGACATGAGAAGCCCGATGCCGTCATCGTCGCCACCGGCGGCCTGCCCTACCGCCCCGAGATCGAAGGCGCCGAGGACGCACACGTGCTCGATGCATGGGCGGTTCTAGAGGGTCGCGCCAACCCCGGCGGGCGCGTACTCGTCGCCGACTGGCGCTGCGACTGGGTCGGAATGGGTGTTGCCGAGAAGCTGGCACGCGAGGGTCGGCATGTGCGCCTCGCCGTCACCGGCACGCACGCCGGACAGAACCTGCAGCAATATCTACGCGACCACCTGGCCGGCAAGCTGCACAAGCTCGGCGTCGAGGTGATCCCCTATGCGCGACTGTTCGGCGTCGATGCTGATACCGCCTACATGGCGCACATTGTCTCGGGCGACCCGATCATTGCGAACGAGGTGCAGACAGTGGTGCTTGCCCTTGGCCACCGGCCGAACACGTCGCTGGAGCAGCAGCTCAGCCCGCTCGGTGTGCCGCTGCACCTTGCCGGCGATTGCCTGTCGCCGCGCTCGGCCGAAGAGGCTGTCTACGAAGGCATGATGGCGGGGCTGGCGGTGTAGGGCGCAGCAGCCTGACAAGCTGCCCAGCCCGCGGACAACGGAACTGCGTAAGCTCTGGAGGCCTGCTGCGACTGCCGACATTGGTGGTGGCAAGTCGAGCAAGACGCAGCCGGCAACCGGCACGTTGCGTTCGGGGCTGCGACGCTATCAGCATTAACCCGTCGAGCACCGGCGATAGCCAAAGAATGGCGTGCGATTAATGCGGCCTGCGGCAAATGATTTGGACAGGATGTGTTCGACGTTCTTCAATGTTGCGGGCTGCGTTTCTTGTCTTGGCGGGTGCCGTCACTCCCATCAGAATTTGAATGCCGAACGGCGGGAGAGCCCCCTGAGCTGCAAGATCCATGGCACGACGGTACCCGGCGAGGTATTTCGCGCCGGTGTCCTCCACTCTGATGTCGGTGAAGCCAGCGCCCTTGAGGTACGCCACTGTATCGGCCGGCGTGACGAGATGGGCTCCGCTCCCATCTTCCGACCAGGGGAGCGGGTAGTGTGGATTGCCAGTGGGACCCAGGCCCTGTTCGGTGAGGGCAAAGAAACCACCAGGCCTGATGACGCGGAAGGCTTCATTGAAGAAGCGGGGCCGGTCCGCGATGCTCATCGTCACGTGCTGAGCGTAACCGCCATCGAACACGGCGTTGCCGAAGGGCAGATGCTCCCCATCGCCCAACGTCACCTTGACCAGCTCTTCCATTTTCAAGAGGGCGGTCAACTTGTTCGCAGCTTCGACAAAGGGAGCCGTGATATCAACGCCGCTCACCCGGCAGCCAAAACGCTGGGCCAGATAGCGTGCCGGTCCGCCAACGCCGCAACCAATGTCAAGGACGTGATGACCGGCTTGGATCGGAAGAACGTCAGCCAATTCGACGGTTGCTGCTAGTCCGCGCGCGTGAAAATGATCGACCGGCGCCAGCTGCTCCACGGTCACTGTTTCGGGCGACAGAGACGCCAGTCTCATGGCATCCAGGATACGCGCATAGACGTCACCGGTTGCCCAATGATCGGAGATCGACTTTCCATCTGTCATCGCCACCTCCTACCCGCTCTCAATTTGACGAAGCCAAGCGCGGCGACAAGCCTGGGCTGGCGGTACTCGTTCTACACGGGCGAGCTATTCGCTTCCGCTGGGAAGTCGCAGACCCCTTTGTCTCTCCAGTCCGGTGAGATGATCAAGGACTTAACATATCGGCCGCCCGAAAGCCGTGAGTGGGCTGCCGGATATCGGGGCCCACTGGACGCGCTTTGCAGAGCGGGGAAATGCCGGATGGACGTGCCCGACGCCCCCGTGCACAGCGCGCTTACTGCAGTCCTCAGTTGGTTCTTGCGACGCCATCCCGGTCTGGCCTTATGGAGCCTAGTACCCCTGGCTTGTGCTCCGCCTCTCAGGACGCAAACCTAGCGGTCCGCACTTTCTCAGTATAAGTTGCACTTCCTGGGTGGAACGGGGAGGCGCAACGTGGCTAGTGCGACACGGCGAGCATTCACGTCAGGACTGCTGTCGGCGGGCCTTTCACCCATCGCTGGCGCGGCGCTGGCGCAGGCAGACTACCCTGCGGGGCTTACCGTAAAGTTCATTGTCGGCTATCCGCCGGGCGGCGGCCAGGACGTGGTTGGCCGCATTTGTCGCCGACCGGCTGGGCGCACTCTGGAAGGTGCCGACCATCGTCGAGAACGTCTCGGGCGCGTCAGCAAACATCGGTATGGATCGCGTCGCCAAGGGTCCGACGGACGGCACGCAGATTCTTATCGTCCCGCCCAACATTTCGACCAACCAATTCATGTTCGCGCGAATGCCCTTCAACCCGGAGACGGACATCGCGCCGCTCTCCCTGGTAGCGAGCCTGCCGAACCTGTTGTGCGTGCGCAAGGACCTGCCGGTCCACTCCGTTCCGGAGCTGATCGCCTACGCCAAGGCCAACCCGGGCAAGCTCAACTGCGCCTCGCCCGGCATCGGCACGACGGTCCACCTCTCCGCCGAACTCTTCAAACGCATGACCGGCGCCGATTGGGCGACCGTGCACTACCGCGGCAGCGCACCTGCGCTCAACGACCTCGTCGCGCAAAAGACTGATCTGATGTTCGACAACATCACCTCGATCATCAACCAGGCGCGCGCCGGCTCGGTAAAGGCGATCGGCATTACTTCGCTCAAGCGCTATCCGCTAGCGCCTGAGTTCATTCCGGTGGCGGACACATTGCCGGGATTCGATACCATGTCGTTCTCAGGCGTCGGCGTACGGACGGGAACCCCAAAGGCCATCTGCGACAGGATCGAGGCGGACACGCGCACGATCTGCAAGGACGCGACGTTGCGGGAACGGTTGACAAGCCTTGTTGCTGAAACGGTCGGGTCGAGTGCAGCCGAGTTCGCCGAGTACATAGCCTCCGAGCGTGCCAAGTGGGGCAAGCTCATCACCGAGCAGAAGATCCGCGTGGACTAAAGCCGAAGTCGACATGCAAAGATACGTCGTTGCCACCGTTTCGGAGATACCGCCTGGCACTCACAAAGTGTTCTCTGTCGGCGGGCGGCCGATCGGGATCTTCAACCTTGGCGGAGAGTTCTACGGCCTGCTCAACCGATGTCCGCACCAGGGCGGCCGCTTGTGTGATGGCCTGATCACCGGCCTTGCGGTCGGTGACCGGCCGGGCGAATTCCGGATGATCCGCAAGGGCGAAATGGTACGCTGCCCCTGGCACGGATGGGAGTTCGACATAAGGACCGGCCAATCCTGGTGCGAACCGGCCAAGGTGCGGGCGCGGGCCTATCCGACGGAAATTGCCGCGGGTGGCGAAGTGGTCAAGGGCCCTTATGTTGCCGAGACGGTGCCGGTGACTGTCGAGGAGCAGTACGTGGTCGTTAAATTCTAACGATTGCGCCACGCGGCGGGCCCGAACTGGGTGCATGGGGCCAGACTGCCGAGCGCGAGGATACGCAATGAGCCGCTATCCGGGTGCCATTGACTGCGATATCCACCCGACGGTGCCGGGCATCGGCGTGCTGCTGCCGTATATGGACGACTACTGGCAGGAGGCATTCGTCTCGCGCGGCATTGATGGGCTGGAGATGGCGAGCTATCCGCCAGGTGCGCCGATCTCGTGTCGTGCCGACTGGCGGCCCGCAAAAGGCCGGCCGGCGGCTGATCCGGCGACGATAGCCCGCGAGTCGCTAGAAGTCATCGGCACGGCGCTGGCCATCTGCAATCCACTCACCGGCGGACAGGTTGCGGTCAGCGAGTCCATGGGCGCTGCCGTGTGTCGCGCCGTGAACGACTGGATCACGAAGGAGTTCCTCGACAAAGACGCGCGTTTTCGAGCCTCCATCGTCGTGCCCCCGCAGAGCCCCGACCTCGCCGTCGAGGAGATCGAGCGACGCGCCCCCGACCGCCGCTTTGTGCAAGTGATGGTTCCGGTCGCTGTCGAGATGATGCTCGGCCGACGCTACTACTGGCCGCTGCTGGCGGCCTGCGAGAGACACGGGCTGCCGCTTGGGCTTCACGCGGGCAGCCTCCATCGCTACCCTACCACGTCCAACGGTTGGTCATCCCATTACATCCAGGACTACGTCAGTCATTCGCAGACGTTCGAGGACCAGCTGCTAAGCCTCATTCACGAGGGCGCGTTCGTGAAGTTCCCGGGCCTGCGCGTCGTGTTGATAGAAAGCGGTGTTTCGTGGCTGCCCGGCTTCATTTGGCGCGCAATAAAAACGTGGCGCGGCGTACGAGCCGAGGTGCCGTACGTCAAGCGCTCTCCGGCCGAGATCGTGCGCGAGCATGTGCGGCTCACAGCCCAGCCGTTCGATGCACCGGATGTCGAGGCAGTGGCGCGTATCGCCGAGATGATCGACTCCGACGAGATGCTCTTGTTCGCGACCGACTATCCGCACTGGCAGTTCGAGGGTGATCGCGCCGTGCCGGACGGACTGCCCACGCAGTTCCTCGCCAAGATGTTGATCGACAACCCGCTTGCAACCTATCCGCGGCTCAAGGAGAACCCCACATGAGCCTGACGCTCGAACGTGATGTCGACAGCCCCGGGAACGCGGCTCGTGGCGCCAAGACGCGCCTGCGTATCATCGACTGCGATATCCATCCCTACCTGCGCACGCCGCGCGACCTCGACCCGTTCCTGTCGGCACGATGGCGCCAGCATCTGGCCGAATACGGCAAGGGGACCCGGGGCATCTACGCGGCGCGCGGTACGTATCCGCGCTTCATGCCCAATACGTGCCGTCGCGATGCGTGGCCTGCGGGCGGCGGACTGCCCGGTTCCGACGTCGACTTCATCCGCGCACAGCATCTCGATGCCAATGACGTCGAGTTCGGTGTGCTCGAGCCGTTGCTGGAAGGCAACTCGCCGCGCAACGTCGAGCTGCAGGCGGCGCTTTGCTCGGCCTTCAATGACTGGCAGGTGACGCATTTCACCGACGTGGAGCCGCGCCTGCGCTCCTCCATCCTAGTGCCCCAGGACGACGCCGAGGCGGCCGTCGCCGAGATCGAGAAGCGCGCCGCCGATCCGCGTTTTGCCCAAATCCAGTTGTCCTCGCGTACCCCCGAGCCTCTCGGCCGTAAGCGCTACTGGCCAATCTTCGCCGCTGCCGAGCGCGCCAACCTGCCGATCGGCCTGCACGTGGGCGGCCCGGCGGCCGCAGCACCCTCGGCCTCTGGCTGGCCCTCATTCTACGTCGAGGAGCATCAGGTGTTGAGCCATTCAATGCCGACCCAGGCCGCCAGCTTGATCCTCGAGGGCGTCTTTGACCTCTATCCTGGCCTGAAGATCATCCTGATCGAGGGCGGCTTCGCCTGGGTTCCCACCCTCGGCTGGCGGCTCGACGCCAATGTCGCCAAAATGCGGAGCGAGGTTCCAAACCTCAAGCTCAAGCCGTCAGACTATCTGCGGCGCAATCTCTGGTACGCAACGCAACCAATCGAGGAGCCGGAGTACCCGCATCATCTGCGCACCATCTTCGATTGGATCGGCTGGGACCGGATGGTCTACGCGAGCGACTATCCGCACTGGGACTATGATGACCCCCAGCTCGCAATCAAGATCGCCATGAGCGACGCCGAACGCCGCGCAATCTTCCGCGAAAACGCGGAGCAAATCTACCGGTTCGAGTGAGCCGTGGCCCGGCCCACGCTCTCGAAAACGACATGAGCCCGTAGCGCGGTGCCTCGACGAAACGCTGTTTGGGTTGCTGGTTCACAGCGGAGGCAAGACGGACTGGGGACGGCCGCTCCTGAGACAGGAGATCCTCCGGAAGACGGCGCGCGTCGCTCCTACGGGGTGCTCACGATCGCAATTTTTCTACGCGAATGCGCTCGAAGAAGAGATGAGGCGCAAGGCGCGCTTCTAGTCTAAGGCCATGCGACGGTGCTTTGTCATTGCCGCGAGAGGTGCGGCAAGAACCAAAAGAGCTGGGCCAAATCCTCACTGACTTACATCAGAAACCCGGGCAGCTCCGGGACATGCTCGGCGGTGGCGACGTCCAGTCCCGAGGGCAGGCGCCAGCGTCAAGCCCCATTGGCAACATCCTGGCGTCCCCAATGGCCAAGGCGGTGCTCGCGGGCATGGCGGTGAAGCGCGTCATGGGTCGGTAAGCGGCGGAGCAATCGCCGACCATACCCCCCTCGCTGCTCGCTGCAGTCGACGAGGCACCCTAGCAGTCTGTTGAACTTGGGTCGTTGGGGGAAGCGGATGGCTCGTCGGCTTGCGCGAACCTTTCGTTGCGCGGGCCTTCAGGCTGGTTCATGGAGACATTACCCGGCGCTGGACTGTCGATGATCTTGGCCGTGACGTTGGCCTATCGCGTTCAGCGTTGGCCGACCGCTTCATTCGCCTGATCGGTTTGCCGTCGATGCACTACCTTGTCAGTTGGCGCATGCAGGTCGCGGCTCAAAAGCTCCGCAGTACCAGCGTGTCCCTCGCGCAGGTCGCCGAGCTTGTCGGCTACGACTCCGAAGCCGCATTCTCTCGTGCCTTCAAGAAGACATTCGGTGCCGCGCCAGCCACGTGGCGACGCTCGAACAACTAGCCAGGGCCGGGCGAAAGCACATCCATGCGTTAGGAAACATTTTCCGGCGTACGGAGCAGAACATCCGGCGCCTGCATCATTCGTGTGCGCCAGCCACCCGACTATATCCACCCTTAGGCAAGCGACCATTTCGGCGAAGAGAACGAATATGAGCATTCCGGTTTGGGCAGTGCTGGCATTCGCGACGTGGACGATCGCGTTTCTGGTGCTCGGGGTCGGCATGTATCGGTGGTCGCTCATTCTGGCGGGGAAAGCCGAGTTGAAGAGCTTCCCCGGTGATGTGCCGCATGGCTCGCCGTTGTACCGGCGCGCCGTGCGCGCCCACGCTAATTGCGTCGAGAACCTGCCGGTGCTTGCCGCGATCGCACTCGCCGAGCAGGCAACCGGTGTGCGCGCGACCACGCTTGACCAATTGTCGGCAGCGGTGGTCGCCGCCCGGGTCGTGCAGACGAGCGCCCATCTTGCTTCCGGCTCCAACTCAGCCATCGCCGTGCGTTTCACCTTCAACTCGCCGCGTTCGTGTGGATAGGGGCACTGGTCGTGCTCCACGCGGCGGCGAGATGAAACGGACGAACCACGCGAGACGGCTTAGCGCCACAGGTCACGAAGCAATATCGGCATCGGCGATGTGGTCTCCCCCGAACCGGGGATGCACAGACGCTGCCTTTGACGCACCCTGATCCCGGTGGGCTCGGCAGGGTCCACTGTAGTAAAAAAAACTCGGCCGGATCTGGTATCGCGTTCCGGCCCATTTTTCTTGGCCGGCAACCCTCACCCGAACCCCACCGCTACGGCGGCCTTGTCGCTCCTTCGCCGCAACAGACAACCTGCTAATCCCGCGACCGGTGCCCGACAACGACTGCGCCTAACCCTGCACCTACGGCGATTTTTGCTGAAACGGCGCGTTGGCCTGGTGCGATTGCGAGCTTGTGCCGATCGATCGCCACGCCAGAACGGCGACTGAGCTCCATCAGGAGCATCTCCCAGTCGAGTGCGGCTAGATCCGTACCAAAACGCCGCCCCTTGGTGCCAAGGTGCAGTTGATCGCCTGCCTTGAAGGTTATGCCGTAATCCGTTTCTTTCCACTTCAAGACTGACGAAAGACGTTCACGACTCCAAAGGGCTCCGATGTGATCCAATGAGAACGCTCCATGCCGAGTGTTGATGATGCTCTTGACGTCTGCACCATACCGCATCCGCTCAGGCGTCGGGATGCAACGCCTCATGAGGTTGCTTGATGCGGCTGATGCCGAGCATGCGCGCTATGATGCGATCCACGGTGCGCTTGGGGAGCATTGATGCGATCCACGTCTCCAATCGATCTGGCAAGATGGCGTAACGCACCTTCGGGTGCGGGATCGTGAGCACCTTGTGGACGAGTTCGCCAACGTCCTCCGCAGGAAGCTTCGCCATTTTCCCCGTCACTTCGCGGGCCTTCTGCAGCACTGAGAAATACGGTGAGGCCTTATGCGCGGAGAAATCAACCGCATCGGCCTTTGCCCAGATCGGGGTGTGCACCGGGCCGGGACCAATGACGATCACGTCGATCCCGTAAAGCATCAACTCGCGCCGGAGGCTTTCGGAAAACCCTTCGAGCGCGTGCTTGGAAGCTGCATAGCCGCTCATGAACGGGTTGCCGGTCTTGCCAGCGAGCGAGCCGATCATCACGATGCGTCCCGGAGAGCCCTTGAGACTTCTATCGGCGCCGAGCAGCGGGCCAAAGGCCTGCGTCACGATGATGGGGCCCATCACGTTCACATCGAGCTGGCGGCGGAACTCGGAAGCAGAGAGATCCAGCACCGGGCCCGGGACCGCAATGCCGGCATTGTTGACGAGGCCCGCAAGCGTCGTTCCCCGGAGGGAGATGCTCACGTCCTCCGCCGCTTTTCGCACTCCCGCTTCGTCCGTTACATCGAATTGAAGCGGCGTGAAACTCGCTCCAAGCTGTCCCTTCAATCGGTCCCCATCCACAACCTTGCGCACGCTCCCAAACACGTGGAAACCATGGTCGACAAGGATCTTTGCTGAGGCCAAACCGATGCCGCTGGTTACCCCGGTGATGACGACGGATCTCATCGCTCTCCCTTTTCTCCCTGATGCGGCCCAAAACTGTTTATGTGGTTCTCGATCGAGGAAAGGCAGCCGCCTCCCACTATAGCTTCGCAAACTTCGGGGCATTGGCAAGGTGCCACCGCCTGAAATGCCTGTTGATTAATCTTGGAAAGGTGAGGGTGGTCGTAGCGTCTCTTGGCATGCCGGAGAGACCTCGACATTAACAAAACAGGTTGACGACCCAGTGAGGGACCCCGAAGAAGAGCATGTAGAGACCAAAAGGTGCGGTGACGGCCACGGCGGGCCCAAGGATGCCGAACACAAACATCATGAAACTACCAAGCTGGATAGCAATCCATAGCCAATAGAGCGCGCCCAGCGGCATGAGCAGAAAGACCAACTCTGCAAGCGGCACGCCGACAGTGGTAGCAAGCTTCTTCATCATTGATGCACGCCGAAGCAAATGTCGGGTCACCCACAACTCCGGCTCGAACAGTGTCATATTGGAGCGCATTAAGCGATCAAGAACACGGACAGCGGGCCAACGTCCGAGCAAATGGTAAAGACGCTGCTGCCGTCAGCCTCGCGCGATGCGGCGGAGGTATATGCGGGTCACCATTTAGCTGAGAGCGCGCTTGCCGATCGCCCAATTCCGGGGCTCATGCTCCGAAAGGAAGTGGAAACTTGCCCGACATATTAGCACTATTGATGATCACCGCGCCGCCCCTCTATGCCGCGGTCCACCGCGAGCGAGCTTGCGAGCGCGTGCGGCTATTTGCGGAGGATCTTTTCCATCGCCTTTCCCTTGGCGAGTTCGTCGATGAGTTTGTCGAGGTAGCGGATTTCACGCATCATCGGCTCCTGAATCTCCTCCACGCGGACGCCGCATACGACGCCGGTGATCAGAAGACGAGACGGGTTCATCTTCGGCGCGTGCGCGAAGAAATCCTCGAAGCTCGTCTTCTTCGCAAACTCGGCTTCCAGCGAGGCCTGGCTGTGACCGGTGAGCCAGCGGAAGATCTCGTCGACCTCGGCCCGGGTGCGGCCCTTCTTCTCCGCCTTAGTAATATAAGAGGGATAGACGCTGGCGACGGGCATGGCATAGACGCGGCGCCAGTTGGCGGCGGCCTTGGCTGTTGCTTGCTTCATGGGACTAGTCCTCTGGCCGTCCCGTCACGACGGGCATGACGTCGATGCCGTCGCCGGGGAAGACGGTGATGTGTGGGTGGTCCTGGAAGAGCCCGGCGGCGGTGTCGGCGGCTTCTACGATCAGAAAGCCGGCGATCTGGTTCTGCGCATCGGCGATGCCGGATTTGGCGACGCGCCTGGTCTTGCCAACCATGACGTCCGTCGCAACGATGGCGGCGGCGTTGCGCTTGTCCCACTCCTCCCACGCCTTGAGCCCGACCTTGTCGATCGCCTCCTGCTCGGATTTGGGGCGCGCGCGGAAGGTGGCGAGGTCTTCCGGCTTCATAGTGTAGACGGCGACGAAGCGGGGCATGGGCGTGCTCCGGACTTGGTGGGATGCGCATCATAGGGGGCGGCAACATCGGCGCGAGGCACCCCGTGCGCGGCTCTACTCACCTGGCATATGGCGACGCTAATCACCTTTCGCCGCGGCGTTTGCCCGAAGCGATCAGTGACAGGTAACTTCGCAACGACTGATACGCGCGTGATGCTCTGTTGCCCATCTTGCAGCCTCATCTTGCTGCAGCAACTCACGACAGAAAATGGCACTAGTTCACCGGTCGTGTGCGGAGCAACTCACGGAGAATATTGGGTGGATAGCTGACGTGCCTGACTGCATCCATCCAAGATGGGGGTGGTTTGAGCCGGTCTTTTTTGCGATCCAGATAAGTAGTTGATATTATTAATATTTGTGATTTTTTGGTGCCCAGGAGAGGACTCGAACCTCCACGCCGGTGAAGGCGCTAGTACCTGAAACTAGTGCGTCTACCAATTCCGCCACCTGGGCAGCTCGGGCGAGCCGGGCCCTTCACCTAGAGGCGAGGCCGGAGCTTGTCAATTGCGCCGTATCGGCCACCGATTGCCAAGGCCGCGCTGCTTCACAGGCAAGGGCCCGGGCGCTATTGCTGCTTGGACAGGTGGCTTGGAAGACGGCGGAGACAATGGCATCACGACTGGAGCAGGGGAGCCTGGTGACCGTTTTCGGCGGCTCGGGTTTCCTCGGGCGGCATGCGGTCAGAGCACTCGCACGGGATGGCTGGCGCGTGCGGGCCGCGGTGCGACGCCCCGATCTCGCCGGGCATCTGCAGCCGATGGGAGCGGTGGGCCAGATTCATGCCGTCCAGGCCAATGTGCGCTATCCGGATTCGGTGCGTCAGGCCGTGGAAGGCGCCCAGGCAGTCGTCAATCTGGTCGGCATCCTCGCCAAGACGGGAGCGCAGACCTTCGAGGCCGTGCACGTGGCCGGTGCCCGCGCCGTTGCCGATGCGGCGCGTGAGGTCGGTGCCCGGACGCTCGTGCACGTCTCGGCGATCGGCGCGGACAGCAAAGCCGCTGCCAGCTATGCCCGCACCAAGGCCGCGGGCGAGGCGGCCGTAGGCCAAGCGTTTCCAGGCGCAATCATCCTGCGTCCCTCCCTGGTGTTCGGGCCGGAGGACCAGCTTTTCAACCGCTTTGCCGCCATGGCGCGCTTCTCGCCGTTCCTGCCGCTGATCGGCGGCGGCCGCACGCGCTTTCAGCCGGTCTATGCCGGTGATGTCGGCGCCGCGGTTGCGGCTGCCTGCGCGGGCCGGGCCCGGCCGGACGCCGTCTACGAGCTCGGCGGCCCCGAAATCATCAACTTCCGGCAGCTGCTCGACCGCACCCTCGCCTGGTCCGGCCGCCGCCGCGCCTATCTGCGGATCCCGTTCGCCCTTGCCAAGCTGGGCGCCCTTCTCACCGCGCCCCTTCCGAACAATCTGCGGCCGCTCACCGTCGATCAGATCCGCATGCTCCAGCGCGACAATGTGGTCAGCGACGCTGCCGCCAGCGACGGGCGCGGACTTGCGGGGCTCCGCGTCAGCAAGCCGCATTCGATGGAGGCGATCGTGCCAAGCTATCTGGGGCGCTTCCAGCCGCAAGGCCAGTTCGCCGACTATCGGGGCTGAGCCTGTCGCCGCGGCAGGCTCCCGTGCAGCGGGAGCCATCGTCGGCGCGCCGCTCGATCGGGCGCCGGCCCGGACAATCGCGGCAGCGGCGGCTTGGCGCCAAGAAGGTGCCGGAACCAGGGACCTGAGCATTCATGCCGGAGCTACCCGAAGTCGAGACGGTGCGGTCGGGCCTCGAGCGGGTCCTCGTCGGGCGCAAGTTCGCGCGGGTCGTCCAGCGCCGGATGGATTTGCGCTTCCCTTTGCCGGATCAATTCGCGGAGCGCTTGACCGGACGCCGCGTGGACCGGCTCGAGCGTCGCGCGAAGTATCTGCTCCTCCATCTCGACGGCGCCGAGGTGCTCGCGGTGCACCTCGGCATGACCGGCCGCTTCAGCGTCGCACTGCCGCCGCAGTCGCACCGAGGGGAGCGTTCGTCCCGCTTTCGCGGGGATGGTCTGGGGCCGGCCGAGGCCCTGCCGGCCCTCGCTGCGCAAGGCTCGCCTCTCCGTGCGCCTGCGCGAGGAGGAGATGGCGGAGCAGCCGAGTTCCAGCTCGGTGACTATACCTACGAGCACGGGCGCAATATCAAGCATGACCATCTGGTCTTCACGATGTCGGACGGTGCGGTGGTCACCTACAACGATGCCCGTCGCTTCGGCTACATGGCCCTCGTTCCCGCCGAGGAGATCGCAACGCACGTTTACTTTGCGGGGCTTGGGGTCGAGCCCTTGAGCGACGGGCTGAGCCCCGCCTACCTGGCAGCCCGCGCGCACGAAAAGAAGGTCGACCTCAAGGCTCTGCTGATGGACCAGCGTATTGTCGCGGGGCTTGGCAACATCTACGTGTGCGAGGCGCTGTTCCGCGCCCGCTTGAGCCCGTTCCGACCGGCCGCGACGCTGGCGACCAGAACGGGCACGCCGATGCCGCGCGCCGCTCCCCTGGTCGCCGAGATCAAGTCGGTTCTTCTCGACGCCGTAAGGGCCGGCGGCTCCACCTTGCGCGACTACAAGCAGGCCGATGGCTCCCTCGGCCGCTTCCAGAACGAGTTCTCCGTCTACGGCCGGGCCGGTGAGCCTTGCTCAAGAAGGGGCTGCCGAGGCAGGGTGCGCCGCAAGACGCAAGCTGGACGCTCGACCTTCTATTGCCCGGCCTGCCAACACTGACACTCTGCAGAGATTGCAACCTAAGGAGCACGCCATGGCCTACGAGACCATCATCGTCGAGACCAAGGGGCGCGTCGGCATCGTCCGCCTCAATCGGCCCAATGCGCTGAACGCTCTCAACGCGCAGGTCATCGAGGACATGAGGACTGCACTCGACAAGCTCGAAGCCGACGACGGCATAGGCGCCATTGTGATTACCGGCAGCGACAAGGCGTTTGCGGCCGGCGCCGACATCAAGGAGATGCAGTCGAAGACCTACATGAGCGCCTACAAGGAGGACTTCATCTCACGCTGGGACCGCGTCGGCCTCTGCCGCAAACCTGTGATCGCCGCGGTTGCGGGCTTCGCGCTCGGCGGGGGCTGCGAACTGGCAATGATGTGCGACATCATCATTGCCGCCGATAGCGCGAAGTTTGGCCAGCCCGAGATCAAGCTAGGCGTGATGCCGGGCTCGGGCGGGACGCAGCGGTTGATCCGCCAGGTCGGCAAGTCCAAGGCCATGGAGATGTGCCTGACCGGGCGTATGATGGATGCGGCCGAGGCGGAGCGCGCAAATCTCGTCGCCCGGGTCGTGCCGGCGGCCTCGCTGATGGAGGAGGCCATGAAGACGGCCGAGATCATCGCCTCCATGTCGCTTCCCATCGCCATGATGACCAAGGAAACCATCAACCGCGCCTACGAGACCCCCCTGACGGAAGGCATCCGCTTCGAGCGCCGGGTGTTCCACTCCCAATTCTCGGTGGCCGACCAAAAGGAGGGCATGGCGGCGTTCATCGAGAAGCGCAAGGCCAACTTCCAACACAAGTAGGCCACCGCCAGGTCCTCCGGGAACGGTTCGCTCGCGGCAAGTGGTTCGGGCTGCGGGCAAGATGGGCCACGCCGGCCCGATTGACCCTGGCGTATGCCACGGTCTATTAGAGCGGCAATACGGCTGCGGAAAACCCTCTGCGCCGACGTCTCACAATCCTCAGGAGCTGCCACGAATGGCCAACACTTCATCGGCCAAGAAGGCCGCGCGCAAGATGGTGCGCCGGACCGAGATCAACAAGTCGCGCAAATCGCGCCTCAAAGCCTACGTGCGCAAGGTAGAGGAGGCGCTGGCTTCGGGCGACAAGACTGCCGCCAAGACCGCGCTGGCTGCCGCGGAGCCGATTCTCATGCGCACCGCCCAGAAGGGCGTTCTGCACAAAAAGGCGGCCTCTCGGAAGGTTTCCCGGCTTGCTGCACGGGTGCGGGCGCTCGCCTGAACGGGGCCCACCGGCGATCCACGGAAGCTTTTGCGCGATGGACCTCGAAGGGCCTCTCTGTTGCGCAAATGTCGCAAAAGGTTCTTGCCAGGGCGGGATCCGGGGTCGGTTTGAATCGACGAGACTCCAACAGCTTGTCCCGCCCGCCGCTCACACTGCCGACGACCGCCAGACGCCGGACGGGACTCGGACGCCAAACATATTTTCACCTGAACGCCGCTCAAGTTTCACGGGTGTTGGCGACCATTCACGGGCGCGGATTCTCACATTGGAGTCAGCAGGTTCTCCCCAGTTTTTGCGCTTCCGGGGCAAGTTTTTCCACTCGACTGTGCAAATCGCTTTGCCGGCCTGTGGGTCAGTTGGTCGGTTGCCACCACCGGCTCCGTGCTCTATGAGGAGGAAGGCGAGGGCTTGAGAGTAGAACTCGCCAGTAGGGCGCGTAGTAATCCTGAGAGTTTGGCCAAGTGTGCGTTATCTCGGGATCTTTGCCTGTAGGCTTCGGACGTCGAGAGTAGGGCGTACTCTACAAGGTGCAGGCCGATAAAGCTGTGCTTTATCTTATGCCTTGCAGAGAACATCACGTTCGCAGCCAGCATGAATGCGGCGTGCAGGTGGAGATGGAGCGTGGGTGAGGTCCACATCGCGGCCGTTTCGGTGGAAGATGCGTGGGCGCGGCTGAAGAGCGATTCTCGCTCGGTGCTGATCGACGTGCGGACGATTGCGGAGTGGGCCTACGTCGGCCTCCCGGATCTGTCTTCGATCGGCAAGAGGCCGGTGCTGGTCGAATGGCAGGGCTTTCCTGACGATCGGCTCAACACTGCCTTCGTCGAACGCGTCACCGAAGCGCTCAATCCCCTCGGCGCCGATCGCGACAGCGAGCTGCTGTTCATTTGTCGCTCTGGTCAACGCAGCCTGAAGGCGGCCAGGGCGATGACGGAAGCAGGCTACACGCGCTGTCTAAATGTGACGGACGGGTTTGAAGGGCCACTCGACCCCAGCCGGCACAGAGGGACGCTTGGAGGTTGGAAGGCCAAAGGGCTTCCCTGGGCGCAGGGGTAACCTGGCGCCGATCGTGGAAATGCGTGCGGGCTGTAGGTCGCGTCCCGGGATGTAGCGCGGACGGGCGGGACCGGCGGCACGCACGGCGAATGCGGCAGTCGAAAGTCATGTGCGGGGGTCTGACATGCAACACACCGAACAGGTGCAGGGCATATCGTCTGACGTCGTCGAGACGGCAGGCGCGTCCGAGATTTCGGGCAAGGCGTGCAACGCGAGGGGCGACAGGGTGCGGGCCGTGCTGCGGGTACGGCTGGGCGAGGACATCTATTCCAGCTGGTTCGCATCGATGGAATTCGAAAGCTTCGATGGCCGGGTCGTTCGCGCCTCGGTGCCGGTGAAGTTCCTCAAGAACTGGATCCAGTCGCACTACGCCGACGACCTGCTGCAGTGTTGCGCAGCCGAGTTCGAAGGGGTCGAGCGCGTCGACGTCACGCTCCGCCAGCCGGGCTTGGCTAACGGCCGGCCAGCCGGGGTACCGGCCGGAGCCGGCGCATCGCCGCACGGCAAGACTGCCGCAGGAGCCGAGCCGCCTCCAGCCGTCGAGGCTCGCCGGATCGCGGTGCAACCGAACCCGGCCGTCGTGATGGGGCGCACGCACGTCAACGGTTTCGAGGGCTCGCCGCTGGACCCGCGCTGCACCTTCGACAGCTTCGTCGTCGGCCCCGCCAATCGCATGGCCCATGCCGCGGCAACGCAGGTTGCAGAGACCGTGTTCGCGGAGGATCGTGGCTTCAATCCGCTCTATCTGCACGCCAGCGTCGGGCTCGGCAAGACGCACCTCCAGCATGCGATTGCCTGGGAGGTGAAGCGGCGCGCACCCAAGGCCAACGTGCTCTATCTGACAGCCGAGCGCTTCCGCTACCAGTTCGTCGAGGCAATCAAGAGTCAGGACGGTTCCTCCTTCAAGGAGAAGTTCCGCTCCATAGATATCCTGCTCATCGACGATCTGGAGTTCATGCGCGGCGAGAAGACCGAGCAGGAGTTCGAGCACATCATCAACCAGCTGCTCGATGGCGGCCGGCAGGTGGTGGTGGCCTCGGCCCGTCCGCCGGCTCAGTTGGACGGGTTAAACGATCGCATGCGCTCGCGGCTGCAGCGCGGCCTCGTCACCGAGATCAGCCCGATGGACTCGACGCTGCGGTTGAAGGTGCTCGAGAAGCGTGCGCAGGAAAAGCGTTCGGCCGATCCGTCCTTCGAGATCCCTGCCGATGTCGTCGCTCTGCTCGCGGAGCGACTGACGGAGAGCGGGCGGGAATTGGAAGGCGCCATCAATCGGCTCTATCTCACCTGGCAGTTGATGCGTGCGCCCATCACGCTTGACATCGCCGAAACGGTGATCCGCGACCTCGTGCAGGGCCTCGAGCCGCGGCGCATCAAGATCGAGGACATCCTGCGCATCGTCTCGCGGCACTTCGCGGTGTCCAAGCAGGATATCCTGTCGCAGCGCCGTCACCGTTCCGTCGTGCGACCACGCCAGATCGGCATGTACCTGGCGAAGCATCTCACATCCCGGTCGCTGCCGGAGATCGGCCGCCGCTTCGGCGACCGCGACCACACCACAGTGCTGCACGCCATCAGGAAGATCGACAGGGAGGTGGGCGAGAATGCCCGGCTCAAGGACGAGATCGATGAGCTGAAGCGGCAGCTGAACCGGAGTTAGTGTCCCGATCGCGAAATTCGTTTGGGCGCACCAGCGAGGAACGAATTTTGCGATCTGAAACATACTAGGGCCAACCTTGCGCAGGCGCGTCCGTCTCCCAGGGGGCCATAAGCGGGATGGATGCGAGCGGGGAAGGAGCGGCGCGTGAGCGCCGCTCCTGCTTTGTCTCTGGGCACCCGCGATCCCCCGAATTGGCGGCTGCAACCCTTGCAAAGCAGGACGTCGCGGTCCACCTTGCGGGAGCCCGCGAATCTGCTCCGCAGATCCGCGGCGCTATCGATTTGGTGGAGGCTTTGGGGCGGTAGATTTCGCGGCCGAAGCAACCGGCGAGGACGAGTTATGCAGTTGGTGATCGAGCGCGGCGAGCTACTGCGGGCCCTGGGCCACGTGACGAGCGTGGTCGAGCGGCGCACAACCATCCCGATCCTTTCCAACGTTCTGCTCAGGGCTTCTGAGCGCTCGCTGCAGTTCAAAGCCACAGACCTCGAGCGCGAGGTCTCCGATGCGGCGCCTGCCGATGTCTCTCAACCCGGTGCCGTCACGGTACCGGCGCACATGCTGCATGACATCGTGCGCAAGCTGCCCGACGGAGCGCAGGTGGAAATGCGGCGCGATGCCGAGAAGGAGCGCCTCACGTTGCGTTCGGGTCAGTCCCGGTTCTCGCTGCAGACGTTGGCGCCGGAGGATTTTCCCGACCTTGCGGCCGGAGAATTCGGGCACAACTTCGAGGTCCCCGCTGGCGACCTCAAGCGCCTCATCGACAAGACGCGCTTCGCCATCTCGACGGAGGAGACACGCTACTATCTCAACGGCATCTATCTCCACGCGGCGCAGCGAGGCAAGGAGCAAACCCTGCGCGCGGTGGCGACCGACGGGCATCGCCTGGCCCAGGCGGAGCTGCCCGCCCCCAAGGGCGTCGAGGGCATGCCGGGCATCATTCTGCCGCGCAAGACTGTGCATGAGCTGCATCGACTGATCGAGGACAGCGGCAGCACCGTCGCCGTCAGTGTGTCGCCGGCGAAGGCCCGCTTCGAGATCGGCACCATCACGCTCACCACCAAGCTGATCGACGGCACCTTCCCGGACTACGGACGGGTCATTCCCAAGGCCAACGACAAGGCGCTCAAGGTATCGAATGCGGCCTTCGTCAGCGCGGTCGACCGCGTTTCAACCATCGCCAGCGAGCGCGGACGCGCCGTGAAGCTCAACATCAACGGCGACAAGCTGATCCTGTCCGTGAACAACCCCGAGGGCGGCAGTGCAGTCGAGGAGCTTCCCGTCGACTACGACTCGACGCCGCTCGAGATCGGTTTCAATGCCCGCTACCTGCTCGACATCGCGGGGCAGCTCGAGAGCGAGACGGCGCATTTCCAGCTCGCCGATCCCGGCTCGCCGACCATGGTCAAGGACGACAGCGACGAAGGTGCGCTCTATGTCCTGATGCCGATGCGTGTCTGATGCGGGCTGTGAGCCGGGTCGGCGAGGTGGCGCCAATCGATCGGGACGGCGCCGTCGGCCGAGGCGCACCAACCGCTGCCGCTTCGCGCACGCAGGTCTGGATCGAGCGCCTGCAGCTGACCGACTTTCGCAACTACAAGAGCCTGTCCATCAGCGTCGGGCCGGCGCCGGTGGTGCTGACCGGCGCCAACGGCTCGGGCAAGACGAATCTGCTCGAGGCGTTGTCGCTGCTCACATCGGGCCAGGGTCTGCGGCGTGCCCCCTATCCCGAGCTTGCCCGCGTCGGCGCGCAGCGCTGGGCCGTGGCGGCACGCCTTGTCACGCCGCTGCAAGCGATCGACATCGGCACGGGATTGGCGGACGTGCCCGATAGCGATGCGCGGCGCGGGTCCGGACGCATCGTGCGCATCGACGGGGAGACGCAATCGGGCTCGGGTGTACTTGCCGATCATGTGGACATGGTGTGGCTCACCCCGGCCATGGATGGCCTGTTCACGGGTCCTGCATCAGATCGACGGCGCTTCCTAGATCGCCTAATCGCCGGCTTCGATCCCGGTTACAGCCCGCTCGTCGGCAAGTTTGAGCGCGCCATGCAGCAGCGAAACCGGCTGCTGGCAGAGGACGTTCGCGACGGCGCGCGCTTTGCCGGGCTGGAGCGAATAATGGCAGACACGGGCGTGGCCATTGCGGCTGCACGCGTGGTGGCCGTCACCGAGCTGTCGGCCGCGATCCTGGCACGCCGCGATGCGGGCGCCGGCGCGCTTTTCCCATGGGCCGAACTCGCCCTGGTTGGCCCGCTCGAGGCCGCGCTCAGCGCCAAGCCAGCCATCGAGGTCGAGGACGACTACTTTGCGCAGCTGGCCAGCGGACGTGAGCGCGATCGCGCAGCGGGGCGCACCTTGGAGGGGCCGCACCGGTCCGATCTGGCGGTCGGTCACGGGCCCAAGGAGCTGCCGGCGAAGGTGTGCTCGACAGGCGAGCAGAAGGCTCTGCTGATCGGCCTGCTCCTCGCCCATTGCGACCTCGTTTGCACGCGCCGAGACGGAGCAAGGCCGCTCCTGCTGCTCGACGAGATCACCGCGCATCTGGACCCCTCGCGCAGGGCTGCCTTGTTCGACGAGATCGTCGCCCTGGGCTGCCAGGCCTGGATGTCCGGCACCGATGTGGATGCATTCTCCGCCCTTGCCGGCAGGGCCCAATTCTACCGCGTGGAGGAGGCTCGTCTCGCCGCTTTGGCGCGCGGCGCTCCAGGGACCTAGGCTCTGCGTATTTTTCTTTGAAAAACAATATATTGCGGCGTTCGAACACGGCCTCTTTTCGCGTGCGTCCGGGGGCGGGTTGGTGTATTCTTCGCGCCTGCAAAAAATCCCCGAAAAGGACGACCGAGAATGAGCGCAGAGCCCGCCAAGAAAGCCAACGGCTCGCAGCAATACGGGGCTGACGCCATCAAGGTGTTGAAGGGCCTCGACGCGGTGCGGAAGCGCCCCGGGATGTATATCGGCGACACCGACGACGGCTCCGGCCTGCATCACATGGTCTACGAGGTCGTCGACAACGCCATCGACGAGGCGCTGGCCGGGTTCGCCACAGAGGTCGTCGTTACTCTGAACGCGGATGGTTCGTGCGCCGTGCGCGACAACGGGCGCGGGATTCCGACGGACATTCATCCCCAGGAGGGCATCTCGGCCGCCGAGGTGGTGATGACGCAACTGCACGCCGGCGGCAAGTTCGGCGACGGAGCCGACGAGAATCCCTACAAGGTGTCGGGCGGCCTACATGGCGTGGGCGTATCCGTCGTCAACGCGCTCTCGACCGTGCTCGAGCTCAAGATCTGGCGCGACGGCAAGGAGCATTTCGTGCGCTTCCGCAACGGCGCAACCGAAGCCCCCCTCAAGGTGCTGGGTGATGCGGGCGGCGAGCGGGGCACTGAGGTGACCTTTTGGCCCAGTCTCGACACGTTCCACAACGTCACCGAGTTCGACTACCCGACGCTCGAGCACCGACTGCGCGAGTTGGCCTTCCTCAACTCGGGCGTGCGCGTGATTCTGAAGGATGAACGCCACGCGGACAAGAAGTCCGAGGTGATGCGCTACGAGGGCGGCCTTGCCGAGTACGTGCGCTACATCGATCGCTCCAAGGTAGGCCTGATCGATGCCCCGATCCTGATCGGTGGCGAGCGAGAGGACACAGGCGTCGAGGCGGCCCTCTGGTGGAACGATGCCTACCACGAGCAAATGCTCTGCTTCACCAACAACATCCCTCAGCGCGACGGCGGCACACACCTTGCCGGGTTTCGGGCGGCGCTCACGCGCGTCATCAACAAGTACGCGGAGGAGACAGGCATCACCAAGAAGGAGAAGGTGTCGCTATCGGGGGAGGACGCGCGCGAGGGTCTGACGGCGGTGCTCTCCGTGAAGGTGGCCGATCCCAAGTTCTCCAGCCAGACCAAGGACAAGCTCGTCTCCTCCGAGGTCAAGCCGGTGGTCGAGGGCGTGGTCGGAGACCAGCTCGCCGCATGGTTCGAGGAGCACCCGAAGGAGGCCCGCGTCATCCTCACCAAGGTGGTGGAGGCGGCTGCCGCGCGCGAGGCCGCGCGCAAGGCGCGCGAGCTCACGCGCCGCAAGGGAGCGCTGGATATCAATTCGCTGCCCGGCAAGCTCGCCGAATGCCAGGACCGCGACCCCGCCAACACCGAGATGTTCATCGTGGAGGGCGACAGCGCCGGCGGCTCGGCCAAGCAGGGGCGCAATCGCGAGTTCCAGGCCGTGCTGCCGCTGCGCGGCAAGATCCTGAACGTGGAGCGCGCCCGCTTCGACAAAATGCTGTCGAGCCAGGAGATCGGCACGCTCATCACCGCGCTCGGCACCGGCATCGGCCGCGACGACTTCGATCTGTCGAAGCTGCGCTACCACAAGATCATCATCATGACGGACGCCGACGTCGACGGCGCCCACATCCGCACGCTGCTTCTGACCTTCTTCTATCGGCAGATGCCGGAGCTGGTGGAGAAGGGTCACCTCTACATCGCCCAGCCGCCGCTTTACAAAGTGAGCAGAGGCAAGTCGGAGACCTACCTCAAGGATCAGCGTGCGTTCGAGGACTACCTCATCGATGCCGGCCTCGAGGATGCGGTTCTGCACCTGGGCTCAGGCGAAGTGCGCGCTGGGCGAGATCTGCGCGACATCGTGGAGCAGGCGCGCGCCGTCGCCAAGGTAATCGAGGAGGTGCACTCGCGTTATGCCCGTTTCGTCGTCGAGCAGGCTGCTGTAGGCGGCGCGTTCGATCCCTCCCTGCTGCAGTCGGCCGAGCACGCCAATGCGGCCGCGGCCGCTGTCGCCAAGCGGCTCGATGCGCTGGCGGAGGAAACGGAGGGTGGTTGGACCGGACGGCTCGGCAACGAGGGTTACGTATTCCGGCGCGAGGTGCGCGGAGTCACCGAGGTGCACACGCTGGACCGGCCGCTCATAGGCTCGCTCGATGCCCGCCGCCTGCGCGAACGCCACGCGCATCTGCAGGAGGTGTACGGCCTGCCCGCGCGGCTCAAGCGCAAGGACGCCGAAACGCCCGTCTTCGGCCCGCGCAGCCTCCTCGATGCCGTCTACGACGCCGGCCGCAAGGGCATCAGCATGCAGCGCTACAAAGGCCTGGGAGAGATGAACCCCGAGCAGCTCTGGGAGACCACGCTCAACCGTGACGTGCGCACGCTGCTGCAGGTGAAGATCGGCGACCTCGGCGAGGCCGACGAGATCTTCTCGCGCCTGATGGGCGACATCGTCGAGCCCCGCCGCGAGTTCATCCAGGAGAACGCGCTCGCCGTGGCGAATCTGGACGTTTGACAGTTGACGTCCGCTTGGTGAGGGCGGCGGGCAAGGGCGCTACCATGCCCTAGAGATTGTGGCAGGCGACCTGCCGCCCGCCCCCGACATCGACCAGGGGCGGAGAGACCTCGGTGCAGATTGCCGTCTGCCGCGGACAGCGCCCGCACAGACGGCAGCCGGGCGGAGGGTCGATCGGCGTCGAGACTTCGCCCTGCAAGGTCAACCTGGGCGGTGGCCTGTCAGGATCGGCCGCAGGCACGGCCGCCAGCAGGGCGCGGGTGTAGGGGTGAAGAGGATCGGCAAACAGCAGGGCTGCCGGTCCCATCTCGACGATCTTGCCGACGTACATCACCGCGACGCGATCGCTGATGTGACGGACCACGCTGAGGTCATGGGCGATGAACAGGTAGGTGAGTCCCAGGTCTTCCTGCAGGCTCCTGAGCAGGTTGAGAATCTGCGCCTGTATCGACACGTCAAGTGCCGAGACCGGCTCATCGCCGATTACCAACTCAGGGTCGACTGACAGTGCCCGAGCGATGGCGATACGCTGGCGTTGACCGCCCGAGAATTCGTGCGGATAGCGATCTATGTGCTCGACGCCCAGCCCGACCCGACGCAGCAATTCCAGTACCCGGAGGCGCTTGTCCGCCCACGTTCTTGCCAGGCCATGAATCTCCATCGGCCGGCTCAACGTGTGCATGATCGTTTTGCGAGGGTTGAGCGAGCTGTAGGGATCCTGGAAGACGAGCTGGATCTCCCTGCGCGTGTCTTTCATGCGCGCCGAAGAGAAGGACAGCAAGTCCTCGTTCCTGAGCCTGACCTCGCCCGAGGTGGGTTCGACCAGCCGTGTCACCAGCCGGGCCGTAGTCGACTTGCCACAACCGCTTTCGCCGACAAGGCCCAGCGTCTCGCTGCGGCGGATATGGAAGTCGATGCCGTCGACCGCCTTCAGCAACTGAGCCTTCCTGCCCGCCAGCTTGGAGTAGATGTCGGCGTGCAGCGCGAAGTGCTTGGTCAAGCCCTTGACTTCAAGCAGCGTGTCCGCGGACGTCATGGCGTCACGGCCCGTGCAGGTGGCACGCCGCGTGATGCCCTGGAGCGATCCCGCGCACTGCCGGCCTCTCGCGCTTGCAGATGCTCATGGCGTGGGCGCAGCGCGGATGGAACTTGCAGCCCGAGGGCGGGTCCATCATGTTGCATACCGTGCCGGCGATCGGCGTCAGGTACTTGGTCTGCGTGTCGAGCCGCGGGATCGAGTTCAGCAAGCCGACCGTATAGGGATGCTGCGGGTTGCGGAAGATCTCGCGCGTGGGGCCGAGTTCGACCAGGTGCGAAGCGTACATCACGCCGATCGTGTCGCAGGCATGTGCAACCACCCCCAGATTGTGGGTTATGAAAATCAACGACATGCCGAAGCGATCGATCATGCCGGTTATGAGCTCCAGGATCGTCGCCTGGATCGTTACATCGAGTGCCGTGGTCGGCTCGTCTGCGATCAGGAAGTGCGGATTGCAGCTTAACGCCATCGCCAGCATCACGCGCTGACGCATGCCGCCCGAGAACTCGTGCACGTAGCTGTCGAGCCGCTTGCGAGGGGAGGGGATGCCGACCAGAGCCAGCAACTCGACCACGCGCTCGCGCGCCTCCTGTCTGGACAGGCCGAGGTTGGTGCGCAGGGCGTCGGAAATCTGGGCGCAGACCGTGAACACCGGATTGAGTGCGCTCATCGGCTCCTGGAACACCATGGCGATGCGCTTTCCGCGCGCCGCGCGCATCTCCCCGTCGCTCAGCTCCAGTATGTTGCGACCTTCGAAGACGATGCGGCCGCGCGGAATCTCGGCCGGGGGCTCGGGAATTAGCCGCATGATGGAGCGCGCGGTCACGGACTTGCCCGATCCAGACTCGCCGACGAGGCCGAAGGTCTCACCGCGATGCACCGTGAAGGACACGCCGTCGACAGCCGTCAGCTCGCCGCGCCGCAGGCGAAAACGCACGACAAGGTCATCAAGTGCCAGAACCGGTTCGGCCATACTGCGCTTCCCGGGTCGCGGTTCGTCGGATCAGGCGCATACGACGCGCAGACTTTCAATCGGGGACAAGGCTACGGGGGCGGCGCGAGTTAGGCAACCGTGCACCATGTGCCCCCAATGCTGCATTGCATCGGCCCCGAGCCGGCACGACCCGCCCGGTCGCTGCATTGGCGATTCAAACTGCGATCGGGGGCTTCCTAGGCGGCATCGGGCTCTTGACCCGGAGCGGCCCGAAGTCAGGCATCAGTTCGGCAAGCTCAGGTCTCCTCCGCCGGAGCAACGTTCGGGATGCCGGCCATCAGGGAGGTCGGAATGAGGTCGATCAGCTCGTCAACCGTGAACTCGCCGTTGTTCTCATACTTGTAGATCGAGCGCGCGACCTCGCCGTAGTAGTAGGTGTGATAGTGGGATTTCTCGGTGTGGAAGATCTGACCGTTAATGTCCTTGGCCGCGTCCGTGCAGAGGTAGGCGACCATCGGCGCTACGAACTCGGGCCCCGGCATCTTCATGCGCGTCTCGAACTCGGCTTGCGTGAGCAGCCCGCTTTCGACGCGGCGCTTCCAGTTGGCGATGACGGCATCGTTGACCGTCATGCGGGTGGCGGCGAACGGGCACATGGAGTTGGCCGTGATGCCGTAGCGGCCGCATTCGCGCGCAATCGTTCGCGTCAGGCCGATGATGCCGGCCTTGGCGGCCGCGTAGTTGCACTGGCCGACCGAGCCTTTGAAGGCGTCCGAGGAAAAGTTGACGACGCGACCGAAGCGTTCGCTGCGCATGAGCTTGATGGCATGGTGGCACATATTCCATGTGCCTTTCAGATGCACGGAAATGACGGCGTCGAAGTCGTCCTCGGTCATGTTCCAGATCATGCGTTCGCGCAGCATGCCGGCCGAGTTGACAACGAAGTCGATCCTGCCGAAGGTCTCGGCGCACTGCTTCACCATCAGGCCGGCGCTGACGTAGTTGGCGACCGAGTCGTAGTTGGCGATCGCCTTGCCGCCGGCCTTAGTGATCTCCGCCACTACTTCGTCGGCGGGGCGCTCGTCCGTGACCTCGCCGTTGCGACCGGCGCCGGGGTCGTTGACGACGACCTTGGCGCCTTCCTTGGCCATCAGCAGCGCGATGCCGCGGCCAATGCCGCGACCGGCCCCCGTCACGATGCCCGCTTTGCCTTCGAGATTCATGGGCGTCTCCCCAGTTGGGTCCTTTGTTTGCGTTGCACTGCTTGGCCGTGCTTCGTCCAGGTGCGGGTCAGACCGGAGTGAAGCAGGGCAACTTGCCGTCACCCTCGCTCGGCTTGAAGACCACCTTCACCTTCTGCCCGACCTTCACTTTCGCCGGGTCGACCTCGACGATATTGGTCAGCATGGAGACACCCTCGTCGAGCGTCACATAGGCGATGACGTAGGCAGGCTTGGCAGCGTGCATGATCGAGTAGGTGTAGATTTCGCCGGTCCCCTTGGCCTCCCTCCACTCGAGGTTGGTGGAGAGGCAGTGCGGGCAGACGCCGCGCGGATAGTAGTGGGGCTTCCTGCAGTCCTGGCACCACTTGACCAACAGCTTGCCGGCCTTCGCGCCTTCCCAGTAGGGCTCGCTGCCGGGCGTCGGGGGAACCGCTGGATAGATTTTCTCGGCCATAATCCTCTACTCCCGTTCGAGAATAACGGTTGACCCGACGTGGCGTGTCGCGAGCGAGCCGCCCGTGCCGTGCGCCAAAACGATGTCGTGGTTCTTGACCTGCACCTTCGGGTGGGCCTCGCCCCGCGCCTGCCGGACCGCCTCGATGACCTTGGTCATGCCGCCGCGGTTGCCCGGATGGTTGGAGCAGAGCCCGCCACCATCCGTGTTGAAGGGCAGCTTGCCGATACCGGAGATCAAGTTGCCGTCCGCGACAAACTTGCCGCCCTCGGTTTTCTTGCAGAAGCCGAGGTCCTCGATCTGCATTACCACCGTGATGGTGAAGCTGTCGTAGATCGACGCGTATTTGATGTCGGATGGCTTCACGCCTGCCATCTCGAATGCAGCTTTGGCCGAGTCGCGGCCACCGGAATAGGTGAGGTCAAGACCGACGCCGCCGCCCTGGATCTTGTTGGCCTCACCGGCGCCGATGATCTTCACCTTCGGGCGTTTCAGGCTCTTTGCGATCTCGGGCCTGGCGATCACCAGCGCGCCGCCCCCGTCCGAGATGACGCAGCAGTCGAGCCGATGCAGCGGATTGGCGACCATTGGAGAATTCACAACCTCCTCGACCGTCACCACCTTCGGCAGCATCGCCTGGGGATTGTGTTGTGCGTGGTGGGATGCAGCTACTTTCACCCAGGCGAGTTGCTCGGACGTGGTGCCGAACTCATGCATGTGGCGGCGGGCTGCCATGGCGTACATGTTGGCGGTTGCCGGTCCGTAGGGGAACTCGAACTGCACGTCAGGTTGCTGCGCGTTGCCCATGCGCGGCGCGGTGCCGGTCGCCATGCCCTCCGAGCGCGGCCTTCCCGCGAGCGTCACGAGCGCGACGTTACAGCGTCCCGCCGCGATCGCCTCGAGCGCATGGCCGACATGCACGTTATAGGAGGAACCGCCGGTGTCGGTCGCATCGATGTGGCGGAGATTCAGCCCCATGTACTCGATCATCGACAGGCCACCCAGGCCCGGCGTATCGCCCGAAGCGCAGAAATAGCCGTCGACGTCACTTTTGCTTAATCCTGCGTCATCTAGCGCGCCCTTGGCAACCTCGGCATGCAGCTGCGCCAGCGATTTGTCGGGTGCCTTTCGCGTCGGGTGCTCGTAGGCTCCGACGATGTAGGCCATGCCTTTAAGACTCATCTGGTCGAAGCTCCTCCACTCGTGCGCAATCTGTCGAAAAGTTGGCGCGAAGCGGTGCGGACGTCAATCATACGTCTGAGGATACCTGCCCCACGCCATGAGTCATGCGATGTGTGCTTCGCGCAACGTCGGCCACCTACACGGAAACGACGGGCGCGGTCGCAGCGGCACCGATCCGCTGCAAGTACCATTCTCCATCGCCAAACAGCGTCTCGCACAGCGTGAGCCGCTTGTAGTAATGGCCAATCGCGAGCTCGTCGGTCATGCCCATGCCGCCGTGCAGCTGGATGGCCTGGCTCCCGACGAACCGGGCCGCGCGTGCAGTCTGGGCTTTTGCCGCCCATACCGTTCGCTGCGCACCGGAGGTGCCATCGTCGAGCGCCTGCAGCGCAGCGTGCACGACGGCTCGCGCCTCCTCGCCGGAGACGCTCATGTCCACGAGCCTGTGCTGCAGCACCTGGAACTTGGACAGCGGCTGGCCGAATTGCTGCCGGGTCTTCAGGTATTCGACCGTCGCGTGCGTCACTGCCGCCATGGCGCCACATGCCTCCGCACAAACTGCAATCGCGCCACGGTCGCTCAAGCGATCGATCACACCGAGCATGTCCTCGTCGCGGTCTCCAAGCCTGGCCCCAGAAGCGATTTTCGCGCCAACGAGACCCACGGTTGCACCGAGCCGGCCATCGAGCGCAGGCGCGACATTGAGTCGAACGCCCTCTGCAGTGCGCGGGACGAGAAAGAGCCCGACCGGG
This sequence comes from Hyphomicrobiaceae bacterium, assembly GCA_050248715.1. Classification (GTDB taxonomy): domain Bacteria; phylum Pseudomonadota; class Alphaproteobacteria; order Rhizobiales; family Hyphomicrobiaceae; genus AWTP1-13. The sequence continues at coordinate 48,663 of JBFWRV010000020.1, read as the reverse complement.
CCCTGGTCCGATCCGATGCGCGCGGAGACCACGAGCGTGTCTGCCGCGTGCGCACCGATCGCGAAGCTCTTCTCGCCATCCATGACGAAGCCGGAGCCGGCTTTCCTGGCTACGGTGCGCACCCAGTTGCGGGCGTAGCCCGCGCCGGGCTCTGCGTGACAGAAGGCCATCAGGTGCTTTCCACCCGCGATCTGCGGCAGCAATTTCTCACGCTGTTCTGGCGTGCCGGCCAGCTCGATGGCACCGGCACCGAGCACGATCGTGCCGAGGAGCGGCTCCAGCACCAAGTGGCGACCGGCGCCCGCCATGACGATGCCGAGTTCCGTCATACCCCCGCCAGCCCCGCCGGCCTGCTCGGGCAATGCGACGCCGAGCCAACCGAGCTCGGCGTACTTCGCCCATTCGGCCCGCCCGAAGCCTTCCATCTCCGGTCCGCGCGCGAGCTTCCTCCAGCGCTCGAAGCCGTAGTTCTCAGCGAGGAACTCGTTCAGGCTGTCATGGAGGAGCTGGCGCTCCTCGCTGGAAAGGCTTGGCATCCCCTACCCTCGTTCCTCAGAGCCCGAGTGCGCCCGTGGCGATGATGTTCTTCTGCACCTCGCTCGAGCCGCCGTAAATGGTGGCGGCACGGCGATAGAGGTGCTCGTAGATGACGTCGGCCGATTCCTCCGGCCCGATCAGCTCGCCGTTCCAGCCGGCATGGAGGGCATCGCTCTGGTAGACCATGCCGTGCCGGCCCAGCGCCTCGAGCCCGGTCTGCAGGATGGCCTGCACCAATTCGGTGCCGCGCAGCTTGAGAGCGGCAGCCCCCATCAGCGAGGGCGCGCCGCTGGCTCTCGCGGCGGCGAGCTGGTCGGCCATCAGCGCCTTCACGGTCGCCAGGCCGACCTCGAGCTCCGCCAGCCTCCGCTGGAACAGCGGCTCCTGGCTGAGCGGTTTCCCACCGTCCTTCGTCTCGTCGAGAAGCCGCCTGATCTGGGCCAGGTAGGACTCGACCTTGGCGATGTCGACATTGCCGACCCGTTCGTTGGCGAGCAGGAACTTGGCGTAGGTCCAGCCCTTGTTCTCCTCGCCGATCCGGTTCTCGACCGGCACCCGCACATTCTCGAAAAACACCTCGTTGAGATGATGCCCGAGCGTGATGCCGATGATCGGCCGCACCGTGATGCCGGGAGACTTCATGTCGATCAGCAGGAACGAGATGCCTTCCTGCTTCTTGGCGCCGGCATCCGTGCGCACGAGAGCGAAAATCATGTCGGCCCAGTGTGCCATCGACGTCCAGATCTTCTGGCCGTTGACCACGTAGGCGTCGCCGTCTCGGACTGCGCGCGTCTTGAGGCTGGCAAGGTCGGAGCCAGCGCCGGGCTCCGAGTAGCCCTGGCACCACCAGGTCTCGTTCCTGATGATGCCGGAAAGGTACTTCTTCTTCTGCTCGGGCGTGCCGAAGGTGTAGATCACGGGACCGGCCATGGTCGGGCCAAACGAGATGAGCGGCGGTGCGCCAGCACGCCCCAACTCCTCCTGGAAGGCGAGAAACTGCTCGGGGGTCCAGCCGAGCCCGCCGTGCTCCTTCGGCCACTTGCCCGTCAGCCAGCCGCGCGAGCCCAGCCGCTTCAGCCAGGCGTCATATTCTTGGCGCTCGAGATGCTGGCCACGCGCCTGCTTGCGGCGCACCTCGGTCGGCATCTCGCGCTCGCAGAAGGCGCATACCTCGGCACGGAAGGCGTCGAGTTTGCGGTTGGGCTCTACGGCGCGGATGAACATGCTGCGTCTCCTTGCGCTCAGATCTGCGAATAGCCCGAGCCGTTGGTCGTCACACCGCGGCCGGTAGGTTTGTCGATGAGGCCGTACTCGCCCAGGATCTGCTGGCTGTAGGTGACGCGGCCGTTGACCTTGTCGGCGGGTTCGCTCGCCAGCAGCAGCGCCGCGCGTGCCATGAAGGTGGTCGGCTCGCCGCTGGGATCGTCCATGCTCTTCATGAGCTTGTGATAGACGGTGCCGGGCGTGGCAACGGTTTTCGAGGGAGAGACAGCGGTAACGGCGATACCTTGCTCGGCCACCTCTTGCGCGAGCCCCTGCGTGAATCGCTCCAGCGCCGCCTTCGTGGCGCCGTACATGGTGCCGCCGTTGGCCGGCCGGGCGCCGGTGAAGGGGGCCCTGCCCGGGCCGATAGCCGACCCGGACGAGATGTTTACGATCGCCCCGCGGCGCAGCTCGATCATGCCGGGGAGCACCAGCTGCGACAGCATGAAGGGGCCGTGCACGTTGACGGCGAATGCCTTGACCCAGTGCTTCACGTTGTAATTGATGATGGGCTTGTAGTAGGTGAGCGCCGCGTCGTTGACCAGGATGTCGACCGTGCCGAACGCCTCCCGTGCGGTCTCGACCAGCCTCTGGCAGTCTTCCTCTCTGGAGATGTCGACCGCGACCGCGATTGCCTCTCCACCGGCCTCCTTGATCTTGCCGACCGTGGCCGACAGCGATCCCGACAGGAAGCGGTGATCGCCGTCATTCAGCGTCCTTGCGGCACAGATGACCCGCGCTCCTTCGCTGGCGAACAATCGTGCGATCTCCTCGCCGATGCCCCGGCTGGCGCCAGTCACTATGGCGATACGGCCGTCCAGCTTGCCCATGCTCGCCTTCTCCATCCAGCTCAAATAGGCCGGCAATCCCTACTCGGCGGCGGCTCGAGCGCCAACCTCCAGCCATTCGGGCGCATCGCCGCCCAGCTGCGGTGTCGGCCGGGTCCAATGAGGTCGCGCCTCGGAGAATTTGAGGACCGGGCCCAGGTGCCGCAGCGGGCCGCTCTTGGGCCGGCTCTCGATGCGGATCACATCGAGCTCGTCAGCAGAGAGATCGAGGCCCACCCCGGGGAATACCACTTTGCCCTGGCGATAGATGAACATGCCCGACTGGCACAGCGACACACGCACATGATAACTACCGCCGTCCCGCGCCCGCTTGGCGAGCGCCAGCAGAATACCGTAGGCGGCAAGATAGCCGGTGGTGTAATCGCAGGCTGCCGCGGGCAACAGAGCGGGACCATCGGGGCGCTCGCTGGTTCGCCCTTCATGACAGAGACCAGTCATGGTCTGCGCCACCTGCTCCCAGCCGCCGCGATGACTGAAGGGTCCGTCAGCGCCGTAGCAGTTGATAGAGGCATACACGATCCCCGGCCGAAGGGCCGCAACCTCCTCAGGACCAAATCCGAGCTTGGCAATCATGCCGGGGCGGTAGCCCTGCGAAAAGACATCGGCCCCGCGCACCAACGCTCGCAAGCGGTCGGCGTCCTCGCGGCGGGCCAGGTCGAGGAAGCAGCTGCGCTTGCCGTGACTGGTATCGAGGACGTGCTCCGCGATCTGCGGCAGGCGCTCTGCGGTGACCATCAGCACGTCGGCGCCATGCTCAGCCAGCGTACGTGCTGCCATCGGGCCAGCCAGGATGCGCGTGAGGTCCAAGGCGCGAATGCCGCTCAAGGGCCTGCCACCCTTCGGCAACGGCTCCGGATCGCTCTCGCCAACTTTGATGATCTCGACGATGGGCTTGGCGGCGAGCACCTGCCCGTGGGCATGTGCGAGCCATTCCTCGTTCGCGCGCACCATGCCGCCGCACACACGCGCCTCGTCGATGGCCGCCTCGAGATCGAGCGCATCCCATCTGGCCACAGCCTTCGCAACCGATTGAGGGTTGGGCTCGCAGCCGAGCACCTTCTGCATCCTTGTCTGCAGGTTCGGCAGGCCGAAATGCGGCAGCACCCAGCGCCCGTCCCTGGTCGGCCACGGTTGCGTGATCGCCCGCATCGCCTCATGGTTCTTGTTGACGACCGGCTTGAACGTTCCCTCCGGGCCGGGACGCTGCAGGTAGCTCGAGCTGCGCAGCCCGGCTGCTGCATGGCGCGCGTCGATCGAGAGTTCCAGGCGTCGGCCGGTCTTCGCCTCCCAGATATCGGAGATGGCGACGCCGACACCACCGAGGACAGCGGCACAGGTCTCCGCGATCTTGAACCGAGTCGAGAATACGGGGTCCGTGCCTGTGATCGTCACCTCGCCGAATTGTGGCGGCGCGAGCCTAGCGAAGCCCGCGCGAATGCCCATGACCTCTTCAAATGCCGTCGCCACGGAACATCTCCTCACTGATATTGCCCCATCATGCCTCGACGGTGCGCCCAGGTCTACGCTGGCCGGGATGCGCGTCCTCGCGCGAGGCGGACAACGTCGATATGCTCGCGGCCGGGCAGTGGGCGCCCATGGGGAGCCGGACAATGAAATGGCAGATCGGCGACGTCACCGTCACGAAGGTCATCGAGCTTGAGACCACGGGCGGCAGCCGGTTCATCCTGCCCCAGGCGACGCGCGAGGCCATCCTGCCCATCTCCTGGCTGATCCCGCACTTCGCCGACGCGGAAGGTCGCCTCAAGATGAGCATCCACGCGCTTGTCGTCGAGGCGCCCGGGCGGCGCATCATCGTCGATACCTGCCTCGGCAACGACAAGAGGGACCGCCGCATCCCGACCTGGAACGATCGGCAGGGACGGTTCCTCGAAGACATGGCCGCGGCCGGTTTTCCGCGAGAGACCATTGATACGGTGCTGTGCACCCACCTACACGTCGATCACGTCGGGTGGAACACAATGCTGGTTGACGGTCGGTGGGTCCCAACTTTCTCCAACGCCCGTTACCTGTTCGGCCGAGTCGAGTACGAGCACTGGAGCACGCAGACTGAGCGCGTCGACATGCAGCCCGTGTTCGCGGACAGCATACGACCGGTCTTCGAGTGCGGCCTCGCGGACCTCGTCGAATGGGACCATCAGATCTGCCGCGAGATCCGGCTAATGCCAAGCACGGGGCACACACCCGGCCACGCCAGCGTCTTGATTGAATCGAAGGGCAGTCGCGCCATGATCACCGGCGACTTCGCCCATCACCCTTGCCAGATGGCGCACCCGGAGTGGTCCTCAACCGCCGACTGCGACCCGGCGGCAGCCGAGGACACACGCCGCCGCATCTTCGGCGAGCTTGCGGGCGGGCCCGTACTTGTGATCGGGACGCACTTCGCTGGCCCGACCGCAGGTCGCGTCGTCCGCGACGGCGAGACGTTCAAGCTCGTCGTATGACTGCGCATGGCAGCGTCGGGCACATCCATTATCGTGCCACTCTGACCGCGGGAGCTCGGAAAGCTTGGACGCGTAGCATGGCCCAGCGCCCGGCGAAGTACGCCGGCCAAGCTCGCGCCTTACCGGAGAGGTCGCGCCGAAACGCCGGCAAGCGGAGGTGGCACGACCGCTGACGGACCCCACGCAACAAAGCCGCTCAATGATCTGCACCGACCTCGATTTCTGCTGTCATGGCTGCTCACCTGCGGTGTCTGCGGCGCCGGGTACACGGTCAGAGCCAAGGATCGCTACGGCTGCGCCCGCCGCGGCAGCCAGGGCACCTGCTCCAACGGCCGCGGCATCCACCGAGCCGCGCGTCGATCGGGGACATCGCTGGCGACCAACCCGGCAGCATACTTCTGCCCGCGTTGGAGACCTTCAACTTGCCTCCGCATCGTTGGCGCGAACGGTCTCTGCAAAGTGTATGGTTGTCTCTAGCTTCTCATTAGGGAAACGGGCAATGCGCGATCTGATCGGATACGGTGGCCAGGGCCCACACATCATCTGGCCCAACGGCGCACGGCTCGCCATCTCGCTCGTCATTAACTTCGAGGAGGGTGCGGAGCAGCAGGTCGGCGATGGTGATCCCACGACCGAGCGCGTCGGCGAGGTGCTGAGCGTCGTCGAGCCCGGAGTCCGCGACATGGGTCAGGAGCAGATTTTCGCTTACGGCATGCGCGCGGGCCTGTGGCGCTTTCTCGACGCTCTCGAGGCGCGCTCGCTTCCCGCAACGTTCTTCTGCTGCGGGCGCGCCATCGAACGTGTGCCGACCCTGGCAGCGGAGATCACCAGGCGTGGACACGAGCCGGCCTGCCACGGGTGGCGCTGGAGGCCGCATGCGGACTATCACAGCCGCAACGAGGAGGCGGCAGACCTCGACCAATGCATCCGCGTCACCGAGCAAATAACGGGGACGAGGCCCTACGGCTTTTTCTGCCGCGGTAGTGAAAGCATCTGGACGCGCGACCTCCTGGCCGAGCGCGACTTTCTCTACACGTCGAATGCGTTTGACGATGATCTGCCGTACTGGGATGCTCCGCGACAGGGGGCCCCGCTGCTCGTCATCCCCTACGCTCTCGACAGCAACGACATGAAGTTCTTCCACCCCAACGGCTTCTGCCGGAGCGAGGAGTTCGTCGATTACGTGCGGGACGCTGTCGACGTGCTGCTGGGGGAAGCGGATCGCGGCAAGAGCCGGCTGCTCAACATTGGCTTCCACCTGCGTATCTGCGGCCGGCCCGCGCGGTTCCGCGCTGCGGAGCGGATCATGGACCTCGTGAGTGGCCTCGGGGACCAAGCATGGGTGGCGCGTCGGATCGATATCGCCAAGCATGCGCTTGTCGCGCTGCGGTAGAAACTGTCGCTTCGAGCGCCGCTCTGCCCGCGACCTGAGCGCTCCCCTCGCGGACAGGCAGAGTCTGAGCAAAATTTGAGCGCTTCCGGTGCAGCAATCCCTCCCGATTGCCCCAGACCGGTGCTAAGCTCGCGGAACGCTTCAGGGATGAGCAGCCGGCGCGGCGCCTGGCCTGTCCCGAAGGCACGCGATGCATGCCAGGGGGTCGCGCACGTCCATGCTGCAAATGCCGGCGCGTACGCTTCGTAGCGCCCTCACACTCGACGGTATCTCACACAGCTACGGCATCGGACTGGCCGTGGACAATGTGACCCTCGAGGTGCGCGACGGAGAGCTGATCTCCCTCGTCGGCCCCTCCGGATGCGGCAAGTCCACACTGCTGCGGATCATCGCCGGGTTTGTGCGCCAGACCGCGGGCCGCGTCATCATCGGCGATGCCGCCATCGACGATCTTCCCCCGGAGCAGCGTGAGGTCGGCATCGTCTTCCAGAATTATGCGCTATTCCCGCACATGACGGTTGCCAACAACGTCGCCTACGGGCTGGCCGTGCGCCGCGTCGCCCGGGACGCCCGGCACCAACAGGTGTTCGACATCCTCGACACCGTGCGGATGAAGGCTTTCGCGGCGCGCTATCCGCGCGAGCTGTCAGGCGGACAGCAGCAGCGTGTGGCGCTCGCGCGCGCCCTGGTCCTTAGGCCCAAGCTGCTGCTGCTCGACGAGCCGTTCGCCGCCCTCGACAAGAATCTGCGGCTCGACATGCAGATCGAGATCAAGCGCCTGCAGCGCCAGTTCGGGTTGACCGCCATCATGGTCACGCACGATCAGAGCGAGGCCATGAGCATTTCGGACCGCATCGCCGTCATGAACACTGGGCGCATCGAGCAGCTTGACGTGCCGGTCGTCATCTACGACCGGCCTGCCACGCTGTTTGTCAACTCGTTCGTCGGCTCCTGCAGTCTTCTGGAAGGTCGCATCGAGGCGGGCGCGGAGGCCGGCTACCGGGTGCGTCTCGCGCAAGGTGCGACGGTGATCGCGCGCGGCGTACGGGAAATGGCCGTCGGCGATGCCGTCGTGCTGTCCGCCCGGCCCGAGCAGCTCGCGCTTTACGATGCCGCGGCCGAGGATCGCTTCCCCGTCGACGTGGTGCTGAGCCTGCCTATGGCCGGCAACGTAATTCACGACGTCGCCGCTCGCGACGGAACCACGATCAAGGTGGAGTCGCGTCGCGCCAGCGCCTCCCTGCACGAGCCGGGCAGCCGCCGCTATTGCGGCCTGGCGTCCGGCAGCCTGCCCAACGTGTTCCCCAAAGCGAAGCCTTCAGAGGAGTGATTGAGATGTTTTCCAGGCACGTTGACCGGCGTACGGTTCTCTTAGGGGCGACTTCGCTCGCCGCTGCGGCCGCTGTGCCCACGCCAGCGCTCGCCAAGGGCTCGGTGACCGCTGCGATCTATCCCGGCACCTGGGACGAGGCCTACCGCAGCATCGTCGCTCCGGCGCTGAAGAAGGCCAAGAACGTCGACCTCGCGCTCGAGCCGCTGTTCGCTGTCGACCAGATCGCCAAGGCGCAGGCTGCACGTGGGGCTCCGCCCTTCGACGCCTTCGTGCTTGATCCGGGCCCCCGCGCGCTGGCAATCGAGCGCGGCCTGTTCGAGAAGTTCGACGCCTCCAGACTCTCGAATGCCGTCAAGCTGCCGGCCGGATTTGCCGATGCCCACGGCGTTGCCGTCAACACCCAAATCGTTGGCATTGCTTACAATCCCAAGAAGGTGCCGACGCCGAAGAGTTGGAAGGACCTGTTCGGCGAGCCCTACGTCTCTCGCCTCGGCCTCACCGGCTTCCAGACCACGTTCGGCACCCTGTCGCTGATCGAGATCGCCAAGGCCTATGGTGGCTCGGAGACGAACGTCGAGCCGGCCTTCGTCGAGGTGAAGAAGGCGCTGCCCAAGGTGGCGGCTGTGATGGCTCCGGCCGCCCTGCCCGGCCTCTTCCAGCAGGGCCAGATCGATATCTGCTACACCAACACCAACAACGTCGCCTCACTCAAGGCGCGAGGCGTCGACATCGATTTTGCCTTCCCCGAGGAGGGTGCCATCACCTTCATCACAACGCTGCACATCGCCAAGGGCGCGGAGAACGTCGAAAACGCCTACGCCTATATCGACGCGGCGCTGTCCGCCGATGTCCAGGCCCAGCTCATGAAGCCGCCGTCGAGCATGATCCCGACCAACAAGGACGTTGTGCTGGCGGAGCTGCCGATCAAGAGCCTCGACGAGCTCTCGAAGATGCGGACGCACGACTGGAGCAAGATCAATCCGCTGCGCGCCGGCTGGATCGAGCGCTTCAACAAGGAAGTCTCCAAGTGAGCGCGTGAAAGGTTTCACGACGTGGCGAGCGTAGCGGCAACCGGGTCGGCGGAGGCGAAGGCCTCTATGGCCCCGTGCAGGGATGGGGTGGAATGGCGGCTGGCGGGACCGCTCGGCCTCGCCTACACCGTGTTCTTCGCCGCGCCGCTGCTGCTGCTCTTCGCCATAAGCTTCTACGACGACGCGGACCTCACCCGCATCACCGGCAGCCAGTGGGTCAAGTTCTACTCTGATCCCTTTTACCTCTCCGTGATCGGCCGCACGCTGCAGCTCGGCGCCGTCACCGTGCTTGCCACGACGGTGCTGAGCTTCCCGCTGGCGTTGGTCTTCTGCGCCAGCCGACCCAGCGTGCAGAAGCTGCTGCTGCTCATCATCATCATGCCGCTGCTGACCTCGGTTGTGGTGCGCACCTTCGCCTGGATCGTCATTCTTGCCCGCGAGGGGGTGATCAACCAGGCGATCCTGACCCTCGGCCTTTCGGCCACGCCGCTGCCCCTGCTGCAGACCGAGTTCGGTCTAGTGCTGGCGCTGACGCAGATCGAGATGCCGCTGATGCTGCTGCCCCTGATCACCGTGATGCGCGCGATCGACCCCAACGTGATCGATGCCTCGCGCGCGCTCGGCGCCTCGCGCTGGCGCACGTTCTTCCAGGTGATCCTGCCGCTGAGCCTGCCCGGCTGGGTGGCGGGCGCAACGCTGGTATTTGCCAGCTCCGTCACCGCCTTCATCTCGCAATCGGTGATCGGCGGCGGCCGGCTCGTGTTCCTGCCGAGCGTGATCTGGCAGCAGTCGATGGTGGTCTACAACTGGCCATTCGCGGCGGTCGCCGCCGTGACGCTGCTGGTCACGGTGCTGACGGGTATCGGCCTGCTTGCCGCTGTTGGCGCCCGCCTGGCCCGGAGATGATCTGATGGCGCGACGCAGCACCCCGACCGAGGTCGCCTACAAGCTCGTCATCGGTGGGCTGGCCGGCCTCGCCATCGCCATCCTGGTAGGCCCGATCCTGATCGTCCTGATCACCTCGCTCACGACCGCGCCGTCGCTCAAGTTTCCACCGCCGGGCCTGTCCTTCAAGTGGTACGAGGCGTTGTTCGACCCCATCCGCTCCCGCCATATCCACGTCGCCGCGAGCAACACGTTGCTCGTTGCGGTCGGCGCGACCCTCCTCGTCACATTGCTCGGGGTTGCAGCCGCGATCGGCATCTCCGGCAAGCGCGGCGTCGCGGCGCGGGCGCTGGAGAACGGCTTCCTCGGACCCCTGGTGCTGCCGACGTTGGCCTATGGCTTCGCCACGTTGATGTTCTTCTCGCTGCTGGGCTTCCGGCCCTCGTTGCCGCTGCTGGTGATCGGCCACGCTGTCGTCATCGCGCCCTTCGTGTTCCGCACGACGATGGCGAGCCTTACCCAACTCGATCCCTCCCTGCTCGAAAGCTCGGCCAGCCTCGGTGCGGGCCGGTTCACGACCTTCAGAAGAATCACTCTGCCGTTGATCGCTCCAGGCATAGCGGCCGGCGCGTTCCTGTCCTTCATCGCCTCGATCGACAACGTGCCCGTTTCTCTCTTCCTCTCCAACGCGCGAACGGACATGCTGCCCATCCGAATGTGGGGCATGATGGAGTCGACGCTGGACGTGCGCGTCGCCGCCGCCTCAGGCGTGCTGATCGCCAGCGTCGTCGTGCTTGTCGTGGTCATGGAGCGCCTCGTGGGCTTATCGCGGCGCATATAGGAGTTGCCGAGTTGAAGCTGATCCTCGAACCCCTGGCGGCCGAGCCGTTCGCGCCATTCGGCGACGTGCTCGAGGTGCCGCATTCGTCGGGCCGCACCTACTTTGACCGTGCGCTCGGCAATCTGCGGCCGGCGGCGCGACCGAGCTTGTCGCTCGCGCGCCGGGAGGAGCTATCGTCGCTGCCGCTGACAGCGCGGCAGATGGAGCGGCACGAATTCTCATCGCAGTCGTTCGTGCCGCTCGAGGTCGGCCGCTGGCTGGTGGTGGTAGCGCCGCACGCGAAGGGCGGTGGGCCGGACATGAAGGCTGCTCGCGCCTTCCTTGCCGGGCCGCGCCAGGGCATCACCTACAAGGCCGACACCTGGCACCATCCGCTCACCATCCTCGACCGCCCCGCGGCCTTCGCCGTCTACATGTGGCTCGACGGCGGCAAGGGAGATGAGGAATTCTTCACCCTGTCGGCGCCCATCACCGTCGTCGCTCAGTGAGCCTTTGGAGGCGAATCCCATGACTGCACCCTACGACCGCGACCTGATCGGCTACGGTGCCAATCCGCCCGATCCCAAGTGGCCGAACGGCGCGCGCCTCGCCGTCAACTTCGTCATGAACTACGAGGAGGGCTCCGAGCCCTCCATTCAGGACGGCGAAGGTTTCACCGAGACCGGTCTCACCGAGGCGCACGGCCTCGGCCAGGGCGTCAGAGGCCGCGATCTCGCCGGCGAGGGTCTGTTCGAATACGGCAGCCGGGTTGGCTTCTGGCGACTGATGCGCCTGTTCCAGGAGCGCAAGCTGCCGATGACCATCTTCGGGTGCGCCCTCGCCTTGGAGCGGCACAAGCCCGCTGCCGACGCCATCCGTACCTCGGACTTCGATGTCTGCAGCCACGGCTGGCGCTGGATCAAGCACTTCGAGCTGACCGAGGCAGAGGAGCGCGAGCATATCGCCAAGGCGGTTAGGTCGTTGGAAGCGACCGTGGGCGAGCGGCCGCTCGGTTGGTATTGCCGCTATGGGCCCGGCATCAACACCCGCCGCCTTGTCGTCGAAGAGGGCGGCTTCCTCTACGACTCCGACTACTACGGCGACGAGCTGCCGTTCTGGAAGACGGTCAGCGGCAAGGCGCACTTGATCGTGCCGTACTCGCTCACCAACAACGATGGCAAGTATGCGGGCTCGGTCGGCACCTCCGAGCAGTGGTTTTCCTTCGTCCGCGATGCCTTCGACATGCTCTACAAGGAGGGTGCCCGCGCGCCGAAGATGATGTCGGTCGGCCTGCACATGCGCCTGATCGGCCATCCAGCGCGGGCCGTCGGGCTGGAGCGGCTGCTCGACCACATCATGAAACACGACGGGGTCTGGGTAACGCGCCGCCTCGACATCGCGCGGCACTGGGTGGCGACCCATCCCTATCCTGGCAAAGGGCTCAACGAGTAGGCCCTGCCGCAAGGACTGCGGCAACATGGCCGACGGCCTCGGGGATGGCCTCGATCACCGGCACGCCGCACCTGTAGCGCAGCGCCTTCGCCACGCGCCCGAGCGGGCCACCGCCGACGATGATGGCCTCTGCACCAAGGTCTCGCACGGCGCGCAGGGCGAGCACGTGGAGCGCGTCTTCCAGCGCTGCGGGCCTCGCCATCAGCGCCACCGGATCGCCCTCGCTCGCCAGCACGCCGACGCAACGAGTGCCGAGGCCAATTTCCTCGGCCCGCCTGGCCATGCGGTTCACAAGGCGACCCGTGTGTGTCACGACGGCGAAGCGGCGCCCGCCGTGGGCCGCGGCCCGCATCGCGGCCTCAGCAATGCCGACGACCGGCAGTGGCAGCTTGGATGCCAGGTTGTCGGCTCCCGGATCACCAAAGGCGCTGATGATTACCGCATGGGCGTTCTCAGTAAGTCGCGGCGCGAGCGCCAGCACAGCGCTTGAGGCTTCGTCGAGTTCTGCATCACACGTGATGAGCGGTGTGCCGAACGGGGCCGTCATTCCGTCGATCTGCACGCCGGTGGGCGCATGCTCGCGCGCGATCTCCACCATCAGCGTGGTCAGTGCCTCGGTCGTGTTCGGGTTGACGAGAACGATGCGCTTCATGAGAACTGTGCGAGCCTGCGCTTCCATTCCAACACTAGCACGGTGAGCCCCATGCCCGCCACGTTGATCCGCAGTCGTGCCATGATCACGCGCACCATCGACCGCTTCCGATGGGAGGAGATTGCCGACGGCGCCGTGCTGCAGGAGGATGGCGTCATCACCGCGGTCGGCACCTACGCCGATCTGAAGCGTAAGCATCCTAAAGCGCCCGTGCTGGGTTCCGGCAACGAGGTTTTGCTGCCGGGCTTCGTCAACGCTCACCATCACATCGGGCTGACACCGGTGCAACTCGGCTCTCCCGACATGCCGCTCGAACTGTGGTTCGTCACGCGGCTTGTGCTCCGCAACGTCGATCTCTACCTCGACACGCTCTATTCGGCCTTCGAGATGATCGCCTCTGGCATTACCACGGTGCAGCATCTTCAGAGCGCGCTGCCGGGCACGCTGCCGGAGGTGGAGGGCAAGACCGCCGAGGTCATACGCGCCTACGAGGACATTGGCATGCGTGTGTCCTACGCCTTCGGCGTGCGCGACCAGAACCGCCTCGTCTACCAAGCTGACCAGGAGTTCGTAGCGGGCCTCCCCCCGGAGCTGCAGGAGCCGATGCAGCGGTGGTTTGCGCGCTTTAGGATGAGCCTCGACGATATCATGGGGCTGTTCGTCTCTATGCATCAGCGTCACAACGCCAAACGCCGCGTGAAGATTGAGCTCGCCCCCGCCAACCTGCACTGGTGCTCCGACAAGGCCCTCACCCTTCTTTCCGATGCGTCGAGTAGCAACGACGTGCTCATGCACATGCATCTGCTCGAGACGGCCTATCAGAAGGAATATGCTTGGCGGCGTGGAAAGTGCACGGCGCTGGAGTACATTGATCGCTTCGGCATGGTTGGCCCACGCCTGACGCTTGGCCATGGCGTGTGGCTCAACGATAAGGACATCGGACGCATGGCGGCCGCGGGCGCCTGCGTGTGCCACAATTGCTCCTCCAACTTCCGCCTGCGCTCAGGTGTCGCCGCGCTCAATCATTTCGAGACGGCCGGGATCAATACGGCGATCGGCATCGACGAGGCCGGCATCAACGACGATCGCGACATGCTGCAGGAGATGAAGCTGGTTCTGCGCGCACACCGGGTGCCTGGCATGATCGACGACGACGTGCCGACCATGGCCCAAGTGCTGCGTATGGCGACCGTTGGCGGCGCCAAAACCACACCCTTTGGCACGAGCATCGGCACATTGGAGGTCGGCAAGGCGGCCGATCTCGTGCTGCTCGACTGGAAGCAGATCTCGTACCCTTATCTCGATGCGGAGATGCCGCTGCTCGATGCCGTCATCCAGCGCGCCAAAGCCGAGGGGGTAAAGCTTAGCATGTGCGACGGAGAGGTGATCTACCGGGACGGCAGGTTCAAGAAGGTCGATCGCGACGCGGCGTTGAAGGCGCTCCACGATGATCTCAGCAGGGCGCTGACGGATGACGAGGTGGAACGGCGCAGGCTCTCCAAGGCCCTGCTGCCCCACGTGCGCAAATTCTACGCAAACTACATCGATCCCGCCCGGCACGAGCCGTTCTACCGATCGAGTTCGCGAGTTTGAACAAGAGCTTGGCGCGTAGGCGTCTTCCCGCCACGACGGCGCGGTGCTGGGCGATCTGCTGCGCGGCGAGGAAAGGCGTGTGTGGGGCGATCAGGCCTATCGCGGCAAGGGGCATGTCATTCGCGCGCACGCCCCTCGTGCGCAGGACTTCACCAATCGCCGGCCAGGCGCAGCAGCCGACGCCGCACCATGAACAGGTTGGCCAGGGCGCAGGCGACGAGCAGACGGCAGGCATTCTTGGCGAGCCCGCGATAGCGTACCTTGACGAAGCCGAACACGCGCTTGAGCACGCCGATCGCATGCGGCAAAGGCGCGCATCGCCGGCGATTCATAGAGCGCTTCCTCCGCTGCCGGATCGGACAGATTGAACCAGTGCTGCAGAAAGTGGATGCGCAGCATCCGCTCCAGCGGGATCGGTGGGCGCCCGTTCCCGGCCTTGGGATAATAGGGCTCGATCGAGGCGCGCAACTCGGCCCAGGGAACGATCTTGTCCATCTCGGCCAGGAACGCCGCGCGCCGCGTCGTCTTGGCATAGCCCCCGAACCCAGCCCCCACTGCCGCAAATGTCATCTGCCGCATTTGCCCCCGAACCGCTGCCCTTGGCCGCGATCACGGTGGACTGCTTCGTCGCTCTTGGGAATCCTCGGACTTGTTCAGAGGTTCCCTAGGTCGAGAACCATAAAGTGGCGGCACTGAAGTACGGACTGGAAAACCCCAGATCGCGTCGGATCTTTGGTCCATTCATGTCCAATGATCGGATGTGAGCGCGGCCGTTCGCGATGTCGCAGAAGTGCCAGATCCTGACTCGTACAAAGCAGCAAGTTCGGTGAACAGTAGCTAGAAACCATCGACTTGGGTGATGTAACCCGGCACTCTCAGGGTTCCTCCCAATTTCAAGCCCAGGCTTGGTCGCTGACAGTGCTGGTGGTGCCGCCTCACCACCGCGGGTCTCGGCGGCAAAGATCCTGCGCAGGCACAACAAGCATCGGCGGGCGACGGCCGCAGAGGAACTAAGCAATGCATAAGCCACTAAAGCTGAAGGCAAGCGCGGCGTCGCATCGGATGCTCTTGGGGTGCATGTTGTTGGCACTGACGGTGATAGGTGCTCAGGCGCAACAGCGCGTCGCTTCACCAGACAACATCGCAGGCAAAGTAGAGGGCGGTGGTGGCCCCATCGTCAAGGCTACTGTTACTCTTTGGGCGGCTGGGCCGGGTGCCCCTCAAAAACTCGCCGAGGCACAAACGAGGGGGGACGGCAGCTTTGACTTGGCGAGCGCTGGCGGAAGGGGTGACGCCGGTGTGCTCTACCTCATCGCCAAGGGTGGAGAGCCAAAGGTGGGCGGTGACAAAGGACCGAATCCCGCGATCACGTTGATGGCCACATTGGGGACAACGCTGCCGGAGCGCGTGACTATCAATGAACTCACGTCCGTGGCTTCCGCATGGACGGGCGCACAGTTTCTGAACGGCATGGCATTCAGTGGCAATGCGCTGGGCCTGCGCATCGCCGCTGGTAACGTGCCCAACTTGGTGGACCTCGAAACCGGCGGACTAGGGCCGGTAATTCAAGATCCGCTCAACAGTTCGCAGACAACAACTCTGGCGACATTCAATACTCTGGCGATTTTGCTGACGGGCTGTATCACGCGCGTCCACGACGACGCGTGCAACAAGTTGTTTGCAGCCGCCGCACCTCCGGGCGGCAAGGCCCCAACGGACACGCTGGCGGCGGCGCAGAATATCGCGCGCAACCCGTCGCATCAGGCAGAGAAGCTCTTTGCGCTGCTTGACGTGTTCTATCCCGTCCCCGCGGGGAAGAAGTGGCGCGCTGTGCCCTTCATCCCTTATCTCAGCTTCGCGCCGAGTGCGTGGACCCTTTCGCTTGTCTATGCCGGCGGCGGGATGAACTCGCTGGGTGGGATCGCTATTGATGGCGAGGGCAACATGTGGTCGGACAACAACTTCCTCGTTGCCGCGCAGTCCACGATCTGGGACCAGTTTGGCGGCGGCCTCTCAAAGATCGCGCCGAATGGCAGGCCCCTCTCGCCGATGACGGTCGGGTATCGCGGCGGCGGCATCGACGGCCCCGGCTTCGGCATCGCCATCGGCGCCGATGACCGGGTGTGGGCCACGAGCTTGATCGCCAGGAACATTTCCGTGTTCGACCGCAAAACGGGCAAACCGCTTTCACCCGAGAGCGGCTACAGCTTCGACGGACAACTGGGTGCGATGCAGGGCATCATCACCACGCCGAGTGGCGACGTCTGGGCGCTCGACAATGGAAAGAACCAGATCGTCCATCTGCCGAAGGGAGACGCCATGAAGGGGCGCATCCTGGGCCGCACCGTGAACGGCAAGCCCGTGGACGGGACGCTCCAGGTCAAGGGGCCCTTCCATCTCGCCGTTGATCAGCAGGATCGAATCTGGGTCACCAATACCAGCAACACGGTGACGCGCTTCCCGGCAAACGACCCCGGCAAAGCCGAACAGATCAAGGTCGGCTTCGTCCCGCGCGGCGTGGCCATCGACAGCCTCGGCAACGCATGGGTCGCCAATGCCCTCGGCCATCCCGGGGCGAGGGAGAAGCTAGCGTTGATCGAGAACATGCTGAGATCGAAGCTTGAAAGCCGCTTAGGCTTGGGCTCGGCATCAGAGGCCGACGACGAAGCTCAAGCGTGGGTCGACCTGTTTAACATAGCGTCCGAGTATCCCGGCGGGGACGTCTCTATGGTGCGGCCGGACGGCACGGTCCTGCCGCCGTTTGACGGCGGCAAGAGCATCAATGCGCCCTGGGGCATTGCCATTGACGGCGACGACAACGTGTGGGTGGCCAATGCGCTTGGCCGCTCGGTCACGCACCTTTGCGGCGCGCGTCCCGAAGCCTGCCCGCCCGGCATGAAGACTGGCGACCCGATCTCACCGCCCGGCGGCTATATCGGCGGAGTGCAAATCACCACGGACGTTGCCATTGGTCCCGCCGGCGACGTGTGGGTGGCGAACAACTGGGATCGACCGGACGCGGGCTTCAAGAAGGTTCCGGAGCCGGCGCTTTCCACTCGCTTCGGCGGCAACGGCACAGTCGTCTTTTTTGGTTTGGCAAAGCCCGTTCGCACGCCGCTAATCGGCCCGCCGCGGCAGCCGTGAACGGGTTTGGGACGAAGCCCTGCGGGTGCCGCAAGTGTGGCCAACAGGGGCATCGAATAGCGGTCCCAAACATATTCAGCTTCGTGTCGTCTGCTGCGATGCACAGTCGGAGTCGGTTTCGGGTCAACTATGGTCCTCGTAACTCCGCAAGGAGCACGTCTGTTAACCTCCGATTTCGGACAAAATCGCCGCGGCGGCGGACACTTTCGCGCCGTACCAACATCGGGCGTTGTCAGAATGCTTGTTGTCGTTCAGCGGTGGGCCAACAAGGTGGGAAGCCTGTGCGCAGCAGGGCAACCGGTCGCGTGGAGCAAAAACATCGGCGAGGGCAGCGAGGGCGCCTCCATGGCGTGGCGGTTGACCAGAACGTCTGCTGCGAACATTTACATACTTTCGCGGGCATTTACCGGCCAAGAGCACGCCTTCACGACATGTGGCGACATCGTCTGCTTTACACCGACATCGGAAAGACGCGACACAGAATCTGCCGCTTCGGGACGCATGCGCTGCAGCACGCGACCGCAACCCAATCACCTCGTGGCCCCGTTGGCGGGATAGTGAGCCCGCAGCTTTTCCACCGTCACTTTTCTCGCATGGTTTGGGCAAGCGCATCCCGCAACGGTCCGAGCAGGTACTGAAGGAGCGTGCGCTCGCCAGTCGAGATCAGCAGGTTGGCGGGCATGCCGGGCACGAGCTGCTGCAACAGCTCGGGCGCAATTGTGTGCTTGTCGATGAGGACGCGCGCGAGATAGTAAGGCTCCCGCGTTGCCTCATCGGTCAACGAGTCAGCCGAGATGCTCTCGATCTTGCCGAAGATTGCCGCGCGCTGGATCGAGGAGAATGCTGGGAATCGCACCTCGGCCTTGGATCCGCCGCTCACACTTTTTATGTCGAGGGGCGATACTCGCGCCGCCAGGATGAGGCCGTCACCTAGGGGCACGACCTCGGCGAGTATGTCCCCCGGCCGCACGACGGCACCGATGGCGTGTACTTTGAGCGCCTGCACGATGCCGCGGCGGGGGGCGCGCACAGCCGTCCGGGTGAGAGCTTGGTAGTAGGCGCCAACGAGGACAGCGAGGAGATCACGTCCTGCGTTGTGGTGCCGGTCGAGATCAGCGCGGCAACCAAGCATGAGAGACCGCCGAAGCTCAGCAACAGCGAGCAGATCGCGCTGCTGGCGTTGCAGTACGCAATTGCCGAGGTTGGCGTGAAGCCACCGGCCTTAACTCATGTCCCGCAAGGCGAAGAGGTGCGCGTAGTGACCCGCGAGCAGTGGCTCGATTACGCGCGCCGCCATGGCATCTCCGACAGCGAGGCGCGGCGCGTCAAGAACCAGGCGTTCAAGCGCGCCGCGGAAGGGCTGATAGCCAAGGGCCGTGTCGGTTTCTGGGAACCTCTGGCATGGCTCGCATGACCGATCACAAGATCACAACCGGGCACACACCTCTTTAGAGGTGTGCCCAGTTGTGACGCGCCGTCCTTAGCAAAGGGTGAGACCGATCGCGCACGTTGGGGCTGTTGCAAACGTTGGGAAGAAGGAAACCCGCTCGCCGGGCAGAAGCGAGGGCAGGCAAGCGGGCGATGGCAAGCGTTTGCGGCAGGACAGCGCAGACACACCGGAGCAATCAGGATTTCAGTTGACAGGAGATATGTCTTACTAACTAATAAATTAGTTGACAGGTCAGCTGGCGAGGAAGCCGTGCTCAAGGATGACGCCTATCAGTTGATCAAACGGCGCCTCTTCGAACTCGACCTCGTCTCCGGTCAATTCGTCACCCAGCGGCAGATTTCGGAGATGATCGGAATTCCGCTGGGGCCCGTGCGCGAGGCGATGCTCCAGCTGCAGGCCGAGGGCTTGGTGGAGATCTTCCCGCAGCGCGGTATCCAAATCGCTACGGTCAGCGAAGCGATGGTGCGTGATCTCTTCGGGGTGCGGCGGCTGCTCGAGCCGCCCGGCATCAGGGCGCTCGCAAGGGGTCGCGATCTGGGCGCGCTGAAGGAGTTGCGACGCGCAACAAAGGAAGTGTTGCGCAAGCAGCAACTAGGCAAGATAAGCCCGCTCTCCGGCGAGACGTTCCTGATCGACCAGCGCCTTCACGAGTTGGCGATTGATGCGCTAGGCAACAGTCTCGTGCGCGATTTCTATCGTGTACAGCAGGATCGCCTCCGCCTCGTACGCCTCAACATCCGCACTCCGGCCGACCCCGAGCCGGGTCTTTGCGATCACTTGAACATCCTCGATGCAATATGTCGCCGCGACGGCGCCGGCGCGGTGCGCCACCTGCTCGCGCACCTTGCCAACGTCGAGAAACGAGCGTTGGACGCGCTTTCGCGTTGCGCGCTCATAAAGCGAATGCCAGCGGGCCCGGCCAACGACAGCTCCAGAGCGGGGGCGCAGGACCACCCGCGCAACGAGAAGAAAGTTGCGGCGTAAGCAGAAGTCACGAGCCGGATTCGGAAAGATTGGAAAATCAAATCAGAGATAGGCAGGGAGAGAATAGGATGCCGATCAAGTTCAGGTATCTCGGCTGGACTGCATTCGAAGTCACCATGGGCAATGGCTTCCGAATCATCCTCGATCCCATGCTGCATGGTCGCCCCTCCGAGGACGTGCCGCCCAGCCCCGTCGATATCAAGGAGTTCGACACCGTCGACCTCGTAATGGTGTCGCACGTGGCCGCCGATCACGTGGGCCAAGCCTTCGACATCATGAAGCGCAGCAAGGCAAAGCTCGTCTGCGATATGTCGACGAGGTTCAAGGCGCTGGCGGCGGGCATCGAGCCGGAGCGCATCCTGTTCATGGTCTCGGGCGTGCAGTTCAAGATCGGCGACATCAAGGTCAAGGCGCTGCCGGCGACGCACTTGTCGTTCTCGCAGCTCGGCGAGAACCAGTTCATCAACTCGCAACCGCTGAGCTACCTGATCACGGCGCCGTCCGGCGAACGCATGTTCTTCGGCGGCGACACCTCGATCACCTCGGATCACAAGCTGTTCGGGGAACTCTACAAGCCCGACGTGGCCATGCTCGGCGTCGGCGGCGTCAACGTGCTCGGCCAGTCTTTCACCGAGCTGTACCCCGATGAAGCGGCGATGGTCGCAAACTGGCTGGGAGTGAAGATCGTCTTCCCGATGCACTACCGCTTCAACGAGGGGCAGGAGCTCGCTGACGAAATCAGGAAGCGCGCGCCGCACATCAAGACGATCCTGCTGCAGCCCGGCGGCAGCCACATCTGGGAGAAGCAGCCGGAGAAGGCGCAAGCCTAGCGACCTGGAAGCCGCGAAAATGGCCAGCAAGGGTCCCTTTGGTGCCGGTATAGCCCTCTGCGAGGGGCGGTTCGTGCCTGTGGAGGAGGCACGCATTCCCCTCCTCGATTGGGGGTTCCTGCGCTCCGATGCCGTGCAGGATACGGTGTCTGTCTTTCATGGACGCTTCTTCAGGCTGGAAGACCATCTCGACCGGTTCGAGCGCAACACCAGCCACCTGCGGCTGGTGAACCCGTACGCTCGGGAGGAGGTACGCGCAATCCTGGCGGAAGCCGTTCGGCGCACGGGCTTCAGGGAGGCCTATGTTCAGATGCTGATAACGCGCGGGCGCGCGCCGATCGGTAGTCGCGATGTGCGTCTCGCGAAGAACCAGTTCTGGATGTTCTGCCTGCCCTACGTGTGGATCGCCAGACCTGAGCAGAAGCAGCGGGGGCTTTCGCTGCACGTTTCCGGCATTCAGCGCGTGCCCAAAGAAACGGTCGACCCCAGAATAAAGCACTATCACTGGCTGGATTTTCAGATGGCGCTGTTGGAGGGCTACGATCGAGGCGCGGACACGTGCGTGGTAGTCGACCGCAACGGCAATGTTGCGGAGGGGCCCGGCTTCAACATCTTCGCCGTCAACGGCAGCATCGTGGCCACGCCGCCAGAGGATGTGTGCCTCGACGGCATGACGCGCGACACCGTATTCAAGCTCGCGGCCGAGACGAACCTCGTCATCCGAAAGCAGTCCGTATCGTCGGAGATGCTGCGGTCGGCGGACGAGGTTTTCATCTCCACCACCGGTGGGGGCGTCATCAGCATCACCACGGTCGACGGCACCTCGATCGCCTCCGGCCAACCGGGGCCGGTGACGCGCCGTCTTGATGAGCTCTACTGGTCCAAGCGTCGAGCCGGATGGCTCACGACGCCGATCGACTACGACGCTGCACCGCAATCCCTGCCTCGCCGGCTCGCAGAGGAGGGCCGCGTGCGTGGTGGACGCGTCGTCGACGGCTCATAGCAACATAAGCATCGGTCTTAGGGAGAGAGTGATGAAGTCAGCAGTTTCTGGAGTTTCGAGGAGGCGTGCTCTCAAGGGCGTATCCGGGTTCGTCGCGGCAAGCATCGCTGCACCCTACCTGGCGAAAGCCCAGACCAAGCGTGAGTTGCGCATCGCCGACACAACCGCCATCCACGAGATGCCGGTCTACGCCTTTCCTGAGTTCATCGGCGCGCAGTATGCAATCAAGCAGTTCAACTTCGGCGCAGCAGGGACCAGCATTCTCGCCGCAATGATGAACGGCATGTGCGATGTCATGAGCACGGCCAACAGCTATCTTGTGACGGCACGCGCCGAAGGCGCCAAGCTGGTACCCGTCTGCGGTGTCGCGGGCAAAGGCCAAGCGATCGTCGCGCGGCAGGATCGGATCAAGGTCCTCGAGGACCTCAAGGGTAAGAAGCTCGTCACCAAGAAGCTAACCAGCTCCCACGTGATGCTGCAGATCGCTCTGAAATCGGTCGGCATCGATCCCCTCAAGGACGTGGAGATACTTGATATCGGCCAGCCAGCCGGGTTCAACCTGATGCTGGAGCGAGGCGAAGCCGATGCCGGCCAGTTGTGGGAACCGTTCGTGTCGATCGCGGCCTCCAAGCCGGGTTTGCAGAAGCTCGAGCTAAAGCGTTTCTTCGACCTCACCTGGAAGACGCACAGTTCCTTGTTCGTCACGCAGAAGATGATTGACGAGGAGCCTGGCGTCATCAAGGACCTGATCGCGGCCAACATCAAGACCATCGCGGCCGTCCGCGCCGATCGCGCCAAGTACATGACAATCGTGACGAACCGCGTCGGACATCCGGCCGAAATCCTGAATGCGGCGATTGACAACTGCGACCCCCGCGTGGAGATGGACGCGACAATGTTCTATCGCATGGCGGAGGAGATGTTTGCCCTCGGGATGGTGCGCAGCAACATCGCGGCGGATATCGGGAATTCCATCAACTACAAACTGCTCTCTGAGGTGACCGGCAAGAGTCCGCAGGAGCTCGGCTACGTCTCGTTTGCCGACTACAAGGCCGGCAAGCGTCCCGTCATCCAGTAGCAGGTTTGACGGATGACCGACATCAGCGTCACTGGCAAGAGCACAAGCGGGGGCGGCGCGCGCGCAGTCAGCGCGCCTGCCAGCGGAGCGAGCACTAAAAACCGAACGTTTCCCAATCGCGATGACGCCCCGAACACGGGGAGACAACTCTCTTACCTGCTGGTGCCAGCAGGGCTCCTGCTGGCGTGGGGCGTGACGGACGTGCTGCGACCGCAAGAATTCTCCTTCTTTCCGACGCTGCGCAGCGTCGTGCTCTGTATTGCGGATTGGATCTTCAATATCTCGGGCGGCAAGTATTTCTTTTCGGGCATGTGGTTGACCGACCTCGCGTACAGCATGGCTCGGGTAATCGGCGGGCTGGTGCTGGGGTCGATGCTCGCCATCCTGGTGGGATTGGGCGTGCTCTGGGTACCCGCGTCGGAGAAGCTGATCGATCCGATCGTGCAGATGCTCCGCCCGATTCCCAAGACCGCATTTCTGCCCTTCGCCATATTGCTGTTCGGCCTGGGCAACGGGCCCGCGCTCTTCATGATCGTCTACGGTGTATTTCTCATTGTCTATGTGCAGGTGATCATGAGCATCAAGCTGGTGCCGGTGGATTTCCGCCGCGCCTCGCGCATGCTGGGCGCGAGCCAACGGCAGGTTCTGACGACCGTCGTGCTGCCCTACGCGCTGCCCGGAATCTGCGGCGGCATCCGCATCGGTGCTTCCTATGCGTGGCTGATCCTGATTCTGGCTGAAATGCTCGCCGTGCGGGAGGGATTCGGTTACACGCTCTGGTACGCCTATGAGTTCATGCGCATGGACGTGGTCGTTGCGTCGATGATCATGATCGGCATTCTTGGGTTCCTGACGGACAAGGTGATCCTGAACATCATGAAGCGGCAATTCATCTGGGCCGAAGAAATCGCTCAGGCCAACGTGTGATGCGCCCATGACTGTAAGCTTCGAGCGCGTTTTCAAGGCCTACACGCCACGAGGTCGCGAGCCCATAGTGGCGCTGGAGGACGTTTCCCTTGGTCTCGACAAGGGCCAGCTCGTCGTGCTGCTCGGTCCCTCGGGGTGCGGGAAGACGACGTTGCTGAAGCTGCTCGCCGGCTTCGAGGATCCGACATCAGGAAGGGTCACCGTCGGCGGCCAGCTGGTCCGGCAGCCGGGGCCTGACCGCGGCATCATTTTTCAGTCGCCGACACTCTTTCCATGGCTGACCGCGTTGAACAACGTGCGGTATGGCCCACGCGTGCGCGGCCTCACCGACAAGGCTGTGATGGAACGCGCCAAGGCTGTGCTCGACTCGGTGGGCTTGGCGGATTTTCACGATCACCTCCCGCACAATCTTTCCGGAGGCATGCAACAACGGGTGGCGATCGCCCGGGTGCTCATCAACGACCCGCAGATTGTGCTTGCCGATGAACCTTTCGCGGCCCTGGACGAATACACGCGCCGGGCCATGCAGGCTTTGTTCTTGCGTACAGTGGCCGATCGCTCGCGGACACTGCTGTTCGTCACCCACAGCATCGAGGAGGCCGTCTTCCTGGCGGACCGCATCTTCATCATGACGCCGCGCCCGGGCAGAATAAGGCAATGCATCGACATCGGCATGCCGCGCCCGCGCGAGCGCTCACGGCGCGAGTTTCTCGACCTGATGGGCCAGATTTTCGAGATCGTAAGCCAGGACTTCACCGCGACAGTCGCAGAAATCAACTGAGGGAACGTGTTTCATGCCCGCCAAACCCACCTACGAGATCATCGTCAAGGGCAACAATCTGCGTCTTGTCGACGGCGTCCTCGGCATGACCAACCTTACCCTCATCAAGGGCAACGACGGCTACATGCTTGTCGACGTGGGTCATACCGTGAACCGACTGGCGCTGGAGCGCGCTCTGTCCGCACGCGGGCTGAAGCCGAAGGATATCAACCGGGTATTCCTGTCGCATCTGCACAACGACCATGTGATGAACATCGACCTGTTCCCCTACTCTACGGAGGTGTTCGTCAGTCGCGCCGAGTTCGAGTACGCCGCCAACCCTCATCCCGACGATCCGTGGATCCCCTGGATGGTCCGGGAACAGGTGAGCAAGTACAAGTTGCGTCTGCTTGACGGCGCCGGCGAGTTCCAATCGGGTATTCGTTACGTGCCGGCGCCGGGTCACACCCCCGGCTGCTACGCCCTGATCCTTGATACAGCCGACAAGGGCCGCGTGGTTGTGGCGCAGGATGCCATCAAGTTCCCTAAGGAGGCATTGAACTGTCGCGTCGATCATGCGTTCGATACGCAGGAGCGTGCCGCCGAAACCATCAGGATGCTTCTTCCTCTCGCCGACCGCTTGATCCCGGGTCACTTCAACGAGATGCACCGGGAGGGCGACTCGTTCACATGGGACGGCACCATGGAGTTTCCTCTCGTCATCCGCTGAACGCTTGCTGTCCCGCCCTCCTATGGTGGCCATATGGGCGGTCGACCGACGCCGGCGGGCATTCGTGCGCCGCCGGGCGCGCCGTCCCTAACGACGGGGCAGACAATCACGGGGTGGTGATGCGGTGAATTGGCGCAAGCCGCCAACTCAAATAGGGGCCGAGAGACGGCGCAGGGCGCCTCGCGCGTGCTGGGGGAGGAGGCCAGGCTCAAGAAAATCTTCACCGACGTGTGGAGCAACAGCAAGACGGCGGAGCGCCTTGCCGCGCAGGAGGATCGCTGAGGCCGTGGCCCGCATCGTGACTGAAACTGAGCCGCGGTTGCTCTATGTCGCCCTGCAGGACATCGTGCGCATGCAGCCCAAGATCAAAGCCGGGGAGCGCATCATGGCGCTGCCGGCGCTACAGCGTAGCAGGGGCAAGGGGTTGAGCGAGCAAGCAAAAAAGCGGAAGGCCAAGGGCACGCGCACGCGCCTGTCCCTGCTGTCGCTCGCAGGCCTGTTGCAGGAGGCCGGCGTGGTCTATCGCCAGATGAAGGCCGGCACCTTGGAGCACGACAAGGGGCGCTCGCTGGTGTGGGTGCTGGCGCAGATGCGTGCGATGCTGGAGGCGCAGCACCTGGAGCGCATCGAGGACAAGCTGGACAAGCTGGCGCAGACGGCGGAAGCAGGGGGCATGTACCATGGTCACACGGGCGCAACTCGTGAAGCTCGACTCCCGAATTGACGAGCTGGCCGTAGCGTTGGGAACGACGCCGGATGGGCCGATCGAGCACGAGGTGCAGCTGCTCTGGATCGAGGAAGACGGCAGCCTCGTGGACGGCGACGGCAGCCCTACGCGCACGAGCCAGGCGTCATCATGTTGAGCTTCGAATGATGGCGACGCGCGCACAGATCGGCAGGCTGAGCAGTCGCATCCAGTTGCTCGCAGAAGTGATCGACCCCAACGCTGGTCTCATCACGGTTGCGGTGTTCCGCGGCGAGACGCCAGAGCATGCCATGGCGCGGCGCCGCGAGCTGCGGCCTGAGCATGCCGGGCGGCGGGTGCGGTTCGACTTCCGCAGCAATGCGCGCGACGACATCAACGAGTGGTCGGCGGTGTGGCTCGGGGCGACGGAGGTTGACCTGGACGCCCTGAGGAGCTTCATGGCGGGCAGCGTGATTGGCGTGCGCAGCTTCCTGGGGTTCCATGACGATGACCTGGCCATTGCCCTCAGCGCCCGAGAGGCCCTGGGAGCGGTCGCTGCAGGAGATGTCCGAGTGGCTGCACGACCTGCATGAGGCCGGCGGTGCCCGCGCGTTGCACCGCGTGTTCGCCGTGAAGAGCTGGCCAGGCACGCCGCAGCAGCGGGCGCTGTTGTGGCCGGCGTATCAGCGGTTGGCAAGGCTTGGCGTCGGGATGGGTAGCAGGATGGGTAGCCCAGATTCCACCCGAATTGTTGCAGTAAAATCAATAGCTCGCGGAGATGACTGGCGGAGGGAGTGGGATTCGAACCCACGATACGGTTGCCCGTATACACGCTTTCCAAGCGTGCGCCTTCAGCCACTCGGCCATCCCTCCGCGGGAGACCGGGAATATAGAGGCCGGACCCTCGAGCGCAAGCGGATTGGATGGTGGTGGGGCCGCGGCATCGGCCGCTGGGTGCTGATACCCCTGGGGGCAACGTCCGCGTTGCCGCGCGGCAATGGTTGTAGACAGTGATCGGCGCGTAGTCTTGCCGCGATTGCGGATCGGCTGCCGGCGCACTAGCTTCCGGCTGCCATGCGCGCTTTCCTTCGTTTCCTGGCAGGGGTTCTCCTGCTTGTTGCCGTGATCGCGGCCGTCTACGACGGTACGCAGTCGCTCGCGGCCGGAAGCTTGGTAACGACCTCGCTCTTCGAGCACTGGTCCAAGCTGGCGCCGGGGCTGCTAGCCTCCGCCCAGGGCGCGGTGAAACGCGCTGTGCATCCTGCGGTCTGGGACCTGGGGCTGCTGAGGCTGCTGCGCGTGCCGGCGTGGGCGCTGTTCGGCGGGCTCGGGGTCCTGTTTGCCTATGCCGGACGGCGCCGGCGGCGGGTCAACGTGTTCGCCAACTGAGACACTGATCCACAGGCCGGACTACCTGGACGATGGCGCCGGTCCGATCGTGGCATACGACGCGCGCGAGGCCGTGAACACGTCGACGGCAATGCCGATGACCACCAGCAGGGCCATGCCGACAATCAGGCGCTTCATCGCGCGGCTGTGGCGGGAGTTGATCTCGGCCTTCTCGATATCCGTCAGGGGCGGGCTCGCTTCCGCCGGCGTCTTGCGGCCAAAGAACTTGAGGATCGGCTTCTCGATCGAGCGCCGCACGGTGCCCGCATCGACCACGTCGACGCCGGCACGCTGGGCGATCTTGGCACCGATCTCGGGAAAGGGCAGGGCCGCATCGACGTTGTCCTCGTTGACGTTGCCAAGTCGGACGTGCTCACCGTTCTTGAGCAGCAACCGCGTCGCACGCAGGAGCACCGGTGCCATGGCGTTGCCGAACAGCACGCTGCGTGTCTCGACCGCGGCGATCTTGTCGTAAGGGATTTCCTTGTTGAGGAAGTGGATCATGGGCGTGGCGCCGGCGCTCTGCGGCAGGGTGATCCGGACTGCCGTCTCCCCGAACTCCACCCGGGACCGCAACGCGAGGTAGAGCTGCACGCCCAGCAGCGCCATCAAGCCCGTGAACAGCGCGCTGAAAATGATGAGGCCGATGGTGTCGAGCCACAGCCCATGCACCAGGCGGCGGGCGAGCATGGCCGGCAGGCTGGCGTAGAAAGGCAGCAGGATCAGGAAGGCCAGCGACAGGGCAGTCTTGCGCCCGGCCCCGGCCTCGTAGACCGTGCGGGCCAGGGGCGCAGGCGCCGAGGCTGCCGGCGCAGCTGCCGTTTCCGCCATTGCTTGTACTCCCCATCGGCCGAAACACGATACCGGCTGGTTGGCCTTCCAGCTTCGCGGCATTATATCAAGGTCATCCCTCCGCAACACCACGGGGAGCCCCATGCTGTTCTCGCGCAAGAAGCCGGAAATGCCGAGCCCCGGGACCGCGCTCAAGGGCCGGTCCGAGCCGATCCCCACCGCCAAGACGCACTTCCTCAACAAGCGCGCGCTCAAGGGGCCCTATCCCGCCGGTCTGGAGACGGCGATTTTCGGGCTCGGCTGCTTCTGGGGCGCCGAGCGCAAGTTCTGGGAAATGGGTGAGGGCATCTGGATCACGGCTGTGGGCTACGCGGCCGGCAGCACGCCCAATCCGACCTACGAGGAAGTCTGCTCGGGGCGCACCGGCCACAACGAGGTGGTGCTCGTGGTCTATGATCCCGAGGTCGTGAGCTACGAACGGCTGCTCAAGACGTTCTGGGAGAGCCACGACCCCACGCAGGGTATGCGCCAGGGCAACGACATCGGCACGCAGTACCGCTCCGGCATCTACGTGACCTCGCCGGCGCAACGGCAGGCCGCGGAGGCTTCCAAGGCAGCCTACCAGAAGGTGTTGTCTGCCAACCGCTACGGCCCGATCACCACCGAGATTCTGGACGCGCCCGCGTTCTATTTTGCGGAAGATTACCACCAGCAGTACCTGGCCAAAGTGCCTCATGGCTACTGCGGGCTCGGCGGTACGGGCCTGAGCTGCCCGGTCGGCGTGAGTGTAAAGGCGGAAGCCTGAGCCATGGCGTAGGGCGCAAAAGTGAAGCGCATTGTCCCGCTGCGAACCGTAGTTCGGCGCGATGTGGCTGACGCCTCTTGCGCCCTACGAGCGTGCCGCCACCTCTCCGACCTCCGCTTCGAGCGCGGTCAGCAGCGCCTCGACCCAGGCTTGGCGGATGCCGCGACTGATGAAGACGAGGCGGCTGCGGCGATCCCGTGATGGCCAGCGCTCGAGCCAGGCCGGAGGGTGGAACACGTGCTGGACGCCGTGGATCACTGCCGGGCGTTCCGGGCTCTCGGCGACGTTTACGATGCCCTTGAGGCGCAGCAGGTCTGCCCCGCAATGATCGGCCAGCGCCTCCAGTAGCAGCGTCAGCGTGATGGCGCGGATCGGCTCTTCGCGCAGGATGGCGAAGCAGGTGATTTGGGCGTCGTGACCGCCTGCCGCGTGCCCGTGGTGGGCGTGATTATCGGGCCCCAGCCAATCGGCGATGTCAGTCGCCTTCGCCCCCGCGACGCCTGGCCCTGCCGTGAACAACTGGCCCGGATCGACGGCGCCGAACGACGCCTGCTCGACGCGGGCCACCGGATTGAGCGCGGAGAGGCGAGCCAGGAGTTCGTCCGCGCTGCCTTCCAGCAGGTCCGTCTTGGTCAGGATGAGCCGATCGGCCACGGCGACCTGCTTGACCGACTCTGGTTGGCGGCCAAGCGTGGCGAGGCCGTTCACCGCATCGACCGTTGCCACCACGTGTGAGAGCGCCAGGCGCTCGGCGAGGGCGGCATCGCTCATCAGCGCGTGCAGGATGGGGGCGGGATCGGCGAGCCCGCTCGTCTCGATGACGATGCGCTCGAAGGCCGTCACCTCGCCCCGGTCGCGCCGGCGCAGGATGTCGGCGAGCGTGCGGGCCAGGTCACCGCGGATGGTGCAGCACAGGCATCCCGTCTGCAGTGTGACGAAGCTCTCCTCGCTGGTCTCGATCAGATCATGATCGAGACCGACCTCGCCGAACTCGTTGATGATGACGGCCGTCCGCGCGAAATCGGGGTGGCGCAACAGGCGCGCCAGCAGCGTGGTCTTGCCGCTGCCGAGAAAGCCTGTCAGCACCGCCACCGGAATCATGATGACACGCCGGGCGGCGGCAGCGGCGCGATGCGCAGGCGGACCGGCCGGTAGTCGGAATCGACGGCGGCCCTGACATGGCGCAGCAGGCCCGAGACGGAGGTAGCGCCTCGGGTGCGCTCGCCCTCGCCCAGCATCCAGCGGAACGGCAGGTCGCCAGGCGCGCGGGAAACGCGCAGGTGTTTGGCGGCAGCAGTCACGTGCAATGCGCCATCCGCCTCACGCCGAACATTGCCGTCGATGTGCCATGTCTCGAGGCTGCGCGCGAGCAGTACTGCAACGGCTTCATCCAGCATCGAGGGCGACATGAGTTCGCAACCTTGCAGCTTGCTCGCCGATCGCTCTCTCCCCACGCGGAAGAGCACGGGGAGCGGAAATTCGTGCTCACAACAGCGGGCCGGCGATGATATCGGACGGGATCTTGCGCTTGAGGTACTTGCCGGCGCCCTCGCGGCCCGAATAGGTGCCGTTCTCGACAACGACGTTGCCGCGCAGGATCGTCACCACGGGCCAGGCGAAGATGTCGTGCCCCTCCCAGGGCGTGTAGTCGGTCTCGTGCAGGTCCTCCTTGCGCACCTTGCCGCGGAGACTGGGGTCGAGGATGGTGATGTCGGCGTCGCTTCCCGCGGCGATTGCGCCTTTCCTCGGATAGAGACCCATGATTTTGGCGGCGTTGGTGGAGACGAGGTCGACGTACTGGCTCAGCGAATACCCGCGCCGCACCACCATCTCCGTGTACATGACGCCGAGGCGCGGCTCGACGCCGGAGTTCCCGCCCGTGGTGTCGTCGATGCGCTTGCCGAGCGTCTTCTCGCGCAAGGTGCAGCACAGCTCGTCGGTGGCGACGCAGTTGATGGCGCCGTCGAGCGTGCCCTGCCACAGCGCCTTCTGGTCCTCGGCTGACTTGAGGGAAGGATAGGTGTGATAGATCTGGCCGTTGGGCAGCTTGTAGTCCTCGGCCGTGTGCAGCATGTACTGGTGCAGGCTCTCGCCGTAGACGGGCAGGCCCCTGGCGCGCGCCTCGCGGATGGCGGCGACGCCGGTGGCGGCCGAGACGTGCATCATGTAGAGCGCGGTGCCGGGAACACTCTCGGCGAGCCGCAGCACGCGGCGGAAGCTCAAGTCCTCGGACAGCGCGTTGTGCACCTCGGCCATATTCTCGTAGCCGACGCGGCCCTCGCGGATCAGCTTGGCGTACATATGCATGACGATGTCGTTGTCCTCGGCGTGGATGACGCCGAGCCCGCCTTCTTTTGCGAGAACCTTGAAGACTTCCCAGAGGTCGCCGAAGTCGACCATCCGACCGGTGCGGTGCGGCCAGATGTTGGTCGTGAAGATCTTGATCGTCGGATAGCCAGCCTGGATGGCCTCCCCGAGTTCGCCCATGTGCGTATGCGGCGGGTCGCTCTCGAGCATGAGGTGGTAGGCCCAGTCGCAGGGCGACTTGGGAGCGAAATCCGCGTCGCGCGCCTCGATGCCGGCACGCACGCTGCGCTCGGCCGTCACATAGGCGAAGTCGATGAGCGTGGTGGTGCCGCCCCACAGCGCAGCGAGCCCGACCCGCTCCGGCCCCTCCGTGAGCAAGGTCTGGCGGTCCGGCGTCATGAAGGGGTGCTTCATGTGGATGTGCGGGTCGATGCCGCCGGGCATGACGATCTTGCCCGAGGCATCGATGACGCGCGTTGCATCCGTAGCGGCGAGTGTGCCGGGGGCGGCAACCGCGGCGATGGTCTCGCCCTTGATGGCGACATCGCATTGCGTCACGCCCTGCGGCGTCACAACGTCGCCGCCGCGAATTATCAGGTCAAGCATGGGTCCATTCCCGTCCTAGCGATCTGCCGCGAAGTCTGCCCCAGGTTCCGCACATCGCAAAGGGGCAGCCCATGTGCCGCGATGGTATCCTGTGAGACGCGTCATCTGGGTCGTCATGCCCATGAAGGTGGGCGTCCACCCTAGCATTCGCCGGGCGGAACGCACACTCGTGTGGATCCCGCCTGCGCGGGGGTGACGTTAGGAGAAGGCAAGAGGCTCACGAGATTGGCTCGACGGCATGGAGACGGCAAGGCGTCGCAGACGGCAGATCGGCATCTAGCGCGTGACCGGTAGCGTCGTATGCTTGACGCGGGCGTCACTTATCCCCGCCTCTGGTCCCTGTGCGATACTGCGCGTGCCTCGGCTCACGAGGGGGTGCTGTTCCGGATGCGCCCGACCAGTGCGAGCCCAGGTCTGCACTTGGGTGGCACACCGTACATGTGCCCCGGGAAAGAACGTCAGGGACGATCAAGCCTCGCCGTCCGCCGTGCCCGGAGCGCCTGAGTGCAGAGTGGAGCGCGGATGCCGCGCCTGAGGACGCCTACCCCCGGCCGGGGCCCCTGAGCGCATCGGCGTCCGCGCCCCGCTCCCCTCGCCTGCCCCATAACCCGAACGCACAAGCGTGTCGGGCTGTCGGCGTTGCGGGCAGCCTTCGTGCCTGCGTGCCGGAGGCGCGTCCTTGGGGCGACGCTGGGATGACGCTACGCTTCCGCCCAGTCTGCGAGCCGATCGAGGAAAGCCAGGCACTTCTGCAGCTCCTCGACGCGGATGAACTCGTTGACCGTATGGGCCTGTGCGATGTCGCCGGGACCGCAGATGATGGCGGGCGCGCCGCCGTCCTGGAACAGGCCGGCCTCCGTGCAGTAGGAAACGGCCAGCGTCTCGTTCTGCCCGGCAAGTTTCAAGGTGAGCGGCACGATGCCAGAGGCAGTGTCGGCGGCATAGGCCGAGACGTGGTTCATGACCTGGACGTTGATCTCCGACTCCGGCGCCAGCCTGCGCATCTCGGGAAGCAGCTGCTCCGCCGCATACGCCTCCAACCGCCTCTGCAGCAAGAACGGATCAAAACCCGGCAGCGCGCGGGTCTCCCAGCCGAACCAGCACGGCACCGGCACGACGTTGGAGGCCGTGCCACCCTCGATCTGCGTCACTTGCGTGGTGGTCCAGGGCGGGTCGAAGCGTGGGTTCAGCGGTCCCGACTTCAGCTCCTCCTCCATCCGCAGGATCTCACCGATGAGGCGGCCGGCGTAGGCGATGGCGTTGACGCCGTAGTGCGGCATGCTGGAATGCGCCGCGCGGCCCTTGAGGTCGACGCGCCAGCGGACTGGGCCCTTGTGGGCGTCGACCACCGTCATGTTCGACGGCTCGCCCACGAAGACCATGCGCGGCAGCGGCAGCTTCCTGCCGAGTTCCTTGATCATGGGCCGCACGCCGGTGCAACCAACTTCCTCGTCGTAGGAGAAGGCCAAATGGAAGGGTCGGCGCAGCTTGCGCGCCTTGAGGCCGGGCACGAGAGCGAGGCAGCAAGCGAGATAGCCCTTCATGTCGCAGCTGCCGCGGCCGTAGAGCTTGCCGTCACGCTCGACGAGGCTGAAAGGATCGGTGTCCCAATTCTGGCCGGCGACCGGCACGACGTCGGTATGACCCGAGAGCGCGATGCCGCCCGCCTCGCTCAGACCGATGGTGGCAAACAGGCTGGCCTTGAGGCCATCCTGGGTCGGCACGCGCTGGCTGGCGATGCCGTGCCCCGCGAGGTAAGCCTCCACGAAGTCGATGAGCGGAATGTTGGTCTTGGAACTCGTCGTATCGAAGGCGACAAGCCGCGCCAGCAGCTCCTTCGCCGTGTCCAGAGTGCCGGGGCTTGGGCTCATGGGGTCCTTCGATGGGGCATCAATTCAGGCTGCGTTTGGCGTGCGGGCTGTCGAGCGAAAATGCCGGGATCGCCACATTGAACTGCTCGCCGCCCTCCGTCGTCATGCGGTAGCTGCCGACCATCATGCCCGACGACGTCGCCAGCGGACATCCCGAAGTGTAGCGGAACGACTCGCCCGGCTTGAGGACCGGCATCTGGCCGATCACGCCGGGGCCCCGCACCTCCTCGTTGTGCCCCTCGCAGTCGGTGATGCGCCAGTGCCGCGAGCACAGCTGCACCGTCTCGAGGCCCTCGTTGCTGATATCGATCGTGTAGGCCCAGAAGAACTTGTTCTCGTCGGGAGAGGATTCCTCCTCGAGATACTTCGGCGTGACGCGCACGCGGATGCTACGGGTGACGGCTTCGTACATCGATGGGCCTGGGCGGGCTCGAGCGCCCGTACGGACGCTCATCCGATTCTAGTCGCCGCCAGCGCCCGGTCAATGTCAGCGGCAAGATCGGCCGTCGATTCCAGGCCCACGGACAGGCGGAGCATGCCGTCGGAGATGCCCAGCTCGGCGCGGGCTTCGGGCGTCAGGCGCGAGTGCGTGGTGGTGGCGGGGTGCGTGATCAGGCTCTTGGTGTCGCCCAGGTTGTTGGAGATCTTGACCAGGCGCAGGGCATTGAGGAAGCGGAAGGCGGCCTCCTTGCCTCCGGACAGCTCGAAAGTCACCATCTGGCCGGGTCCGGTCATCTGCCGTTTTGCCAGCGCAGCTTGCGGATAGTCGGGCCGGCCGCAGAAGAGGACGCGGGAAACGCCCATTTGTGCGGCCAAGTGGTCGGCAACCTTGGCTGCGCCTTCGCATTGAGCGCGCACGCGCAGGGGCAGGGTTTCCAGGCCCTTCAACATCACCCAGGCATTGAAGGGGCTCAGCGAGGGGCCGGTGTGCTTGAGGTAGTTGTGCAGGTGGTCCTTCACGAAGCTCTCGGAGCCCAGCACGATGCCGCCGAGGCAACGGCCCTGGCCGTCGACGTGCTTGGTGGTGGAATAGACGACGATGTCGGCACCCTGCTTCAGCGGCTTCTGCAGGATGGGCGTGGCAAAGACGTTATCGACGACGACAATGGCGCCGGCCGCATGGGCGACCTCGGACACGGCGGCGATATCGACGAGATCGAGGGTCGGGTTGGCGGGGGTTTCGAAGAATACCGCTTTGGTGTTGGGGCGCATGGCACGCTGCCACTGGCCGATGTCGCGCCCGTCGACCAGCGTAGAGGCGATCCCGAAGCGCGGACAGAGGTTCTCCACCACGTACCGACACGAGCCGAAGAGGGCGCGCGCGGCGACGACGTGGTCGCCGGCCTTGAGGTAGCACAGCAGTGCGGAGGCGACGGCGGCCATGCCGGTGGCGGTGGCACGCGCGGCCTGCGCGCCCTCCAGCAGCCGCATACGCTCCTCAAACATGGCGACGGTGGGGTTGGCATAGCGGCTGTAGATGAAGCCGGATTCGCTCTTGAAGCGCTCCTCGGCCTGCTCGGCGGAGGCGTAGACGTAGCTCTGGGTGAGGAACAGGGCTTCAGACGTCTCAGCGAACTGCGAGCGCATGCTGCCGCCGTGCACGAGCCGGGTCTCGAGGCCCCAGGCCTCCTGCTCATTGGTCTTGGCGGGATCGTTCGTCATGTGCGCGCTCCTTCCTGCCCTTGCAGGCAACAAAAAAACCGGTCCAACGTGGCCCCGCTAGCTCTCTAAGCCGGGCGCTGTTGTGTCGGTCCTCGCGCACGGCCTTTTAGCGATTTCTTTTGCGTGGCTGCAAGCCGGCCGGCCAAATCACCACGTAGTCCACCCTCCGAATAGCGCGCCCCGGCGCCGCCCGTCAATGGCGATTTGTCCGGGCGCGGTGCGGCCTGCAGCCATCCAACCCCGTCCTCGGCTTGTCGAAGGACGGGACGCACGCGCCGGCGTGCTTCGACGGGTTCAGCACGTGGCTGGGGCGGATAAGCGGGGAACGCTGGCCGCGGGAGAGTACCAAGCCCGCAGCGCAACTCTGCTTGGGATAACCTGTTCCTAACCGGCCTCCCGCGACCGGGATGGCGACGGCGCG
This sequence comes from Hyphomicrobiaceae bacterium, assembly GCA_050248715.1. GTDB lineage: Bacteria > Pseudomonadota > Alphaproteobacteria > Rhizobiales > Hyphomicrobiaceae > AWTP1-13. The sequence continues at coordinate 12,950 of JBFWRV010000020.1, read as the reverse complement.
CGTGACTGCGAATCGGTCATCGACTAAGCGTCGAGAGCGGGCAGGCGAGGTCGGTCCAGGCCCGCGCCGTTGCGGTAGAGGGACGCTTGCGATGATGTTCACGGCACGCTCGCCTAGCCTCTTCGAGAACGATCCCAGGTGGAAAGTCGTGAGCTCCACTCGCCGCACCCTCGGGCCCCGCACCGGCGTCCTGCCGAGCCAAGCCCTGCACGCGCTGATCGAGCGCAAGGAGATCATCGCCGACGAGAGTGGGATCGACGCGCGCCAAGTCCAACCTGCCAGCCTCGACCTGCGGCTCGGCCCCGTTGCCTACCGCGTCCGCGCGAGCTTCCTGCCAGGCAAGGGCGGCACCGTCGAGAGCAAGCTCGCGGCCATGCAGTCCCACGTCATCGACCTGACCAAGGGTGCCGTGCTGGAGACGGAGTGCGTCTATCTCGTGCCGCTGATGGAGCGACTGGATCTGCGCTCCACCCTCTCCGCTACTGCCAACCCCAAGAGCTCCACCGGCCGTCTCGACGTGTTCACGCGGCTCATTGCGGACGGAACGGACTCATTCGACTACGTGCCGGCCGGCTACAGCGGGCCCCTCTATATCGAGATTTCGCCGCGCAGCTTCTCGATTCTGGTGCGGCAGGGCTCCCGCCTCAACCAGCTGCGCATCCTGCGGCGCACCACGCGGCAGGCACGCGACAAGCGTTTTCTGTCGGATGCCGAGTTGAGGGCACTACATAGGGAAAGCCCGCTGGTCGATACCGAACCGACCGTGCGCGACGGGCTTAATCTCCGCGTTGACCTTGCACCGCAGTCGCGTCATCGGCTGATCGGCTACAAGGCGAAGCGCTATGCCGGCGTCGTCGACGTCGACAACGTCGGCGGCTACGAGGCGCGCAAGTTCTGGGACGAGATCTACGACGAGGAGGGCGGGCGGCTGATCCTCGACCCGCACGAGTTCTACATCCTGGCCTCCAAGGAGGCCGTGGTCGTGCCGGCCCGCTACGCCGCGGAGATGGCGCCCTTCGACCCCATGATGGGCGAGTTCCGCGTACACTACGCCGGGTTCTTCGATCCGGGCTTCGGCGTGATCGGCGGCAAACCCAAGGGGGCGCGGGCGGTGCTCGAGGTGCGCAGCCTCGACATCCCGTTTATCCTGGAGGACGGGCAGGCGATCGGGCGGCTGCTGTACGAGCGGTTGGCCGACATGCCCGACGTGCTCTACGGGCAGGAGCTGGGCTCCAACTATCAAGCCCAGGGCCTCAAGCTTTCCAAGCACTTCAAATAGGCGCCTTGCAGGTCGGGCGGCGCAACCCAACAGGGGCGCTACCGGTGACCCTTGCTGGCGCGTCATGATGAATGCGACAACCGGGGAAACAACCGGAGGACGCCCGTCATGCGTGTCGTCGCGTTGGAGGAGCATTTCACCGTACCGTCGCTGGTCCGCCGCATCGATGCGGAGGCGATCAGTCGTCGCGGGTTTCGCCCCAGGAGGGTGCCGCCGGGCGGCCCCAACCCGCTCGAGCTGGCCCCCGAGATCGGCGAGCAGCGCCTCAAGTCCATGGACGATGCGGGCATCAGCGTGCAGGTGCTTTCCAACACCGGGGCCGGCCCCGACCTGGTGCCCGGCACGGAGGGTGTGGCCATCGCCCGCGAGATGAACGACCACCTGGCGGCGGCGATCGCCCGCCATCCAGATCGCTTCGCCGGCTTCGCGGTGCTGCCGATGCAGAGCCCCGACGCCGCCGCTGTCGAGTTCAGGCGCGCGGTCAGGGAGCTGGGCTTCGCCGGTGCCCTGATCAACGGAACCACCGACGGCCGGTTCCTCGATCATCCAAGCTTCGACGGCATCCTGGCGACGGCCGTCGCTCTGGATGTGCCGATCTACATCCACCCCCATCTCGCCCCCGCGGCCGTGCGCGAGGCCTACTACGGGGGCCTCGATGCCGGCGCGGGCCGCGTGCTGGAGGCGGCCGGCTGGGGCTGGCATTCCGAGACCGCCATCCACGTGCTGCGCCTCGCGCTGTCGGGGGCGCTCGACCGACATCCGCGCCTGAAGCTTATCATCGGCCACATGGGCGAGATGCTGCCGATGATGCTCGCGCGGGCCGATGAGGTCTTCGCTCTCGACATCGGCCATCTGCAGCGGCCGATCAGCCGCGCCATCCTCGACCAGGTCTGGATCACGACCAGCGGCGTTTTCACCGAACCGCCGTTTCTTGCGGCACTTCTTACGTTCGGCATCGGCCGCATCATGTTCTCGGTCGACTACCCGTATGCTCCGAACGCGCGTGGGCGCGCGTTTCTCGACCGCATTTCCCTCGCGCCCGCCGACTTGGCCAAGCTTGCCCACGCCAACGCCGACGCCCTGCTCAGGCTCGGCGTGGTCAAAGCGGCGGTCTGAGGCCAGCCGTTGCCGTGAATTCGAGGGGAGACGGCTTTGCCATATTCGAGGCGCCGTGTCGCGGTACTCTCGGACGGGGTAGGCACCGGCCTGCTCTCCGTGCGATAGGTGGTCGGAGGGGTGACCAGTTGCAACCACCCTTCAGCGGACGAGCCAACCGGCGGATATGACATGCGGGCCTTGCTCAGGATCATCGGAGTGCTCGTGCTGGCCGCGGCGTTTTCCACGGCCGCGCGCGCCGACGCGGCAACGGACTGCTTCAGCGAGGATATCGATCGCCGCATCGAGGGCTGCACGGCGCTGATCGAGCGGCGCGACAATTCATTGACCGACCTGAGCATGGCCTATGCCATGCGTGCGCTCGCGTTCTCGCTCAAGGGCCGCTACGACACCGCAGTGCGCGACTACGACACGGCGATCTCCATGAGGCCCGACTTCGCCGTGGCGCTCAACAATCGCGCCTGGGCGTACTTTCGCTGGGGCAAGCCGGAGGTGGGCCTCCCGGATGTCGAGAAGTCTTTGGAGCTGAGCCCCACCAGCCCGCATGCGCTCGACACGCGCGCCCACATTCGCCAGGCGCTGGGCGATGCGAAAGGCGCGCTGCAGGACTACGACAAAGCCGTCTGGTTTGGCGGTCCACGGATGATCAAGCTCTACCAGTGCGGGCTGACCGAGGCACGCCTCTACAACGGCGAGATCGACGGCATCTGGCGCCCGGAGCTCAAGGAAGCGCTGGAGCGGTGCGTGGTCGACCGCAACTGCGATCCCCTCCCGGCCGACGAGCAGTGCCGAGCAGCCACGAGCTGAACTTTGCTCGGTTCGCCATGTGGCGGAACACCTTCCGGAATTTCAGACGAACGGGTCGAGCGGCGTGAACCGGTAGAAGTCGCCGAGACGGCCCAGGGTGCTGATGCATGCGCCAGCGCAACCGGCGGCGCGCCACATCAGGGCGATCCTGCACCGTCGACGGCTCCACTCCGAACGTTGCCGCCACCTGGCGACGCCTCTGCCCCAACCCCTACAGCGGCAATCACGCGCTCACGCAGATCAAGCAAATAAGCTCGTGCCATGCATGCTAGCCTCCACCTCCAGCATGCAGCATGAACCATATTCGCCGCCTCCTGGGAATCCCTCCCGATTCCATTCGAACTAAACCTGCGCTAACGGTTGTCGATCGCGCGGCGAAGCGCCTGCGCCAGCTCCGCCCCGGAGTAAGGCTTGCGCAGGATTTCAAGCGCGGAGGCGGGCGGCTCGCCCGCGCGCGCAACATCCTCCGCAAACCCCGAGGCGAGCAGGACTGGAACAGAAGGTTGGTGGTTTGCCAGCCAGTGCGCAAGCTCGAATCCGGACATGCCGGGCATGACGACGTCGCTGAAGACAAGATCGATCTTGCGCCGGGCGTTGAGGATTTCGATGGCGCGAGCACCGCTCTCGGCCTCGATTACGCGGTAGCCCAGATGCCGCAGGCGCCGCGCCGTCACGGCCCGCACTTCCGCATTATCCTCGACAAGAAGGATGGTTTCGCGAGCCATCGGTGCCGAAGATGCCGGCCTGGCCGGGGCTATCGTTTCGACTGCGCCGGCGTCCACCCGCGGCAAATAAAGAGTGACGGTCGTCCCTTTGCCGAGAGCGCTCGATGCCGTCACGTGCCCGCCAGACTGTCTGACAAATCCGTAGATGACGCTGAGGCCGAGGCCCGTACCTTTTCCAGGCTCCTTGGTCGTGAAGAACGGCTCGAACGCCCGCGCCAGCACCTCGTGGCTCATCCCTGCGCCTGTGTCGGAGACGGCCAGCCGCACATATTCTCCGGCCGCCAAGCCGACTTCCGCGGCAACATCCATCGCATCGAGAACGACGTTGCTCGTTTCGATGATGAGTTTGCCCCCCGCCGGCATGGCGTCGCGGGCATTGATCGCAAGGTTGAGCACGGCATTTTCGATCTCGCCCGGATCGGCGCGCACGCGCCAGAGCCCGGGCGCAAGCAGCGTGCCGAGCACAACAGATTCGCCGAGCGTGCGCCGGAGCAGCTCCGCCATCGCCAGGATCTGCTCATTGAGGTCCAGCTCCGCCGGCTCGAGCTTGCGGCGCCGCGCGAAAGTGAGAAGCCTGTTGGTTAGTCTTGCGCCCATCAGGGCCGCATTGTTCGCACGCGAGAGGAGGTCCCGCTGCCCGCTGTCCTCGAGCTCCATTTCCAGGAGCTCGTGGTTGCCGGTGATGATCGTCAGCAGGTTGTTGAAGTCGTGCGCTATGCCGCCGGTGAGCTGACCGATCGCTTCGAGGCGCTGCGATTTGCGCAGCGCCTCTTCCTGTGCAACCAGCCGGCTGACGTCACGACTGAGAAGCAGATACCCGGCGGGATCGTTCCGCTCGTCGCGGAGAACGGAGATTGCCGTCTCGGCCGGAAAGGTCTCTCCGGATTTGCGGCGAAAGGTCACGGAGACCTGCGCCGGCTCCCCGCGGCCGTCAAGATCTTCCTTGATTGTGCGGACCCGCCGCGTTTCTGCGGCATCCTGATAGAGAAGAGTCGTCATCTGCCCGATCAATTCCTCCGGTGCGTAGCCGAAGATTCGCGCAACTGCCGGGTTGCAAAGACTGATCGTGCCCGCACGGTCGACGATGAGAACGGCGTCCGGCAGGTGGTTGAAGATGCTTTGCATCAGCGTCTGTTCACGCAGATCAGCCGTCTCATGGCGTTCGGACAGATCGTGGATGATCCCGGTGAAGAACCGCGCTCCTTCATGGGAGAACGCACTTACTGCGAGGTGCGCCGGGAAAATCGTCCCGCTCTTGCGAAGTGCCATCACCTGCCGGCCGATGCCGATGATTCTGCGCTCGCCCGTTTCCAGGTGATGCCGGATATAGCCGTCATGCCTGCTGCGAAAAGGCTCCGGCATCAGCTTTCTGACGTTGTGCCCGACCAGCTCGCCTTCCGAGTAACCGAAAATGGTCGCTGTTGCTGGGTTAACGGTTCGGATGACGCCCTTGTCATCGATGATGATGACCGCCCCGGCTGCGGTCTGCAGCGCGGCCTCGAGCATGTGCGCGCCGAACGGGTTCAATGCGTTCTCGTCAGCCATCCTTTGCCTGCCTCGATGCAAGTGTCCGCCAGGCGGCGATACGCCAACACAGAAGGAGCAACGTCAGGACAGGTCAAGCTCACCGAGCGGGGCCTCCTCGCCCATGGTCGCCACGACAGCGATACCGGTAGTCTGGAGCCGCGCTTTTGTCAGTCGCACAATGAGGCTTGATCCACGCATGTCGGACGATCGAGCCGAGCCACCCTCATCGCCAAGACCCTTGACCGACGTCAGTTTTCGCTCTTCTCATAGCAGGGGTCTTGCTGCAGGCGGGCGGGCCCGCGTCCGGCAACACCTCGGCATCATCGGGCGATCCAATGGAGGCTGCGCAAATGCCGCGCTTCCAACGCGGAGCTCACGGTGTTGACGCAAATCAAAGACGTGCGTTGCCTCCGCCCAAATATTGCACGGCTGCCGGTAGAAGGGACAAACTCATGGCGACTATGACCGGCGTCGGGCTGAGTGATCAACGCCGGGCGCTATGGCTCTCCACGATTGCCTTCACCGTCTGCTTCGCCGTCTGGACGATCTTCTCGATCATCGGCCTGCAGATCAAAAATGACCTTGGGCTTAGCGAGACGCAGTTCGGTCTTCTCGTCGGCACGCCGATCCTGACGGGCTCGTTGATCCGCCTGGTACTCGGCGTTTGGACCGACCAATATGGCGGTCGCATCGTCTACACGGCCGTGATGCTCTCGGCAGCGCTGGCGACGTGGCTCCTCACCTTCGCTTACGATTACCCGACGTTCCTTCTCGCCGCCCTCGGGACCGGTATTGCCGGCGGATCGTTCGCCGTCGGCATAGCCTACGTGTCGAAATGGTATCCGCGCGAGAGCCAGGGCACGGCGCTCGGCATTTTCGGCGCCGGCAATGTGGGTGCCGCGGTTACCAAGTTCGTCGCCCCCTTCATCATGGTCGCCTACGGCTGGAAGGCGGTCGCCAATATCTGGGCCATCGCCCTCGCCGTCATGGCCGTTATTTTCTGGCTGACAACAAGGGACGACCCCGAGCTTGAAGCGCGCCGACGCAGCGGGGCGAAGCCTGAGCCGCTTGCGGCGATGCTCGCGCCGCTCAGGAACATCCAGGTCTGGCGCTTCTCGCTCTACTACTTCTTCGTCTTCGGTGCGTTCGTCGCCCTGGCGCTATGGCTGCCGCGCTATCTCATCGGCGTTTACGGGCTTGACATTACCACCGCCGGCCTGATTGCCGCGTTCTACTCCGTGCCGGCAAGCCTTTTTCGCATCTATGGCGGCGTGCTTTCCGACAAGTACGGCGCGCGGCGCGTCATGTACTGGACGCTCGGCATGTCCGTTGCCTGCTGCTTCCTTCTTTCCTATCCGCCGACCGAGTACATCGTGCAGGGCATACGCGGGCCGATGAGATTCCGGCTCGAAACGGGCCTGTTCGGCTTCACTGTACTCGTCTTCGTGCTCGGGTTCTTCATGAGCCTTGGCAAGGCGGCCGTCTACAAGCACATCCCGGTCTACTATCCCCAGCATGTCGGCTCGGTGGGCGGCGTCGTCGGACTCGTCGGCGGCCTGGGGGGATTCATTCTGCCGACCCTCTTCGGCCTCATGAACGATCTCACCGGGATCTGGCAGAGCTGCTTCATGCTGCTCTTCGGCGTTGCCGCGCTCTCGCTCATCTGGATGCACGTTTCCATCCGCGCGATGGAGAAGGGCGTTTACGGCGAGGAGCTTCGGAAGCTTCCCGAGCTCCCCGAGATGCAGGAGATCCACGGACCCAAACAGGTGGGCGTGCTTGGACCGCATCTGATCGAAGACTGGCGACCCGAGGAAAAGGAATTCTGGGAGAGCAAGGGCCGAGCCATCGCGCGGCGCAATCTCCTGCTTTCCATCCCCTCTCTCCTGCTTTCCTTTGCTGTGTGGATGGTATGGTCGGTCGTGGTGGCGAAGCTCCCGGCGATCGGCTTCACCTATTCCACGGACCAGCTCTTCTGGCTTGCGGCGCTGCCCGGCCTTTCCGGCGCAACGCTTCGCATATTCTACTCGTTCATGGTGCCGGTGTTCGGCGGCCGCCTGTGGACCACCCTTACGACGTGGTCCCTCATCGTCCCGGCGCTCGGTATCGGCATGGCCGTCCAGAACCCGGCCACGCCCTACTGGCTGTTCCTTGCGCTCGCGCTGCTGTGCGGTTTTGGCGGCGGCAATTTCGCATCATCGATGGCGAACATCTCGTTCTTCTTTCCGAAGGCCGAGAAGGGCAACGCGCTGGCCCTCAACGCAGGGCTTGGCAACCTCGGCGTCAGCGTGGTCCAATTCGTAGTGCCTCTCATCGTTACGACCAGCGTGTTCGGCTGGCTTGGCGGCGAGCCGCAGGCGGCCATCGAGGCGGGCAAGGAGACCAAGCTTTGGCTGCAAAATGCTGGCTTCATTTTCGTGCCGTTCATTGCTGTGAGCGCGTTCGCCGCCTGGTTCGGGATGAATGACATCGCGGCGGCGCGGGCGTCCTTTGCCGAGCAGGCCGTCATCTTTCAGCGCCGTCACAACTGGATCATGTGCTGGCTGTATACGGGCACATTCGGCTCCTTCATCGGCTACTCGGCCGGCTTCCCGTTGCTCGCCAAGACTCAATTTCCCGAAGTGAACGCGCTCGCCTATGCTTTCCTGGGGCCGCTTGTCGGCGCGCTGTCGCGCTCGCTCACAGGCTGGATCTCCGACAAGTACGGCGGCGGCCGCGTCACATTCTGGGTCTTCGTCGGCATGAGCATCGGCGTGCTGGGCGTCCTTTACTCGCTCGCTGCCGCAAGCTGGCCTGCGTTCCTGGCCATGTTCCTGCTGCTGTTCCTCGTCAGCGGCATCGGCAATGCCTCGACCTTCCAGATGATCCCCGTGATCATGAGCAGGGAAATGAACCGCCTCATGCCCGCGTCCGATATCGCCATGCGCGCACGCCAGGCGGAAAAGGAAAGTGCCGCCATCATCGGCTTCACCTCCGCCATCGCCGCCTATGGTGCTTTCTTCATCCCGAAGAGCTATGGGACCTCCATAAGCTGGACCGGCGGACCCCAGGCTGCGCTCTGGGCTTTTCTTGCCTTCTACGTGAGCTGCATCGTGATCACTTGGTGGTTCTACACGAGGCCCGGAGCCATGCTCCACGGCATCGAGCGGGGTGCGGTCGACCGCGCGCCGGCCGTAGGGCGAGCCTGACTCGCCATGACCTACCTCGAGCAGCAAGATTCTCTCAGGTGTGGACGTCCAGAGGAGCCCTTATGAGCCAGTTTTTCGACCGCCTGACATTCTTCAGGAAGTATGTCGACCGTTTCTCCGACGGTTTTGGGGTCGTCACCGACGAGAACAGAGCGTGGGAGGACACCTATCGCCAGCGCTGGCAGCACGACAAGATCGTGCGCTCGACGCACGGTACGAACTGCACGGGCTCATGCTCCTGGAAAATCTATGTCAAGAACGGGCTCGTCACCTGGGAAACCCAGCAGACCGACTACCCGCGTACGCGACCCGACATGCCTAATCACGAGCCGCGCGGCTGCTCGCGCGGCGCAAGCTTCTCTTGGTATCTCTACAGCGGGAACCGCCTGAAATACCCGCTCGTCCGCGCCCGCCTTGTCGAGCTCTGGCGCGAGGCGCGCCGCACGCTTGGTCCCATCGAGGCGTGGGCCTCCATCGCCGGCAACCCACAAAAGCGGCGGCACTACACCTCGATCCGAGGCCGCGGAGGTTTTGTTCGCACGTCCTGGGAGGAGGCGACCGAGATCATCGCCGCGGCCAATGCCTACACGATCAAGACCCACGGCCCCGACCGCGTCGCCGGGTTTTCGCCCATACCGGCGATGTCGATGGTCTCCTACGCGGCAGGCACGCGATACCTGTCTTTGCTCGGCGGGACATGCCTCAGCTTCTACGACTGGTATTGCGACTTGCCTCCATCGAGTCCGCAGACCTGGGGTGAGCAGACCGACGTTCCCGAATCCGCGGACTGGTACAACTCCAGCTTCCTGATTCTGTGGGGCTCGAACGTTCCTCAGACGCGGACGCCGGATGCGCACTTCTATACAGAGGTGCGCTACAAGGGCGCCAAAAGCGTCGTCATAAGCCCCGACTACAGCGAGGCTGCCAAGTTCGGCGACATGTGGCTCGCACCGCGCGCGGGCACCGATGCCGCACTCTCGATGGCCATGGGGCACGTGATCCTCAAGGAGTTTCACGCCGACCGACAGGTTCCGTACTTCCAGGACTACTGCCGCACCTATACCGATATGCCATTCCTGGTGCGGCTCGAGCGAAAAGGCGAGAGCTACGTACCAGGGCGGCTGCTCCGCGCTTCGGATTTTTCGGACGCGCTCGGCCAATCCAACAACCCGGAATGGAAAGGTGTTGCCTTCGCGGAAGGCGAAGAAGCACCGATCGTCCCGCAAGGATCGATCGGCTTTCGCTGGGGCGAGCAGGGCAAATGGAACATCGAGCCCAGGAACGCCGCCGACGGCAGCGACGTAAGACTAGCGCTGACCCTCGCGCGCGGCCCACAAACCCAGGCCGTCGGGGTAGCGTTTCCGTATTTTGGCGGGCGCAAGCACGACTATTTTCCGTCGAGCCCGCATTCGGACGTTCTGGTGCGCCACGTCCCCGCTCGCGAACTCGAGCTCCCGGAAGGGAAGGTTCTGGTCGCCACCGTCTATGACCTGCTGCTCGCCAACTACGGCGTCGATCGCGGCCTCGGCGGCGGCAACGTCGCCAAGTCATACGACGAGGACGTGCCCTATACGCCCGCCTGGCAGGAAACCATCACCGGCGTGCCCAGGGATCGGGTAATCGCCGTGGCGCGGCAGTTCGCGCGCAACGCCGAGAAGACCGAGGGCCGCTCCATGGTCATCCTCGGCGCGGGCCTCAACCACTGGTACCACATGGATATGAACTACCGCGGGATCATCAATCTCGTGGTGATGTGCGGCTGCGTCGGCAAGCCGGGAGGGGGCTGGTCCCACTATGTCGGTCAGGAGAAGCTGCGTCCCCAGGCGGGCTGGACGCCGCTTGCCTTCGCGCTCGACTGGGCGCGTCCGCCCCGGCACATGAACGCAACCTCTTACTGGTACGCGCACACGAGCCAATGGAAGTATGAGCGCCTCCCCGTCAGCGAGATCCTGTCACCGCTTGCCGAACCCAAGGATTGGCAAGGCAGCCTCATCGACTTCAACGTACGCGCAGAGCGCATGGGCTGGCTGCCGTCCTCTCCGCAGCTCAATTGCAACCCTGTCGAGCTTGGCCGCAAGGTCAAGGCTTCGGGCGAAGACGCCGCGCGCGTGGTCAGCACCCAGCTCAGGGAAAAGGAGATCGCACTGGCCTGCGAAGACCCGGACGATCCCGCGAACTGGCCGCGCAACCTGTTCGTCTGGCGCTCCAACCTGCTCGGCGCCAGCGGCAAGGGTCATGAATATTTTCTCAAGCATCTGCTTGGCGCGGACAACGGCGTGCTCAACGAGGATTTGGGCGCCGGGGCGGAAGAAAAGCCCGTCGAGGTTACCTGGCGCGACACTCCAGCGGAGGGCAAGCTCGACCTGATGGTGACCATCGACTTCCGGATGAACACCACAGGCCTGTTCTCGGACATCGTTCTGCCGACTGCCACCTGGTACGAGAAGAACGACATGAATACGACGGACATGCATCCGTTCATTCATCCGCTAACGGCCGCCGTCGATCCCGTGTGGGAAGCGCGCAGCGATTGGGACATCTTCAAGTCGATCGCGCGCAAGTTCTCGGAGATCGTGCCGGGTCATCTGGGCGTCGAACACGACGTCGTGCTCACCCCCTTGCTGCATGACCTGCCGAGCGAGCTCGGCCAGGCGCTTGACGTCAAGGACTGGAAGACGGGCGCCTGCGAGCCTGTCCCGGGAAAGACGATGCCGAGCGTGACGCTGGTCGAGCGCGACTACCCCAACACCTACAAGCGCTTCACCGCGCTGGGGCCGCTCATGACAAAGATCGGCAACGGCGGCAAAGGCATCGCCTGGAACACCCAGGCCGAGGTCGAGGACCTGCGGGAGCTCAACCGGCCGATCACGGCGGAGGGCCCCACGCAGGGCATGCCCAAGATCGAACGGGACATCGACGCTGCGGAAACGATCCTCATGCTCGCCCCCGAAACCAACGGGCGCGTGGCCGTCAAGGCCTGGGAGGCGCTCGGCAAGATCACGGGCCGGGACCACACCCATCTCGCCTTGCACCGCGAGGATGAGCGCATCCGTTTCCGCGACATCGTCGCCCAGCCGCGCAAGATCATCTCATCGCCGACGTGGTCCGGCATCGAGTCCGAGAAGGTCACCTACAATGCCGGCTGGACGAATGTTCACGAATTCATTCCCTGGCGCACGCTGAGCGGCCGCCAGCAATTCTATCAAGACCATCCATGGATGCGCGCCTTCGGCGAATCCTTATGCGTCTACCGCCCTCCCATCGACACGAAAACGGTACGCGCCATCATAGGCAAGAAGGGCAACGGCAACCCCGAAATCGTACTCAACTTCATCACGCCGCATCAGAAGTGGGGCATTCACTCGACCTATACCGACAATCTCCTGATGCTGACCCTCTCGCGCGGCGGACCGATCATCTGGATCAGCGAAGTGGACGCCCACAAGGCCGGCATCGAGGATAACGACTGGGTCGAGGCCTACAACGTCAACGGCTCGCTCACCGCACGCGCCGTCGTCTCCCAGCGCATCCCGGAAGGCACCACCTTCATGTATCACGCCCAGGAGAAGATGACGAATGTGCCGGGCAGCGAGATCACCGGCAAGCGGGGCGGCATCCACAATTCCGTCACGCGCGCGACCCTGAAGCCGACGCACATGATCGGCGGCTATGCGCACTTGAGCTACGGCTTCAACTATTACGGGACGGTCGGCTCCAACCGCGACGAGTTCGTCATCATGCGCAAGATGCGCGATGTCGACTGGAAAGACCGCCCGCTCTCCGAAAAAAGCCGGTACAAGGAGGCCGCCGAATGAAGATCCGAGCGCAAATCGGCAAGGTTCTGAACCTCGACAAGTGCATCGGCTGCCATACCTGCTCCGTCACCTGCAAGAACGTATGGACCACGCGCGAAGGCGTCGAGTATGCCTGGTTCAATAACGTCGAGACGAAGCCTGGCATCGGTTATCCCAAGGACTGGGAGAATCAGAACCGGTGGAATGGCGGCTGGCGGCGCAAGGCCGGCGGCAAGATCGAGCCGCGCCTTGGCAGCAAGTGGCGCGTGCTCGCGAATATCTTCGCCAACCCCGACATGCCGGAGATCGACGATTACTACGAGCCGTTCGATTTCGAATACGAGTATCTGCATCACGCGCCCGAGTCGGAGGCCGCGCCGACAGCGCGCGCCATCTCGCAGATCACCGGCGAGCGCATGACCAAGTTCGTATGGGGCCCAAACTGGGAGGAAATTCTCGGCGGCGAGTTCTCGAAGCGCTCTGACGAATACAACTTTCGCGACGTCGAGAAGGA
>JBFWRV010000019.1:0-91080 GCA_050248715.1 Hyphomicrobiaceae bacterium | reverse complement strand
CACCAATGCCGCCCTGAGCCCGTCGAAGGGCGGGGTCGCATGCATCATCCGTGCTTCGACGGGCTCAGCACGAGGTTGGCGTGTGCGGCAAGGTAGCGAGCGCCCCGCCTCTTGGGCCAGCCGCAAACACCAATGCCGCCCTGAGCCCGTCGAAGGGCGGGGTCGCATGCACCATCCGTGCTTCGACGGGCTCAGCACGAGGTTGGCGTGTGCGGCAAGGTAGCGAGTGCCCCGCCCTGAGCCAGCCGCAAACACCAATCCTGCCCTGAGCCCGTCGAAGGGCGGAGTCGCATGCATCACGCTTTGAGTGCAGGCGCGTGCCGTCCCGCTGCGCGTCTTCGTCGACCGACGCCAGGGGCACACACGCCACTTGCGTCATCCCGGCGGGCGAAGCCGGCGAGCGGACCAGGCCGGGACCCATGCGCCTTTCCTCGCGGGCCCTCTTGCCGGAAGGACCACAAGCCGAGCGGGGGTCGGCAGCAGTCAGCCACGGTCGCCCTGCACGGCGTCCTGTGTTCCGGCCTGCGCCGGAATGACGTTTGCGGCCACGCGTTCACTCCCGGCGCCGACCGTGGATTGAGGTATCGCCCTCAATCGAGCTCGGTGATCAGGCGCGCGAGCAGCGTCGCGCGCGGCACCAGCGAGGAGACGAGGATGTGCTCCTCGTGCGTGTGGGCGCCGCCGCCCATGACGCCGAGGCCGTCGAGCGTGGCAATCCCGAGCGCACCCGTGAAGTTGCCGTCCGATCCGCCGCCGTGTTGGCCGTGCGGCAGCTCGAAGCCGATCTCCCCGGCGATCCGCTTTGCGCGCTCGTAGAGGCCCATGGTGGGGCCATGCGCGGTCCACAAAGGCCGCACCGGCCCGCGCTCGACTTCGATGCGCACGTCCGAGCGCACGCCGACGAGTCCGTCCATCACCCGGCCGATCTCGTGGAACGTGTCCATCTCGCGGGCAACGCACAAGGCCTGGGCCGTGCACGTCATCGGCACGCAGTTCACCCATTGCCCGCCGTGGAAGACGCTCACCGCATAGGTCGGGCCCTTGTCGAAGTCGGAGCGGCTTTCCAGCTCCTCGACGATCTGCGCCATCACGCGCACGGCCGAGCGGCCGTCCTTGTTGGTCCAGCCGGAATGGGCGGGGCGGCCGTGCGTGGTGAGAAAGAAGCGCTGGAAGGCGTGCCGGCCCGTGGTCACCTCGCCCCGCGGGCCTTTGGCTGGCTCGGGGATCAGCACGTACTTGTGGCGCTTGGCCTCCTCCTCGATCAGCGCGCGCGAGGTCGGGCTGCCGATCTCCTCGTCGGGGTTGATGATGATGGTCACGGGCAGGTCGAGCTTGCCCTTGTCGAGGACGGCTTTCAGGGCCGCCAGCGCCATCACCGTGCCGCCCTTCATGTCGTAGATGGCGGGCCCGAAGCATTTGTCGCCCTCGCGCCGGATCGGCAGCTTCTCCGCCAGCGTTCCGACGGGGTGCACGGTGTCGGCGTGAGCGATCATCAGGATGCCCGGCCCGTTGCGGCGGCCCGGCCGATGGCAGCGCAGCATGCCCCCGAAGCCGTCGCGCCCGGGCAGCTTCTCCACGTTGAAGCCCAGCGCCGCGATGCGCGGAGCGATGAAATCCTCCATGCGGTTGACGGCCGCCGCATCGTAGGTGGGGCTCTCGATGCGCACCCAGTCGAGGAGCTCGGCCAGCAAAGCTTCGGCGGAGAACGCAGACGGTTCGATCATGGAGGTGGACCTTGGCTTGAACGCGAGGATAGCCCGAGGATAGCGCAGAATGGGTTCGAGATTGGAGCAGTTTGCCGCGAGCACCGCCACCACCCGAGCCCGTCGAAGGGCGGAGTCGCGTGCATCATCGGTGCCTCGACAGGCTCAGCACGGGGGTGGCGTGCGCGGCAACGCACCGCCCCCAGCCAGCCAGCCGCAAGCACCGCCACCGCCCTGAGCCCGTCGAAGGGCGGAGTCGCGTGCATCATCGGTGCTTCGACAAGCTCAGCACGGGGGTGGCGTGCGCGGCAACGCACCGCCCCCAGCCAGCCAGCCGCAGGCACCGCCACCGCCCTGAGCCCGTCGAAGGGCGGAGCCGTGTGCATCATCGGTGCTTCGACAGGCTCAGCACGGGGGTGGCGTGCGCGGCAACGCACCGCCCCCAGCCAGCCAGCCGCAGGCACCGCCACCGCCCTGAGCCCGTCGAAGGGCGGAGTCGTGTGCATCATCGGTGCTTCGACAGGCCCGGCACGGGGGTGGCGTGCGCGGCAACGCACCGCTCCGAGCCAGCCAGCCGCAAGCACCGCCACCGCCCTGAGCCCGTCGAAGGGCGGAGTCGCGTGCATCATCGGTGCTTCGACAGGCTCAGCACGGGGGTGGCGTGCGCGGCAACGCACCGCCCCCAGCCAGCCAGCCGCAGGCACCGCCACCGCCCTGAGCCCGTCGAAGGGCGGAGTCGTGTGCACCATCCGTGCTTCGACAAGCTCAGCACGGGGGTGGCGTGCGCGGCAACGCACCGCTCCGAGCCAGCCAGCCGCAAGCACCGCCACCGCCCTGAGCCCGTCGAAGGGCGGAGTCGCGTGCATCATCGGTGCTTCGACAGGCTCAGCACGGGGGTGGCGTGCGCGGCAACGCACCGCCCCCAGCCAGCCAGCCGCGAGCACCGCCACCGCCCTGAGCCCGTCGAAGGGCGGAGTCGCGTGCATCATCGGTGCTTCGACAGGCCCGGCACGGGGGTGGCGTGCGCGGCAAGGCAGCGAGCGCCTTGCCCTGCGACACCCCCGACATTAGGAATGCATATGCGCACACAAGTGGGAATCGTCGGCGGCGGGCCGTCGGGACTGCTGCTTGCCCGCCTCCTCGCCCTGCAGGGCATCGACTGCGTCGTCCTGGAGAGGCGGACGCCCGAGTATCTGCGCGCCCGCGTTCGCGCCGGACTCCTGGAGCAAGGCACCGTCGACCTTCTCACCGAGGCCGGCGTCGGCGCGCGGCTCGCGCGCGAGCGGCTGATCCACGAGGGCGTGGAGCTGGCCTTCGACGGCCGCCGCCATCGCATCGATCTGAGGGCCCTCGCCGGCAAGGTCGTCACCATCTACGGCCAGGCCGAGATCCAGAAAGATCTGATGGACGCGCATGCGGCCGCCGGCACCAACGTCGTCTACGAGGCCGAGGACGTCAGCCTGCACGGGCTCAGCAACGATAGGCCGAGCCTGCGCTATCACAAGGCCGGAGAAGCCCACGAGATCGCCTGCGACTTCATTGCCGGCTGCGACGGCTTCCATGGGGTGAGCCGGCAGGCCATCCCGCAGGAGGTGATCCGCATCTACGAGCGGGTCTATCCCTTCGGCTGGCTCGGCATTCTCTCCGACACGACGCCCGTCAACCACGAGCTGATCTATGCCAACAGCGAGCGCGGCTTTGCGCTGTGCACCATGCGCTCGACGACGCGCAGCCGCTACTACCTGCAGGTTCCGGCCGACGAGGACGTCGCCGACTGGTCCGACGACCGCTTCTGGAGCGAGCTGCAGCGGCGCATTCCAACCGATGCTGCGGCCTTGCTTGCAACGGGTCCGTCGATCGAGAAGAGCGTGGCCCAGCTGCGCTCGTTCGTGGCCGAGCCGATGCGCCATGGCCGCCTCTTCCTCGCGGGCGATGCCGCCCACATCGTGCCGCCCACGGGCGCCAAGGGTCTCAACCTCGCCGCCGCCGACGTGCGCTTCCTGGCGGAGGCGCTCATCGCCCACTACAAGTCGGCGCGCAGCGATCTGCTGGAGGGATATTCGGCGCGCTGTTTGCAGCGCGTGTGGAAAGCGCAGCGCTTCTCCTGGTGGATGACCGGCCTCACCCACCGATTCCCCGAGGCCAGCCCTTTCGAGCGCCGCGCTCAGATGGCCGAGCTCGCCTACCTTGCTTCGTCCAGGGCCGCGCAAACCACCCTTGCAGAGAACTACGTCGGCCTGCCGATAGCCTGATCCCGAAGACCCAACACTCCCCGCATCTACACCGCTTTCCGATCCTGTCGAGGCGAAACGTTGGGTGGGACCACCTTCCTGTCATCCCGGCCGGAGAGCGAAGCGCGCAGAGCCGGGATCCAGGACCACGAGCACCATCCTTCGCCGCAGCCCTGGGTCCCGGACATTCGCCTTCGGTGAATTCCGGGATGACAGGGGGCTGGGTTGATCGGAAGCGCGCCGGCCTAGCGCTCCGTGCGCCATGCGCCGAGCAGAAAGACGCTGCGCTCCCTGCGGTTCGGGCCCGCCTGGGCCTGCACGTCGGCAAGCTCGACGCCCGACTTCCGCATCACCCTGTCGAGAATGATCCTGGCCAGGATGCCGATGGTGATGAACGTCCCGAAGTAGATCGTCGCGACGAAGATTTCCCACATGCGACACCGCTCCTACGCTTGCGCCTCCAGCATTTTCGCGCGGGCGAGAATGCGCTCGGCGCGGACGAGATGCGCCTTGTCGATCATCTGCCCGCGGATGCCGACGACGCCGGCCTGCGGGTTGTCGGCGAAGGCCTTGACGATCTCTTGCGAAACCGCGACCTCCTCCGGCCCCGGCGTGAATACCTCGTTGATGATCGCCACCTGCCCCGGGTGGATCGCCATCTTGCCCGTGAAGCCGTCGCGGGCGGCTTCCCTGGCCTCCCGGCGCAGGCCGTCCTGATCGCGGAAGTTGACGAACACCGTGTCGATCGGCTGGGCGCCGGCAGCCGCCGCCGTGAACAGGCACAGGTTGCGGGCAACCTGGTAGGGCGAGGTCCAGCGCCCGTCGGGCTCGCGGTTGGTCTCCGCGCCGATCACGCCCGAGAGGTCCTCCGCACCCCACGTCAAGCCTCCGAGCCGCGCGCTCGCGCCGATGTAGGTGTCGAGCTTCAGCAGCGAGATCGGAACCTCCGTGATGATGGCAATGATCCGCGTTGCCCCCTTCTCGGCGCCTGCGCGCTCCTCGGCATGGTGCAGGGCGATCGACAGGGTGTGAACGTCTTCGCCGGAGCGGGCCTTGGGCAGGAGAATGCCGTCGGGCCTGCTGCCCATGACGCCGTCGAGGTCGGCCTCCCAATGAGGCGTATCCATGGCATTCACCCGCACGTAGAGCAGGGGGCGCTTGGGCAGCGCGCGGGTGGCCGCGATGTACTCCGCGCAGATCACGCGGGCCTCCGCCTTGCGTGCTGCGGCTACCGCATCCTCCAGATCGAGGATGAGCGCGTCCGCACCCGAGCCTGCGCCCTTGGCGAGCTTCCTGGCGTCGTCCGCGGGAATGAACAGCAAGGAGCGCATGGGTCAGCCCTTCGGCCGCTTGCGCATCATCCCCTGCCGCCGGCACTCCGCCACCAGCTCGCCCTTCTGGTTGAAGGCCTTGTGCAGGAACTCGACGATGCCGACGTCGCTGCGCGACTTGCTCTCGCGCTTGCTCAGCACCTCCGTGGTGAAATTGAGCGTATCGCCGTGGAAGACGGGCTTGGGGAACTTGACGTCGGTCATGCCGAGATTGCCGACAGTGGTGCCGATGGTCGTATCTCCCACCGACACGCCGATCATCACCCCCAGCGTGAACAGGCTGTTGACCAGCGGCTTGCCCCATTCGGTTTGCGCGGCGAAGTGGTGGTCGATGTGGAGCGGCTGGGGATTGTGGGTGAGACAGGAGAAGAGCGTGTTGTCCATCTCGGTCACCGTGCGGCGCAGCGCATGCTCGAACTTGCGCCCGACCTCGAACTCCTCCAGGTACAATCCCTGCATGGTTGCTCCTCTGGCTTCGCGATTCGCTCAGTCGAATAGCCTTGCACTGATGCTGCGCCGGCCGTGCAGCACACGCGCGATCTCCATCCTGTCTGCGCTCGGCCGATCGTAGATCAAGTACTCCCGCCACGCGGTTCGGCGCAATCCCGCATCGAGGCGGGGCAGGGGGCGCCCGACTGGTACACCTCCCGCACCGCAGCATCGATTGTCGCCGACTGGCCCGGATATCTGACGTAGTCTGCCTTTCGACGGTTGCCGGATGCGCACGCGGCACGACCCGTCCAAGGCCCGACAATGAAAGCGGCGCGTTCGTCTCCCGTCTCAGAAGGGAGAACGCAACATGCACACGAAAGGGCTTACACGCCGGCGATTGATTGCTACCAGCGCAGCCTCCACCGCCATGGTGGCCATGCCCTACGTTTGCGGCGCGCACGCCGCGGGCAGGCTCTCGGTCGGCCTCTGGGACCACTGGGTGCCGACGGCCAACGCCGCAAGCACGGCGCTGATCGAGGAATGGGCGGCCAAGGAGAAGGTCGAGGTCCAGATCGACTACATCACCACGCAGGGCAACAAGCTGCTGCTGACCGAGCAGGCGCAGGCCCAATCCAGAACGGGGCACGACGTCTTCACGTTCCGCTGCTGGGGGCCGGCCGATCACGCCAAGCTGCTCGAGCCGCTCGACGACGTGATGTTGCCGCTGATCAAGCAGAACGGCGACGCCAACGCGACGGCCAAGTATCTGGGCATGTCCGAAGGCCATTGGGTGGCGGTGCCGGCAACGCGTGGCAGCAACGTCAAGGGCCCATGCTCGCGCATCGACCTCATGAAACAGCATGCCGGCATCGACGTCCAGGCCATGTATCCGGCCGGGGCGGCGCCCAAGGCGGACAACTGGACACTCGATGTCTTCATGAAGGCGGCGGAGGCCTGCCACAAGGCCGGCGTCCCATTCGGGATCGGGCTCGGAACCACCACCGACTCAGTCGACAGCGCCGGCGCGTTCTTCGACGCCTTCGGCGCCCACCTGGTCGACGCCAAGGGCAACATCACCGTCAAGACGGACGCCGTGCGCCAGGCGCTCGACTACTACACCCGCCTTGCCCGGTTCTTCCCGCCCGATGCACCGGCCTGGGACGACGCCTCGAATAACAAGGCGCTCGTCGCCGGCAAGAGTGCACTGATTCTCAATCCGCCCAGTGCCTGGGCGGTGGCCAAGCGTGATGCGCCCAAGGTTGCCGAGCAGCTGTGGACGCACGGCATGCCGGCGGGTCCCAAGGGCCGCTACACGCCCTGCATCCCGTATTTCTGGGGCCTGTGGTCGTTCGGCAAGAACAAGTCGGCGGGCAAGAGCCTGCTTGCGCATCTTTCGCAGCCCGCCGCGGTCGCGAAGATGGTCGCCGCCAGCCAGGGCTTCGACAACCCGGCGTTCGCCAATCTGACCACACTCAAGACCTGGGAGGAGGAGGGACCGCCGAAAGGCACGCTTTATCACTACCCCAACCGCAACGATCACCAGATCGTGTCGATTGCCGGGGCCCCCGCACCGCCCAAGATTGCCGTGCAGATCTATGTGCAGGGCATCATGACCAAGATGACCGTGCGCCACATGCAGGGCGAGCCGATGGAGAAGGTGCTCTCCTGGACCGAAAGCGAAGTGGAAGGCTTCCTGCGCACCTAAGGCTCGTGTGGCTCAGGACGAGGTCTCCGTCCTGTCCTGAGCCCCATGCTCCACCCCCGTGCCGAGCCTCATGCTCCACCCCCGTGCCGAGCCTCATGCTCCCCACCCCCGTGCCGAGCCCCATGCCCCACCCTCGTGCCGAGCCTCATGCTCCACCCTCGTGCTGAGCCTGTCGAAGCACGCCTCAGGTATCTGCAGCCCGTCCTTCGACAAGCTCAGGACGACGGCGTCACCCGTGCCAAGCCCTGTACCCTGTGTCGCGCCCCGCACACATCCGTGCCGCGCCCCGCAAGGCGTCGCCCCGCCCGTCAATACCAGAACTGTTCCTTGAGGATGCGCTCGTCCAGGCTGTGGCCGGGGTCGAACATCATGTAGAGGTCAGTCCCGGTCGCCTGCTCCACCTCGACGCGCACCACCGAGCGCGTCTCGTCGTGGTCGGCGACGGCGCTGACCGGGCGCTTCCTGGGCTCCAGCACGTCGAAGGCCATCTTGGCGGCGTTGGGGAGAAGCGCGCCGCGCCAGCGCCGCGGCCGGAACGCGCTGATCGGCGTCAGCGCCAGCAGGGGCGCGTTGATGGGCAGGATCGGCCCGAACACCGAGAGATTGTAGGCCGTGGAGCCGGCCGGCGTCGCCACCAGCACGCCGTCGCAGATGAGCTCCTCCAGCCGCACCTTGCCGTCGACCGAAATCCGCAGCTTGGCGGCCTGGTAGGTCTCGCGGAACAGGTGCACCTCGTTGATGGCGAGCGCCCGATGCTCGCGGCCGCTCTGGTCGAGGGCGCGCATGGCGAGGGGATGGATGGTGTTGATCTCGGCCCGTGCCAGGCGGCCAAGCAGGTCGTCCTCGCGGTAGTCGTTCATGAGAAAGCCGGTCGAGCCGCGGTTCATGCCATAGATGGGCACCCGGTCGTTGAGGTGGCGGTGCAGCGTCTGCAGCATCAGGCCGTCGCCGCCGAGCGCCACGATGGCGTCGGCATTGCCGGGCTCCGTATTGCCGTAGGTCTTGATCAGGCGCTCGCGCGCGGCCTGGGCCTCCGGCACCTCGCTGGCGACGAAGGCGATTTTCTCGAACTTTCGGGTTAGGCTCTGCATCCGGGGTCAGCTCAATCGCGCGGGGAGCGGTCCGGCCCCGTCGCACGCCGGCAGGGAGGCTCGCTCAGTTGCGCCCAATCGACAAGCCCGTTCTTATCTACTCGACCTTTCCGTCCGCCGCGGAGGCCGAGCGCGTCGGCGGAGTGCTGGTAGACCGGGGACTGGTCGCCTGTGTCAATATCTTCCCGGGCATGACGGCCATCTACGTCTGGGACGGCAAGCGCCAGCGCGAGAGCGAGGCCGCAATGCTGATCAAGACGCGAGCGGCCCTGGCGGATGCGGTGGTGGCCGAGGCCCGCAAGCTGCACCCCTATGCCAATCCGGCGCTGCTCGTCCTGCCCGTGGAGGGTGGATCGGAGAACTTCCTGCGCTGGATCGCCGACCAAACGGCCGGTGCGGCCGGCTGAGCACTGCCGGTTGCTGGCGCAAGGGCCGCGAGGTGCGGCTGCGCGCAGGGCCGTGCTATGGTGAATACGAACTTTCAGCCGGAAAGTGGCCGATGCCGCGCGCCCTCGTTGTCTTGATGGCTGCTGTTTGTCTGGCGTGGCACGTGGCGTCCGCCGCCGCCC
The DNA here is from genome assembly GCA_050248715.1 of Hyphomicrobiaceae bacterium. Taxonomy (GTDB): domain Bacteria; phylum Pseudomonadota; class Alphaproteobacteria; order Rhizobiales; family Hyphomicrobiaceae; genus AWTP1-13. Next base: position 82,018 of record JBFWRV010000019.1, on the reverse strand, counting down.
AGGAGCCGGCACGCCATGCCCTGCTGATCGGCAACAAGAGCTATGCGGCCAAGGTCGGTCCTCTCAAGAACCCGCACAATGACGTCACGCTGGTCGGCGCGTCCTTGGCCCAGAAGGGGCTGATCGGCGAGGCATGCCGGCAGAATATTGCCCAGGCGATCGGGGAGTACGCCGCCAACGCCAAGGCCGCACTCGACAGGCTGAAGGCGAGGAAAGCCAGGTGCACACCTTCAGCAAGGACATCCTCGATGGGGTGCGCAACGCCCGGGACGGCCTGATGCGGGAACTCTCCGCAAGCGACCCGGACTTCAAGCGCGCGTGGGAAAGCTATAGCTCCTTCCGCTGACCCGCAGGGGCGCCCGCCCTCCCCGTAGCACTTCCGCATCGCCTCGCGACGGTTTGCGTCAGGTTCACCCGCAGATTGCTTGCCGCCTCTTGAAACGACGCCGCGAACACGGGCATCCTGGGCTCCTGTGTGGGGAAGCGGTCCCGTAGCTCAACGGATAGAGCAGCGCGCTTCGAACGCGAAGGTTGCGGGTTCAAGTCCTGCCGGGACCGCCATCACCCTAATAAAATCAAGGCTGTTAGACGACGTTTTGGCTGGTGACTGTCCAACATGGCATGCTTGCGGGCAACGCTACCCTTACCTTATTTTTTCGTGGGTCTATTGTCGTAAAGGCTACCCGCCTGACCCGGCACAAGGCCGGTGACGATGTTGACGATGCCCAAGGCAAACATGCCGAGAATAACTACAGCGAAATACGATTGGGCATGGTCACTGCGGAGGAACGGACGCACCTGTCCATCTTCTTTTGGAAGTGAAAACCAAAAAGCACATAATGATACGGCGACCATCACAATACCAAACACCAGTTCCCCTATGTCCATTTGATCACCCTCCCAATTGGGCCATCCGTGCGAGGTCGGATCAGGAAGCCTTCCTTCTTGGCTTTGCCACCCTTGAGTGTGGCAGCCAGCCAACGTAGCGGTCTGCCTCTACAAGTCCAGGTGTTCTCAGGAGTCTTGGGGTCACGGAACTTCACAGCTGCCGCGCCTTTGCCCTTCCTGGCCTCGCCAAATGGCTCCTGGATGTCAAACCCGGCCTCCCCGGCTATAGCAGTTAACCGCTCCTTCAACGCCACTGCTTTCGGGTTCCTCATGTTTCCCAGTCCCCCTCCCTTCAGAACCATTCAGATAGTTCCCTCATTTCTGCCGGCGTTCATGGACAAATGCGATCGCCAATCCAACAGTGGAAATGACTACGATTAGGGATAGGGGCCAATAGGGGCCGAATGTGTGGTCTGCCCAACCGCCGACCTTGAAAACTGGATACATCATCGTCATGATCAAAGCAAAGATTGCAAACTGCACTGCTGTCTGACCAAATTTTGCCAATTGTTCGCGCATCGCGTCCCCCATTCCCTCAGAAACGAACGCCGTCCGTCTGCGGATTATTACGGAATTTGGTTCTGTGCTCCCTCATGGATGCTTGAGGATGCTAGCTGCTATGATCCAGCTTGCAACCCGTGGACATTTCAAAGAGCGGACTTGACTAGCAGGCTGTGGCCAAGCTGGCACTGTCGTTTTTTCGTCTCCTGCGCGCTCTCGCTGTTGGACAGTTCCCGTTGTAAGCTGTTGGAATCCAGTGGGGGATGGATGTCTAACGTCTCCGTAAGCCTTTGGTGGCCCTAGGGCTGCGCCGCCCTGCCGGGACCGCCAGCTTGTGGCGATGCGAATTGAGGGGAGGCAGATCATGCGGTCGCGGCGTGTGATGGCGGGTTTCAGCAGGATCGGGGTCGTGCTCGCGGTGATCCTGGCGCTGCCGGCACTGTTCGGCGTCTGGGCCTGGGCCACTCTGGGTCATACGCCGCCGCGGAGCGTCTACCTCTATCTGGCGGCTGGCCTCGGGGCCTACATCCTGGCATCGGCGGTCGGCTGGATCATGGCCGGGTTCCACGGTGAGGAGGATGGCGGCTGATGCTCTTTGCGTGGGAAGGCGCGCGCTAACGTGGGCTGGCTCGACTACTGGAACGGCAACGCCACCATCTACGTCAATGATCGCCACAAGTGCGTCCACTACGAGGACGTGGCCCGCGACATCGTGCGTCTGCTGCCGGGGCCCGGCGCGCGGGTCGTGGACTATGGCTGCGGCGAGGCGCTGTCGGCGGCCGTCGTCGCCGACGCCTGCGCGCATCTGTACCTGAGCGACGGCGCGCCGGTCGTGCGGGAGGGGCTGGCCGCGCGTTTCGCGGGTCGTGCGAACATCGCGATCATCGATCCCCGCCAGTTCGAGCAGCTTGCGCCGCACACGATCGATCTCATCGTCGTCAATTCCCTCGTGCAGTACCTGTCGGCATCCGAGTTCGCCCATCTCATCGCCGTCGCGCGCCACAAGCTGAGCGCTGCCGGACGGCTGGTGCTGGCCGACATCGTGCCCCGCCATGTGAGCCCAGTGCGCGATGCCGCCGAGTTCCTGAAGTTCGCGGGCGCCAACGGCTTCCTCGTCCCGGCCGGCTTCGGGCTCGTGCGCTCCTACCTCTCGGGCTACCGCGAGATCCGCGCCAAGTACGGCTTCCTCCAGTTCGACGAGCCGGAGATGCTGGCGCTCCTGACGCAAGCCGGCTTCGCGGCGCATCGCCACTACCCCAACATGGGCCACAACACCCAGCGCATGGCGTTTGTTGCGACGCGCGCCGCGCGCGATTAGCGCCGATCTCGATCCCGTCCTTTCGCTGTCATCCCGAAATTCGCCGAAGGCGAATATCCGGGAACCAGGAGCCGCGGTCGCGACGCCGCCCCGAGCCCGTCGAAAGGCGGGCCGAAGGGTCCGCCGGTGACCTCGTCGTTCGACAAGCCCACGGGAGGGCGAAGGTTCAGCCCTGGGTGCCGGCTCTCGGGCCGTCGCCCGAGGCGCCCTCGGACTGGTGCGCCCGTTCAATCCGCCGACGCCAGCGGCGGGGCGACGTCCTCCAGCGGCTTGCGCTCCGCCGCCACGCCCCAGCGCGCCGCGATGAAGGCCGCCGCGACCATCAGCGCGGCGCCGAGCAGGTATCCGGCAAACACGCTCTGCCGCGAACCCGTCTCGATCAGGTGCCCCATCAGCCACGGGCCGACAACGCCGCCGACGCCCGTGCCGATGGCATAGAAGAACGCGATTGCCAGGGCACGGATCTCCAGGGGAAAGGTCTCGCTGACGGTGAGATAGGCCGAGCTTGCCGCCGCGGACGCAAAGAAGAAAATGACCGACCAGGCGACAGCGAGCGCAGTCGCGGAGAACGCATCGACCGCAAAGAGGTAGCCGGTGGCGGCCAGCAGCAGACCCGAGATCGCGTAGGTGAAGGCGATCATGGGCCGTCGTCCCAGGGTATCGAACAGGCGCCCGAGAAGCAGGGGCCCGAGGAAATTGCCCGCCGCGAACGGCAGGATGAACCAGCCGACACCGTCGACCGGGACGCCGTAGAAGTCGGTGAGGATCAGGGCGTAGGTGAAGAAGATGGCGTTGTAGAAGAAGGCCTGCGATGCCATCAGGCTCAAGCCCACCAGCGTGCGCTGACGCTGGGCGCCAAAGAGCGCCGCCGCCACCTCGCGCAGCGGCGTGTGGGTGCGCATGCGCAGGCGGATTTGAGCGAACGGGCCGGTTGCGAGATCATGGCCCTGGCGCCGGAACTGCTCTTCCAGCCCTGCCACGATCGCCTCCGCTTCCGCGGCGCGGCCATGCGTGATGAGCCAGCGCGGGCTTTCCGGTATCCACATGCGCATGAAGAAGATCACGACGCTGAGCAGGGCGCCGATCAGGAAGGCGGCGCGCCAGCCCATGTCCGGCGGCAGCAGTGCGGGATCGAGCAGCACGATCGAGGCCAGTGCGCCCATCGCGGCGCCGAGCCAGAAGCTGCCGTTGATGACGAGATCGGTCCAGCCCCGCACCCGCGCAGGCACGAGCTCCTGGATGGTGGAATTGATGGCGGTGTATTCCCCGCCGATGCCGGCGCCCGTCAGAAACCGGAACAGCGCGAAGCTCCAGAAGCTCCAGGCGAAGGCTGTGGCGGCCGTGGCGACGAGATAGACGGCGAGCGTGATGAAGAACAGCTTCTTGCGCCCGAGGCGGTCGGTGAGCCAGCCGAAGAACAAGGCCCCCAGCACGGCGCCGGCCAGATAGGCGCTGCTCGCCAGTCCGACCTCGATGTTGGAGAGCTGCAGGACCGGGCTCTGCTTCAGCGCGCCGGCCACCGCGCCGACCAGCGTCACCTCGAGGCCGTCGAGGATCCAGGTGATGCCCAGCGCCGCCACCACCAGCGTGTGGAAGCGGCCCCAGGGCAGGCGATCAAGGCGCCGGGGAATGTCGGTCTCGACCACGCCGCCGGCAGCGCGGGCATCTAGCGGCGGTGATGTTGAGAGCGTCATGCCATCGTTCCCGCGGGGCCTCCACCACGTAGGCAAGTTGCCCGCAACCGTCCGCGCTGTGCAACTCCCGACCGGTAACCGAAGTTCCGAGGCAGTGCCACCTGCTCCAGCCCTCGTCCGCACACGTCCCCGTCCTGAGCCCGTCGAAGGACGAGCCGCGCGCACCTGAGCCGTGCTTCGACCCTCGGAGCAAGTCCGAGGGCAGGCAGGCTCAGCACGGGGTTGGGAGCAGACCCGGCACGTGGGTCTGGAGCGGCATGAAGCGCGCACGTCCCCGTCCTGAGCTTGCCGAAGGACGGGCCGCGCGCACCAAACCGTGCTTCGACAGGCTCAGCACGGGGTTGGGCGCGGGCCCGGCACGTGGGTCTGGAGCGGCATGAAGCGCACACGTCCTCGTCCTGAGCCTGTCGAAGGACGGGCCGCGCACACCAAGCCGTGCTTCGACCCTCGGAGCAAGTCCGAGGGCAGGCAGGCTCAGCACGGGGTTGGGAGCGGGCTCAGCATGGGATGGGAGCAGGCTCGGCTCAGGGCTGCAAGTATCTCAGGGCTCAGGAAAGCTCGGCATGATCTCCGCGGCGAAAGTCTGCAGGGCCTCCTTCGATCCCGTGGGATCGACCAGCAGCACGTAGTCGACGCCGCCGGCCTCGAGCTTCCCTAGGCGCGCCGCGATCTCCGCGGGCGTGCCCAGCAGCGCGGACTCCTCGCCGGCAAGGCCGGGGTCGCTGTGCGAGCCGATGTTGTGGTAGCGCTCCGCGCCCGGCCCGCGGGCGAGCCCGCCGATTGCCTGGAGCACCCGCATGCGGACGGCGAGCGCCGCCTCGCGCTCGCCCTCATTGCGCACGATCTGCAGCGCGCGGGCGACCGCGATCTGCCCGGGACGGTAGGTTTTCCCGTGACGCGCCAGCTCTTCGCGATAGGCGCCGACGCGCTCGATGATGAGATCGACAGGCGCGACCTGATCGAGCAGCAAATTGAAGCCCTCGCGCGCGGCTCGGCGAATCGACTCGAAGCTGCCGGCCGCCATCCAGAGCGGGGGATGCGGTCGCTGCACGCAGCGCGGCTCGATGACGATATCCTCGAAGCGCCAGCGCTTGCCGTGGTGGGAGAAGCGCGCCCTGTCGGATGCCCAGGCCGCCCGCAGGAAAGCCAGGCACTCGTCGAAGCGCTCGGTCGCCTCCTCGATGGGGATGGCGAAGCCGGAGAACTCCGGCGGGCGGTAGCCTTTGCCGACGCCGAAATCGAAGCGGCCGTCGGAGAGGAGATCGAGGGTTGCGACCTGCTCGGCCAGCAGCGCGGGATTGTGCCACGGCAGCACCACCACGGCCGTCCCGAGCCGGATACGGCTCGTGCGGCCCGCGAGGTAGCTCAGGAAGTTGAGCGAGGCGGAGAGTTGGCCGACGCCGGTGAAGTGGTGCTCGACCACGAAGGCGCTGGCAAAACCCAGGGCTTCCGCGTGCAGCACGTAGTCGATGTACTTGGCATAGCCCAGGCTGTCGCCGACCGCCCCCTCCCCCGCCGACTTGGCACCACCGAACAGGCCGAACTTCATGAGGTCCTCCGTCCGCGGCAAGTATCCATGCCGGGCGGCCGGGGCTCAAGCCGATTCAGGTTGATCGTGCCGCTGGTGCTCTCGATCGGAATTGCCGTATGGACGTTCACACCCACATCGGTGGAAGGATGATAGCTCTCCTGGATGTTGCTGCCATCGTCCGTCCGCAGCGCAATCATTCCGGCAACCTGCAATGCGTGCTCGAGCTTGGACCTTCGCCGGGAAGAGGCTGATGAGGACGCCATGAGCGGCCGTCGCCGCGACGGCCCGCCTGGATGCGCCCTTTGTCCGCCACGCAACCTATCGACAATTCGCCAGACCCACCGCCCGCCCCTCACCATCGAGTGGGTCCGCAACAACGTCCCCTACCAGACTCCCGAATTGATGGAGCTGTTCATAGAAGGGCTGCGCAAGGCCGGCTTGGACGGGTAGGTCGCATGGCGGCGGCAAAGCAGAGGCATGGAGCCGCATGAGCTGCGGCCGCGCCGCGCGCGTTCATGAGCTTGGCCCGCTAGTTCTTGAGCCGATACCCCGTGCGGAAGATCCACCACACCAGCGCCAGGCAAATCCCGAGGAACAGCAAGGTCATGGCCAGGCTGATGCCGACGTTCACGTCGGCGATGGAGTAGAAGCTCCAGCGGAAGCCGCTGATCAGGTAGACGATCGGGTTGAAGAGGCTCAACGCCTGCCAGAACGGGGGCAGCACGTTGATGGAGTAGAAGCTGCCGCCGAGGAAGGTGAGCGGCGTGACGATGAGCATCGGTATGACCTGCAACTTCTCGAACCCGTCGGCCCAGATGCCGATGATGAAGCCGAACAGGCTGAAGCTCACGGCCGTCAGAAGCAGGAAAGCGATCATCCAGACGGGATGCTCGATGCGCAGCGGCACGAACATTCCCGCCGTCGCCAGGATGATGAGGCCCAGGATGATCGACTTGGTCGCCGCCGCGCCGACATAGCCCAGAACGATCTCGATCATGGAGATCGGGGCCGACAGCAGCTCGTAGATGGTGCCGACGAACTTCGGAAAATAGATGCCGAAGGAGGCATTCATGATGCTTTGCGTCAGCAGCATCATCATGACGAGGCCCGGTACGATGAAGGCGCCGTAGCTGACCCCGTCGATCTCGGCGATGCGCGAGCCGATGGCGGCGCCGAACACCACGAAGTAGAGGGAGGTGGAGATCACGGGCGCCGCAATGCTCTGCATCAGCGTGCGTCCCGTGCGCGCCATTTCGAAGCGATAGATGGCCCAGACCGCGCGCCAGTTCATGCTTGCCGCCTCACCAGGTCGACGAAGATGTCCTCGAGCGAGCTTTGCGTCGTATGCAGGTCGCGGAAGCGGATGCCGGCCTCGTTGAGGTCCTTGAGCAGCGCCGTGATGCCGGTGCGCTCGGCCTGGGTGTCGTAGGTGTAGACGAGCTCCCGGCCCCCGTTCGCCAGCGACAGGCGGTGGCCGGCGAGCCTGTCGGGAAGCGCATCCAGCCTCGCCAGCAGCTGCAGTGTGAGCTGCTTCTTGCCAAGCTTGCGCATCAGCTCGGCCTTCTCCTCCACGACGATCAACTCGCCCTTGCTGATGATGCCGATGCGGTCGGCCATCAGCTCGGCTTCCTCGATGTAATGGGTGGTGAGGATGATCGTCACGCCCGAGGCGCGCAAGCTCCGCACCACCTCCCACATGTCCTTGCGCAGCTCGACGTCGACCCCGGCGGTCGGCTCGTCGAGGAACAGGATCTCGGGCTCGTGCGCCAGCGCCTTGGCAATCATGACGCGCCGCTTCATGCCGCCCGAGAGCGTCATGATCTTGCTGTCCTTCTTGTCCCACAGGGACAAATCCTTCAGCACCTTGGTGATGTGGCTGGGGCTGGCCGGCTTCCCCCACAGCCCCCGGCTGAAGCTCACCGTTGCCCACACGGATTCGAAGGCATCGGTCGTCAGCTCCTGCGGAACGAGGCCGAGCTTGGCGCGAGCCGCCCGGTAGTCGCGGACGATGTCGCAGCCGTCGACCATGACGCTGCCCGTGCTGGCGTTGACGATGCCGCACACGATGCTGATCAGCGTGGTCTTGCCGGCGCCGTTGGGGCCGAGCAGCGCGAAGATCTCCCCGCGCCGGACCTCGAGATCGATCCGCTTGAGGGCCTGAAATCCCGAGGCGTAGGTCTTGGAGAGATCGGCAATGGAGATGACGGGGTCCATGAAGCGCCGTCCGGTTGCTTCGGGGCGACGGTTCTAGGCGGGCACCATGGCCATGCCGGTGCGGCCGTCTGCGACGGGTCGCCACAGCTGGGGGCCTTGTAGGGCGCAAAAGGCGGAGCCGCATTGCGCCGGTCTTCGCGCGCAACGGCGCAATGCGCTCCGCTTTTGCGCGCCCTACGCCTTGCTCACACCGGTGTGCGCTCGAGCAGCTCGATGGACACGCCCTCCGGCCCGCGCAGGAAGGCGATGCGCACGCCGGGGCGGATGGTGTTGGGCTCCATCGTGAACTCGGCACCCTTGGCCTTCAGCTCGGCCACCACGCCGTCGATGCCCGTCACCGACAGCCCGAAATGGTCGAGGCCCTGGTAGGGCGTGACGGGCGGCGGGTTCACGTTGCTGCCGGGCGCCACCTCGGCGATGAACACGTCGGCGCCGCCGATCTTGAGGTCGATGCGCGGCTTGCCCTGCTGCATCGTGCGGATCACCTCGGCGCCGAACATCTTCTCGTAGAACGCGGCCGTGGCCTCGGGGTTCGGGCTGCGCAGGTGGATGTGGTCGTAGGTGAACTTGGCCATGTTTCCGCTCCCTGTCCGTCTTTCTTGTGTGGCGGGAGCTTAGCATTGCGCGGTCAGGGTCCGCGAGGCGGAGCCGCGCCGGGCAGGCATTCGGGGTTGCGGCAGCCGCCGAGCAGCGAGCGGCCGACATAGAGGTCGAGCTCGCCGCGCCGCCACAGGCGCAGCGGCTCGATGGGGTCGACCCTGCGGCGCCCGGCGCGCGCGCCGGCATAGCGCGGGTGGTATCGCCACAGCCGCCAGGCCGTGAGATAGCGCAGGCGCGTCAGGCGCACCGCGCCGACGCACGCGCCCACGCCCGGAAAGCTGCTCACGCCGGCGGCGATCCGGCGATGCAGTCCGCCGAACGTCTTCCAGTACCAGGAGCCGAGCGCGATGTCCGCCGCCTGCACCCAGACGCGCCGCACGACGGGCACGAGGAACGCGACCGGGAAGATGATCAGCACGACATGCAGATAGACCTGGCTGGCGATGAGCACCGCGACGATGGCGAGCTTGACGGTCAGCGGCAGGTCCAGCCAGGCCCGGCGCATCCTTGCCAGCAAGAGCTTGCCCTTGCCGCGCCAGCCATGCGCCCGGCGGATCCCCTTGTCGCTCAGGATGACGCCGCCCGCGTAGCTCAGCCCGACGCCCATGACCACGCGCGATACGCTGCTCAGCCGGCGCCAGCCGACGCCCCTGGCGATCACGGCGAGCAGGCCGCCCGCGGTGCGCATGGCGCCGTTCGCGACAGCGGCCAGCGCATTCCACAGGAAGCGGCCCGAGGCGGCGAGAACCTCGACGCCCGTGTAGTGCCCGACGGCAAGGATCGCCGTCACGGCCAGGACGAGAAATGTAACCCACCAGCCGATCGCGCGCCGGCGCGGCGGTCGCACATCGGGCCCGCTCTCGCCGGTGGCGCCCGATGACGCCGACGATGATGGTTGGGACGGCGCGACGCTGCCGGTCGTCCCGCCAGCCGACGCGTTGCGCTCCACTGCACGCGAGGGTGCCGCGAACGGTCCGCTCGGAGAAAGACTGAGTTTCTTGGCCTGTGCTCCGACTCGCATGGGCTCACTCTGGCATGGTACGCGGCCGGCTTGAAGGCGGTCGGATGTGGTGGCCATGCCCGTGAACTGTGCTTACTCTGGGCGTGTAGGGAAAGGCGAGGACTCCCGGAGGTACGCATGGCAGCAACGTTCCTGAACGGCGATGGCTGGCGCGCGCGCATCGGCATCGTCGTCCCCAGCGTCAACACGGTGATGGAGCCGTGGGCCCAGCGCACGGTGCCCGAAGGCATCAGCCTGCACTTTGCGCGCATGTTCATCCCGGACCGGCTCGCCCGCGAGACCCTGATCGAGATGGACCGCAACGAGGGGATGGCCGGCATCAGACAGCTCGCGAGCGCGCGGCCGCACGCCATCGCCTACGGCTGCACGGCCTCGAGCATCGTGCAGGGCGTGGCCTACGACCGGCACCTGCGCCTCGAGATCGAGGAGGCGTGCAAGACGCCGGCGACGACGGCGGCCCACGCCATCCTGCAGGCCGTGCGCGCGTTCGGCGCACGCAAGGTGGCGGTCGTGTCGCCCTATACGGACGAGGTGGCCGCGGCCGAGCACAAGTTCTTCTCCGAGGCCGGCCTGGAGGTTCTGGGCGAGGCGCATCTTGGAGTTTCCGACGGCTTCCTGCTCGCCGAGCCCGAGCCCGCGGCGCTGTTCCAGCTCGGCATGAGGGGCTGGAGCGCGGGCGCGGATGCTCTCATCGTCTCCTGTCTCAACACCCGCTCGCACACGGTGATCGCCGCCCTCGAGCAGGCCATCGGCAAACCCGTCATCACCTCGACCCAGGCGACGCTGTGGCATGCGTTGCGGCTCGCGGGAGTCAAGGATGCCATCCCCGGCTACGGCCGGCTGCTGCAGGAGCATTGAGACCTCATGGCATCGAGCCCGCGCCGCTACAAGCTGGCCGCCTTCACGAAAAACCGGACCAATCCGGCCTACATCGGGGCGCGGCTCGGCGCGGACCGGGTGGCGGCCCGGCTCGGCTGCTCGCTGCGGCATCACGTGCCCACCAAGCCCGACGACGTGGAGGAGCAGCGCGGGCTGCTCGCTGCCGTGCTGGCCGAGGGCGTGGATGCGATCCTGCTCGCCCCCACGCATGCCACCGCGCTCAACGATCTCCTGCAGCGCGCCAGGTCGAAGGGCATTCCCATCCTGTGCATGGTGAGCCAGCCGGAGCAGTTCGACTGCACGTGCTTCGTGGGCTCCGACGACCGCGCGCTGGCGCGGGGCATCGCCGATCATCTCTTCGACAGCCTGGGCGGGCGAGGCGACGTGGTGACGCTCGAGGGTCATCCCAACGCCATGACGACAGCGCCGCGCACGGCAGGCTTCCGCGACGCCGCCGCCGCACGCCCCGGCGTGCGCATCAAGGCGTCGCGGGCGGGCGATTTCCAGCGCGACGGCGGCTGCCGCGCGATGGCGGAGCTGCTCGGCGCCGAGCCGCGCATCGACGGCGTGCTGGCGGCGAACGACTTCATGGCCATCGGCGCGCTCGATGCCATGCGCGAGGCGGGGCGCCTGATGCCGATCGTCGGCATCAATGCCACGCCCGAGGGCGTGGCCGCGGTCAAGCGCGGCGACCTCGTCGCCACCTCCTCCTTCGACGCCATGAAGATGGCATGCCTCGGGGTCGAGGCTGCCGTGCGCGTGCTCCGCGGCGAGACGGTGCCGCGCCTGCTCATGCTGCCCGTCGAGGTGGTCGATCGCAGCAACTGCGCGGCCTGGGACAAGCCCTATGCGGAGCGGTCGCTGCCGGAGTGGCGCGACTATGTGAAGGCCTGAGGGCCAAGGCGGCGCCTGTTCCTCAGGTAACTGACCGTCGTCCATCCCCGCGCCAGCCTGCCCAGCCTGCGGCGCAGCTTGCCGCTGCTTTTCCGTGGGGTTGCGCATGAGTTCCTCGGGCTTTGCCGCCATTGCAGTCATTCTCGGTCTCCTCGCGTCCGGCCCGGCCGCCGCCTGCATGAGCGAGACCGCCGCGCGGGAGGCTGCACAGGGCAGGCTCGCCATCCGGGCGGCCAAGGATGCCGCCGGACGCTTGGAGCGGCCCTACATCCTGACGGTGCCGACCCCGGTCTGCCTCACGGCCAGCGATCCCGGGAACAGTGTCAAGGGCACCCGCACGATCCACGTCTATCCGGCCACGCCGAAGCTGCACGAGGCCATGCAGCGCCTGGTCGGCAAGACGGTCGAGGTGCGGGGCACCGTCTTTGCGGCCCACACCGCCCATCATCACGCCCCGATCGTCATGGAGGTGGCGGAGATCGAGGGCCGCTGATGTGATACTACGGCAGTCCGCGTCATTGCCCGTGGCAGGATGGCCAAGCAAGGGGAGCGTGCCGTGGATGGTCGGCTGAGCCTGAGCAGCGGCGCGCGCGTCGGCGGCAACTACCGCATCGAGCGCATCATCGGCGCCGGTGGCTTTGCCATCACCTATGCGGCCACCGACCTCGACCTCGGCACCGTCGTCGCCATCAAGGAATACTATCCCAGCGAATTCGGTGCCCGCGACGAGGGCATGCGGGTGCACCCCCGCTCGGCACGGCACGCGGAGACTTTCGACTGGGGCAAGGCCAGCTTCCTCGAGGAGGCGCGCATGCTGGCGCGCTTCCGTCATCCGAGCATCGTGCGCGTCTCACGCGTGTTCGAGGCGCACGCAACGGCCTACATGGTGATGGACTACGAGGCCGGGAAGGACCTCGGGACCTGGCTGCGGGACCTCGGTCGCGCGCCGATCCAGTCCGAGCTCGACCGCATCGCCGCCCCTCTGCTCGATGCGCTCGAGATCATGCACGGCGAAAATTTCCTGCACCGCGATATCGCGCCGGACAACATCGTCGTCCGCCCTGACGGCAGTCCGGTGCTGCTCGACTTCGGTGCCGCGCGGCGCGCCGTGGGCGAGAAGAGCCGATCCCTCACCGGCATCGTGAAGACGGGCTATTCGCCCTTCGAGCAGTATGCAACCGACAGCCGTCTGCAGGGACCGTGGACGGACCTCTACGCTCTCGGCGCCACGCTCTACAGGGCCGTCTGCGGCATCACGCCGCCCGAGGCGACGCTGCGCGTGGCCGACGATCGCATGCAGCCGGCCGTCGATGCCGCGGTCGGAACCTACAGGAAAGGCTTCCTCGCCGCGATCGACGCCTGTCTGCGGCCTTCGCATGCCGACAGGCCGCAATCGGTCGCGGCTCTCCGGCCGGTCCTGCTGCACGACGCCTCGGCCGACCGCCTTGCCCCAACGCGCAAGGTCCCGGCGGCACCGCCCGTCGTGCCGGCTTCCGGCCCTCGGCCGGGGAGGCGGCGATGGGCGATCGTTGCGGCTGCCATAGCCGTTGTTGCGGGCGTTTCCGGCGGCCTCACCTATTCGCATTGGCAGGACCAGGAGCGCCGAAGGACCGAGGAGGCGCGCAAGCGTGCGGACATGGAGGCGGGGCAGCGCAGGCTCGCTGCCGAGCGCGCCGAGCGCGAGCAGCTCGCCGAGCTGCGCGCGCAGGAGGAGAGGCGCCGCCGCACGGAGGAGGAGGCGCGGTTGCGCGCGGATGCGGAGGCCCGGCGGCTCGAGCAGGAGAAGCGCGCCGCGGAGGCCAGGGCCGCCGAGGAGCGCCGCCTGCAGCAGGAGGCGGACAACAGGGCGCGGCAACAGCATGAGGCGGCTCTCAGGGAGGAGCAGCGGCGGCAGGCGATCGCGGCCATGCAGAGGCCGATCGACAACTTGTTCTCGGCCTGGCGTGCCCTGGATGCGGATGCCTATGTCGCGCAATGGGCTCCCGGCGCCGTGAAGGTCGATCGCAAGGCCGGCACGACGAAGACCATCGATCAGCTGGCCGGCGAGCGACGCCGCTTCTTTCAGCAGCTGGCGCGGGTGCAGGCCGACTACCGTGTCCAGTATCGCGGCATGAACGGCAATGCCGGGAGCTTCGATGTCGCCTACACGATGACTTTTCATTATCGCAACGGGCGCTCGTTCACCGAAAGCGCTTGCGAGGACTACGCTATCGAGAACCGCGACGGCGTCTGGCTGATCGTGCGCAACGAGGACTACAAGCCCTGCTCTTGAGCCCTCTCAGCGGTCCGGTTCCCCCCGCTTTTTTCCCGCATCCCTGTCCGCCCCAGGGACGCATCCCTCGAAGCGGTCGAGCGCCTCCTGGGGCAGGACGGCCAGCACGGCACCTGTCCGAGAGAACTCCTGGAGCGCCGCGACGCGCGTCTCGGGCAGGCCGATGCATCCCGCCGTCGCGCTCTCCGGACCGCGCCATATGTGGATGAAGATGCAGGAGCCGCGGCGGTGCTCGCGATCGGTCGGGTAGTCGACGAGGAGCCCTCTCTTGTAGAGCGGGATGCGCCACATGTCCTCGCGGCTTGTCCTCGTGCCGATCCGGGTGAGGGTGGTGATCGTATTGTAGAGCGGCGAGCTGGCATCATCGACGCAGACGGTTTTTCCGGGCCTGATGGCGATGTGCCCTGGAAGCTCAGAGCGGCCGAACCCGAAGCTCGCGCCGATGCGGAACATCCCGGCTGGCGTGCGTCCGTCGCCTTCGACCTTGCGTGGCTCGTCCCCTTGCGCGGTGCCGTCGAAGCCATGCCCCCAGGCCAAACCTGCGCGGCCCACGACCGCCGGCTCGGCGGTGCCGACACTCGTCCACGGCAGCTCGCGCGAGGCGCGCTCGAAAACCTTCAGGCGCGCCCGGCTCGAGTTCATGGCCGGGGTGGTGACCAGGAGCAGGCGGAGGGCGTCATCGAGAATTTCGGGGCAGGACTGGGCGTGGCCCGCGGAGGGCAGCAGCGACGACAGCATGCCCAGAAACGCTGTTGCGTGTGCCCGCATGCCGCCTCCTGCACTCCGCTGCTCGTCCTCCCCGCGCGCGACTAAGCCGGCCTGGCCGTGGCATTGGCAAGGCCTTGCGCGCAACGCTTGGCTGCCGAGCGCGGCCGGGGCGCAGCCGGGCATGCCGAGCCATTGCCGTTCGCCTGCGGCGGTGCGAACATCCGCGCACTCCGCGTCACCAGGGAGGCTCACGCCCATGATCTATGAATTCCGCACGTACACATTGCACCCGCGCACGCTGCCCGAGTTCATCAAGCGGTGGGAGCCGATGATCGAGAAGCGGCAGACCTATTCCAAGCTCGCGGCCTTCTGGTACACGGAGATCGGTCCGCTCAACCAGGTCATCCACGTGTGGGCCTACGAGAACGCGCTGGAGCGGAGCAAGATCCGGGCGCAGGTGGTCAGCGACAAGGTCTGGCCGCCGCCGACCTCCGATTTCATCACCGAGATGAGGTCGGAGATCTTCGAGCCGCTGCCCTTCTCGCCGCCCCTGGCGCCGGCGAACGTCGGGCCCTACTTCGAGATGCGCAACTACACGCTGAAGCCCGGCACGATCCCCGGCATGGCCGCGCGCTGGAAGGAGCATCTGGCGGCCCGCACCAAGCTGTCGCCGCTGGTCGGCGTCTTCACGTCGGATGTGGGCGGGCTCAACCAGTGGATGCACATCTGGGCCTACAAGAGCCTCGACGAGCGTATGGCAGTGCGCAAGAAGGCTACCGCCGAAGGCATCTGGCCGCCGCCCGGCGATTCCCCGGCACTGCGCCAGGAGACGAAGATCCTGCTGGCGGGGCCGTTCTCGCCGATCAAATAGGATTGGCGACGAGCACTCCCTCGTGCCGAGCCTGCCCCAGACCGCCGTGCTGAGCCTGTCGAAGCACGGCTTGGTGTGCGCTACCCGTCCTTCGACGAGCTCAGGACGAGGGCGGGTGCGCGGCTGAGGTCTCCACGTCCGCGTTGCACACTCCGACCGCGTGCCGCACACACCAACCCCGTGCTGAGCTTGTCGAAGCACGGCTCGGAACACGGCATCGAGAGCACGGCTCAGGTGCGTGGCCCGTCCTTCGACAAGCTCAGGACAAGGTCGAATGCGCGGCTGAGGCCTCTTGTCCGTTGTGAACATTCCAACCCCGTACCGTACACTCCACCCCCGTGCCCCGCACCGTGCCCGGCACACCACCCCGTGCTGAGCCTGTCGAAGCACGGCTCGAAGCATGCTATCCGTCCCTCGACAGGTCCACGACAACGCCGCAAACGGTGAATGCAAAGGGGGGATCGGCATGCGCTGCGAGGTCATCGCCATCGGCACCGAGCTGCTGCTCGGCATCATCGTCGACAGCAACTCGGCGTGGATCGGGGAGCAGCTGGCGCTCGCCGGCATCGACTCGCACTTTCAGGTCAAGGTCGGGGACAACTTCGCCCGCATCGAGGCGTGCATCCGCCAGGCCCTGGAGCGCAGCGATGCCGTCATCTGCTGCGGTGGGCTGGGGCCGACGCAGGACGACATCACCCGCGACGTCATCGCCCGCGTCATGGGCGTGGAGATGCGCCGCGACGAGGCGATCGCCGGCAAGATCCGGCGCATCTTCGAGCAGCGCGGCCGCGTCATGTCGGCGAACAACCTGCTGCAGGCGAACATTCCCATCGGCGCCGAGCCGATTGCGCAGATGCCGGGCACGGCGCCAGGCCTTGTCTGCCCGGTCGGCGGCAAGGTGATCTATGCGGTCCCGGGCGTGCCGAGCGAGATGCGCGAGATGTTCTTCGGCACCATCCTGCCGGACCTGCGGCGGCGTGCCGGGCAATCCTCGGTCATCAAGAGTCGCGTGCTGCGCACCTGGGGCATGAGCGAGTCGGGTCTCGCCGAGGTGTTGGAGGAGCGGTTTGGCGAGCTCGACACGCTCGGCAATCCCACCATCGCTTTCCAGGCGAGCGGCATCGACGGCATCAAGGTGCGCGTCGTCGCCAAGTGCGACGACGAGGCGACGGCCCTGGGCATCCTCGACGCGGAGGAGGCGCTGATCCGCGGCCTGCTCGGCGACGTGATCTTCGGCGTCGACGAGCAGTCCATGGAGGTGGTGGTGCTCGACCAGCTTCGCCGCAAAGCCATGACGTTTGCTGCCGCCGAGGCGATCACGGGCGGCATCCTGTCCGCACGCTTGAGTGCGGCCGATCCGGGAATGGAGACCTTCCGTGGCGCCACGGTCGGGGGCGAGGCCTGGAAGCCCGGCAGCCCGCCGGGCGATGTGCGTGCCGCCGCTGCCGCAGCACAGGCGCGCGCCGGCATCGGCACCAATATCGGGCTCGCGGCAATCGCTGCCGATCCGCGCGAGGGCCTGCCGTCCGGCACCGTGTTCCTCAGCGCCAACATCGACGGCGCGGAGCATGCCTCGAAGATGACGCTGCCGCCCGACCGGCCGCGCATGCGCGAATTCTCCGTCATCAGTCTGTTGGATCTGCTGCGCCGCGCCCTTGCAGGCTGATGCCTGATGCAAGCCAGGCTATGATGCCGCGCCGGGCGGCATGGGGTCGAGGATGCGCAAGACGGATCGCAGGGCGGTTGTGGCCGGCACGGGATGCGGGATTGCCGCTCTCGTCTTGCCGCGGGCTGCGCCCGCGCAGGGCGAGGCGCGGAAGCATTTCATCGCCGAGGCCGCCCGCATGAAGCGCGAGGCCGTGGCGAGCGGCGACCAGCCGTTCGGCGCGATCCTGGTCAAGGCGGATGCGATCGTCGGCTACGGCCGCAGCCGTGTCGTCCTCGACGGCAATGCGAACGCGCATGCCGAGAGGGTCGCGCTCTGGGAGGCGCAGAAGCGGCTCGGGACCAGCGACATGAGCGGTGCCGTGATGTACTCGACCTCGCGGCCGTGCAGCGCCTGCGAGCACGCTCTCGCGCTTGCAAACGTCGAACGGATGTTCTTCGGTGCGGATGGCGCGGATGCGGGAAAGCCGCGCCGTTCCTCATAGGCGAGCCATGGGCATCGGGCGACTGTTGTGGTTGAGATGGGGCGTTGCTTTCCTTGTGCTGATCGGAGCGAGCGAGATGGCATCGGGTCAGCCGGCACAGAGCGGCCGCGCAATGCTGGAGGCGGCCGGGCGCGGCGATGTCGAGACGTTGAAGCGGCTGATCGCGGCAGGGGCTGCGCTCGATCCCGTGAACGCAGCAGGGGAGACGCCCCTCCTGCTGGCTGTGAGGAGTAACCACCTTTCCGCGGCGGCGCTCCTCATCGATGCCGGCGGCAACATCAATGCGCAGGCGGCGAACATGGACTCGCCCTGGCTCCTGGCCGGTGCGCTCGGCAGGACGGAGATGCTCCGCCTCATGATCCCGAAGGGGCCGGACTTCTCGCTGCGCAATCGCTTCGGCGGCAACGCCCTGATACCGGCCTGCGAGCGCGCGCACGTGGAAACGGTGCGGCTGCTCTTGACGACGGGCAT
This sequence comes from Hyphomicrobiaceae bacterium, assembly GCA_050248715.1. Taxonomy (GTDB): domain Bacteria; phylum Pseudomonadota; class Alphaproteobacteria; order Rhizobiales; family Hyphomicrobiaceae; genus AWTP1-13. Next base: position 64,006 of record JBFWRV010000019.1, on the reverse strand, counting down.
CGATGTCAATCACGTCAACAACCTCGGCTGGACGTGCCTGCTCGAGATCGTCATTCTCGGCGACGGTGGCCCGCGGCACGTGGAGGTCGCCAAGCTCGTTCTCGCCGCGGGCGCAGACCCCAACATTGCCGACAAGGACCGGGTGTCGCCGCTTGCGCATGCGCGCGGCAAGGGGCAGGGCGAAATCGCCAGGCTGATCGAAGCCGCGGGAGGGAGGTAGGCCGCCGATCGCGGCGTGTCCTTCCATGCACCCTGTCATCCCGGCCAAGGGCGGTAGCCCGGCGCCGGGATCCAGGGGCCCCGGTTCCCGACCTCGGATATTTCGCGGCCTGCCCCGGCCTCCGAGGCGGGGCGAAATTCCGCCATGACGGCGCGCGGGGCAGCTCGGAAACTGCGTTAGCCCAGGACGGCGGTGACGCTCACGAAGGCCAGGCCGGCCACGATCGTTGCCAGCATCGCCATGAGGAAGGGGAAGCGCGTGCGGGCAATGATCCGGCTGCGCTCCTCGTCAAGCCAATCCTGGACGAACTCCATCGTCGGCCAGAGGTACTCGTCTTCCAGTTTGTCGAAAGTCGGCTTGCGTCGCAGCTTGTGCCCCACGTAGTGCGATCGGACCCGGAAGTATCCAAGCCGCGCCAACGCATGGCGGCAGCGCACGTCCTCCTGGGCCTTGACTACGATCGCGGGAAACTGCTCGTCGTCAGCCTGCGGCAATGCCGGCGGCTCAGGCGCTTCGACGCGTGGCGGCGCGCGCTCGCCGTTCTCGGCCGCCGAGGCCGTATCGAGCGCGTCGCGAAGCGACCAGCGTCGCGGCTTTCGTCCGCGCCAGGGGCGCAAGGTGCGAGTGTCGAGCATGCGATACGCGGCTCCAGAGACGCGAAACGGCCAATACTGGCGATCTCCCCGCACCGCGGCGCATGACATCCGGCAAATGCGAACTGCCTGGGGCAGCCGTCGTCTTTCCGGGAGCGTGTTGCGCGAAAACCACAAATCGGCAGGGATCGGCACGAAGCCGCGGCGTTAAATGCCCCGCCCGGGCGCCGGAAACAGAGCGTCCGTGCGCCCGGTCGCGCGATAGGCGAGGAGGCCGATCCACTCGCGCATGGCCGTATCGAGGCGCTTGAGGCCGTCGGCGGGAGCATCGAAAAGCCTCAGCGCATCCCAATCGTCGGCCGTGCGGTAATCGACCGGCCACGGCTCGATGGCAAAGCCGACCCGCCGGAAGACACCGACCGAGCGCGGCATGTGCCAGGCAGAGGTCACGAGTAGCCAGCGCTCGCCGGTCTTGGGGCTCACCAGGGCCTTGACGTTGACGGCATTCTCCCAGGTGTCGCGCGCCTTGGACTCGTGGATGAGGCGGCCGTCCTCGCGCAGGCCCAGATCACCGAAAATTGTCCGCGCAGCGTCCGCCCCCACCGAAGGCTCGCTCAGGATCTCGACGGCGCCGCCGGTGAACACGACGCGAGCATTGGGAAAGCGCCGGGCCAGCGCCACCGCCTCCGTGAAGCGCTCGCCGGCCTCGTTCATGGCGTGGATGCCGCGCCGCTTCCAGATGCGGGCATCCTCGGCACCTCCGAGCACCACGATGCCGCTGACGGAGGCACCGGAGAGCTCAGCGCGCGGGAAGCGCTGCTCGAGCGGCAGGATGAGCCAGTTGCTGACGGGAAGGAGCCCGCCGCCGAGGAGAAGAAGGACGGCAAGCGCGAGCAGGCGTCGCCCGATGCGCTCGAAACCCCATCGCAGCGACATCGCGCTGGCAATCATCAGGATCAGCAGCAACCCTGATGGCTGCACCAGGAACCAGAATATCTTCGCCAGATAGAAGAACATTTCCAGGTCGCCTCGCGCATGCCTTCCCATCGGTCGAAGAGCGGCACGGCCCGGGCATGGCGCCGTTGCGACCGCACGCGGCGAGGCTGGTCGACCAGATCCATCACCGCGAACGTGCCGCCCGGCAGCACTTTGCCTCATTGAGGCCCGGACGCGTGCCTGCATTATGGGAAAAGTAAGTGTGACGGGCTGCCCGCGGGCCCATCGGCCGAGAGCAGCCTGGCGAGGCGGGGCTGCCGTACGCATGGCGGTCGCTGCCGCTATCCGCGCCGGAGATGTTTGCCCATGTTCGAGCCGAGAAAGGCGCGGTTGCAGGCGCCTGTTCTGCGACTGCAGATCGTCGCGGCCGTCCTGCTGTCCGCCATTGTCCTGATCTCGATGTGGACCGCGGCGCATCGCCATGCGCCCAACCCGCTTGGCGAGGCCCATGCGGCCGCGCCGGCAACTGCCGACTGGGGCTCGGGTCTTGTCGACCCGTTGGTGAGCACCGGCCGGCCGGCATCTCTTCCAAGAGGATGACAGCCATGAAACCCATTTTGCTGGCGGCGGTTGCTGCAGGCTGGTTCGGCATTGCATCGCCGGCCGGAGCGGCGGGGACAGGTGGCATCCTCGAAGTGTCGCCGGGGCCTTCCCTTCTGATGCGGGTGGCGTCCGGGCAGACGTCCTACACCCTCGGTCCGCTCGTGATCGAGGCCCCGTGGGCGAGGGCAACGCCGGGCGGCGCGCAGGTCGCCGGCGGATACGTGAAGATCACCAACAAGGGATCGGAGTCCGACCGGCTCGTTGGCGGCACCTTGCCGGTGGCGGCGGCGGTCGAGGTGCACGAGATGTCGATGGCCGGCGGCGTCATGAAGATGCGGCGCCTGGAGAACGGGCTTGAGATCAAGCCGGGCCAGACGGTGGAGCTGAAGCCTGGCGGCTACCACATCATGTTCACGGGTCTGCGCGAGGGCCTCAAGAAAGGCCAGTCGCTCAAGGGCACGCTGGTGTTCGAGAAGGCCGGCACCATCGAGGTCGAATACCGCGTGGCGCCGATCGGTGCCCAGTCGGGTGCCAAGCCAAGCACCAAGTCCGGCGGCTCGTCGGGCGGCCACAAGCACCACTGATCCAGCGCTCGGCTCTGCATTAGCGCAACCCCGTAGTTATTCACCGAGATGACCACGTCCCGCCGGCACGGTCGCGGCCGGCGAGGATTGGTCTTTTGCCACGCACGATGGGTGCGCGGCCGGCGGGTGCACGCGGAAAGTTAACTGAGCGGTTGACTCTCGCGCATCCGCTCCTATACTAAGCCACATGGTTTACTATCGAGAAGCCCACCTCGACCTCGCATTCGCCGCCCTTGCCGACCCGACGCGGCGGGCAATCCTGCAGCGCCTCGCCGACGAGGACGGGCTCGCCGTCTCCGAGATCGCCCGCCCGTTCGACCTTTCCCTGCCGGGCGTGATGAAGCACCTCGACGTGCTGGCCCGCGCCAAGCTGATCGAGCGCGCCAAGAGCGGCCGTACCGTGCACTGCAAGCTCGCCGCGGCACCGCTGGAGAGCGCCATGCAATGGCTCTCGCGCTACGAGCGCTTCTGGAGTGCGAGGCTCGATGCCCTCGCCAAATTCGTGGAGGAAGATCCATGTCCAAGCCCCAAGCTCCGAGCCTCACCCTCAAGCGCACGCTCAAGGCCCCGGCGGAGAAGGTCTTCGCGGCCTGGACCCGGCCGGAAGCGCTGAAGCTCTGGTTCGGGCCGAGCGACGCATTCGTCAACGAGGCGGTGGAGATCGACCTGCGCGTCGGCGGACGCTACCGCATCGTCGGCCGCGCGCCCGACGGCGAGCCGCATCGCGTCGGCGGCGTCTACAGGGAGATCGTGCCGGGCCGCAGGCTGGTCTTCACGTGGGCCTGGGAGAGCACGCCGGAGCGGGAGTCGCTCGTCACCATCGACATCGCGCCGACGGACGGCGGTTGCATGCTGACGCTCACGCACGAGCGCTTCTTCGACGAGGGTGCGCGCGACCGGCACCGCCAGGGTTGGACGGGAACGCTCGACCGGCTGGAGCGGATGCTGGACTCGGCCGCTTGAGGACAGAGAAGACAGCCACCGGTGCAGCGGACATCCCAGGGAGCGCACGAGATGATCACGATTTCCGCCTTCAGATCGGTTCCCGACTTCGCTCAGGGTCAAGTGCGCGATCTGCGCGCCCGCTGGGCTCTTGAAGAGGCCGGCCTGCCTTACAGGTCGCGCCTCCTCGACCAGGGCGATCAGGACAAGCCGGGCTATCGCGCGCTGCAGCCCTTCGGTCAGGTGCCGATCCTCGAGGACGACGGCTTCGTGCTCTTTGAATCGGGGGCCATCGTGCTCTACGTCGGCGAGCGGAGCGAGGCGCTGCTGCCGAAGGATCCGGAGGCCCGCGCCCGGGCGACGCAATGGCTGGTTGCCGCGCTCAATTCCATCGAGCCCTTCGTCATGGACGTGGCCCGGATCGATATCTTCTACGCCGACCAGGATTGGGCCAGGCTAAGACGCCCGGGCGCCGTGGAGTTCGTGCGGAGGCGCCTCGCCGCCCTCGCCAAAGCGCTCGGCGACAAGCCCTATCTCGACGGGGATCGCTTCACGGCGGGCGATCTCATGATGACCACGGTGCTCAGGATCCTCGGGCATACCGACATCGTCACCAGCGACAAGCGCCTCGCCGCCTACATCGAGCGCTGCACTGCGCGGCCGGCATTCGGGCGCGCGCTCAGCGGCCAGCTCGGGGACTTTCGAGCGGCGGCGTGACCTCGGCAGGCTCGGCGGCGGACCGTGACGTAGGGGCAGCCGGGCAGAGCTTGCCCCGCACAGGCCATAGGGAGTCGAAGATGCAGCAACATAAGATCGTATCGAGAGACGAGTGGCTGGCCGCGCGCAAGGCGCTGCTGGCGAAGGAAAGGGAACTCACCCACGAGCGCGACAGGCTGAGTGCGCAGCGGCGGGAGCTTCCCTGGGTCAGGGTCGAGGAGCGCTACGTGTTCGAGGGCCGCGACGGCAAGGTGGCGCTGCCGGAGCTGTTCGCAGGCAGCAGCCAGCTCATCGTCTATCACTTCATGTTCGGGCCGGACTGGCAGGAGGGGTGCCCCAGCTGCTCGTTCTGGGCCGACAACTACAACGGCATCGCCATCCACCTGAAGCACCGCGACGCGCAGCTCGTGGCCACCTCGCGCGCAGCCATGGCGAAGCTCGAGGCCTACCGGAAGCGCATGGGCTGGAGCTTCACGTGGGTGTCCTCGCTCGGCAACAGCTTCAACCGCGACTATCACGTGTCGTTCACGCCCGAGGAGTTGAAGGATGCCTACTACAACTATGATCGGCGCGGATTTGGCGCGACCGAGGCCCCCGGGCTCAGCGTCTTCGTCAAGGACGCGGCCGGCGACATCTTCCACACGTACTCATGCTACGCGCGCGGCCTCGACGCGATGAACAGCGCCTATCAGCTGCTCGACCTCGTCCCCAAGGGACGCGACGAGGCCGGCCTGTCCCATCCCATGGCGTGGGTACGCCGCCACGACCGATACGATACCTGAGCGCCCTGCCCGCCATCACACGCGGGCGCTCCCGGACCGGCGCCGGCGGGCCCGCATCGAAAGGAGCACGCAATGAAGCTCTATTGCTTCCCGCCATCGCCCAACACCTGGAAGGTGCTGGCTGCCGCGCACGAAATGAAGGTTCCGCTGGAGCTTGCCATTGTCGACCTGACCAAGGGCGAGCAGCGCAAGCCCGACTATCTCGCGCTCAACCCGACGGGGCGCACGCCGACCCTGGTCGACGGCGGCTTCGCGCTGTGGGAATCGAGCGCCATCCTGCACTACCTGGCCGATCAGACGGAAACGCCGCTGTGGTCCCGGGATGCCAGGACGCGGGCCGACATCGCCCGCTGGGAAAGCTGGCATGGCCAGCACTGGAGCAGGGGCGTCGTCCCCTTCCTGTTCGAAAACCTCGTCAAGGGTGTCATGAAGTTGGGCGCGCCCGACGAGACCGTGCTGGCGCAGGCGGGCCAGCTCTTTCACCAGGAAGCGGCCGTCCTCGACCGTCATCTCGGGCGGCAGGAGTGGCTGGTAGGAAAGACGGCGACGCTGGCCGACTTCGTCGTGGTTGCGCCTCTGGTCTATGCTGAGCCAGCCAAGATTCCGCTCGATCAGTACGCTAACATTCCGGCGCTGGCTCGGCGTGCAGGCGGCCATGCCGGCCTGGCGGCAGACCGCACCGAAGCTGCCGGCTGCTACTTAGCTCCCGCGCCGATGTGCTAGCAATTGATCCGAGGCGCTATTCTTGCGCCCGGGCTCGAAGGAACCGGTTGCATGCCGGCGGGCGCAGCGAAGCGGGTTCGAAGACGACTGCCGGCGGTCTACGGGCTCGGGTTGGCGGCGGTGCTGTGGGCGGGCGCCTGCAGTCAGACGTTCGCGCAACCCCTCGGCAGCCTCGGCGGGTCGTTCGAGCTCACCGATCACAACGGCCAGCCGTTCGCGAGCACCGCGCTGGCGGGACAGCCCTACGCCATCTTCTTCGGCTTCACGCATTGCCCGGACGTGTGTCCCACCACGCTGATGGAGATGAGCAACGGCTTGCAAAGCCTCGGCGCCGACGCCGACCGGCTGAAGGTGATCTTTGTCACCGTCGACCCGGAGCGCGATACGCCGGATCGGCTCAAGCAGTATCTTACGGCTTTCGACCCGCGCATCGTCGCGCTCACGGGCAGCAGCGCGCAGATCGCGGCTGCGGCCAGGAGCTGGAGTGCCGCCTACAACAAGGTGCCCGAGGACAACGGCAGCTACACCATCGTGCATTCGGCCTATGTCTATCTCATGGACGCCGACAACCGCCTCTCCGGCACGCTCGGGTTCCAGGAGAGCGAGGCCGAGCAGCTGGCCAAGCTCAAGGCCCTGCTCGCCAAGCGCGGTGCAAGTAGCAAGTAGGGTGCAAAAGCGGAAGCCCATTGCACCGATGCAACCATCGTTTCGGCGCACTACGGCTCAGCCCTTTGCGCCCTACATTTTCCCGCGCCCCCACCCCCACCCCGTGCTGAGCTCCGTCGAAGCACGGCTCAGATGCCGGCCCGTCCTTCGACAAGCTCAGGACGAGGACGCGCGTGCGGCAGGGCTCGCCCACCCCGTGCTGAGCCTGCCTGCCCTCGGACTTGTTCCGAGGGTCGAAGCACGGCTTGGGGCAATCGTAGGGTGCAAAAGCGAAGCGCATTGCACCGATGCGACCGTCGTTTCGGCGCACTACGGCTCAGCCCTTCGCGCCCTACATTTTCCCGCGCCCTCGTCGAGCCCTGCCGGCGCTCAGAGCCGGCCGAGGTCGAGCAGTCGGCGGTCGCCCGCCCACGTCTTGGCGAGGCGCCGGCTGGCTTCGGCCAGCTCCTGCTTTCGCCCGAGGCGGCTGTAGATCTCGCTCAGGCCGTGCAGCGCCCAGCCGTTGTTGGGGGACTGCGCCAGGCTGGCGCGGAACGCCTCCTCGGCCGCGTCGAGGCGGCCGAGCTTCGCCAGCACCGCCCCGAGGGACTGGCGCACGGGGTAGTACCAGTGCGGCGGCTCGGAGTAGGGCAGCTTGTCCTGGATGGCGATGGCCTGCTCGAAGGCGACCACGGCCGCCTCGGGTCTGCCGTCGGCGATGGCAATGCGCGCGAGCACGACATGGCGGGCAAGCTGCAGAACCTCGGCAGCCGGGATGCCGCCGGCCACCAGATCCGCGAAGTTGCTGCCTTCGAGCCGCGCGATCGCCTCGGCTTCCGCCGTCGCGGCCGCGATGTTCCTGTCCGCGGCAAGCGCCACGCCGCGTGCGTAGTGCCACATTGCCTTCACGAACGGCAGCTCATCGCCGGGATCGGCCAGCGCGAGGGTGGTGGCGGGTGCGCTGAACTGCGCGTGCGCAAAATAGGGCGCCGCCTGGATCGGTTGCACCCACGGCACCGTGCGGCCCGCCTCCGCCGTCACCACGCGCGCGAGCTTGGCGGCCGCCGCCACGGCCGCATTGCCGTCGCCGGCCATCTGCGCCGAGACCATCAGCGAATGCACGTTGTGGGGGTAGTAGGCGGCGGGATAGAGCCCCTGCGGCGCCGCCTGCGCAATGTAGGCCTCGTCCGCGGCCACGGCAGCCTTGTTGGCCGCGAGCGCGGCCTGATAGTCGCCGAGGCGGAAGTGGATGTGGAAGGGCATGTGCATGAGATGTCCGGCGCCCGGCATGGCGGCCGCCAGGCGATTGGCAAACGGCAGCGCCCGCTCGGGCTTGTCCGATGCCTCCACCATGTGGATGTAGAAATGGATGGCGCCGGGGTGGTCCGGGTTCTTCGCCAGAACTTTCTCGAGCGTGGCGATGATCTCGCCGGTCTTGCCCTTGGCCTTGGTGCCGCCAGCCTCCCAATAGTCCCATGGGGTCAGATCCATCAGCGCCTCGGCGTAGAGGACATTGACGGTCTGATCATCCGGGAAACGCCGGGCGAGCTCGCCCATGGCCTGGGCATAGGCCGCATCGAGATGCGCGCGGTCCGCGCCGGCATCCTCCGCATAGCGTTTGCCGAGCGCGGCGATCAGGGCTTGCTCGCGCACGCTTGCCAAGCTGGCCTTGGCCTCCGCCGCCCGCAGGGCGGCGAGGGCAGGCGCGACCGCCGCCGCGTCCATGGGCGCGTTAATATTGGGTCCGAGCACCAGCGCCTCGCCCCAGGAGCACATGGCGCAGTCGGCATCGTGCTTCTGCGCCGCCTGGAAGGCACGCCGTGCCTCGGCGTGGTTGAAGGCATAGGCGAGGCGCAGGCCTTGATCGAAGTAGCGCTGCGCCAGCGGACTGGCTGTCGTGACCGTGTAGGTGAGCGTGCCGAGATTGGACAGGAGCGGCGCGTCGCCAGCGGCCCCGGCGCTGCCGTTGCCGCCGGACCCGGGCGAGAAGGGGCGCGTCTCGGTCTTGGCGGCCATCTTCTGGTAATAGGCGCGCAGCTTGCTGGTGCCGTCGGCATCGGGCCGGCAGACGCCGGCCGTCCCGCTCAGCACGGGGTCGACGAAGACATCGCCGCTGCGCGGCAGACTGTCGGCAGCGGCGAGTACGGCGAGGCCGAGGCCGGCCGTGCAGGTCAGGATGCCCAAAGGCAGCACGTGGGACATGAAATCCTCCCATGCCATGAGACCCGGACGAAGGCGGCGCGCCGGCCGTGCAGGGTGCGACACGGCGCGCCGCCTCGCGGGGTGAGAGTTGCGCGGCTAGTCGAAGCGCCCGTAGCGGACGACGCGTCCGATCTCGGACCGTGTGACGCCGATATCCCTGAGCATGCGCTCGTCGAGGCTGGCGAGGTCGCGCCGGGCCTTGAGATAGCGCCGCCGCTCGATCACGAACTGCGCCATCGCCGACAGGCTCCCGGCGAGCCGCTGCGTCAGGGACGCCGGCGCGCCGGCTTGCGGTTGCTCTGCGAACGGCCACAACTCGTCGGTGGACCGTGGGGCTAAGGTCTTGAACATCTCGTGTCTCCTGGTGGGCGCCTCGAGCGCCCGAGCGTTTTGAAATCGTCGGCTATCCTCGAGGGCCGGCCCGGGCAGCCGCAGCTTGCGGGCCGCCCTCGAATCTCAGGCTACGGAGCGCCGTCGTCGCTCCATCACGTCCTGGGTCGGCACGCCGGCGCGAATGGCCTTGATCTCTTCAGGGGTAAATCCCAGCGCGGCCAGGTGGTCGTCACCGAGCATGGCCAGATGCCTGCCAACCATGCGCTCGGCCTTGCGGCTCTGCGCCTCGACGATTGCGTCAAGGATGCGGTTGAGCAGGCTCGGCCGGCTGTGCGCGCTTGCATCGGGTGCGTTCTGTGCCGCATGCGGCATGTAGGTGGTGGCTGTCATGATCGTTCTCTCCTTTTTGCTCTTATGCTTCCGTCACTGGCGGCGAAGGACTGCAGCGCGTGCGTCGGCCAACGACACCAGAGAATTGCTTGGGCACTGCAACATGGTGCGCAACTCGTTCTGTCGTAGTGATGCGCATCACACTTTGGTCGTTTGCATCACCGTTTTTGCGCCGGGCGCGCGGCAAGGGCGGTGCGCGCTACTCTCCTCGCGCGATGTCCTCGAATTCTGCCGGCCGCTCCAGGCAGTAGTAGCCGCTGATGCGGGAGAGCAGTCGGCTGCGGCGCCAGTCCGTCAGTTGCCGGTTCACATTCTCGCGCGCCGCGCCGATCATGTGTCCGAGGTCGGATTGCGAGACCTTCTGGCGAATGAGCATCCGCTGGTCGGGCAGGCACTCGCCGAAGGTTTGCGCCAGATGCAGGAATGCACGCGCCAGGCGCACGCGCAGGGGCATCAGGTGCAGCGCATGCGCCTCGTTGCCGGCCCGCAGGCGGCTGGCGATCACGCGCAGCAGCTGGCGGGCGAGCCGGGCGTCCGCTGCCGTCAGGCGATCGAACGCGTCGGGACCGATGTGGTAGAGCTCGCAGGGCCTGAGCGCGGTGACCGTCGCCGACCGCGGCAGCCGGTCGAGGAGGGCCATCTCGCCGAAGACTTCACCCTTGCCCAGGATCGCCAGCAGCGTCTCCTGGCCACCGGTCGACGGCAAAGTCACTTTGACCGCGCCATTGATGAGGATGTAGCAGCCGTCGCCCGGGTCGCCCTTGCTGAACACCCTGCGCCCGGCGGGGATGCGCACGATGCGGGCGATCGACGCGATGCTGCCGGGCCATTGGTCGCCCGGATACGGCCAACCGTCGCCGAGCCGTGCAAGGGAGAGACTTGTTTGGGGCGCCATCGGCACTCTCTCGGGGATGTGGCGACCGCCGCATCGACCCTGAGAATGCAGGGTGGGCGATCAGATTGGGTTTCTGCAGTCCCGCTCGAAGCGTTCGATTCGTCGCTCGAGGCGTTTGGCTTGCCAGCACACGAGGGCCTGGACCAGGCCCGCGGCCACGGCGCGCGTGTGGGGCCGCACGTGCTCGGTCGGAGCCGGCAAACGGGGGCGGTCGCAGGGATTCACCCAGCGATCATCCGCGATTTGCAGTGAGGGGCCCATGACCGATTCTGCTCTTTGCCAGCTCTGCTCTTGCTGCTGTCCGCCCGCGCCCGGGGGCAAATAAGCATACCGACCGGCGCGTTCAGCGGCGCACGTATGCCCCGACGATACCGTCCCGACAAGCGATTAATAGTCATGCTATGCTTTAGCCCGGCTCATGCATGGGATGATGTCGTCGAGGCGATGCCGTGCAGCCGCAGCTTCCCGTCAACCTGTCGTCAATCCATCGTGAAATCCTCATGCGCCGCTTGCCGCCCCTCGATACGTTGCGCGTGTTCGAAGCCGCCGCGCGCCTGATGAGCTTCAAGGAAGCCGGCGACGAGCTCAACGTGACGGCGAGCGCGGTCAGTCACCGCGTCGCCGCTCTCGAGGAGGACCTGGGAACGCCCCTGTTCGTGCGGCACACGCGCCGCATCGAGATCACTCCGGAGGGCCAGAGACTAGCCGCAGGCGTCCGGCGCGGCCTGGCCGAGATTCGCCGCGCCGTGGCCAGCATTGACCGGCGGGAGGGCACGCAGCTGCGCATTACGGGCATCCCGTCCCATGTCACCCGCTGGCTCGCGCCGCGCCTGCACCGGTTCCGCAGCGCGCATCCCGACATCGAACTGCACGTCACCGGCGATCTCGCATTGGCCGATCTGGCGCAGAGGTCGTTCGACGTGGCGCTCCGGTTCGGCACGGGCGGCTACGCCGGCGTGCACTCCGAGCATCTGATGGATGACGCGATCTTTCCCGTCGCGAGCCCGGGCTTCATTGCCGAGTTCGGCGCCGTTGCGAGGCCCGCCGACATGCTGCACATGCCGCGGCTTCTCGACGTCACGGCCGAGGACGACGAGAGCGGCACCAACTGGCGCACGTGGTTTGCTCATCACCGCCTGCCGATGGATGCCATCGACCGCGGCATGCGCTTCAACGGCGCCGCCATCACGCTCGAGGCCGCCGCCGGTGGCCTCGGGATCGCCATCGCCCGCAGGAGTCTGGTCGGGGAGGAAATCCGCAGCGGCCGGTTGGTCCAGGTCTATCCCGGCGAGATCGCTACCAATTGGTGCCACTACGCGCTGGTGCTTCCCGACATGGTGGACTGGCCGCCCTTGCGCGCGTTCATCGACTGGCTGCGCGAGGAAGCGACGCGCCGTGACTGAGTGGGTGCGTCGGCCGGCCCGTGCCGGGCCGCATGCTCTCGCCCCGGCGCGGGGCGCGAGACCTCAATAGCGATTGTACCGCGCTTGCCGGTTCCAGAATCTCTTGGCCGGACTGCCGGGGTAGTAGAGAACGTACGGGCTGTAATAGGCCACGGGCGGCGCGTAGTACGGATAGGCCGGTGGCGGCGCGTAGTAGCGATAGGGCGCCGGCGCTGCATAGTATTGATAGACGACCGGCGGCGGGTAGTACTGCGCTGAAGCGGTAGCGGGTGCCAGACCGGCTGCCGCGAGCGCCACCAGACCTGCTCTCGAGAATATGCCTGTCATCACCGTTCCCTGTTCCACTGGCGAGGACCGGCGCAACAACCCGATGCCCGGCGCGGCCGTCCTGTCTCTCGGCAGTCTGCGAGCGGCACGCGGCAGCGGCCATAAGGGTTTCCCCGGGAAGGGGGACCGTGCAATGCCTACGTGTGCGGGCCGGGGTGCCGGCACTGCACCTCGGCCGCCCGCGTGCGCAACCCTCAAGGCGCCGTCCGTGCCGCGGCATCGTCCCTCGCCGCGAACGCTACATGGCGTCCAGCGCTCGCAAGGCCTCTGCGGCGAGAGCGTTAATGTCCGTGCTGACATCTGTGGATAGCGAGAGCAGGCAGTTGGCCAGCCGGTTTCGCATCGCATCGGCCTCTCCGGGTTTTGCTGTCGACGCGAGCGATGCCCAGGCCACGCCGAACGCCAGGCAGAGAACCTTGAGGGTATCGGGTTGGAACGTCATGCCTTGCACAAGGTTGCGTTGGGGAAGGTCCCAGCCGATCTCGAGCGCGGCTGTTTGCGCCGGTTCCCCCTTGTCCGCCTGGTCGAACGCGCCGCGCGCGGCGCTCCGCGTATTCGGCCATGATGGCGTAGTCGCGGGCGATCTCCAGCATGCCGAGGCGGGCCTCGGGATCGGTCATCTGCCGAGCTATGGTGTGGGCGTTTTCGGCGCGCTCGCGCCAAAGCCTCGCGGCGTCCCCCAGATGCATGGCCTGACGTCTGCAAGCGCTTCGGACGGGCAACACCCCCATTTGCCCACGTATGTCAAAAGACATATGACCGCCACCGCCAACGCGGATGGAGGCGATTTGGTTCCGGGGCCGGGCGCGGCCGCACGCGGGCTTTCTCCCGAAACCTGCGGTCGCGTGCTACATCGGGCAGCCCGCATGCGCGCGTACGAGCCGAGCCCGATGCCCTTTCTCGACATCACCGACCGACCTATCGAATACCGCATGATTCCCGGCGATGCCGCGCGTCCCGCCCTCGTGCTTCTGCACGAAGGGCTGGGGTCGATGGGGCTGTGGCGCGACTTCCCCGACAAGGTGGCGGCCAGGCTCGGCCTGCGCGCGCTGGTCTACTCCCGTTTCGGCTACGGCCAGTCCGGCGGGCTGACGGCGAAGCGCAACATCGACTTCATGCACCATGAGGCCCTGGAGGTGCTGCCGCGCCTGCTCGACCAGGTTGGCATCGAAGCGCCGCTGCTCGTCGGCCATTCGGACGGTGCTTCCATCGCCCTCATCCACGCCGCGGCGGCGCAGCGCCCGGTCGGCGGGCTCGTGCTGATGGCACCGCACGTGTTCGTCGAGCCCGTTACCGTTGCCAGCATCACGCGCATGCGGGAGACCTATCGCACATCGGACCTTAGGGACCGGCTGGCCAAACACCATGCCCGCGTGGATGACGCGTTCCTGGGTTGGGCGGACAGTTGGCTTTCGCCCGAGTTCCTCGCCTGGTCGATCGAGCCGCTGCTCGCGGAGGTTCGCGCGCCCATGCTGCTGATCCAGGGGCTCGACGACGAGTACGCCACGCTCGAGCAGCTTCATCGCATCGCGGCCCGCGCGCCGGGGCCCATCACCCGGCTGGAGCTGGCGCAGTGCGGCCATTCCCCCCACCGCGACCAGCCCGCCGCCGTGCTGGATGCCGTCGCCGCCTTCGCGCGCAGCCTTGGGATCTGAGCGCGTTGCCAGCCTCGACATCTGCACCCGGCGTTAACCCTGCGCCGAAATCGTCTGTTCCATGACGAAAATGTTGCGGGCTTGTTCCGACCGGGACAGGCAGATGACACGGCCTCGCCTAAGCTCCTCTCAACAGGCTTTTCCTTGAAAGAGGAGATCGACATGACCCGCACCACCAGCGGCTTTGCCCGCACCACCTTCAAGGCCGCCTTCGGCATCGGCGCCCTGGTCTGCCTCGTGGCGGAGGCCCACGCCGTCAGCGCCCGCGTGCAGTCGGCGTGTGCCAGCGACTACTTCGCCTACTGCAGCCAGCACGATCCTGATGGTCCCGGCGTTCGCCGCTGCATGCGTGCCAACGGCCTCAAGCTCTCGATGACCTGCATCAACGCCCTGATCGCAGCCGGCGAGGTTTCCGGGGCGGAGGTCGCCCGGCGCGCCGCGGGCAAGTGAGGGCCGCTCAAATCTCAGTGGGTCGTGCCCGGCTCGTTCTTGCCGCCATCAGCGGGCGAGGTTCCATCCTCGTCGTCGTCTCCGTCCTTGACGGGGATGGCATAGGCCCCGCTCAGCCAGCGTGACAGGTCGATGTCGGCGCAGCGCTGTGAACAGAACGGCCGGTACTCCTGAACCGTCGGGCGCTCGCAGATCGGGCATTTGCCGCCAGCGCCGGCTTTCGGGTTCGAGCGCGCCATGCCTTGCCCGTCCTCACTCCGGATCGGCTTCGCCGAGCTTGAGCCAGTTGAAGTGAATCGGAAACCCTTCCCCCAGCAACAGGTTCACGACCTCGGTGAGCGGCAGGCCGACGACGTTCGTATAGGAGCCGGAGATCTTCTGCACGAAGCAGCCGGCGAGCCCCTGAATGGCGTAGCCTCCAGCCTTGCCGCGCCATTCGCGCGAGGCGATGTAGGCTTCGATCTCCTCCTTCGACAGGCGCTTGAAGCGCACGCGCGTGTCGATGATCTTCAGCCGCACGCGGTCGTCGGGCGTGATCAGGCACAGCCCCGTGAGCACCCGATGGTTGCGGCCCGACAGCAGCTGCAGCGCCGCAACCGCCTCCTCCACGAAGCGCGGCTTGACGAGGATGCGGCGTCCCACGGCCACGACGGTATCGGCCGCCAGCACGTAGGCGTCGGCGACGTCCTTGTCGTTGGCGATCTGGTCGCGCGCGGCCTGTGCCTTGGCACGGGCGAGCCGCGTAACCAGCGAGCGCGGCATCTCGCCCTTGCCCGGCTGCTCGTCGATGGAGGTGGGGCGCAGGGCGTCGGGCTCAATTCCCACCTGGCCCAGCAGCATCAGCCGCCTGGGTGATGCGCTGGCCAGCACGAGCCTTGGCTTCAGCCCGGCACGCCGCCCCGTCGGCTTGGTGCGGGCGAGCTCGTGCCGCAGCGATTCACGCCGGGGGCTGTCCGTGCGGGCGAAGGAGGGGAGGAGGGCAGCCTTGGATGAGCTCATGACATCGTTGTCCGGGGGGCAAGGGGACACGCTGAAAGCCATTGAATCGCGGCGGAGCATGCCCACGGGATGCGGCGAAAATCAAGCAGGGCCGAGGTGCAGCCGTTGCCCGGCCGTTCTTGCCCTACACACTGGGCCCGCCCTCCAGGCCGAAGCGCTGCTTGATGCGCGAGAAGAGCTGGTCGCGTACGCCCCGGTAGGCGTCGAGGATCTGCTCGCGGCCGGCGTGGCCGATCAGCATGGTGGCATCGAAGGTCGGCCAGTACTCCACCTCCACGGCCATGGTGCGCGTCAGCTCGAGTGCCTGATGGTGCGCCTCGGGCGACAGGGTGACGATGAGGTCGAAGGAGGTGTCGTTGAGCTCGCGCAGCGAATGCGGGGTGTGGCGCGTGATGTCGATGCCGATCTCGGTCATCACGGCTGCGGCGAAGGCGTCCGGCCCGCCGGCGCGCACGCCGGCCGAGGCCACGTAGGCTCTGCGGCCGGCGAGGTGCTGCAGGATGGCCGCAGCCATGGGCGAGCGTACCGAGTTCATGGAACAGACGAAGAGTACCGCTCCCGGCAGATCGTGGCCTCCCCCACCCTCTGCCACCTCTCACCCCTTCCAATGCAGCGCGCAGATGAGCGTGAACAGGCGGCGCGCCGTATCCCGATCGACGGTGATCTTGCCTTTGAGCCTTTCCACGAGCACGCGGCTGCCATCGTCGTGTAGCGCGCGGCGTCCCATGTCGATCGCCTGGATGCGGGAAGGCGGCGCCGTGCGGATCGCCTGGTAGTAGCTCTCGCAGACGATGAAATAGTCCTTCATCGTGCGGCGCAGCGGCGTGAGCGAGAGCACGACCGTGAAGGTTTCCTCCTCGCTTGCCTCCTGGGCGATCGCGAAGACCAGCCGGTCCTCGACGATGGAAAGATGCAGTGCGTACGGCCCTCCCTCGCGGCCCTCGAGTGCGAAGCGGTTCCCCTCCAGGATGTCGAACACGGCGACCTGGCGCTCGTGCTCGATGTTGGCGTTGCCGCGCGCGATGGACGCCTCGTCGAAGGTGATGGCGACGAGCTTCGCCTTGGAGTTGGGGTCGAACTCGGGGGGCTCGAACATGGGGTTCCGTCACGCCTTCTCGCCATCGAGGCGGATTGCGACGGAACGCCGATGTGCCTCCAGGCCTTCGGCGCGTGCGAGCGTCATGGCGGCAGGGGCGAGCCTGGCGAGCGATGCGCTATCGAGCCGCAGCAGCGAGGTCCGCTTCATGAAGTCGAGCACGCTCAAGCCCGATGAGAAGCGGGCGCTGCGCGCGGTCGGCAGCACGTGGTTGGAGCCCGCGACGTAGTCGCCGATCACCTCCGGCGTGTGCCTGCCGAGAAAGATGGCCCCGGCATTGCGGATGCGGGCTGCCAGCGCCTCCGGATCGGCGACCGCGATCTCGACGTGCTCGGCGGCGATGCGGTCGGCCAGCGTCGGCGCCTCCTCCAGCGAGCGCAGCACGATGAGCGCGCCGAAGGTCTGCCAGCTCTCGCCGGCGATGTTGCCGCGCGGCAGGGCGGCGAGCTGGCGCGCGACGGCGGCCGCAACCTTGGCGGCGAGGCGCGCATCGTCCGTCATCAGGATTGCCTGCGCCGCGGTGTCGTGCTCGGCCTGGGCCAGCAGATCGGCCGCCAGCCAGTCGGGATTGTTGTCCTTGTCGGCAATCACCAGGACTTCGGACGGGCCGGCGATGGAATCGATGCCGACCGTGCCGAACACCTGCCGCTTGGCAGCCGCCACGTAGGCATTGCCGGGACCGACGATCTTGGCCACCGGCGCTACGCTTTCGGTGCCGTAGGCCAGCGCCGCCACGGCCTGTGCGCCGCCGATGCGGTAGATCTCGGACACGCCGGCAAGGTGGGCGGCTGCAAGCACCAGCGGATTGAGCTCGCCGTCGGGCGAAGGCACAACCATGGCGATGCGCGGCACGCCCGCAACGCGCCCGGGGATCGCATTCATGAGCACGGAGCTTGGATAGCTGGCGAGCCCGCCCGGTACATAGAGCCCAACCGACTCGATGGCCGTCCAGCGCGCGCCGAGCTCGACGCCCAGGGCGTCCGTGTAGCGATCGTCGGAGGGGAGCTGCCTGCGGTGGTGGCTTTCGATGCGGGCTGCGGCAAGCTCGAGTGCGGCCAGCGTCTGCCGGTCGCTCGCCACCATCGCGGCGGCGATCTCCGCCTCGCTCACCCGCACGCCGAGCTCCGAGAGGTCCAGGCGATCGAAGCGGCGCGTGAACTCGTGCAGCGCGCGGTCGCCGTCCCGGCGCACGTGCGCGATGATGGCGCGCGCGGCCGCGTCCACGTCCTCCGATACCTCCCGCTTGGCGGCGAGGAGGGCTGAGAACGTGCTCTCGAAGCCGGGGTCGCTGGTGGAAAGGTTGACGGGCATGGCTGGCTCCGGCCGGCGGCGCTCGAGCCGCCGTCATGGGTCACGCTGGGGCTGGGTCGTCGTCCGGATGGCTGGGCATGGAGGTCGCGCGCCAAACCGGTCCCAGGTCCTTCAGCTCGGCCTCGACGCATTCGGCTTCGAGCTTGATCGCGCTTCCGCCGGCGAAATGAATGATCACGCTGCCGCCGGGCGCTTCCGCGGGCTCGAAGCTCAGTGCCAGGAGCTCCAGCACCGTGTCCTTGCGGGAGAGGTCGATGCCCATCAGCTTGGCGCCGAGCACGCGCTCGAAGCGCAGGCCGGAACGGCGGCGTGTATAGGTTGCGGGCTTGCCGTCGGCGCCATCGAGGGCCTCGGGCCAGTCGAAGCGATTGACGATCGCCGCAAATCGGCGCTCGCGCGGCAAATAGGCGATGTCGCCGACCCTGAGCACGGCATCCTGCAGGTGCGCCGACATCACGGCGAGGTCCTCGGCATCGAAGGCGATGAGCTTCAGCTCCGGCATTGGTGTATGTCCTCGAAGCGTGCTCGCGTTCGATGCCGGATCAGGCCCAATGCCCGACCCGCGCCGGGGCAGTGATAGCGAAGCGGTCGCCGGCATACAACTGCGGGCTGGAACGGGGCTCAGCCGGCGGCCGGCGGGCAGGGTGACAGCGCCTGCTCCCCGCCTTGCAGCGTGTGGGGCACCGGCACGAGGCCCAGCGAGCGGCCCGCCGCGAGAATGGCAGCCCAGACGCGCCCCTTCAGGGCCGTCGCAGCCGGGCTCGGGAGCCGGCGCGGTGGCGGTGCCGCAGCATCGACAGTCGGCCTCAGAACACCGATGACGATCTCCCCGTCGGTGAAATAGCGGTCGCCGCCCCCGTTGCGCCCGTTGAGGGTCGGCCCGGCGCCCGCGACCTCGTAGATCTGTGCGAGCGTGCCCGCCGCCGCGACGCTCTCCATGACGAAGGCGCGCTCCGCATCCAGGTCGGGGTCGATGTGATGCGTGATCTGTCCGGTGTCGTGGCTGAAGCCGACGCTGCGGTCGAAGCTCGCCGCACCCAGCCAGACCTCGCGTCCCTCCGCGCCGGATGGGAGCGTGAGCCAGAACCGGACGTGGTGGCGGTGTTCCGCGCTGCGGCCGACCGGTTTCTCGAAGGCCAGGTCTTGCCGCCGTCCCTGATACATCAGCGTGCTTACGGGCGCATCCACGTAGGGCCGAACAAGCGCGACGCTGAGGCCGATCTCGAGCGAGCTTGCGAGCGTGATGGGATCGGCGGGGTGCCAGCCGGCTGCCCTCATTGCCCGCATGACCTCGGCACGCGAGCCGACGAGACCGACGTTCAGGGGATCGCCGGGAATGCCTTGCGGTGTGACGGTGACCATCGGCCGCGCCGCCAGCCCCGGTTGATGCTCGTAGTGCGACCACAGCGCCGGCAGCACGACATAGGCGGCGGCAAGGTAGAGAGCGACAATAGCGGCAAGTCCCCGGGCAGCCCGGGCCGGATACCCGCGGCGTTTGCCGCCCTCATCCACTGACCAGCCGCTCGATGTCCGCCCCGCAACCCGAGAGCTTCTGCTCCAGCCGCTCGAAGCCGCGGTCGAGGTGGTAGACGCGGTTGATCGTGGTCTTGCCCTCGGCCATCAGGCCGGCGATGACGAGCGACACGGAGGCCCTGAGGTCGGTCGCCATCACCTGTGCGCCGCGCAGCTGCTTCACGCCCCGGACGGTCGCAGTGTCGCCCTGCAGCTGGATGTCGGCGCCGAGCCGAGCCAGCTCCTGCACGTGCATGAAGCGGTTCTCGAAGATGGTCTCGCGGATCACGCTGGTGCCTTCGGCCCGGGTCATGAGGGCCATCAGCTGCGCCTGCAGGTCCGTGGGGAATCCCGGATAGGGCTGCGTCTCGATGGTGATCGGCTGCAGGCCGTGCCCGTTGCGGGCGATGCGCACGCCATGCTCGGTCTCGGCGATCGTGACGCCCGCCTGCTCCAGCGCCGCAAACGCCGTGTCGAGCAGGCTCTTGCGTGCGCCCCGCAGCTCCACGTCTCCACCGGCCGCCGCCACGGCAAACGCGTAGGTGCCCGTCTCGATGCGGTCGGGCAGCACGGTGTGCACGGCGCCCTCGAGCCGGCCCGCGCCCTGGACGCGCAGGGTCGAGGTGCCGATGCCTTCCATCTTGCATCCCATCTTGGCAAGGCACTCCGCGACGTCGCCGATCTCAGGCTCGCGCGCGGCGTTCTCGATCACGGTCTCGCCCTTGGCGAGCGCCGCCGCCATCAGCACGGCATGGGTGGCGCCGACCGAGACCTTCGGGAAACTCACGCGGGCGCCCTTGAGGCCCTTGGGTGCCTTGGCCACGACATAGCCGCCGTCGATCTCGATCTCGGCGCCCAGCGCCTTCAGCCCCGTCAGGTGCAGGTCGACCGGCCGGGTGCCGATGGCGCAGCCGCCGGGCATCGAGACCCGCGCCACGCCGCAGCGCGCGAGCAGCGGGCCGAGCACCCAGAAGCTTGCCCGCATGCGGCTCACCATCTCGTAGGGCGCGGTCGTGTCGACGATGTCGCGGGCGGTAAGGTGGAAGGTCTCGCCAAGGTAGGGCGAGGGGTCGGCGCGCTTGCCGTCGACGGCGAGGTCGACGCCGTGGTTGCGCAGGATGCGCGCCAGCGTATTCACGTCGGCGAGGTTGGGGACATTCTTCAGGGTCAGCCGCTCCGACGTGAGCAGGCTGGCAATCATCAACGGCAGCGCCGCATTCTTGGCGCCGGAGATGGCGAGCGAGCCCGAGAGCTGTTTGCCGCCGACGATGCTGATGCGATCCATGAGTGAGCCCCGTTCTTCGCTTTTGCTGCAGCGCACTCTACGCAACAAGATCGCTCACGTCTTTCCGCCCGGGTCGATGTCGGGGCCGGGCTGTGACTTTTCCGCCGCAGCGCGGGCGCGGGCCTGCGCCTTGCGCTTGCCGAGGTTCTCCCGGAGCGCAGCCGCAAGGCGCTGGCGCCGATCCTCCGCCTGCGAGCCCTTCTGGGTTTTTGGCCTGTCCGCCATGACGCATTTCCCGGCGCACCGACCGGCCAAGCGAGAATTGACTCTATGTGCGCCGCGAGGGCTGCACAAGGCGGCAGTTGCAGGCGTACCGGTTCCGATGCGGATTGGGGTTGCGCCCGGAAATACCCATCCTTATCGCACGAGCAGACCGCGGGAACGCCCGTTCGGGCGAGGCGCCTTCAACCGCTGCCCACCGCGGGAAGCCGCCGTTCTTGCCGGCTGGAAATGCGAGGGATACCATCGGGCTGTGAGGAGGGATGCATGTCCATCGTGCGGAATTTGTCCGACCTCGCCCAGGAGATCGGCGAGGAATTGCAGAGCCGCCGCTCAGCCCTCGATGCGGAACTTCTTCGCCTGGAAGCGCATGCGCGGGACATACGAGCCGAGCTCGGGTCGATGGACCTCGCGCGCGAGCGCCTTTCGAGTTTTCAGGTTCAGATCGGGGAACAGTATCAATGCCCGAATTGCTGGGTTCGTCACGAAGCCCAGTCGGTGCTCGTTCCCATCCCATCCGACGCGAAAGACGATTATTTCCGATGCGAGACGTGCGGATGCGAGGCGCTCATCGACTGGTCGGATTCGGACTGAAGCGCCATTTGACGACCGTGCGGTCTGGCCTTTCAATGTCGCGGCAAATGAATTTCGGGCCCAAGCAAGCCGGGCGGAGGACGCGATGACCATCACCGTGCGCCAGCTGCACCCCGAGTTCGTCGGTGACGTCGCCGGCGTCGAGCTCTCTCCCACCCTGGCGCCGGATGCGGTTCGCCAACTGAGCGATGCCATCGACCGTCACGCCGTGCTCGTGTTCCATGAGCAGTCGCTCGATGACGATCGCCTGCTGGGTGTCGGCCGCCTGTTTGGCGGCATCGAGCCGCCCCGCAACCACCGTGTCCAGCAGCGCCTGAAGCACGCCGAGCTCGCCGACATTTCCAACCTCGATGCCAAGAACCAGCTCAGGGCGCGCGACGACCATCGCCGCCTCGATGCGCTCGGCAACCAGCTCTGGCATTCCGATGCCTCGTTTCGCGTGGTGCCGGGTGCGCTCTCCATGCTGTTCGCCCACGTCGTTCCCCCGGTCGGAGGCGAGACCGAGTTCGCCGACCTGCGCGCCGCCTACGATGCGCTGACGCCCGCGCTGCAGGCCAGGATCGAGGACCTCGTGGTCGAGCATTCGATCTTCCACTCGCGCGGCCAGCTCGGCCACACCGACTATACGGACGCCGAGCGCGCGGCGCTGCCCCCGGCCCGGCACCGCTTGGTGCGCGTGCATCCGGGCTCCGGGCGCAAGACGCTCTACCTCGGCTCGCATGCCTCCCATGTCGTGAGCTGGCCGATGCCGGACGGCCGCCTGCTGCTGCGCGACCTGACGGAGCACGCGACCCAGCGCGAGTTCGTGCATCGCCACACCTGGCGCGTCGGCGATCTGGTGATCTGGGACAACCGCTGCACGCTGCACCGCGGCCGGCCCTACGACGATGCGGTCCACCCCCGCGACCTGCGCCGCGTCACCACCAAGGACGTGCCCTCGCCCGTGCAGCAGGTGGCCTGATCCGCCTCGGAATCGCCGACACCGCCCCGGACCTTCGGCTCGACTAGGGTCGCCGTTTGGCGCCGGGATTGCGAGAGGTGTGAATGAGTTCTGCCGTCGGGACATAGATCACGAGATACGGCAAGCCGGGGACGGCATATTCGCGTGTATTGTTGGCGGGGTTGGGCCTGCCGCTCTAGGGAAATCGATCAATCGTTCCGTAGATGACTTGGTGGATACGATTCACGACGCGGGTCGCCGCGGCAGGGCTGTACTGGCCGACGTAGCGAACGATTTCATCGAGATCGGCAAGGGCCTCCTCTCGAAAGACGACGCTCATCCGATCGGCGTGCCGAAGCGCGCGAAGAATGCCGCCACCGCATCGGGATCGGCGTAGCGACGGTTTTTGGCATCCCGGCAGATTATCATCGCGACGCATGTTGCCAAAGTGCCAGATCACGCCGCCAGCAGGTCGGCCAGCACCAAGGCCACAACCACGGTCGCGTGCTTGAGGTCGTCGAGCGCCAGGTTCTCGTCGGCACGCTTGGCGTTGGCCTCCAGGATGGAGCGCGGGCCGGCGCCGTAGAGCACGGTCGGCACGCCCGCTTCCGCATAGAGGCGTGCGTCGGTGTAGAGCGGCGAGCCGGTGGCGGGGATGGCCTCGCCGAGCACGGCTTGAGCCCGTGCACGGATCGCGTCCGCCAGGCGCTCGTGACCGGGAAGCGGTGCGAGCGCACGCGCCAGCAGCAGCCGGCGCACGTCGACCTTGATGCCGGCCAGCCCCTTCACCGCTCCGCGGATCACAGCCTTGAGGCGCCGCTCGGCCTCGGCGGGGTCCTCCTCGGGGGTCATGCGCCGGTCGAGCTTCAGGGTGACGCGGTCCGGCACGACGTTGGTGTTGATGCCCCCCTCGATGCGTCCCACGGTCAGGTTCGGGCTGCCGATGCCTGGAACCGCCGATCGCGTCGATGCGTAGCTCCGTCGCTCCGCATAGAGCGCGTGGAGAATGCGCGTTGCCGCCTCCAGCGCGTCATGGCCGGTCTCGGGCATCGCCGCGTGCGCCGATTTCCCGTGCACCGTCACCTCCAATTGCAGGCAGCCGTTATGCGCGGTGACGACGGCGTAGGAGAAGCCCGGGCCAATGGCGAGGTCTGGCTTGGTAGCGCCGGTTCGCAGCAGGGTACCTGGGCCCAGCAGTCCGCCGAATTCCTCATCATAGGTGAAGTGCAATTCGATGGCGCCCGCGAGCGGCCGCCCCAGTGCTTCCAGCGCGCGCAGGGCGAACGTGTAGGTGGCGAAGTCGGACTTGGACACGGCGACGCCGCGCCCGTACATGCGTCCACCCTCGATCACCCCCTCGTAGGGAGGCCTGGTCCAGCCGGCGCCCGGAGGCACAACGTCGCCGTGGGCGTTGAGGGCAATGGTCGGCCCCGCGCCGAAACGCCGCCGCACGATGAGATTGGTCAGCGAAGCGAGGCCCGCCGCCCGCACCTGCCGCGCCGGCACCGGGTGGCGCTCCACGGTGTAGCCCATGGCTTCCAGAAGGGCGGCCGTTCGCTCGGCGTGGGGCGCGTTGTCGCCCGGCGGCGTATCGGTGGGCACGCGCACCAGCTCGCGCAGGAACGCCACCTCTTCCTCGAAGCGCGCCTCGACCAGCTTGGTGATTTTCTGTTGCAGCGCTGCCGGCATGCTAGGTCAGCCTGCAAATCGCCGATCGAGGCGCAGCGCGGCCTCCAGCAGCACCCTTACGCCGAGGTCTGCATCCCCGACCGTGATCGATTCCGCGGGGTTGTGGCTGATGCCGTCCTTGCAGCGCAGGAAGATCATGCCGGAGGGGCAGAAGTTCTGCATGATCATGGCGTCGTGGCCCGCCCCGGAGGGAAGGCGCTTGGGCGCGTGACCGCAGGCGGATATGGCGTCGGCCACCGTATCGACCACGCCGGCATCCAGCACCACCGCGGGGTTCTCCTGGTACGTCTCGGCCTCGACCTTCACACGCCGCCGCCTGGCGATTTCCCCGAGCGTTGCCAGCAGCGCCTTGCCGGCCTTGCGCCGCACGGCGTCGGAGGGGCTGCGCATGTCGATCGTGAACTCGACGCTGCCCGGGATCACGTTGGTGATGCCGGGGAGCGGCCTCAGGCGGCCGACCGTGGCGACGAGATCGGGCGTGGCGAGCGCCGTGCGCTCGACGGCCAGGATCATCTCGCTGGCGGCTGCGAGCGCGTCGCGGCGCGAGCCCATCGGCACCGTGCCGGCATGCCCCGCGAACCCCTCGACCGTCACGCGCAGGCGCAGCGAGCCCTGGATGGCGGTGACGGCGCCGAGTGCCAAGCCTTCGTCCTCGAGCACGGGACCCTGCTCGATATGCAACTCGAGATAGGCCGCAATCTCGCCCTTCTTTCTCCGGCAGGCCCGGTAGGCTGCGGCATCGCCCCCGGCGGCGGCCAGCGCCTCGCGCACGGAGATGCCGTCCGCATCCTTCAGGTCGAGCAGCGCCGGCGTGGCGGCGCCCGTCAGCGCCGAGGAGGTGAGAATGTGGGTCGGAAAGCGCGATCCTTCCTCCTCGCCGAAGGCTGCCACCTCGATTGCATGCGCCAGTCGCTCTCCCGTGCGTGCCAGCTCTTCCACGACGGCAATCGCCGCGAGCACGCCGAGGTTGCCGTCGTATTTGCCGGCATTGACCACCGTGTCGATATGCGACCCCAGCATGATCGCGGGCGCGTTTGCCGCGCGGCCCTCATAGCGGCCGAACACGCTGCACAGCGGGTCGGTGCGCACGCTCATGCCGGCATCGGCCATCCAGGCGGCGACCCGGCGCATGGCCTCGAGGTGCGGGGGGCTCAGGTAGCGGCGCGTGAGCTCCCCTTCCACCTCCGTGAACTGTGCCAGGGCATCGAGACGCGCCATCAGCGCGGTGCCGAAGCGCGGCGCCCGACCCCTGCCGCCCGTCTGCTTGATTCCGCCCCTGCCCTGCTTTGCCCTCATGCCCCGATGGTAGGTGCGACCATCGCCGCTGCCAAGCGCGGCTACGCCGCAGGTCATCGCGGCGGAGGAACACGTGGAGGGCGGTGCCTCCGACTTTGAGATGCCACACGAATCGGCTGAAGCTGAGGACCAAGAGCCAGGGCCAACTTTTCAGGCAGCACACCCATGGTCGAGCGAACCGGCGGCCGGCGCAGGGCGGTCGAGGACGAGGCACCCGAGGCGGGCGCCGGGCCGGGCGCGCGCCGCATTCAGGTGCCGAAGTTCGAGAAGAAGACCATCGCTCTCGTCTACGATTTCGACGGCACCCTCAGTCCGCGCCCCATGCAGGAATACGCCTTCCTGCCTCAGATCGGCGCGGACGCCGCCGCGTTCTGGGCGGAGAGCAACGAGCTCGCCCGCAAGACCCAGGCCGATCCGCTCATCACCTACATGCACCTCATGTACAAGAAGGCGAAGGCCAAGGGCGTGCGCATCGATCGGCGCGACCTCGTGGCCCAGGGCAGGCGCGTCGAGTTCTATCCGGGCGTGGAAGCCTGGTTCGATGCCATCGGCGCCTATGTCAAGAGCCACGCCCAGAGCCACGGCGTGCACCTGCGCCACTACCTGATCTCGTCGGGCCTCACCGAGATCGTGGAGGGCACCAGCATCTACAAGCGCTTCCACAACGTGTTCGCCTCCGAATACTCCTTCGAGGCCTACGAGCTGCCCTACCCCAAGCGCGTCATTACCGACACCGGCAAGACGCAGTACCTCTTCCGCATCAACAAGGGCATCGAGGACCTGGGCGAGAACATCAACCAGCACATGCCCGAGGATGCGCGGCCGATCCCGTTCTCCAACATGATCTACTTCGGCGACGGCGACACGGACGTTCCCTCCATGGCCGTGACGCGCAAGAACGGCGGCCATGCGATTGCCGTGCATCCGCCGGGCAAGGGCAAGGCCAAGTGCGTGGAGCTTTTCAAGGCGGAGCGCTGCGATTTCTTCGCGCCGGCCGACTATCGCGAGGACTCCGAGCTCTTCAAGCGCACGTGCCTCCTCCTCGACCGCATCCTCGCCGACATCCGCGTGCAGGAGGAGATGTGGCGCCTCGGCCGCGGCCTGAAGTAGGCCCCGCATTCGATCGCCGCGAACGCACAGGCCGGCCTGCCATGAAATCCTGTCATCCCCGCCGAGGGCGTAGCCCGAGAGCCGGGACCCAGGGGCCGCGGTTTGCGACCGCGGCCCTGCATCCCTCCGAGCCGGGGTGAGTTCCGGCATGACCGCAAGCAGAGCTGATCGGAGATTCCTCTAGCCCAGCCGCGCCGCGCTACACTTGCAGGCAAATGCCAGCCCCCTCCCAATCCCACGTCGCCGTCATTGGTGCCGGCCCGGCCGGGCTGATCGCGGCCGAGGTGCTCGTCCAAGGAAGGGCGCGCGTCACCGTGTATGACGCCATGGCATCGCCGGGCCGCAAGGTCCTGCTGGCGGGCCGTGGCGGGCTGAACCTCACCCACAGCGAGGATCTGCAGCGTCTGCTCACCCGCTACGGTGCCGCCGAGCACCGCCTGCGGCCGCCAATCGAGGCGTTCCCGCCATCGGCGTTGCGCGCCTGGTGCGAGGGGCTGGGGCAGGAGACGTTCGTCGGCACGAGCGGGCGCGTGTTTCCCAAGGCAATGAAGGCCTCGCCGCTGCTGCGCGCCTGGCTGCGCCGCCTCGATGCGGCGGGCGTCGCCTTCAGGTTGCGGCATCGCTGGACCGGCTGGGATGCAGCGGGGTCGCTCACCTTCGCCAGCCCCTCGGGGCCGGTGACGGCTGCCGCTGACGCCACCGTTCTGGCGCTCGGCGGGGCAAGCTGGCCGCAGCTCGGCTCGACCGGCGCGTGGGCGGGTGTGCTCGCCGCCGCCGGCGTGCGCGTTGCGCCCCTGCGTCCCGCGAACTGCGGCTTTCTCACGAGCTGGTCCGACATCTTCCGCGACCGTTTTGCCGGCGCACCCCTGAAGCGGCTCGGACTGTCGTCCGGCGCCCACGAGGCGCGCGGCGAAGCGCTCATCACGCGCGGCGGCCTCGAAGGCGGCGGCATCTACGCGCTCTCCGCCCCGCTGCGCGAGGCCATCGCCGCCACGGGCGAAGCGGTCCTGCGCCTCGATCTGCTGCCGGACGTTCCCATCGCCGTGCTCGAGCACCGGCTGGCGGCGCCGCGCGGCAAGCAGTCGCTGTCGACGTTCCTGCGCAAGGCCGCGAGCCTGTCGCCGGCCGCCATCGGCCTGCTGCACGAGGCGGTCATCGCCAGCGCACAGCGGCTCTCCGCACTCACTCCGTCCGCGCTTGCCGGCCTCATCAAGGCGACCCCTGTGCGCCTGACGGGAACGGCGCCCATCGCCCGCGCGATCTCGACCGCCGGCGGCATCGCCCTCGACGAGGTCGACGAGACTTTCATGCTGCGCCGGCTGCCCGGCGTCTTCGCGGCGGGCGAGATGCTCGACTGGGAGGCGCCGACCGGCGGCTATTTGCTGCAGGCGGCATTCGCGACGGGCGCGGCCGCCGGCCGCGGCGCGCTGCGCCGGATCGGCGTTGCGCCCTAGGGTTGACTTTGCGGCCGCCGTGAGGAACGTCGCGACGCGGGGGCATGCAGCGAGCCGGGGGGTCGATGCTGGAATTCCTGGTTCTGGCTGCGATGGTGGTCGCGGGCTATGCGGGCGGCTCCTGGTGGCTCGCGCTCGCCGGCGCCGCCGCAATGACGGTCGGCGGCTGGGCGCGCAAGATGCAGCTCCTGCGCCAGCATCCACAGGTGCCCTTCAGCACGAAAATGACGACGTATCTCGTCGTCAGCATCATGCTCAACATCGTGCTTGCGACCCTTGCCCACGTCGGCGGCCGCGCCCTGCGCTGGTGGCTCGAGCAGGGTTGAGGCTGCTCCCCTCGCTGACTCTGCTCCCCTCCCCCTTGTGGGGAGGGGCCGGGGGTGGGGGTAGCCCGGAGGACCCCCTCATGCCGAAGACATGCTTCCAGCATGCGGAGAGGGAACCCGTCGAGCCCGCGGCCGGCGCTGCGGCCTCACGCCTTGGGACCGCCCTTGCTCATGCGGATGAGCCGCACCACGAACCAGATCGGGAAGACGATCACCGCGCCGATGAGGAAGTAGCCGAACGCGGATTTGAACGCGTCGGCGCCGAGGTCGGCGATGTTGCGGATCAGCTGTTGCAGCCGCTCGACCAGATTGTAGGGCGTGATGTCGAGCGCCGAGAAGATGATGCCCACCACGATCGACAGCAGCACCAGCCGGATCAGGGTGCCGGCGATGCTGTCGCCAAAGAGCTGTCGGTGGTCCATAGGCCGGAGAATCCCGAGGCAGGACGGCGGGGCGACATGGCTCTCGCCATCCCGCCCCGCCTCCACTTCACATCTTGGCCGTGCCGGCGGCGCGCGCCGCATCGAGCGCCTTCAGCACCTTGGGCGGCGACATCGGCAGCTCGGTGAAGCGCACGCCCGTGGCGTTGGCGATGGCGTTGGCCACCGTTGCCATGGGCGGCACGATCGGCGTCTCGCCGACGCCGCGCACCCCGTAGGGATGGCGCGGGTTCGGCACCTCCACGATCACCGTGTCGATCATCGGCAGGTCGGAGGCCACGGGCACCCGGTAGTCGAGGAAGCCGGGGTTCTGCAGCTTGCCGTCGGCCCCGTAGATGTACTCCTCGTTGAGCGCCCAGCCGATGCCCTGGGCGACGCCGCCCTGGTACTGGCCCTCCACGTAGCTCGGGTGGATGGCGCGGCCCGCGTCCTGGATCGCGGTATAGCGGATCACCGTTGCCTTGCCGGTCTCGGGATCCACCTCCACGTCGCAGATGTGGGTGGCGAGGCTCGGCGCGGCGCCATGCGCGTTGATGCGCGCATAGCCCACGATCGGCCCGCCGGTTTTGCCGGCGATGCCCGCGATCTCCTTCATCGTCATCGGCGTGTGCTTGCCGGCGTTGGGGCCGGCCGGACGCACCGAGCCGTTGTTGAATTCCACCGCGTCCTCGGGCAGCTCCCACAGCTTGGCGGCGCGCTTGCAGGCCTCCTTGATGACGTCGCGCGCGGCTTCCACCGTCGCCATGCCGCTCGAGAAGGTGGAGCGGCTGCCGCCGGTGAGGAAGTTGTAGCCGAGCTGCGCGGTGTCGCCGATCTGCACGCGGATCTTGTCCAGCGGCACCTTGAGCTCCTCGGCCGCCATCATGCAGAGCGACGCCCTGAGGCCGCCGATGTCCGGCGTACCTGCCGTCAGCGACAGCGTGCCGTCCTCGTTCAGCGACAGCGACACCGAGGTCTCGCCGCCGATGTTGAACCAGAAGCCGGAGGCCACGCCCCGGCCCTGGTTCTTGCCGAGCGGCGTGCGCCAGTGCGCGTGCGCCTTGGCCGCCTCCAGCGTCTCGACCATGCCGATCGGGCCGAATTTCGGCCCGTAGGCGGCCTTGGTGCCTTCCTTGGCGGCGTTCTTGAGCCGCAGCTCGATCGGGTCGATGCCGAGCTTGCCCGCGATCTCGTCGATCACGCTTTCGACGGCAAACTCGGAGATCGGCCCGCCGGGCGCGCGGTAGGCCGCCACCTTTGGCCGGTTGGTGACGACGTCATAGCCCACCACCTTCACGTTCTCGATGTCGTAGGGGGCATAGGCGCACATGCAGCCGGGCTGCACCGGCGAGCCGGCGAAGGCGCCCGCCTGGTACTTGAGCTCGGCCTCGGCGGCGACGATGCGCCCGTCCTTCCTGGCGCCGATCTTGACGCGCACGTGCGCGCCCGAGGTCGGGCCGGAAGCGCGGAACACCTCCTCGCGCGTCATCACCATCTTGACGGGGCGGCGCGCCTTCTTGGAGAGCGCCAGCGCCAGCGGCTCGAGATAGACCACCGTCTTGCCGCCGAAGCCGCCGCCGATCTCGGCCGCGGTCACGCGCACCTTGCCGATGTCCCAGCCGAGCAGCCGGGCGCAGTGCGCGCGCACGACCCAGTGGCCCTGGGTCGACACCCACACGTCCGCCTGGCCGTCCTCCGACACGCTGGCGACGCAGGCGTGCGGCTCGATGTAGCCCTGGTGCACGGGCTGGGTGAGGAAGTCGCGCTCGATGATCACGTCGGCCTGCTTGAAGCCGGCGGCGGCGTCGCCCAGCACGAACTCGATGCGCTTGGCCACGTTGGACGGCGTCTTGGGCGCCGGCTCCACGCCTGCCGTATACATGTCCTCGTGCAGGATCGGTGCGCCGGGCTTCATCGCCTCGGCCGCATCGATGACGTGCGGCAGAACTTCGTAGTCGACCTTGATGAGCGCCAGCGCCTTCTTGGCGATGGCCGCGCTCGTCGCCGCGACGGCGGCGATGGCGTGACCCTCGTAGAGCGCCTTCTCGCGCGCCATGACGTTGCGCACGACATCCTTGTAGTTGATCATCATCTCGCCCGCCGGGATGAATTCGGAGGGCTGCTCCTTGAAGTCCGCGCCGGTGACGACGGCCTTCACCCCCGCCAGCTTCTCGGCGGCGCTCGTGTCGATGCCGCGGATGCGCGCGTGCGGATGCGGGCTCCTCAGCACCTTGCCGACGAGCTGTCCGGCCATCGCCAAGTCGGCGCCGAACTTCGCGCGCCCCGTCACCTTGTCGACGCCGTCGGGGCGCAACGGGCGCGTGCCGACGTATTCGAACTCCGAACCGGGCTCACCTTTGACCTTTTCCTGCATGGTCAGGCTCCTCTCATCTCGCTGGCGGCGTCCATGACCGCGCGAATGATCTTGTCATAGCCGGTGCAGCGGCACAGGTTGCCGGCCAGCCAGTAGCGCACCTCGGTCTCGGTCGGGTTGGGCTGCTTTTCCAGCAGCGCCTTGGCCGCGACCAGGATGCCCGGAGTGCAGATGCCGCATTGCAGCGCGGCGTGCTCGAGGAACTTGCGCTGCAGCGGATGAAGCTCTTCCCCGCGGGCCACGCCCTCGATGGTGCCGATCGACTTGCCCTGCGCCTCCACGGCCAGCATCAGGCAGGAGCACACGAGCCTGCCGTCGACGGTGACGCTGCAGGCGCCGCAGTCGCCGGTGGAGCAGCCCTCCTTGGTGCCGGTCAGCCCGAGCTGATCGCGCAGCGCGTCAAGCAGCGTTTCGTGCGTCTCGCACAGGAACTCGACCTCGTCGCCGTTGACCGTTGCGGTTACGTGATGTTTTGCCATCGTCAGCCCTTCCTTGCCCTTTCGAGTGCGATCAGCGTCGCGCGTCGGGCAAGAACCCCCGCGACCTTGATGCGGTATTCCTTGGTGCCGCGCTTGTCGTCGATGGGCTTGCAGGCGGCCTGCGCGGCGGCATCGAGCTTCTTCAGGGCGGCGTCATCGATCTTGGTGCCGATCAGCGCGGCGGCAGCCGGCTCGACGAGCAGTGGGCGTGCCGCGACCGCGCCGAGGCTCACGCGCGCCGCCGTGCACTTGCCGCCGGAGTCGACGGTGAGGCACACGCCGCAGCCGACGACCGCGATGTCCATCTCCGTGCGCGGAATGAAGCGCAGGTAGGCATCACCGGCGCCCTTGGGCTTGGCGGGCAGCAGGAACGAGGCGATGATCTCGCCCTTGGTTAGGGCCAGCTTCCGCGGGGCGAGCATCACATCCTCGACCGGGAGGTCGCGCCGGCCCTTCGGCCCGACGATGCTGGCCTTGGCCCCGGCGGCGATGAGCGCCGGCACGCTGTCGGCGGCCGGCGAGCCGTTGCAGAGGTTGCCGCCCATGGTGGCGCGGCCCTGGACCTGCGTCGAGCCGATCAGGTTGGCGGCCTCCACCAGGCCGGGCCAGGTCGACTTGAGCTTCGCGTGCTCCTTGAGCTCGGCACCCGTGACGGCCGCGCCGATGCGAAAGCCGCCGGCCTCCTCCTTGATCTGCCGGGTTTCGGCGATGCCCTTGATGTCGACCAGCAAAATTGGGTCGACCAGATCCGTCCTCATCTGCACCAATAGATCGGTGCCGCCGGCCAGAACCCGCGCCTCGCCACTCTCCTGGGCAAGCAGCGCGACCGCCTGGTCGAGCGAACTCGGCGCTTCGTAGCGCATTTAGCGTGTCTCCCTAAGGTTTGTGCGATTGCAGCATGGCACAGCTATCCGTCTCCCGCCAATCCCTGCCGGGCGACTCGGATCAGAAGGTTTTGCATGCAAACCGTCAGATGGGATAGGAAAAGACATGCGACCCGACGGTCCGGGGCGGGCAAGCATCTGCTGGTTTCGGGCTCGGCTCACGACGTAAAAAATTCGCACGCAATCTCAGGGAGGAGAACGCATGACGATTTCCCGGCGCAAGTTCCTGGGCGCCGCAGGCGGTGCCGTCGCCGCACCGGCCATTGCCCGGCCGGCGCTCGCCCAGGCACAGGTGACCTTGAAGCTGCACCATTTTCTGCCCCCGGTATCCAACGGTCACGCCAAGATGCTGGCGCCGTGGGCCAAGATCGTGGAGCAGGATTCCGGGGGAAGGATCAAGATCGACATCTTTCCGTCGATGCAGCTCGGCGGCACCCCGCCGCAGCTCTACGATCAGGCCCGCGACGGCGTGGTCGATATCGTCTGGACGCTGCCGGGATCGACTGCGGGACGGTTCCCGTCGACCGAGGCGTTCGAGCTACCCTTCATCGCGGCGCGGCGGGGCATCGTCAACGCGCGCGCCTCGCAGGAGTATGCGAACGCCAATCTCGCCAAGGAGACCGCCGACATCAAGCTCCTGAGCTACTGGTCGCACGATCATGGCCTCATCCATGCGACCAAGCCGGTCAAGACCATGGACGACCTGAAGGGCCTCAAGCTGCGCTCGCCGACGCGGTTGGCGGGCGAGGCGCTCAAGGCGCTGGGCGCCACCGCCGTGCCCATGCCGATCCCGCAGGTGCCCGAGAGCCTCGCGCAGCGCGTCATCGACGGCTGCGTCGTGCCCTGGGAGGTGGTGCCCGCCATCAAGCTTCAGGAGCTCGTCAAGAATCACACGGAGATTCCGGGCTCGCCTACGCTCTACACGGCCAGCTTCTTCCTCGCCATGAACAAGGCGAAGTTCGAGAGCCTGCCGGCGGACCTCAAGGAGATCATCGACAAGAACTCCGGCATGAAGTTCGCGGAGCTCGCGGGCAACATGTGGGATAGCGCCGGCGCAATCGTCCTTGACATGGTCAAGAAGCGCGGCAACACGCTGAACACCATTTCCGAGGATGAGAAGGCCAAGTGGATCAAGGCCACCCAGCCTGTGGTCGACGCGTGGGTCGCGCAGATGAAGGACAAGGGCCTCGACGGGGGCAAGCTCATCGAGCAGGCCAAGGCGCTGGTCGCGAAACACGACAAGGCCTAGCGTTACGATCGAGAAGTCCGCGTCGTCGCCGTCTGCCGAGTGGTGAAGCGGATTTCTTGATTTCAATCGCATTCTGCTCCGCAGTCTGCCGATCGCTGAATGCCCGGGACAAGCCCGGTTCAGCGCGGTATCGTCTGTTGACTGCTCATGCTGAGAAGGAGATTGCCGCCACGCTGTTTTCAATCCGGGCGGCCGACCCTCTGACAAGACGGGCGCGGTCATCCCGGCCCAACCGCGTGTCGCGGCGCCCGAGTCCGGGGAGGAGATGATGAGCGACGCCAGCTTCGCGGTGCAGCCGGTGCCGCGGCCGCTGCTTGTGGAGCGCGTGACGGGCGCCATTGCGCTCATCGGTGGAATATTGTCGCTCGCCGTCGCCACGCTGGTCGTCGTCAGCGTCACTGGTCGCTGGCTCAGCGGCACGGCGCTGGGACGCGCGTTCCCGTGGCTCGGGCCGATACCGGGGGATTTCGAGCTGGTGCAGATGGGGACTGCCGTCTCCATCTTCAGCTTCCTGTCCTACTGTCAGGCGCGGCGCGGCAACATCTTCGTCGACACCTTCACCACCAGGCTCTCGAAACCTGCCAACGCCCGCATCGACGCGGTGTGGGACGTCGTCTACGCGGCCATGATGACATTCGTCGGCGTCTGTCTGGCGACGGGCGCGGTCGAGCATTACCGCAGCGGGCAGACCACCATGCTGCTGCAGCTCATCGTCTGGCCCGCTCTCGCCATCTGTGCCGCCCTGACGTTCGTGCTTGCCGCCACGGCGCTTGCCACGGCCGCCGCCCGCTTGGGGAGGGGCACATGAGTGGTGTCGCCATCGCTGCTCTCGGCTTCGCTGTCATGCTGGCGCTCATCGCCGTGCGCATGCCGGTCGGTCTCTCCATGCTCGTCGTCGGCTCGATCGGCTACATCCATCTCTCGAGCTGGCCGGCGCTCTTCGCCTACATGAAGACCAACCCCTACTATCAGTTCGCCAATTACACGCTCTCCGTCATCCCGCTGTTCATCCTGATGGGGGCGCTGGCCGAGCGCGCGGGCATCTCCACCGCGCTCTTCCGCGCCGCCGAGACCCTCACGGGACGCATGCGCGGCGGGCTGGCGATGGCGGTGATCTGGGCTTGCACGGCGTTCGGCGCCATCTGCGGCTCGTCGGTGGCAACCACGGCGACCTTCGGCCGGGCGGCGCTGCCCGAGCTGCAGCGCTACAAATACGACGGCGGCTTCGCCACTGGCACGATCGCCGTGGGCGGCACGCTCGGCATCCTCATTCCGCCGTCCATCATCCTGGTGGTGTATGCCATCACCACCGAGCAGAACATCGCCAAGCTGTTCCAGGCCGCGTTCGTGCCTGGGTTGATGGCTGCGCTGTTCTACACGCTCGCCATCGCCTGGACCGTGCGCCGGCGGCCCGAGGTTGCGCCCCCCGCCGTGGTCGAGGTCGCAGACCGGCGCAAGGCTCTCCTCAACGTCTGGCCGGTTTTGCTCGTTGCCGTAACCGTCATCGGCGGCATCTACGGCGGGGTCTTTACGCCGACGGAGGGCGCCGCCTTCGGCGCCATCGCCATGCTCGTCGTCGGCGTCGCCCAGGGCACGCTCGGTCTGCGCGGCATCCTGGAAAGCCTCAAGCAGACCGCCGAGACCTCAGCCATGATCTTCATCATCCTGCTCGGCTCGGAGGTGTTCGACGCGTTCCTGGCGCTGTCGAAGCTGCCGGAGATGGCGGCCGACATCGTGGGCCATTCGGGCCTGCCGCCCTATGTGATCATGATCTCGCTGATGCTCTTCTACATCCTGCTCGGCGCCGTCATGGACGAACTCGCCATGATCCTGCTCACCCTGCCCGTCTTCTTCCCCATCATTCAGGCGCTCGACTTCGGCATGCCCTCCGACGAGGTGGCGATCTGGTTCGGCATTCTCGTGCTGATCGTAGTGGGCATCGGCCTGACCGCGCCGCCGATCGGCCTCAACGTCTTCGTCATCAGCTCGATCGCCAAAACGGTCCCGATCGTCTCGACCTACCGGGGCGTCTTGCCGTTCATCGCCACCGACATCGTCCGCCTCGCGCTCGTCATTCTCTTCCCGGGCCTCGCGTTGTGGCTCGTGCGCCTGCTAAGCTGACGACAACTCGACCCGAGCACCGGAGGACGCCAATGCCCAAAAAGGGCTACTGGATCGCGCACGTGAACATCACGAACCCGGAGCGCTACAAGGACTACGTGGCCGCCAACGCCGCGCCGCTGAAGAAGTACGGGGCGCGCTTCCTCGTACGCAACGGCGAGTGCGAGGTGGCGAGGGGCCAGCTCGCGGGCTGCCGTCACGTCGTGATCGAGTTCGACAGCTACGCCGCCGCCAAGGCGTGCCACGATTCGCCCGAGTATCAGGCGGCCGCCAAGATTCGCGACGAAGCCAGCACCGCCGAGTTCATCATCATCGAG
This sequence comes from Hyphomicrobiaceae bacterium, assembly GCA_050248715.1. GTDB lineage: Bacteria > Pseudomonadota > Alphaproteobacteria > Rhizobiales > Hyphomicrobiaceae > AWTP1-13. Next base: position 27,932 of record JBFWRV010000019.1, on the reverse strand, counting down.
GGCTACGACGGCTGATCGAGGTGTCGGACCCTCCGGGTCACACACCACGACCCGAGCCAGCGTCCCCGCGCCGAGCCTGCCCCAGATCCAGTGCTGGGTCCGCTCCAACCCCGTGCTGAGCTTGCCTGCCCTCGGACTTGTTCCGAGGGTCGAAGCACGGCTCAGGTGCGGATAGCCCGTCCTTCGACAAGCTCAGGACGAAGACGTGTGTGTGCTTCACGCCGTGAGCCTGCTCGCGGCACCGCGCCGAGCCTACTCCAACCCCGTGCTGGACCCGCTCCAGGCCCCGTGCTGAGCCTGCCTGCCCTCGGACGTGTTCCGAGGGTCGAAGCACGGCTTGAAGGCGCGGTCCCTCGGCCACGTGCGCCGTGTCGCGTCAGCGCCAAGGCCCGACCCAGCCTACGCCCTGCTCGCCGCCTCCAGCGTGTTCTTGAGCAGGCAGGCGACCGTCATGGGCCCGACCCCGCCCGGCACCGGCGTTATCGCGCCGGCGACCCGGGCGACCTCCTCGAAAGCCACGTCGCCGACCAGCCGGCCCTTGCCGTCAGGCGTGGCAACGCGCTGGATGCCGACGTCGATGACGATGGCGCCCGGCTTGATCCAGCCACCTTTCACCATCTCGGCACGTCCGACGGCCGCCACCACAAGGTCGGCGCGGCGGACGACGTCAGGCAGATTGCGGGTGCGCGAGTGGGCGATCGTCACCGTGCAGCTTTCGGCCAGCAGCAGCTGCGCCATCGGCTTGCCGACGATGTTGGAGCGGCCGATGACCACGGCCTCGAGGCCCGCCAGCTCCGGCCGCACGGTCTTGGCGAGGATCAGGCAGCCCGACGGCGTGCAAGGCACCAGGGCACGGCCGCCGGAGGCGAGCCTGCCGACGTTGACGGGATGGAAGCCATCGACGTCCTTGGCGGGATCGATGGCCTCGATCACCACGCCGGAGTCGATGTGCTTGGGCAGCGGCAGCTGCACGAGGATGCCATGCACGTCGGGGCGGCGGTTCAACTCCGCGATCAAATCGAGCAGAGCCGCCTGCGATGTGTCGGCCGGCAACTTGTGCTCAAGGGAGAGCATGCCCGCCTCGCGCGTCTGCCTGGCCTTGGTGCGCACGTAGACCTGGCTCGCCGGATCCTCGCCGACGAGCACGACCGCGAGGCCGGGTGTGATGTCGCGCTCGCGCTTGAGCTGGGCCGCACCGGCGGCGACCTCGGTGCGCAGGGCCTCGGCAATCGCCTTGCCGTCGATGATGCTGGCGCGTGTCATGCCCGTCCGCTCCCTCCTTTTCATTGCAGTTCGCCAAGCCGCGCTTTCAGCAGGGTCCCGAGCCTACCGGGCTCGCCGGCGATCACCAGTGTCTTGACGCGCGACTTGGCGCCGCTGTCGACGGCGACGCCGCTCTTGGCTATGCCGAGCCAGCTCGCCACGACCATCTCCACGGCACGGTTGGCTTCGCCCTTGTCGGCGGCAGCCCGCACCCGTACGGCCAAGGCCTGCCCCTGCCCCGTCTCCGTCAGGCCGTGGACCTCGTCTCGTCCGGCCCTGGGCGTGACGCGCACGGTGAGGCGCACGCCCGAGCGGTCTGCGCGCCACGGCTGGACGGGCAGCGGCGTCACAGCTGATCGATTGCAATCTGGATGAGAACCTGCGCGAACCAGCAGACGATGATCAAGATCACGGGCGAAATGTCGATCCCGCCGAGGTCCGGCATTCGGCGTCGGATCGGCCGGAGCAGCGGCTCCGTCACGACGTTGAAGCCCTGCCAGAGCGAGCGCACGAACTGGTTGTAGGGATTTACGACGTTGAAGGCGATCAGCCAGCTCATCACCGCGCTGGCGATGATCACGTAGATGTAGAGTTGGATCAGCGAGCTGAGGAACTGGAGCAGTCGGACCATCGTGCTACCCTGGAACCGGATGGGTTCCGTGTGTAGCTCCCTGAGCGCTTTGCCACAAGGGGCTGCTCTCGGGTGGCCCGCCAGCGGTGCATGGCTGCAAGCGAGCCGGGTCGGTTGCTTGGGTGCCGGCAAGCCCTGCTAGAGTAGGCGGCAACGAGGGACTGTTCGCGGCTGCCGAACGTTCGTCATGCAACGCAACGCGACCCGGTGTCGGTCGGTCGCTGCATCCTGGGAGTGGAGCGATGGTGCAGGGGAAAGCCGTCCAGAGCCGTACCACGGCAGGCATCGTGATCGACCGTCTGATAGCGCATGGCGTCGATACGCTGTTCTGCCTGCCGGGGGTGCAGAACGATCCCTTTTTCGACGCGCTGTACGACCAGACGAACCGCATTCGTCCCATCCACACGCGCCATGAGCAGGGTGCGGCCTACCTGGCACTCGGCGCGGCGATGGCGACGGGCAAGCCCGCGGCCTACTGTGTCGTGCCGGGCCCCGGCTTCCTCAACACGACGGCCGCGCTGTCGCAGGCCTACGGCAACAATGCGCCCGTGCTTGCCATCAGCGGCCAGATCCCGCTCGCCTACGTCAACCGCGACACCGGCTACCTGCACGATATTCCCGACCAGCTCGGCATCATGCAGCGGCTCACCAAATGGTCGGCGCGCATCCGCGCCCCGCACGAGGCGGCCGCGCTCACCGACGAGGCGCTCCGCCAGATGGTCTCGGGCCGTCCGCGCCCCGCCGCGCTCGAGTGCCCGCTCGACGTCTGGGGCAAGTCGGCGAACGTCAAGCTCCCCGCGGTCCCTGAGCCGCTGCCGGCGCCGGAGCCCGACGACGACGCGATCGAGGCGGCCGCCAGGATGCTGGGCGAGGCCAGGCGTCCGCTGATCGTCGTGGGCGGCGGGGCCCAGCACGCCAGCGCCGAGGTGACGGCGCTCGCCGAGATACTCGAGGCGCCCGTGATGGCCTATCGCATGGGCATCGGCGTCGTCGACAGCCGGCACGAGCTCAGCCTGTCGTTCCCGATGGGGCACAAGCTGTGGGCGGACGCCGACGTGGTGGTCGGCATCGGCACGCGCCTGCATTCGCAATTCACGGGCTGGGGCGTCGACGAGCAGCTCAAGTTCATTCGCATCGAGATCGATCCCGAGGAGATGGTGCGCCACCGCGTCCGCTGCACGGCCCTGCTCGGCGATGCCGCAGCCGTTACACGCCGGTTGCTGGACCGGGTCGCCAAGCACAACCGCAAGCGCGCGGCCTTCCGCGAGGAGGTGGCCGGCGTGAAGGCGGCGGTGGGGGCCGAGATTCGCAAGCTGCAGCCGCAGATGGCCTACCTCGATGCCATCCGCGCCGAGCTGCCGGAGGAAGGCATCTTCGTCGACGAGTTCACCCAGGTCGGCTACGTGAGCCGGCTCGCATTCCCCGTCTACGCACCCCGCACGTACCTGACGCTGGGCTACCAGGGCGCGTTGGGCATGGGCTATCCGACCGCCCTCGGCGCCAAGATCGCGCGTCCCGACGTGCCCGTCGTCTCCGTCAATGGCGATGGCGGCTTCATGTTCAACGTGCAGGAGCTGGCGACCGCCGTGCACTTCCGCATCCCCGTCGTCGCCATCGTCTTCAACGACAACGCCTTCGGCAACGTGCGCCGCATGCAGCGCGACGACTACCGCGGCCGGCTGATCGCCAGCGACCTGACCAACCCCGACTTCGTCAAGATGGCCGAGAGCTACGGCGCCGTGGGGCTCAAGGCCACCTCGCCCGAGGAGCTGCGCGGCGTGTTGCGCCGCGCCCTGAAGGAGCCGGGCCCCACCCTGATCGAGGTGCCGATCGGCGACACGCCGGCGCCCTGGAAGTTCGTGCAGCTGCCCCGCGTCCGCCCGCGCAAGGGATGATCGACCTCCCTCCTCCACGCGCTCGCCCCGTCCTGAGCTTGTCGAAGGACGGGCCGCGCACACCAGCCGTGCTTCGGCTGGCTCAGCACGGGGTGAGTATTCGCGGCAGGTAAGCCGCCACTCGGCGCGCCAGTACGTCCATCAGCTCCTCGACCTTGCGCGCCTGGTCGGCCGCGTCGCCGCTGCGCATGGCGTCCTTCACGCAGCAGGGGCAACCGCAAGCGTCAGGTCGTAGGGCGCAAAAGGTGGCAGCCGCATTGCGCCGGGCGCCCGCAGAGCAGTGTAATACGGCTTCGCCTCTTGCACCCTACGGCGCCGAGCGGCCCGGCGAGCGCCGCTGCCGTTCCGGCAAAGCAGTGCAATACGGCTTCGCCTCTTGTACCCTACGGCGCCGATCGGCTCGGCGAGCGCCGCTGCCGTTCAGGAGAGGGGGATCGATCAGCGCCGCGAGCCAGAGTGCCAGCCACGAAGCCGCGAACGCCCCCACGCGCTCGCCCCGTCCTGAGCTTGTCGAAGGACGGGCCGCGCACACCCGGCTTCGCCTCTTGCACCTTACGGCGATGGCGTTGGCTCACCCGTTGGCGCGCGCCAGCACGTCCATCAGCTCCTCGATCTTGCGCGCCTGGTCGGCCGCGTCGCCGCTGCGCATGGCGTCCTTCACGCAGTGGCCCACGTGGTCGCGCAGCACCTCCTGCTCGACCCGCCGCAGCGCCGCGCGCACGGCCGAGATCTGCGTGACAACGTCGATGCAGTAGCGGTCCTCCTCCACCATCCGCGACAGACCGCGCACCTGGCCCTCGATCCGGCTCAGGCGATTGAGGCATGACTGCTTGGTTGTGTCTTGCATGCTTGACTGATACCCCTGGGGGGTATAAAAGTCAAACATGACGTATACCCCCACGGGGTAAGGAGCAAGATCGTGAGTCATCCCAACAAGCAAGAGACGGCGGGCAAAGCGCCGCCCCGCACGCAGGTCACGGGCTGTTGCAGCGGCCGTGGCAACGACCACAGCGGCCACGCCGACCATGGCGGCGCCCCCGCTGCCGGGCTCGCCAAGGACCCGGTGTGCGGCATGACGGTGGACCCCCACAAGGCCAAGCACACGGCCACCCATGCGGGCCGGCCCTACTACTTCTGCTCGGCCGGCTGCCGCACCAAGTTCCTGGCCGCGCCCGAGCGCTACCTCGCCCCCCAGCAGGCGAAAGCGGAGCCTGTCGCCGAGGGCGCAATCTACACCTGCCCGATGCACCCCGAGATCCGCCAGGTTGGGCCGGGAAGCTGCCCGATCTGCGGCATGGCCCTGGAGCCGCTGGAGGTGGGAGCCGACACGGGCCCCAATCCAGAGCTCGTCGACATGACGCGCCGCTTCTGGATCGGACTGGCGCTGACCGTCCCGGTCTTCCTGCTGGAGATGGGCGGCCACCTGTCCGGCCTGCACGGGGTCCTTGGCCAGCAGGCTTCGAATTGGCTGCAGCTCGTGCTGGCGACGCCCGTCGTGCTGTGGGCCGGGTGGCCGTTCTTCGAGCGCGGCTGGGCCTCGGTCCGCACCCGCAACCTCAACATGTTCACGCTCATTGCCATGGGCACGGGTGTTGCCTGGGGCTACAGCATCGTCGCGACGATCCTGCCCGGCGTGTTCCCGTCGGCCCTGCGCGGTGGTGACGGCGCCGTGCCCGTCTATTTCGAGGCGGCCGCCGTCATCACGGTGCTCGTGCTGCTGGGGCAGGTGCTGGAGCTCAAGGCGCGCGAGCAGACGAGCGGCGCGATCCGCGCGCTTCTCGACCTGGCGCCAAAGCGCGCGCGGCGCGTCCGGGACGACGGCAACGACGAGGATGTCGGGCTCGACGAGGTCGCAGCCGGCGACAGGCTGCGCGTGCGTCCGGGCGAGAGCGTGCCGGTGGACGGCGAGGTGCTCGAAGGCCGCACGTCGATCGACGAGTCCATGGTGACGGGCGAGTCGATGCCCGTCACCAAGGAGGTCGGCGCCAGCGTGATCGGCGGCACCATGAACCAGTCGGGCAGCTTCGTCATGCGCGCCGACAAGGTCGGCCGTGACACGATGCTGGCGCGCATCGTGCAGATGGTCGCCGACGCGCAGAGAAGCCGCGCGCCCATCCAGCGCCTCGCGGATCAGGTGTCGGGCTGGTTCGTGCCGCTGGTGATCGTCGTCGCCGTGCTCGCGTTCTTCGCCTGGTCGATCTGGGGCCCGGAGCCGCGCTTCACCTTCGGCCTCATCGCCGCCGTGTCGGTGCTCATCATCGCCTGCCCGTGCGCGCTGGGCCTTGCCACGCCCATGTCGATCATGGTGGGCGTCGGCCGCGGCGCCCAGGCCGGCGTGCTGATCAAGAACGCCGAGGCGCTCGAACGCTTCGAGCGGGTCGACACGGTGGTCGTCGACAAGACGGGCACGCTCACCGAAGGCAAGCCCAAGGTGGTCGCCCTGCGCACCGCGCCGGGCTTTGAGGAGGACGACGTACTGAAGCTTGCGGCGAGCCTGGAGCGCTCGAGCCAGCATCCCCTGGGCGCCGCCATCGTGGAGGCGGCGCAAGCGAAGGGCCTCGGGCTCGCGGCGGTAGTGGATTTCGATGCGCCCGTCGGCAAGGGAGTCACCGGCTTGGTCGACGGCCGCAGGCTCGTCATCGGCAATGCGCGGATCATGCGCGAGGCCGGCGTCGACGTCGGCGCGCTTGCGGGCGAGGCGGACCGCGCGCGGCAGCAGGGCGCCACGGCCGTCTTCGTCGCCATCGACAATCAGCCGGCCGCTGTCATTGCCGTCGCCGATCCCATCAAGGCCACCACGGCTGGCGCGGTGGCGGCCCTGACCGAGGCCGGCATCCACGTCGTGATGCTCACGGGCGACAATGCGATCACGGCGAATGCGGTTGCGGCTAGGCTCGGCATCCGCGAGGTCGAGGCCGAGGTGCTGCCCCAGGACAAGGCCCGGGTCGTCGAGCGGCTGCGCCGGGAGGGTCGCGTCGTCGCCATGGCCGGAGACGGCGTCAACGACGCGCCGGCGCTGGCAGCGGCCGATGTCGGCATCGCCATGGGCACGGGCACCGACGTGGCGATGGAGAGCGCCGGCGTCACGCTGGTGAAGGGCGACCTCAACGGCATCGCCCGCGCACGGCGGCTGTCGGCGGCCGTGATGGCCAACATCCGCCAGAACCTGTTCTTCGCCTTCATCTACAACGCGGCGGGTGTGCCGGTTGCTGCCGGCGTGCTCTATCCCGTCTTCGGCATCCTGCTGTCGCCGGTGATCGCCGCCGCCGCCATGGCGCTTTCCTCCGTGAGCGTGATCGGCAACGCACTGCGCCTGCGGCGCATGCGCCTCTAGTCTCGGGCGCAACCGCTCCTGTCATCCCGGAATTCGCCGAAGGCGAATATCCGGGACCCCGGGGCCACATCCTCGTCCCGTGGTGAGCTTGTCGAACCACGAGGCCACCGGCGGAACCTTCCGTCCGCCCTTCGACAGGCTCAGGGGTGCCGGGATTGCGGCCCTGGATCCCGGCTCTGCGCGTTATGTCGAAGGCATGCTTCCAGCATGACGCGCTCCGGCCGGGATGACAGGCGTTATCATTCCTGAATTTCGCACTCTTTATGGTTGTCATCCCGGAATTCGCCGAAGGCGAATATCCGGGACCCAGGGGCCACATCCTCGCCCCGTGGTGAGCTTGTCGAACCACGAGGCCACCAGCGGAACCTTCGACAGGCTCAGGCGCACCGAGACCGCGACCCTAGGTCCCGGCTCTGCGCGTTATGTCGAAGGCATGCTTCCAGCATGACGCGCTCCGGCCAGGACGACAAGAAGGTGGCCAACCCGGTGCTGCGCCCCGATGCTCCGATCGGAGCGGAACCGGTCCTAGCCGCCGCCGGGTGCAATCGCGGCGTCGGTCAGGTCCGCGGACGGCGCCGGCTCGGGTATCTGCGGAAGCTCGCGCGCCCGGCCGACCACCACGATCTCGCGACCTGCCGAGAGGCCTCGGATCGTCGCGTCCTCGCGGCGGAACGGGAGCGCATTCGCGTCGATGCCCGCACGCGCCAGCACGTCGGCCGAGACGATCAGCTGACACCCCTTCTCCTTGGTCAGCGCCTCGAGCCGGCTCGCCGCGTTGACGGTGTTGCCGATCACGGTAACCGAGGCGGTTCCGACATGGCCGATCTGGCCGACCACCAGCCGGCCGACGTCGATGCCGATGCCGACCCTCAGCGGCGCGCCGGTTTCGCTCGCGATTTCGCCGTTGAGCCGGTCGAGGCCGAGATCGATATCGCGGGCCGCCCGCAGGGCCTGGCGGCAGCCGGCCGCGGCACCGTCCCTGGCGCCGAAGAGCGCCAGAAGTCCGTCGCCCAGATACTTGTCGATGGCGCCGCCGTTGCGCTCGATCGCATCGCCGACCTCGGCGAACAGCCGGTTCAGAATGAACACCACATCGTAGGGCAGGCGCGTCTCGCTGATGCTGGTGAAGCCGCGCGTATCGAGGAACAGCACGGCAAGCTCGCGCTCCACGCCTTGCGGATGTCCGCCCACCTGCCCGCGCGAGCCCGTGCTCGACGGCGGCGTGACCAGGCGCGTGACGGTGATGGCCTGGTGCGGGCGGATCTGGCAGGCGAGCCGCACGTGCGGCGGAGCCCGGATGCTGGCGAGCGTCCTGGCTTCTGTCGCGGACGGCGGACCCAGAGCCAGCAGGCCCCTCTCGACGCCGACGCGGCACGTGGAGCAGCGGGCGCGCCCGCCGCAGACGGAGGCATGCGGCACGCCGTTCATGCGGCTGATCTCGAGCAGCGTCGGGCCGACCGGCACCCGCACGACCGGGCCGCCGCGGTAGGTCACCTCCACCTTCCTTCCGGTGGCACGGCGGACGGCGCGGACGATCGGCACCAGGAATGCAAAGCCGAGCAGGGCCAGGAATCCGATCTGCAACCTGTCGTGCAGGGTGTCCAGGCGCCCCACGGCCGCAGCGTCGGGATGGTGCGATGCTGCGAGCAGCCGTTCCCGGGCACCTGGCGCCTCCAGCTTCGCCGCCACCTGTCGTCCCGCCACCGTGAAACCGGCGAGTGCGCTCACGGGCAGCGCGATTGCGATGGCGAACAGCACGGGCTGGACGCGCGGATACCAGCGCACCAGGCGCAGCCAGTAGTGAAAGCCGATGCAGGCGTGCACCCACACGAGAAGCAGCAACGCGGTCTGCTCCCAGGCGAGACCCGGCCAGATGTTGGCGAGTTCGTAGGTGTAGGTATCTCTCGTGCCGGCCAGCGAGGCCGCGCCGCGGTTGTAGACCACGTGCGTGATGAGCAGCAGCGGGACGCTGAGACCGGTGGCGATCTGCACGGCCTCCCAGACCGGCATCCTCCAGGTGAGCCGGTGCGCGATCCTGTAGAGCGCGAGGCCGATGTGAACGGCGAAGGCCGCCAGCAGCACGCTCGACCCCAGCCACGACCGCGTCACCACCGTGCGCCAGCCCTGCATCGCGTCCATGGCCTCGACGCTGACGAGGCCCAGGGCGTGGTTGAGGAAATGGGTGGCTGCGAATGCGAGCAGGATCAGCCCGGACCCGAGCCGCAGCCGCTGCAGGAGATCGCCGCGTGCCAGAACGTGCATGGCCTCCATCTACCGGTCCGGATCGCTGCACTCATCGTGGCGCGGAGCATAGGTCAACGCATCATCGCTGCACATGGTGATTGCTCCAACACACGCGCGAATGTCATAAGGCTCGAGCATCCCCTCTCCCCGCTTGCGGGGAGAGGGTCAGGGTGAGGGGCAGACGCTGGCTCCGGCGCGGAATTGCCCCTCTCCTCGGCCCTCTCTCCATCAAAGAGATGGGGAGAGGGAGAAGTTGAACCGATGTTCAAGAGAATCCTGATTGCCAACCGCGGCGAGATCGCCGTCCGCATCATCAGGACGGCGCACAGGCTCGGCATCGAGACGGTTGCCGTCTGCTCCGAGGCCGATCGCGGCGCGCCGTTCGTCCGCATGGCCGACCAGGTGGTTGAAATCGGTCCCGGCCCCGCCGCCGAGAGCTACCTGCGCGCCGACAAGATTATCGCTGCCGCTAGGACAACCGGCGCGCAAGCCGTCCATCCGGGCTATGGTTTCCTCGCCGAGAATGCCGACTTCGCGGAGAGCCTGGGCAAGGCCGGCATCAGGTTCATAGGCCCCTCGCCCGATGCCATGCGCCGCATGGGCGGCAAGGCGGAAGCGAAGGCGATCGCCGTCAAGGCCGGCGTGCCGATCGTGCCTGGCTATCACGGCGAGGCGCAGGCGCCGCAGGCGCTGGCGAAGGAAGCCGCGCGCATCGGCTATCCCGTGATGATCAAGGCGGTGGCCGGCGGCGGCGGGCGCGGCATGCGCCGCGTCGACCGCGCGGAGGACTTTGCCGCCGCGCTCGAGAGTGCACAGCGCGAAGCCAAGGCCGCCTTCGGCGATGCGCGCATCCTGATCGAGAAGGTGGTCGAGCGCCCGCGCCACATCGAGGTGCAGGTGTTCGGCGACGCGCATGGCAACGTCGTGCATCTCTTCGAGCGCGACTGCTCGCTGCAGCGGCGCAACCAGAAGGTGATCGAGGAGGCTCCGGCGCCGGGCATGTCGTCCGAGCTCAGAGCCGCGATCACCGCGGCCGCCGTCGCTTGCGCCAAGGCCGTCGGCTACGAGGGCGCCGGCACGGTGGAGTTTCTCGTCGAAGGCGGCAGCCTCGGACCGCAGGCGCCTTGGTATTTCATCGAGATGAACACGCGCCTGCAGGTGGAGCATCCCGTCACGGAGGCAATAACCGGGCTGGACCTCGTCGAGTGGCAGCTGCGGATTGCTGCGGGCGAGAAGCTGCCGCTCGGACAATCTGAGATCGCCATGTCCGGTCATGCCATCGAGGCCCGCCTCAACGCGGAGGACCCGCCGAAGGGCTTCCTGCCGTCGACGGGGCCCATCGTCACCTTCGAGACGCCGTCGCTCGAGGGCTTGCGCGTCGATTCCGGCGTGGAGGCGGGCTCGGTGATCTCGCCCTTCTATGATTCCATGATCGCCAAGTTGATCGCCCACGGACCTGATCGTGCCAGCGCCATCACCCGCCTCTCGCAGGCGCTGGAGGAGACGGCCGTCGCTGGCCCCAAGACCAACGCCGCGTTCCTGCACGCGCTGCTTGCGCATCGGGCATTCCGAACGGGCGAGATGGATACCGGCCTCATCGGCCGCGAGCTGGCGTCGCTGGCGCCCGCCAGCTTCGACGCCCGGGCGGTCGGCTTCGGCGTCATGCATATGCTTTGGCACGCCCATGACGAGGCCGAGCTGACGCGAAGCGGCGCGCAGGGCGAGCGCTACTCGCCCTGGAGCGCGCAGGACGCCTTCCAGCTCGGCTCACCGCGCCGCCAGCAGCTCACCGTGCTGGCCAACGGCCGGGCAACCAAGGTGGACGTGGCCTGGGGCGAGAGCGGCCCGGTCGTCACACTGCCGGGCGACCACGCCGAGCCCAAATGGCCGCGGCGCAGCATACGTGTCGTCGGCGAGAGCGATCCGCTCTACGTGCTCCACGACATGCGCCAGACCCGGCTCGCCTGGCCGGCCTTCGATGCCGACACCGCCGGCGACGCTGGCGACGGCAACAGCGTGCGCGCGCCGATCATCGGGCGCGTCGCCAAGGTGTTCGTGACCGAGGGCGGCACCGTCGCCAAGGGCGACCGCGTCGCCGTGGTCGAGGCCATGAAGATGGAGCACGTCCTGCACGCCCCGCGCGCCGGCAAAATCGCGCGCCTCGCCGCCAAGGAAGGCGACCAGGTCACCCAGGGCGCCCTCATCGCCGCGCTGGCGGAGTAAGTGTCATCCCGGAATTGCGCGCCCGTACCTGTCATTCCGGAATTTCGCGCAGCGAAATATCCGGAACCCAGGGGCCACGAGCGAGCGCGTGATTGCGGCCCTGGGTCCGGCTCTCGGGCTATCCGCCCTCGGCCGGAAAGGACAAGGGCAGTGCAAGGCCCGGGATGGCAGCTACATGGCCAGATCGCTCGACTGAATGCGCGTGACGCCCGCCGCCTCCATGGCCTTCCAGGCCGCGGCCAGCGAGCCCTGCGTGTCGATGCCCCGGCACGCGTCCTCGATGACGTAGGCGGCGAGGCCGAGCTTGCGCGCGTCCATCGCAGTCCACCCCACGCAGAAGTCGGTGGCTAATCCAACGACGTAGACGGTCTCGATGTTGCGGCCCTTGAGATAGCCGTCGAGGCCGGTCTTGAGCTTGCCGTCCGCCTCGATGAAGGCGGAGTAGCTGTCGACCTTGGGGTTGTGGCCCTTGCGGATGACGAGCTGCGCGTGGGCAATGTCGATGTCCTTGTGGATGGCCGCGCCTTCGGTGCCTTGCACGCAATGGTCCGGCCAAAGGATCTGCTTGCCGTAAGGCACGTCGATGCTTTCGAACGGCTTCTTGCCCGCGTGCGAGGAGGCGAACGAGATGTGGCCCGGAGTGTGCCAATCCTGCGTCAGCACCACGTTCTGGAAGGCCTTGGCAATTCTGTTGATCACCGGGATGATCTCGTCGCCCTTGGCCACGGCCAGGCTGCCGCCGGGCAGGAAGCAGTTCTGCACGTCGACGACGACGAGAGCGGCCTCCGCGCCCGGCTTGATCTTGCCTTGCGCGTGTGCCTTCGGGATGAAGGATGCGAGCGATGCGCCGCCGGCGGTGGCAACCAGCTTGCGGCGCGGCATGGGGCCCTCCTTGCGGGACGACGATGCTATACTGTCCCCAGATTATGCCCGCATCGGGGTCGCCGGAAGCGCCATCATCGCTATGATGCGGTGGGCGCGTCGGCATGGTGACGGCGAGGCGGCAAGGAGCGTGCATGACCCTGCATCTGATCAAGCTGTGCGTGGGGTGCGATTCCATCGAGGACGTCGCGAGCTGGCAGGCCGAGCGCCTCAAGGCGCAGCGCCAGGCCGGCGAGAAGAAGCCACGCCTCTTCCATCGCACCTTCCAGACGCCCAAGCGCCGCGACGAGCTGCTCGATGGCGGCTCGCTCTACTGGGTGATCAAGGGCCTCGTCCAGGTGCGCCAGCCGCTTGCCGACATCGCCGAGGGCACCAAGGACGACGGCACCCCCTGCTGCCTGCTGATCTTCAGGAACGAGCTGGTGCCGGTGCGGCCCACACCCCGGCGCGCTTTCCAGGGCTGGCGCTATCTCGACCCCGACGAGGCGCCCGAGGACTTGAAGCGCGGCGCCGCCGGCATCGTGGCGATGCCGCCCAAGCTCAGGAAGCAGCTCGCCGAGCTCGGCCTGCTCTGACGGACCTTCCTCGCGCGGACCCCACAACGTCATCCCGGCAGTATGTAAGCTCATCGACGGGGTTTCGGTGGTGTCGGCTCACGGGCGCAGCCCGTCCAGCGCCTCGATCACGTCCCACGCATCCGGCACCTCGAGCCCGTACAAGTCGCGCAGCCGTCGCGAGTCGAGTGTGGTGTTGGGTGGCGTCGCGCCCTCGGGCTGGCCGGCCTCTGCGGCGCTGCCCTCGTCAACAAGGCTGGCATCGGCGCCGATCTGGCGCGCGAGAAAGCGGCCGACCTCGCTATAGGCGACATCACGCGGCCCCGTCAGCTGGTAGATGCCAGGGCGCCTGTCCGCCATCAGCGCTTCGATCGCCTGCACGACCAGAGCCGTCGGCGTCGGCGCCATCATCATGTCGCGGAAGCACCGGATCGGCTTGCCCGCGGCGAGCTGGCCGATCCAGCCGTCGATCAAGGCCATACCGGGCGACACCACCTTGGCGAGCCGCAGGATCGCCAGCGGCGCGCCATCGGCCATACGCCCCTTCAAGGCCGCCTCGGTGCGCGCCTTCTGCCGCCCGTATTCGCTGACCGGACTGGCAGGCGCGTCCGGCGCAACGTCGGGCGTGCGGCCGTCGAACACCTGGTTGGTCGACAGGAACACGACGTGGATGTCGCGCGCCAGCAATCGCTCGATCACCCCCAGCGTCTGCGTCACGTTGATGTGCGCGGAGCCCTGCGGATCGCCGGCGCACGACGCGAGCCTGGCGACGGCCGCGAACACGCAGGCCGAGCGCGTCCCGGCGGGCGGCTGCCAGTCGCCGAGCGGCTGGGACAGCTCGAGCAGAGGGCGGCCCGTCGCGGCACGATCGGGCCGCCGCGTCGTCGCCACGACCGCATGACCTGCGGCTTCGAAGCTCGTTCGCGCCGCCGCGCCGATCTCGGAATCACCGCCGACAAGCAGCCACATGGCGCGCGATCCTGCCTTGCCGGCCTCCTCTACGCCACCTTGGCCTTCTTCTTGGCGTGCTTGGCGATTTGCGCGGCGATCTGGCCGGGCATCAACCCGTAGATATCGAGCAAATCGTCCTGCAGGCCGTAGTTGTGCGGGAACTCGTCGGGCAGGCCGAGCCGCAGCAGCGGCGGCATCGATGTGCTGAGCTGCTCGATCATGACATCGGCCACGGCGCTGCCGAAGCCGCCGATCTTGACGCCCTCCTCCACCGTCGCCACCAGCTCGGCATCGCGCGCGAACTCGAGCACGGCCTCCTCGTCCAGCGGCTTGATGGTGTGGAAGTGCACCACCGACACGTCGATGCCGTCCTTGGCCAGCAGCTCCGCCGCCTTGAGGCAGTTCGTCGTCATGACGCCGGTCGCCATCAGCACGATGGCGCGCTTGGTGCGGGCACGGCGCATGGGGATGGCCTTGCCGATGGCAAAGCCCAGCTCCTCGCGGCTCACCACGGGGTCGCCACCCTTGGCGAGGCGGATGTAGATCGGGCCCGGCCAGTCGAGCGTACAGTTCATCAGCCGCACCATCTCCTTGGCATCGCACACCGCCGTCACCGTCATGTTCGGCAACGCGCGCATGATGGCGATGTCCTCGATGGCGAGGTGCGTGGGGCCCAGCGGCGCGTAGACGAGGCCGCCGCCGTTGCCGATCAGGCGCACGGGCAGATTGTGCAGGCACAAGTCGACCGCGACCTGCTCGTAGCAGCGCCGGGTGATGAAGGTGGCGATGGTGTTGACGTAGGGCACATAGCCCTCCATCGCCATCCCGGCCGCCATGCCGATCACGTTGGCCTCGGTGATGCCCTCCATGTACCAGCGCTCCGGCATCTCCTTTTGCATGTTGGCGAGCAGGCCGGGACTCAGGTCGGAGCCGATGAACACCGCGCGCTCGTCACGCTTGGCGAGTTCGTAGACCATGTTGAGGCAGGTTTGGCGCATGGCTTACTCCAGTGCGGCGTAGAGCTTGGCGACCACGTCGTTGCCGATCTTCGACTTGTGATGCCAGTTGGCGTCGTTCTCGGCGAAGGCGATGCCCTTGCCCTTCACCGTGTGACAGATGATGGCGCTCGGCCGGTCCTGGGCCAGCGGCAGCTGCTGGAAGGCCTCGCGCAGGGCCGCCACGTCGTGGCCGTCGACATCGATCGTCGCGAAGTTGAAGGCGCGCCACTTGTCGATGAGCGGCTCGAGATCCTGGATTTCGCGCGTGGGTCCCGCGGACTGGATCTTGTTGTAGTCGATGACGGCGGTGAGGTTGGAAAGCTTGTGCTTGCCCGCGCACATTGCCGCTTCCCACACCGAGCCCTCGTTGATCTCGCCGTCGCCCATGACGACGATCACGCGGCTGTCGCGCTTCTGCATGCGTGCGGCGAGCGCCATGCCGACGCCGACGGAGAGCCCGTGCCCGAGCGCGCCGGTAGAGGCTTCCACGCCCGGCACCTTGCCGGCTTCCGGATGGCCGCCCAGGATGGAGTCGCGCCGGCAGAAGCTGTCGAGCTCCTCCAGCGGAAAGAAACCCTTCTCCGCCAGCATGACGTAGAGGGCGATGCAGCCGTGGCCCTTGCTCAGGATCATGCGGTCGCGGTCGCGCCATTTGGGCTCTGCGGGGCGATAGCGCAGGATGTCGTCGTAGAGCACGCGCATGATCTCCACGAGCGACATGGACGAGCCCACGTGCCCCCGCTCGCCGCCTTCCAGCGCGCGCACCACCAGGCGGCGCAGGTGCCTGGAGCGCTCGTCGAGTGGCGGTGTGGCAAGCTTCAGTGCCTGCACGGCTGCCGGGGCTGCTGCCATGTCTCAGTCCTCCTCCTTCTGATCGAGCGAGGCGAGAAAGCTCTTCGCGAGCCCGAGCTGGCGAGCCTTGGCTTCGCTCCAGCTCTCGCCGGCCCCGGCGAGCTGGCGGCGCCGCCAGCGTTCCGGAATGAACTCGTTGAGCAGAATGAGCACCCAGCGCAGCCCGAACAGCGGCAGGTAGGCCCTGAGCCGGTTTTCGAAGCGCTGTCCCTCTCCGTAGGTCCGGATGGCCGCCTGCCGGAAGCGGCGGCGATGCGGTGCGCTCAGTGGTCGCCCCGGGTGCAGGAGAATATCGGCTGTCAGCTTCACCGGGTCGTCCCAGCCGAAATATTCGAAGTCGAGGAAGGCGAGCGAGCCGTCGCTGAGGCGCAAGCTGTTGTGGAACCCGAAGTCGGAGGGAACCAGACTGCGCCAGTCCTGCGGCAGGTCCTGCGCAAAATCGAGGTCGGCGACGTCGGTTGCGGTTGCCGTGCGCGCGTTGGTGAGCGTACGGGAGAGCTTCGGTGCGAAGTCGCGCTGCAGGAAGGCGGCAAGCGCCGGCTCGTCGCCGCACACCCCACCGAGCCGATCCAGGCGCTCGCGGATCTGGCGCTCGATCTCTTGGCCCGATAGGCAGGCTTCGGCGGCCAGCGGCTGCTGTGCCGCGTCCCGCGCCGCGCGCAGCGCGTGCACGGCCGCCAGGAAGGCGACGGCGGCGTCGATGTCCGCATCGGCAACGCTCGTGACCTCGGCCCCGTCGATCCACGTCAGCAGCGCATAGTTGCGGTCGCGGTCGACGTCGACCACGCGCGGCACGTCCGCGACGCCGTTCTCCGCCATCAGCCGCAGCGCGCCCACCTCGGTCGACAAGCGGTCGCGGGGATCATCGCGCCTGGAGGGGTACTGCTTGAGGCAGAGCTCGCGGCCGCCCTGGCGCACGTGATAGATGCGGCTGTTGCGGCCGCCGGCGACGACATGGCGCACCTGGGCCCCGGCGCCGGCGAGCCTGTGCGCCACGTCCCTCGCCTGGGCGAGACCTGTCTCAGGCGCGTTCAAACACGTGCTCCTCGATCTCGCGCCAGCTGCGGCAGGCGACGTAGGCTGCCCCGTGCGCGGCACCCGCCGCGTTCGAGAAAAGAATCCGCGACACCTGCTCGGGAAAGCCTGGATCGGTCAGCACCTCCTCGAGGTCGTCGATGAAGTGGGTGCACGCCAGCGCGGCGATGCGCTGCAGCTTCTCTGCCCGTGTGCTCTCGAAGAAGACGTCGTCCACCGCAAGCCCATAGTCGCGGAAGAAGCCGCGCGCCGTCATCCAGTCGAGCGCAGCGCGCCGCAGATTGACGCGGTCGGGATCGTAGTGGCCGTACTCCGTCTTGTGGCTGACGATCACGACCGGAAGCCCCTGCCTGCGGCAGCGATCGAGGAATTGGCCGGCGCCCGCAAACATCGCCGCCTCTGCAACGCCCTTGCCGTAGACCTGCCCCTGCAGCCGCTGCCAGGCAATCTCGCCGTCCGGCAGCAGCCGGATATGGTCACGGATTGCCTGCTTGCCGCGCCCGGCGAAATCCTCCTTGATGAGGCAGCGCCGGAGCGCAGTCGCGCGGAACACGTCATCATAGGTGATGATGGTGTTGTCGAAGTCGATGCCGATGCGCATCGGCGCCGAGTGTCCTGAAGCCCGCGGCAGCGTCATTTCGCGCCCGTGCAGATCGCGAAGAGGTAGTGCGCCATGGGATGGAAGCCCGGATGCACGGCCTCGTCGTTCATGGAGAACAGGAAGCAGCGGTCGAAATAGCGCTCCAGCAGCGCCTTCAGCGCGTCGCCGCTCTTGCAGTTGCCGGTATCGCTGCCGCCGTTGGGCGCGGAATAAACCTGCGACTCGGCCGACGGCGTGCCGATGATGAGCACTCCGTCCCGCTCCAGCGAGCTACGCAGGTTGGAAAGATACGCGTGCTCGTCCTCACCGCGCATGCGGTTCAGCATGTCGAGGCTGTAGATGGCGTCATGCTTCTGGGGGAGGACCTCCGTCACGATGTCGTGCACGTGGGCGTCGAGCGGCCACCGCTCGGATCGGCGTTGGCGAACATCCTCGATGAGCCGGGAGTCGAAGTCGTAGACCGCAACCTGCTCCACCTCCTGGAGGACGAGGCGCGTGCCGAAGGCATCGCCGCACCCCACCTCGCCGACGAAGCGCCGGCCCTTGAGCATCTTGGCGACAAACTTGTAGCGGGCGAGCAGGAACACGAGGCTCCTGGGGTCGTCATGCCAGATCGCGTTGGTGGTGAGGCCGAGGCTGGCAACGCCGACCTCCCGCTTCAGGTCCACCGCGCGCATCGCCCGCAACCCGGGCGTCGCCGGGGCCGTGGCTTCGATCGGCGCGGCGAGGCCCTTGGTGGTCTCGTGCAGGCCCATGAGCGTGCCGCTGGCCGGCAAGGTGCGACCTCGCGCGGCTTTCAGGCGCACGGCATCGTCGATGCCGTGCCGCCGGCGTTGCCGTTGCCGGACAATGCGAGCCGCGGAATACTTGTAGGCATCGCGCCCGATCTCGCTGTTGGCCTTGAGCACGAATAGCACGCTCGAAGCGAGCCCTCGCGGCGTCTTGCGCATGCCACGCGTGAGGATGTTCGACAGGAAGCAGCTGGTGCCCAGGAACCATCCCGTGGCCACCAGTATCGGGATTCCCGAGGTGGGGTTCCTCCGGGCGGCCGATCCCAGCCGCATCATGGCGCGGAACACGCCCCAGCGGAACCGGCTGGCCGGGACGAAGTGGACCTCGCTGGTGGTTGCCGCCGGCCGGAGCAGGCGGGGCGCGTGAAGGGAGATGCTCCTGGTAAACTCCCGAGCATCGCTCGTGCCGCGCCGGTTGTTGATAGCGACCAGGATCTCGCCGCCGGTCTTCACGAGGGACGCGATGCGGTCGATGAGTTCGTCCATCTTGGCGAGATCATTCTCGGTGAGCTCGAGCAGGCACTGGTCGAACTGGGCGGCCATGGGCTCGTAGATGTCTGCCGGATGGGCCAGGAACCGCGTGGTGCGGATGCGTACAGCCCTCTCGCCGTTGTCTGCCAGAGACGCCGTGAAGACCGTTGGGGCGTCCGAGATCATCAGGAGCCGCTTGTCCCGGCCGCCCAGGAATGGCTGCAGCCGCGTGAGGATATGCCGATAGTCGGGCCAGCGCGGGTGCCAGGGGCGCACCGCGGGCAGGCGTCCGAACATGGCGAAACGGATTGTCTCCACCACCCAGTCGGCAACCCAGCTCTCGTGCGTTGCGGGGTCCGGCAGGCCGAGGACGAGCCGCCATTCATCGAGGTTGAGCTTCCTGCCCGTCGCCTCGTGATAGGAGGCCAGGGCACCCCGCCAGTAGGGGTGGTTTCGGTGCGGCTTGGCCTTGCGCTTCATCAGCTGCGCAAGCTGCTGCACGTAGAGATCGGCCTCGGCGACCGTCCTGCCCACCTCCGCCGACACGTCGTCGGCATGGAAGACGACGGAGTGCTTGGCGTTCTCGCGATGGCGCTCCGTCGTCCAGCCTGACAGCGTCTTGGCGAGCCGGGCCTGCTTGAGCACCCCCGGACGCAGGAACTTCGCCTCGTGCGCGCGGGCCTGTATCTCCATCACCAGATACTCGTCGGAGTCCGTGACCACATCGACATTGCCGCTCGGACACATCTCCGGAACGAAGGAGTAATCGCACGCCGACCCGATGGTGAATTCGGCCACCTCCGGCCGGATGCAGATCATGTGCATCAGGTAGAAGCGGCCGACGAGCGAGTTGCCGTCCGCACGCCAGAACAGACGGTTGGTGTGGTCGTTGTGGCTCAGGTGGTGGTTCACCGTGTTGGCGATCACGGTCGGGTGCAGGTGCGACAGGCCCCAGCGCATGAGGTCGCGGGCCGATAAAGACAGCGAGAGCGGCGACCGGTTCAGCTGTTCGTGCAGCCAGGGCAGGGCGTCCTCTTCGACGACCTGGAAGTTGCCGACAAGGGCACCGCTGGCGCCGCTCATCATGCGCTTGAGGATGTTGGCGAACGACCCGTCGGCGACGATGTAGTCGGACACCAGGAAGAAGAAGGCCGTGTCGGTGACGGCGGTGCCCGTCTCGCGCACCTCCTCGGTGTAGGCGAGCGTGATCGTTGTTGAGTAGTTCGTACCGGTGATCAGGTGGTCGATGTAGCGGATCTCGGTCCGGCACGTTTCGCACAGGCGACGGAACGCCGGGTGCGCCTGCAGGTAGGGCGCATCCTCGTAGCTCGTCAAGATGACGAAGCGGCAGGGCAGCGCGGCCGCCAGCGCCGGCACGTTGCCGGGCGCCAGCAGCGTCGGCAGCCCCTGCTCGAGAAAGGTCCTGACGAACTTGTAGCCCCACACCGGCAGGATCAGCTTGATCTGTTTGGGCGGCGTTTGCCGCCGTGGAATGGGCAGTGCCGTGCCCTGCTGCGGCTCCGAGAAGCGCGACAGGCTCGGCGGCAGGGCGGTGCGATCGCTTTGGCGAGGGGGCTCGTGGGTATCTGGCATCGGCGCTGCAACGTCGACCTGGGCCGCAGGCGGCGTGGCCGGCTCATTGCGCGTGGCCCGGCGGTGCAGCGTCAGCATGAGGCTCGAGCAGCGACCGCGTCGCGGCGCGCGCCGGGTGGAGCGCAGGCAGAGCCGGTTGCATGCCGCGCTCAGCGGCACCAGGACGCACAGCACCGGCGCGGCAAGCACCAGGAACGGCACGCCACGCTCGCGCGCCGTCCGCCCCAGCCGCAGCACGGCCCCCTGCACTGTCCGTCGCAGCCAGCTCGCGCGAACGAATTCGGCTTCGACCGCATGCGCCCCGGCGTCGATAGCGCTGCCGACGCTGCTCGCCTGCTGCGGATCGATCAGTGCGAGATCGTCGCCGGTACTCCCCGTGACGAGCAGCAGCACTGGCGCGTCCGGCTTCAACAGTCCGGGAACGCGGGCGAGTGCCGCAGCCGTCGTCTTCGTCGGTTCTCCGCACTGGACGACAATGCAGGCGTCGAAGCTGGCACCGGGGGGTGACGACGGCGCCGCTCCGGCAGCCAGGCGCTCGACGTCCGTCGATCTGACGCGGCAATTGGGGGTGGGCTTCCAAGTACGGAACGTCTCCGGCGCGCGGCTCACCACCAGCATGTGTGTGCTGGCGTCCCCGAAACGGCGCGCGAGGGTCTCCGCGGGGAGCCGGAAGTCGGGCCAGCGTGGATGCCAGGAGCGCACGCTGGGCGGCCGCCCGAAGCCGGAAAGTCGCAGGCGCCAGAGGAAGCCGAGGAGGCCGGCCCTGCCCGCGGCGTCGTGCGGCCGAGCGTCGGCCGGCGGATTGGGACTGAGGGCACGCTGCAGGGCGATGCCGCCGGTCCAATAGGGATGATGCCGGTGGGGTTGCGGCTCAGCCGTCAGGCGGCGTGCGGTCGCTGCCACGAAGTCGTCAGCCTCGGCGATGACGCGCCCGACGCCGGCGGGAACGTCGTCGGCATGGAAGATCACCGTGTGCGCGGCGTTCTCGCGATGCTGCCGCGTCGTCCATCGCGAAAGGCTTGCGGCCAGATCGCGGGGTGCCAACGCTCCCCACCCGGCCTCGCCCGGCACCGCGGCCCGGGGCTGCATCTCCACGGCCAGGTATTCGTCGGAGTCCGTGATGACGGCGATCTTGCCGGAGGGGCACATCTCCGGCACGAACGAGTAGTCGCAGGCCGAGCTGATCTCGAAATCGCTCACCTCCGGACGCACGGCGATCATGTGCAGCAGGTAGAATCGCCCGATCAGCGTGCTGCCGTCGACGCGCCAGAACAGCCGGTTCTGGTCCCTCTGGTGGCCGATGCCGCCGACGGTGGCGAGGGCGGAGGCCGGATGCAGGTGGGAAAGGCCGAGGCCCAGCAGTTCGCGGGGCGGAATGGCCGCCACGCCGTTGCCGTCGGCGCGCCGCCGCAGGGCCGGGCCCATGTCTTCGGCCACGGTCTGGAAGTTGCCGGCGAGGACGGCGCTGGCGCCGTCCCTGACCCGCGCAAGCACGTTGGCAAGCGCCCCGTCGGCCAGCACATAGTCGGCCGCCAGGAAGATGAAGCACGTGTCGCACGTTGCCGCGCCGGCAGAGCGGACGGCGCGGGTGTAGGCGCCGGTGATCGTGATGGCGTGGCTGCGGTCGAACACGAGGTCGTCGATGCACTCGATCCGGGCGGGGCAGAGTGCGGCCAGCCGGTGCCAGGCCGGATGCTCCGCGACCTCGGCCGCATCCTCACGGCCGGTGAAAAGCACGAACTCGCACGGCAGCGCGGCGGCAAGCGCTGGAATGTTGCCGGGCGCGAGCAGGGTTGGAAGGCAGACATCCAGGAACTGGCGGACGTAGCGATGGCCCCAGGCCGGGAGGGCCAGCTTCACCGCGCTCGGAGGAGCGCGGCCTGGCACGGTCGCGGGCGCGTGGAGGCCCGCTTCGATCGACCGGTCCTCACGTGCCAGGACGTCCATAACTATCTCAGCTTTAGAGACTGCATTCGCTTGATGTTGTAGTATCGGTCGTCCGTCATCGCGTTCGGCACCCTTCCGGTCGTGAAGGCCGACTTCAGATCGACGATTGCATCGCTCACCGAGCGGGCCGCGACGAAGCCGAGGTCCCTGCGGATGCGCTCGGACGACACGTGGTAGGAGCGGTGATCGTCCGTCGGCGTGACGACGATATCCACCTTGGGGCCGACCTCGGCCCGAACCATGTCGGCGATCTCGCGCACCTTGAGATTGTGATAGCCGGCGTTCCAGACCTTTCCGTCGATTGCCTCGTCGGGCTGCTCCAGCAGCGTCACGTAGAGGTCCGTCATGTCCTCGACGTGGATGTTGGGACGCAGTTGATTGCCGCCGAACACGGTGATGCGGCCGTTGTTGATGGCGTGATTGGTCAGGATGTTGACGGTGAGGTCGAGCCGCAGGCGGGGCGCATATCCGCATACCGTCGCGGGACGCAGCGTCACCGCAACGAAGCCGGGCTCCCGCTCTTCCTCCAGCACCTCCTCGCACATCGCCTTGTACTTGGAGTAGTCGGTGAGAGGCTGCAGTGCCAACTCCTCGGTCACGTCCATCTCGTCCTTGATGCCGTAGACCGAGGACGAGGACGCATACACGAATCGGCGCACGCCGGCGTCCTTGCTGGCCTTCACCAGCGGACGGAAGCAATCGTAGTTGATCGAGCGGCCGAGTGCGGGATCGAGGTCGAAGGAGGGATCGTTGGAGATGCAGGCGAGGTGGATGACCGCATCGCATCCCGCGAGCGCGCGGGCGACGTCGCCTGCGTTGCGCATGTCCCCCTTGACCTCGGTGAGGCGTGGGTTGGATTTCAGGTGGGCGAAGACGTCGCCGTAGATGTAGAGGTCGAGAACGCTCACCTCGTAGCCGGCGTTGAGCAGCTTGGGGACGAGGCTGGAGCCGACGTAGCCGGCGCCGCCGGTGACGAGAACGCGCTTGAAGCGATTGGTCATTGTCCTATCCGAATTCCCTGTCCGAGCGCTGCGGAGGCGGTCCTATGCCCCCTCGTCGATCTTCCTGGCGTCGAGGCTCGCGCGGCGGCGTGCCGTGCCGGTCGTCCCGACGAAGCTCTGCCCCGCTGATCCCGCGAGGTCCTCGCGTGAGCGCGGCTCGTCCCGCGTCGGCCCGGCGGAAATCGCCGGCGGGCCCGATAGCTTGCCGCCGGCCCTGTCACCTCAGCAGGCCGGTGATGCCCTTGACCAGCGACGCCTTGTCGATCGAGCGCCGGTGGCCGACGATCTCGACCTTGAGGGCGCCAACCACGTTGCCGATGAAGCCGATCCGCTCCATGGAGCCGCCGGCGGCCACCAGCGGAGACGTCACTGCCAGGAACGCATCGCCGGCGCCGACGGTGTCGATCACATTCTTGGCGAAGGCCGGAATGGTGTGGACCGCACCGCCGCGCTCGCACGTGACGCAGCCGTGCTTGCCACGGGTGATGACGATCTTGCCGCAATCCATGACATCGAGCAGGCGATGGGCGATGTCGCCGATCGGGGAGAGGCGATCGGAGCAGGCGAGCTGGGCTTCCGGCGCGTCGATGCAGGTGTAGTCGGCCTTGGGATACTTCGTGATGAGGTTGTAGCCGAGGTTGGCGCTGTTGCTCTGGGTGTTGACGGCCAGGAACTTCGAGGACTTGATCAGCGTGTCGATGGCGCTCCTGCCGAGCATGCCGTGGCCGAAGTCCGTGGCGATCACCACGTCGGCGCTAGGCGCGTACTTGGCGATCAGCGCGTTCACCTCCCGCTGCAGGCTGCCGATCAGCGGTTCGTCGTTCATGAAGTACACCTCGAACAGCTTGCGCATGTAGGAGGGATCGACGAACCGGCGTTTGAGGGTCGTGGGCGCGCCCTGCCGACTCACGACGTGCAACCTTACGTTCGGCTTCAGGCTCTGGCGGATGAGGTCCTCGTGGCTGTTGCTGTCGCCGAGGCAGGTGATGACCTCCACCTCTCGGCAGAACGATGCCACGTGGTTGGCTGCCGCGAACACGCCGCCGGCGAAGACCTCGCGGTCCTGGTAACGGGTCGCGATCATGTTCTCCTTGGGGGTCTTCCCCATGGGCAGCACGTACTGGTACTCGTCGACGATCGCATCGCCCACCAGCACCACCTTGTAGTCCTTCACGCGTTCGATCAGCGCCAGCATCTCCGCAAGGCCGCCTTCGCGCCGCTGCTTGTCGAGATGGTCGCGGATGTGCGGCTCGAAGACGTTGAGGTGCCGGTTGATCAGCTCGGTCGAGCTGAACGTCGCCTCGTCGGTGAACTGGATGCGTCCGCCGACCGCCTCGACGGCCTCGCGCTCCATGCCGATCTTGCCGGTGATGTCGCCTTCGGGGTTCTGATAGTCCTGGCCCTTGATGTAGATGTCCGGGCGCAGGCGGTGGATGGCGCTGACGGCGTCCGGAGAATTGTTGATCGCCACCCAGCCGACGTACTCGAGGGTGGCGAGCATCTCCGCGCGGAGCGACTCGGTGAACACCGGCCGTCCCGGCCCCTTGTTGACGAAGCTATCGGCGGTCAGCGTGACGACGAGCACGTCGCAGAGACGCCGCGCCGCCTGGAGGTGGCGCACGTGGCCCAGGTGAAGCAGGTCGAATGTGCCGTGGGCCTGCGCTACGACTTTTCCGGCGCTCTGCAGGCCCGCAATGATGTGTGCGAGTTCGTCGATCGTGCGGATCTTGTCTGCGGGGCTTTTTGCCACCGGCAACGTCGCCGGCGCGGCCCGCAGGAACTTCAGTGCCCCCGATTCCATGCCCCACCCCCGCTGGCCCCTTTGCTCGGACCGAGATAGCGAAACCAATCCCCCGTCGCCTCGGCGATTCGGTCTGCGGTCCAGACCGGAGCGTCGCGCCAGTAGTCGATGCTCTCGCGCATGATCTGCACGCCGTCGGCGAATGCAACTTTGGGCTCCCAGCCGAAATCCTTGCGGATCCTGGCAATGTCGGCCCAGGTGCAATCGGGCTCGCCGGGGCGCTTGGGAATATGTACGGACGGCGGCGATCCAAGCAGGCGCACGAGCTCGTTGACGCTCGCCGGCTTGCCGCTGCCGACGTTGTAAACGCCGGTCTTGTCGCTGTTCGCCACGGTCAGGAACGCCTCGACGACGTCGCTGACGAACGTGAAGTCGCGCGTCTGTTCGCCGTCGCCGACAATGGTCAGCGGTTGCTTGTTGAGCAGCTGGGCGAGGAACACGCCGAAAACCGCACCATAGGTCCCGGACGTGCGGGCGCGCGGGCCGTACACGTTGAAGAGCCGGATGGAGACGGCCGGCAGCCCGTAGACCTGTGCCCAATGCAGCGCCAGCTGCTCTCCCAAATACTTCGTGAGAGCATAAGGATAACGCGCGTCCGCAGGGGCATCCTCGGGCGTCGGGTACTTGTCCGGAATGCCGTAGCAGGAGGAGGAGGCGGTGTAGACGAGGCGCTTCACGCCGTGGCGGCGCGCCGCCTCCAGCACCGAAAAGGTGCCGTCCACGTTGGCTCTGAAGTAGGCCTCCGGCTGCTGGATCGAAGGCACGACGTCCGCGCGTGCGGCGAGATGGAACACGCGCTCGATACCCTTGCAGGCTGCGTCGACGGCGCGCGCGTCGGCCACGTCCGCCTCGATGAGCTCCAGGTTTGGGTTGGCGGCGTGCTGCTCGAGATTGGACCGTCTTCCCACAGACAAATTGTCGACGGCCCGCACCCGGCGGCCTTCGGCCAGCAGGCGGTCGACCAAATGACTGCCTATGAAGCCGGCTCCCCCCGTGACGAGGTCCGTGCCCTCGGATGTACGCAAGCGGCTTGCCCCTCACCGTCTTTGCAAGTTGCACAGGTCTAGCAAAGCGGCTCTGTGATGCAACAGTTTTCGGTCGGATCGACTTAGCCTGTGTAGCGCGCAGACAATTCGCGCCCAATGCTTCGTCATTGCGCTTCGTCACTTCATCGACGACTGCCGCGGTTCGGCCACACGGGCCGGCATTTGCCAGCCACTATTGCGGCTTCACAGGCGTGATCTTGACGAGACGGTAGCTTGGCCCCGGGCGGTCCCGGCGCAGACCACGATTCGGGGCCGCTCGGCGTGCGCTGGCGGCTCGACTAGCCGCCTGGTGCGCCCTGGCCGTTGATATAGAGTGCGTACATCGATTGGCTCGCGGCCATGAACAGGCGATTGCGCTTGAGCCCGCCGAAGCACACGTTGGCACAGCGCTCGGGCAGCGCGATGCGGCCGATGGGCTTGCCGTCGCGATTGAACACCATGACGCCGTCGAGGTCGGGCGAGCCCATGCCCCAGCCGCACCACAGATTGCCGTCCACGTCGCAGCGCATGCCATCGGGCGTGCCGGGACCCGCATCGATCAGCACGCGCTTGTTGGCGAGCTTGCGGCCGCCGTCGGTCACATCGTAGGCGAGGATCTTGCGATTGGGCACGCCGCGGCTCTCCACGATGTAGAGCAGCGTCTCGTCGGGCGAGAAGCACAGGCCGTTGGGGCCCAGCACGCCCTCGGCGGCGACGGTCACCTTGCCGCTCGCGGGGTCCAGCCTGTAGACGTTGGGTTCCAGTTTCGGTTCAGCCTTGTAGCCCTCGTAGTCTCCGAGGATGCCGAACACGGGGTCGGTGAACCAGATCGACCCGTCCGACTTGACGACGACATCGTTGGGCGAGTTGAGACGCTTGCCATCGAAGCTGTCGACCAGCACGGTCACCGAGCCGTCGTACTCGGTGCGCGTCACGCAGCGTCCACCGTGCGAGCAGCCGATCAGGCGGCCCTGGCGGTCGCGGGTGTGGCCGTTGGCGAAGTTGGAGGGCTTGCGGTAGATGCTGACCGCGCCCGTCTCCTCCTCCCACTTGAGGATGCGGTTGTTGGGGATGTCGCTCCAGAGCAGGCAGCGCCCGTCGCCGAAATAGACGGGACCCTCGGCCCAGCGGCAGCCGGTTGCCAGCCGCTCCACGCACGAGAGCTTCAGCCAGTACTTCTCGAAGCTCGGATCCAGCGCCGTGATCGCGGGGTCGGGATAGCGCGTGGCCTGCTGCCAGCCGCTGGCGAGGGTGGGCGTGGACAAGGTGTGGTCGGACATGAGCGCTCCAAGCGACGAGCCCCAAGGTCAGGGGACCCGGGGGTGCAGCATCCAGATTATGCCGCGCCCGAGCTTGCTACAGATGCTGCGCGAAATCCATGCGCCGAGAAAGACATGCGCACCCCGTTAGCTGCCCCGTGAATATGATAGTGCCTTAACGGCTCGGCCGTCATATGTGGAGCTGCGTGCCGGACCGCCGGCGCGCTCGGATCGACGACAGGCAGCATGGCATCCTCCATCGGCAGCATCCTCCGTCTCGCCCGCGCCGGCATCGTGCTGGCGCAGCATGGCGTGCGCTTCGTGCCGGGAGGGATGAAAGCCCCGTGGCCTCTGCAACTTGCCCGCGTCGCGACCCTGCCGATACGCGCCGCAGCGTGGCCCTTCCGCCCCGGCCGGTCGAAGGAGCGGCGGGTCGCCGAGGCGCTCACCAGCCTCGGGCCCAGCTACAACAAGCTTGGCCAGTTCCTGGCCACGCGCCCCGACCTCATCCCGCCCGATCTGGCGGCCGATCTCAGCCATCTGCAGGACAAGCTGCCACCGTTCCCGATGGCGGAGGCGCG
>JBFWRV010000018.1:0-91177 GCA_050248715.1 Hyphomicrobiaceae bacterium | reverse complement strand
CGAAGCAGACGGCTTTGCCCATGAACAGCTCGAGCGGCATCTCATCGATCGTCTGACCGTCCGGCCGCATAGGGTAGTAGGCATCGACATGAGTTCCCACGTGGTTGAGCATGCCCACATACTCGATGGGAGTGGTGAAAGGATCGCCGGGAACGCCCTGGTTGTAGGCCTTGCAGCTCTCGTGCGTCATCCACTCGAGATAGACGGGACGCGGCATATTCCTGTGCGCCGGCATGTTGTTCTCGATGGCGACCGAGAGGTCGATGATGCGGGTCATGTCGTCTTGTTTTCTTGGCTTTAGCCTGGGCAAGCAGAGGGTTTACAGCAAAGGCAGAGTTGACGTTTGCGGCAAGTTGACGCCCGCTCGCTACTCATTCTATTTGGAGAACGTCGTTTCAACAGAAAGATTGTCCTCCAAGGCGCCCAGTGTCAAGAACGCAGAGAGCTTCCGAAGAGCGCGCCAACGGTGCCGACAAGGTTCCCGCCGTCAACAAGGCGCTGGCGATCGTGCGCTATCTCAATAGCGCCTCCTCGAGCGGCGCCTCGCTCAACGAGATAGCGGTGAGCCTCGGGATCACGAAGAGCCACTGCCACAATATTCTCAAGACACTGACGAGCGAAGGCTGGCTCATCTACGACGGGGATCGGCGAAGCTACTCGCTGGCTCATCGCCTGCTGACGAACGTATCGCGCCTGCTCACGCGCCAGTCGCCGTCGCTGCTCATCCACGACGAGCTCGTGCGGCTCTCCCGGGCCACACGGTTGCCATGCGTGCTCACCCGCGTCGAGCGGGACGGCAGCTTCGTGGCCATCGACAAGGCCGAGGAGGCGGCGGAGCTCATCGTATCGGTGCCGATCGGCCACCGCTTCCCCCCGGACGCGCCGGCGCAGATGCGCGTGCGCCTTGCGTGGATGACGGAGGACCTGCGGAAGCAGGAGTTGGCGCGCTGGCGGCCACGGGCCTACACCGACACGACCGTCACAAGGAAGCGGGACGCGCTCAAGGAGATCGAGGAGACGCGGCGGCGAGGGTATTCCGTCAGCCGGGCGGAGTTCTCCTCCGGCGTGATGACGCTGGCCGTGCCGATCTTCGACACCTTCGGCGACGTGCAGATGGTGTTGCAGACGCCCGGCATGGTGGAAAGGGTTGCGCGCGACGAAGCCAAGATCGCCGCGGAGATCCTGCGCACCGGCGAGCGGTTGAACGGTGTGTTCGGCGTCTCCTCCGATCCGCCGCCGAAACTTCAGATGTCGGGCTAGGGTGCTGATCGCAAATTTCGTCCGAGCTTGGGGAGCGAATCGCGCGACGTGAAGCCCGCTGGGCAAGACAATGTTTCCAGCGGGCTTCAGAGCGGAAAGCCTGCGCCGCCTCCGGACAGAGGGCAGCACTGCGGGCCTCTCGACCATCACGCTGGGTTCGTCGCCGCTCGAAACAAAAGCAGACTGCGCGCCGATTGGTCTTGACAGAGGGTGGTCGGCACCCCTGTAATCTGCTCTGGCGAGAGAACGATATTCTACAGGGAGAACAGAAAGCGGCTCGGCAACGTGCCGGGGCCCGACCTGTTCTTTCCGCCGCGAGAGGACCTTTGCGATGGCGCGCACGATCGTGGATCTCAGCCGAGAAATCTATCACATGATGCCGGTCGCCAATCCCCACATAAACCAGGTGCCGGCGTTCTGGGATCGGCTGACGCACGAGAGCACGAAGGGTCGGTGGGAGAGCGACATCTCCTTCCACATTCGCGACTTCCTGATCGGCGAGCACGTCGGCACGCACGTCGACGCGCTCTGCCACTACGACGCGCGTCCCGGTGCGCCGTGCCTCGACAAGATGCCCCTCGAAACGTTCCTCACGGACGGCATATGCATCGACGTCTCGCACGCTAAGCCCAACAGCTTCATCACGGTCCGCGATCTCGAGAACGGACTGGCAAAGTCTAATCTCACCATCAAGAGGGGGGATACGTTCCTCTATTGGCAGAACTACTACGCCCGCAAAGACGAGCCGAACTGGTTGCACGAGTTTGCAGGTCTCGACGGCGAGGCGGCCAATTGGCTCGCCGACCGCGGCGTCGTCAACGTGGGATGCGAATGCGCCAGCGTCGACAACTCGGCCGCCATGCCCATCGATGCCAAGCCGGCATTCCCCGCACACCGCGCCCTGCGCGATCGCGGCGTCATCAACACAGAGAACTTGGCCAACCTGGAGCGCGTGGCCGGCAAGCGCTTCCTCTACATCGGCCTGCCGCTGCGTCTCGTCGGCGGCACCGGCTGCCCGATCCGCGCCGTCGCGCTGCTGGACGCATGACGCCAGGACGCACGCCACCGCACCCGGCAAGGATCGGCGCCTAGATGTTCCAGCTCATCCTCAGCGGTCTGGCCCTCGGCTGCATCTACAGCCTGGTGGCGCTCGGGTATCACATCACGTTCATGACGAGCCGGACGCTGAACTTCGCGCAGGGCTCAGCCATGATGCTGGGGGCCGTCGCGGCCCTGATCCTGGTCGTCGACTTCGGCTGGCCGACGCCGCTTGCCATGGCCGCCGCGATCCTGCTGCTGGGCATTTTCGGTCTGCTGCTGGAGCGGCTGGCCGTTCGCCCGTTCGTGCTGCGCGGCTCCGTTGCGTGGGTCATGAGCACGCTGGCCGTCGGCATCATTCTCGAGAATGTGGTGCTGCTGGTGTTCGGCAAGTCGCCGCGCGGTCTCCCGAACGCGCTGGCGCTGGACCCGGTGACGGTGCTTGGCGCCGGCATCTATCCCCTCGAACTGCTGATCCCGGTGGTGGTGGTGCTGGTGGCGGTCGGCGCCCGGCTGTTCTACGGCAGCACCATGCTCGGCCGGGCACTGCGCGCGACCGCCTTCGACCGCGAGGCCTCCCTTGCCGTCGGCATCGACGTCAACCGCATGGTCGGACTTTCCTATGCGCTTTCCAGCATGCTCGCGGCGGTGGGGGGTGTCCTCATCGGTCCGCTGATCGGCGTCAGCAGCCACATGGGTTTTCTCATCGGCCTCAAGGCGTTTGCGGTTGCCATCGTCGGCGGGCTCGAGCATCCGGTCGGCATCCTCGTTGCGGCGCTCGCGTACGGTGTGCTGGAGAACCTTATCGGCGGCTACTTCGGCTCGTCTGCCAAGGAGATCTTCGGCTTCACGCTTGTCATTCTCGTTCTGTTCGTCCGCCCCACCGGCTTGTTCGGGCGTACGACGTTGCGGCGGGTGTAGGCCATGCAGTCGTTCCTGCGCAGTTGGGGATGGGTGCTGGCGGCAATCGCCGCGGTCGCCGTAGCCTGGGTGCTGCCGTCGGCCATCGGCCGCTACTACACGCAGATGCTGGCGCTGGCCGGCATCTATGCCATCGTCGCCCAGGGGCTGAACCTGCTCGCCGGCTACACCGGACAGGCCTCGCTCGGCCACGCCGGCTTCTACGCAATCGGCGCCTATACCGGTGCGCTGCTGGCGACCAAGCTCGGCTTGGGTTTCTGGTCGGCGCTGCCGTTCTCGATCCTGGTCGCCGCGGCTGCAGGCGTCCTGATCGCGCTGCCGTCCTTCAAGCTCGACGGGCCCTACCTGGCGATGGTCACCATCGCCTTCGGCATCATCGTCAACAGCATCCTGATCGAATGGTCGGAGCTGACCGGCGGCACGCAGGGCGTGCTCAACATCCCGCGGCCGACTTTCGCCGGCGTCCGCCTGACGCTCGAGAGCCAGTTCCTGCTGATCGTGGCGGCGGCGGCCGTGACCACGCTGTTCCTGCGCAACCTCATGCGCTCGCCGTGGGGGCGCGCTTTCGTCGCCGTCCGCGAGAACCCGATCGCCGCTCAGGCGGTGGGTCTGAGCACGCGCGGTGTGAAGACGATGGCCTTCACCATCAGCGCGGCGCTCGCAGGCGCGGGCGGGCACATCTTCGCGTTCTTCCAGGGCTTCATCAGCCCGGAGGCCTTCGAGTTCGAGGCGTCGATCTTCTTCCTCACGACGGTGATCTTCGGCGGCGCCGGCACTCTTGCCGGAGCCCTGGTCGGCGCACCGATCATGACGTTCCTGCCCGAGCTGCTGCAACGCTTCGTCGACTTCCGTCTCATCATCTACGGCGCGCTGATCGTCGCCTCCCTCTATGCGCTGCCCCTCGGCATCGTCGGCACTGTCTTCCGGCGCGCAACCTACCTGCCCGATACGCCGAGTCAGCCGGAGGGTCTCGGCGCCGCCCCGGTGGCCGTGAACCGACCCGCAGCGAAGCCGGCATCCTCAGCCGCGCGTAGCGCAGGAGATACCATCGTCGCGCTGGAAGGCGTGCACATGTCGTTTGGCGGCGTGCGCGCATTGAACGGCATCAGCTTTGCGGTCGAGCGCGGCTCCATACATGCGCTGATCGGTCCCAACGGCGCCGGCAAGACGGTGCTGCTCAACGTCCTCACGGGATACTATCGGCCGACCGAAGGCCTGGTGCGCCTCGACGGAAAAGTGATCACCGGCCTCCCCTCGCACCGCGTCGCGCGGCTCGGCGTCGCCCGCACCTTCCAGACCGCGCAGCTCTTCGGCAGCCTCACGGTGCTGCAGAACGTGCTGGCCGGCTTCTCGGGACAGACCGACGGACGCTTCATCGACAGCGCGCTCATCACGCCCAGGCTGCGGCGCGAGGAGGCGGCGCGGCGCGCCGCAGCCATCGAGCTGCTTGATTTCGTCGGCTTCAAGGGCGACCCCCGCGCGCTCGCCAACTCTTTGCCGTTCGGCCACCAGCGGCTGGTCGAGATCGCGCGCGCACTTGCAATGGATCCGGCGCTGATCGCCATGGACGAGCCGGCCGCCGGCCTCAACCCCAAGGAGGTGCAGGATCTCGACGAGCTGATCACCCGGATCAGCGCGCGCGGCAGCGCCGTGCTGCTGGTCGAGCACCACATGGACCTGGTGATGGGCATCTCCAATCGCATCACCGTGCTCGACCACGGCGAGAAGCTGGCGGAAGGGACGCCGGCCGAGATCCAGGGCAATCCGAAGGTCATCGAAGCCTATCTCGGCGCCGAAGACCTTGACG
Organism: Hyphomicrobiaceae bacterium; assembly: GCA_050248715.1. Lineage (GTDB taxonomy): Bacteria > Pseudomonadota > Alphaproteobacteria > Rhizobiales > Hyphomicrobiaceae > AWTP1-13. The sequence goes on along the minus strand of JBFWRV010000018.1, from coordinate 86,151 downwards.
AAGCGCCGGCAGCGTGACGACCATGCTCGAACCCGCCAAAGCCACGGCTCCGATGCTCGAAGTCCGCGACCTCGGCGTGCGCTACGGCGCCATCGAAGCCCTGCGCGGCGTCAACCTGAGCGTGCGCGAGGGAGAGCTCGTTGCCCTGATCGGCAGCAACGGGGCCGGCAAGAGCACCTGCCTCAAGGCGCTCGCCGGCATATTGCGTCCCGTCCAGGGCAGCATCCGCCTCAACGGCGAGGAACTGGCCGCGGAGCCGGCGCATCGCATCGTCTCGCGCGGCATCGTGCTGGTGCCGGAGGGCCGCCGGCTGTTTGCCGATCAGACCGTGATGGACAACCTGCTGCTCGGCGCCTACCGGCGCAAGGGCGGCGGCGGCGAGAAGGGCTTGCGCGCGCACGCAGAGGAATATCTTGACCAGTTCCCGATCCTGCGCGAGCGCCAGCACCTCCCGGCGGGAGGGCTGAGCGGCGGCCAGCAGCAGATGCTGGCAATCTCGCGCGGGCTGATGGCCTCGCCGCGCATCATCCTTCTCGACGAGCCGTCGCTGGGCCTTGCCCCGCTGCTGGTGCGGCAGATTTTCGATATCATCAAGAACCTGCGCCGCATGGGCCGCACGATCTTGCTCGTGGAGCAGATGGCCAACCTCGCACTGCGCGTCGCCGATCGCGCCTATATCCTGGAGCAGGGCAAGGTCGTGCTCGAAGGACCGGCAAGGGAGTTGCTTTCCAACCCCGACGTCGCGCGCGGATATCTCGGAGGCCGCAAGGCGGACACCGCAGCAACGTGAGTCGCAAAGGGCCGATGGCAGAAGGAGCAAGTTTGATGACACAGCTACGCAAAGGCACGCCGGCATCCCGCCGTACCGCACTGAAGCTTTTGGGCGGCGCTGCTGCCGCGAGCGCCTTCGGGACTCGCGTCTCAGCCGCCGACCCCATCAAGATCGGCCTGTCGGCCGCCTTCTCGGGCCCCAATGCCGCGGCCGGCCAGGCCATGCAGCGCGGCGCCGACCTGGCGCTGGAGGAGATCAACGCCGCGGGCGGCGTCCTCGGCCGGCAGCTCGCTCTCGTCATCCGCGACAACGAGCACAAGCTCGATCGCGGTGTCGCCCAGACCCGCGAGCTCATTGAGCGCGAAGGCTGCGCGGCGATCCTGGGCTCCCAGGGCAGCTTCATCGGCCTCGCCGTGATCGATACCATCCACGAGCTCAAGGTGCCGTGGTTCGGGCTTTCCGTGGGCGGCGTCGGCATCGTCGAGAACAAGCGCAGCCCGAACTACATGTTCCGCGTCGCCACCAACGATCGCGACGTCGCCAAGTTCCTGGTCAACTATGGGCTGGACAAGGTCGGCGGCAAGAAGTTCGCGATCCTCAACGAGGATTCAGGCTGGGGAGTGCCGGCCATCGCCGACCTGCAGGCGGCGCTCAAGGAGAAGGGGCTGGCGCCGGCTTCGGCCGACAAGATGAAGGTCGGCGACAGCGACTTCACCCCGCAGATGCTGCGCGCCAAGAACGCCGGCGCCGACACCGTCCTGTCGTTCTCGAATGCGGTGGAGATGGCCAATGCCCTGAAGGCGGGCAACAAGATCGGCTTCAAGCCCAAGGTGATCAGCGCCTGGGGCCTTGCCAACCCGACATTCCCATCCCTTGCCGGACCGCTCGGGGATGGCGTGATGGTCATGCAGACCTTCACCTTTGTGCAGAACAAGAAACCCAAGGCCGTCGCGCTCTTCAAGAGGCTCGGCGACAAGTACAAGGACGTCAAGGACGAGATGGAGGTGCCCTTCCCGAGCTTCCTCGGCAACTCCTACGACGCGACCCATATGATCGCCCTGGCAATCAAGAAGGCCGGCGGCACCGAAGGCCCGAAGCTCCATGCTGCCCTGGAAAACCTCGGCAGCTACGACGGCCTGGTGAAGAGCTACAACAATCCGTTCTCTGCCAGTCAGCATGAAGCGCTCGGGCCCAGCGACTACTCGATGACGGTTTGGAAGGGGACCCGGCTGGAGCTCATGGGTTAGCGCGATCGGCCAACCAGCCCGTTGTCATCCCGGCTCTCAGCGCTTCGCGCTCCGGCCGGGATGACATGGAAGAGGCGCCGAGACTTGCATCGCATCTCCGCACCCTCCCCCCCGTGCCTCACGCTCCACCCCCGTACCGAACCCTCCACCCCGTGCCGAAGCACGGCTCGGATGCATGGCCCGCCCTTCGACAAGCTCAGGGCGGGGGCGCGCATGTGGCGGGGGCGCAAGCACCAACAGCCCGACGTGCTTTCGCACTCGGGGTAGGGGGCAGGCGAGGGGAGCGGGGCGCGGACGCCGATGCGCTCAGGGGCCCCGGCCGGGGGGGTAGGCGTCCTCAGGCGCGGCATCCGCGCTCCACACTGCAATCAGGCGCTCCGGGCACGGCGGACGGCGAGGCTTGATCGTCCCTAACGTTCTTTCCCGGGGCACATGTACTGTGTGCCACCCAAGTGCAGACCTGCGGCTCGCACTGGTCGGGCGCATCCGGAACGGCACCCCCTCGTGAGCCGAGGCGCACGCAGTATCGCATGACGCGAAGGCATGGGGATAAGTGCTGCCCTGGCAATAAAAGCGCGCATCGGCTTCCGACCGCGCGCTCGCAATAACGTCGCCCGCGAAGGCGGGGATCAACGCAAATCGCTGCAGCCGCACCGCTCAGCCGGCGCCGGCCGCGGCAAGCGCCTGCTCCAGATCGCCGATGAGGTCGTCCGTGGCCTCGAGCCCGACCGACAATCGCAGCAGATCGAGCGGGCACGGCGACGTCGGCCCCTCGACGCTGGCACGGTGCTCGATGAGGCTCTCGATGCCGCCAAGCGACGTCGCCCGCTTCCAGATCCTGACACCGGCCGCCGTCGCGATGGCAGCACGCTCTCCCCCCTTCACCCGCACCGACAGCATGCCGCCGAAGCCGCCCCGCATCTGCCGCGCCGCGACCACGTGGCCCGGATACGAGGCGAGGCCCGGATAGAGCACGGCCTCGACGCCGGGCTGCCGCGCGAAGTGCTGGGCGATCGCCAGCGCCGCCGCCGACTGATGGCGCACGCGCACGTGCAGCGTCCTGAGGCCCCTCAACAGCAGCCCTGCCTCGAACGGCCCCAGGATGCCGCCGAGCATGCCGCGCGCGCGGGCCGCCCGCTCGAAATGGGCGCCCTTCTCCTTGAACACCAGCGCGCCCGCGACCACGTCCGAGTGACCGTTCAGGTACTTCGTCGCCGAATGCATGACGACGTCGGCACCCAGCGCGATCGGGTTCATCAGCACGGGCGTCGGCACGGTGGAATCGACTGCGAGGATCGCACCGGCCGCATGCGCGGTGCGCGCGGCCTCCTCCACGTCGGTGATGGTCCAAAGCGGGTTGGCGGGCGTCTCGATCCACACCATGCGCGTCGTGCCGGGCCGCACTGCGGCGCGGATCGCCGCCGCATCGCCGGCATCGACGAACGTCGCCTCGATACCGAGGCTCGGCGCATCCTCCTGCAGCCACTTGCGCAGGCCCCAGTACATGACGTTGGGTGCGACCACGTGTGCCGGCCGCTCGAGCGCCAGGAACGCGGTGGTGGCGGCCGTCATGCCGGAGGCCAGAGCAATGCACGCGGCGCCGCCCTCGAGCTCGGTCAGCACGCCCTCGACCTGACGCACCGTGGCGTTGTCGGGCCGGCCGTAGCTGTAGCCCTTGCGATACTGGTTGTCGGGGTCGCGGATGAAGGTGGTGGCGACATGCAGCGGCGGCACGATCCCGCCCGTCTCCGTGTCGACTGCGCCGCCTGCCTGTGCGGCCACCGTCTCCGGCGCCAGGTTCCTCGCCATCGCTCAGCCTCATGTTTGCCTTTCCGAAAAGGATAGCAGACGCGGCACTGGAGAGCATCGCGCCGCCTCATGCTAAGGTGTGCCATCGTCGCGAAGCCGCGCGTTCCGCGGCCAAGGCCAGGGAGGCAAGCATGCCCATCAGCTCGAAGTACCTGTTCGTCGTCAGCATGGACGTGGCGCCCGACAAGGAAGCCCTCTTCAACGAGGTCTACGACCGCGAGCACATCCCCAATATCTTGAAGGTTCCGGGCGTGCGGTCCGCTGCGCGCATGGCGGGGCAGGACTTCACGCTGAGCCTCGGCGGCAGCGAGACGAAGAAGAAGCACGAGGGCCCGCGCTACACCGCCATCTACGAGATCGACAGTCCCGAGGTCCTGCTCACTCCGGCGTGGAAAGAAGCAGCCGAAGCCGGGAGGTGGCCGGGCGAGGTGCGTCCCCACACGCTCAACCGCCACCACGCCATCTACAAGGTGCGGTGACGCCTCCCCCTCTCCCCGTTTCGCGGGGAGAGGATTGGGGATATTGAGATCGCGCTACACAATCCATGCTTTCTCAAATTCGCCGCTTGTGCTCCTGCGAGTAGGAAGGCGCGCGTAGGGTGCAAAAGCGAAGCGCATTGCACCGGTATCACCTTCGTCTGGCGCAATGCGGATTCGCCTCTTGCGCCCTACGGCGGATCAAATCCGCCGCCCCTGTCCCTGCCAATAGGGATCGCGCAGGCGGCGCTTGAAGATTTTGCCGGAGTCCTCGCGCGGCAGATCGCGGCCGATCTCGATTGCGCGCGGCACCTTGTAGTCGGCGAGATGCCGGCGGAGGTGGGCGCTCACGCCCGCGACCGTGAGGTCGATGCCGTCTGCCGGCTCCACCACGGCCATGAGCCTCTCGCCGAACTCGGCGTCGGGGATGCCGAACACCGCGCAGTCCTTGACGCCGGGCATCCCGTGCAGCACGGCCTCGATCTCGGCTGGATAGATGTTGACGCCGCCCGAGATCACCATGTCGCGCTTGCGGTCGCACAGGAAGAGATAGCCGTCCTCGTCGAGATAGCCCACATCGCCCGAGGTCATGAACCCGTCGCGATCGACCTTGGCGCGCTCGGCCGGCTTGTTGTGATAAGTGAAATCGGGCAGCTCGGCGAAGCGGGTGAAGATCTCGCCGACCTCGCCCGCGGGCAGCACACGCCCCGCCTCGTCGAGGATGCGCAGCTCTGCGCCCTCGACGGCGCGCCCCACGGTGCCGGGCTTTGCCAGCGCGTCCGCGCTTGTCGCCAGCGTCACCGCACTCGATTCCGTCGAGCCGTAGAACTCATGGATCACCGGCCCCCACCAGTCGATCATGGCGCGCTTGACCTCGTGCGGGCACGGCGCCGCCGCCACGACCACGAACCGCAGCGAGGAGAGGTCGAACCGGCGCCGCTCCGTCACGGGCAGCTTGAGCAGCCGGATGAACATGGTCGGCACCATGAACATGGTGTCGAGGCGCTCGCGCTCGATCAGCTTGAGCAACCCGAGCGGATCGAAGCGCGGCATCAGCACCATCAGCTCGCCGACCCGGCCCGCGCGCATGGCGAACGCATTGGGCGCGGAGTGATAGAGCGGCCCCGGCACGACGCTGCGCACGCCCGGCTTGATGCCGAAGATCTCGCGCCGCATGCGCTCGATCGCCGGCATCTGCTCGGGCGTCGGCGCGGGCCGGCGCACGCCCTTGGGATGCCCGGTGGTGCCCGAGGTGTAGAACATGGTCAGCGACGGCATCAGCATTTCGCCCGCGTATGCGGACTGCTGCTGCACCCAGGGCTCGTAGTCGATGGCGCGGGGCACTGCGCCTGCCGTTACAGGAACGATGCCGTAGGCGGCTGCTACCTCCGGCGGGGTTTGCACGGCAATGATGGCAACCTGCTTCGGGACATCGGCCGCGATCGGCTCCAGCAGGTCGGCATGGCCGGCCAGCACGCTCGCGCCGCAGTCTGCGAGGATGTAGGCGATCTCCTCGGCCTTGAAGTGCCAGTTCACCGGCACGGCGTAGGCGCCGAGCGTCTGCGCCGCGTAGGCCACCTCGATGAAGGCGATGTCGTTGCGCATGAGGATAGCGACGTTCATGCCCTGGCGGATGCCCAGCGCGAGCAGCCCCGACGCCACTCGCCGCACGCGCTCGTCCAACGCCTCCGCACGCAGCCGCCGCGTACCGCTGACGATGCCCCTTGCCGACTCTGTCATGCTGCCTTCGCCTTGTCGTTCCATCCCGCCGGCGATCCTAGCATTGCCGACGCCCCGATGGGCTCTCGCCGGCATGCCGCGGGATCAGGGTATGCCTGCAAACAGATGTGGCGCACTGCCCCCGGTCGTGCTGAAATTGGCCAACCCAAGAACGGTTTGCAGGAACGATAATGACCAAGGGCATCCTCGCGTTCGGCGCCTACATCCCCTGGCGCCGGTTGCCGCGCAAGGCCATCGCTGACACGCACGGCTGGTTCAACCCGGCACTCAAGGGCCAGGCCAAGGGCGAGCGGGCCTTTTGCAATTGGGACGAGGATCCCGTGACGATGGGCGTCGAGGCCGCCCGGGACGCCCTGGCCGGCCGCGACCGCTCCAGGATTGCCGCCGTGCGCTTTGCGTCCACCACGTTCCCCTTCCTGGACCGCCTGCATTCGGGCATCGTTGCCGGTGCGCTCAGCCTGCCGGAGGACATCTCCGCCATCGACGTCGCCGCCACCCAGCGCGCCGCCACCTCGGCGCTCATCGAGGCGCTGGGAAGCGATAGCGAGACGTTGGTGATTGCGTCGGAGAAGCGCGGCGCCAAGGCCGCGAGCCCGGTCGAGATGTCGAGCGGGGACGGGGCTGCCGCGATCCTGGTCGGAGACGGCAAGCCGGTCGCCACTCTGCTCGCCAAGGCGTCGCGCACGGCCGATTTCGTCGATCACTTCCGCTCCCTCGACAACCAGTTCGACTACCAGTGGGAGGAGCGCTGGATCCGCGACGCCGGTTACATGCCCGCCGTCCTGCCGGCCATCAAGCGCTGCCTGGAGCAGGCCAAGGTCGCCGCCAAGGACGTGACGAGCTTCTGCATGCCGGCCACGCTCGCCCGCGTTGCCAGCACGGTTGCCAAGGCGGCAGGCCTCGACGACAAGGCGGTGTGCGATCCACTGCACGCCAACTGCGGAGACACCGGGGCCGCGCACGCGCTCGTCCTGCTCGCCGCCAGCCTGGAGAAGGCGAAGGCCGGCGACAAGATCCTGGTGGTGGGCTTCGGTCAGGGCGCCGACGCCCTGCTGCTCGAGGTGACGCCCGAGATCGCCAACCGGCCCCGGAACCTCGGCGTCTCCGGCCACTTGGCGCGCCGCAAGGAGGAGCCGAGCTACGGCCGCTTCCTCGCCTTCAACGACCTGATCGAGCTCGAGCGCGGCATGCGCTCGGAGACCGACAAGGCCACTGCCCTCTCCTCGCTGTGGCGCAATCGCGAGACGGTGACGAGCTTTACCGGCGGCAAGTGCTCCAAGTGCGGCACCCTGCAGTTCCCGCGGAGCGACATCTGCGTCAATCCGAACTGCAATGCCATCGGCACCCAGGAGCCCCACGCCTTCGCCGACAAGGCCGGCCGCATCAAGTCCTACACTGCCGACCGGCTCACCTACTCCCCCGATCCGCCCGCCTGCTACGGCATGATCGAGTTCGAGGAGGGTGGCCGCGTGATGATCGACTTCACCGACATCGATGGCGATGCTTTGAAGGTCGGCCAGCCCATGCGCATGATGTTCCGCATCAAGGATATCGATGCCAACCGCGGCTTCCGCCGCTACTACTGGAAAGCTGCCCCGACGGCCTCGGGCAAAGGTTAGAGTGCTGGTGCCGACATAGGCTCCGCTGTCGTCCTCGGGCTTGTCCCGAGGACCCAGTGTACCGCGAGCGCCGGAGCGAGCGGAGGACTGGATGGTCGGGACAAGCCCGACCATGACAAAACCTGGGCGACAGACGAATACTGGGAGATCCATCCATGGCAAAAGGCATCAAGGACAAGGTCGTCATTCTCGGCATGGGGTGCTCCAAGTTCGGCGAGCGCTGGGACAAGGAAGCCGACAACCTGATGGTGGAGGCCTACACCGAGGCCGTCGCCGATGCCGGCATCGACACCAAGCAGATCGACGCCGCCTGGCTCGCCACGGCCATCGAGGAGCAGCACGTCGGCAAGTCGGCAACACCGCTGGCCCAGGCGCTGCGCCTGCCGTTCATTCCCGTCACGCGCGTCGAGAACTACTGCGCCAGCGGTACCGAGGCGTTCCGCGGCGCCGTGTATGCCGTGGCCTCCGGCGCGGCCGACGTGGCTCTCGCCCTCGGGGTCGAGAAGCTGAAGGACACGGGCTACGGCGGCTTGCCGCAGCGGGGTCGCGGCCCCCTCAACGACATGACCAACCCGAACGCCTCCGCGCCCGGCAGCTTCGCCCAGCTTGCCGCCGCCTACCGCGCCAAGCACAACGTCGATCCCAAGGACTTGAAGCAGGCGATGGCGCACATCTCCGTCAAGAGCCATGACAACGGCTCGCGGAACCCGAAGGCGCATCTGCGCAACAAGATCACCATAGATACCGTGCTGAACGCGCCGACGGTGGCCGAGCCGCTGGGCCTCTACGACTGCTGCGGCGTGAGCGACGGCGCCGCCTGCGCCATCGTCGCCACGCCCGAGGTGGCCCGCAGTCTCGGCAAGAAGGACATGATCTCCATCAAGGCGCTGCAGGTGGCGGTGTCGAACGGGCTGGAGGCCCAGCACAACTCGTGGGACGGCAGCTACTTCGCCACCACGCGCATCGCGTCGAAGCGCGCCTACGCGGAAGCCGGCATCGACAAGCCGCGCGAGCAGCTGAGCCTCATCGAGGTGCACGATTGCTTCTCGGTGACCGAGCTCGTCACCATGGAGGATTTGCACATCTCGCCCGAGGGCGGTGCCATCAAGGACGTGCTCGACGGTTTCTACGACCACGACGGTAAGGTGCCCTGCCAGATCGACGGCGGCCTGAAGTGCTTCGGCCACCCGATCGGCGCCTCGGGCCTGCGGATGATCTACGAGATGTACCTGCAGATGCAGGGCCGTGCCGGCGAGCGGCAGAGGAAGCAGGAGCCGGTCTTCGGCCTCACCCACAATCTCGGCGGCTTCCCGCAGCGCAACGTGGCGGCGATCTCCATCGTCGGCAAGTTCGGGGCCTAGCTACTGTGCGTGGCGCCCCGGCACCACGCACGCGACCTCGTCCTGAGCTTGTCGAAGGACGGGCAGGGCATGTCAACCGTGGTTCGACAAGCTCACCACGGGGTTGGAGCAAGTTGAGAGAGCGAACGTGGCAAAGTGCGTTGAAGGCAAAGTCATCGTCGTCACTGGAGCAGGGCGCGGCATCGGGCGGGAGATCGCCATGCTGGCCGCCGCCGAGGGCGGCAAGGTGGTGGTCAACGATCTCGGCGGCTCCGCCGAGGGCGAGGGCGCGGATAAGTCGGTCGCCGACCAGGTGGTCGACGAGATCCGCAAGGCTGGCGGCGCGGCTGTTTCCAACGGCGACAGCGTTGCCGACCCGCAGGGCGCCGAGCGCATCATCAAGACGGCCATCGACAACTTCGGCCGCATCGACTGCGTCGTTAACAATGCCGGCATTTTGCGCGACCGCATCTTCCACCGCATGAGCGCGGTGGATTGGGACGCGGTGATCAAGGTGCATCTCTACGGCGCCTTCTACATGTCGAAGGCGGCGGCGCCCTACTTCAAGGAGCAGGAGTCGGGCTCCTTCGTGCACTTCACCTCCACCTCGGGCCTCGTCGGCAACTTCGGGCAGGCCAACTACGCCGCCGCCAAGCTCGGCATCGTCGGCCTGTCGAAATCGATCGCGCTCGACATGTCCCGCTTCCACGTGCGCTCCAACTGCGTGTCGCCGTTCGCCTGGTCGCGGCTCATCGGCACCATCCCCGTCGAAACGCCCGAGCAGAAGGCACGCGTGGAGCGCATCCAGAACACGATGACGGCCTCCAAAATTGCGCCGATCTGCGTGTTCCTGGCCAGCGACCTCTCCAAGGACGTCACAGGACAGATTTTTGCCGTGCGCAAGGACGAGATCTTCCTGATGAGCCAGTCGCGGCCCGTGCGCGTCGCGCACAAGGAGAACGGCTGGACACCGCAATCCCTCGCCGAGACCATGCTGCCGGCCTTCAAGCGCGACTTCTACCCGCTCGACCGCTCCCAGGACGTGTTCAACTGGGACCCGCTGTGAGACTCGCTGTCCGGGGCCCAACGCGCAGGACCTCGTGCTGAAGCAGGACCTCGTGCTGAATCTGTCGAAGCACGGCTTGGCGAGCGCTGCCGTCTTTCGACAGGCTCGGGACGAGGGTGTCCCGTAGGGTGCAAGAGCGGAGCGCATTGCACCGATTTGCCCGTTGATCGGCGCAATGCGGCTCCGCCCTTTTGCACCCTACGCCTTCACCTTCTTCAACGGATCTTCCAGCGGCACCAGCGCCTCGCCGCCGCGGCCGAAGTTGGCGGTTTTCCCGTCGACGGATTCGTCGCGGGCGCGCTGCTGGCCCAGCGCCGCGATGCTGGGAATTTCGCCGTCCCGCAGCGAAGGTCGGAGCACCTTGCGGGCCATGGCGCGCGCGATGTAAGGGGCAAGCTCGGCCTGCTTCCGCGCCTCGCGCGCGGCGTGGCGCGCCTTGAAGGCCGGCATGACGGAGGCCGCGAACAGCTCCAGCGACGCGCAGATGTGGGCGTGCTCGTTCCTGCCGCTCTGCTGCAGGAACACCACCTGGTCGACCCCCGCCTCCTCGAAGCGAACCATGTTGGCGGCGATCTGCTCGGGCGTGCCGATGCCGCCGGCGCCGGGCGAGGTGGGAAGCACGTCGCGCGCCTTCTCGTAGTTGGCCCAGATGCTGGTGCGCCCCGGCGTGTGCTCGCCGAAAATATAGTGATGGCCCAGCGCGTAGCCGAAGAAGCGGAAGCCGTCGAGCCCGCGTCGGCGCGCCTCCTCCTCATCGGCGTGGCAGGAGAACCCCGCCACCATCGCGATGTTGGCATTGACGGTGTGGCCGATGGGCACGCATTCGTCCGACTTGACGATGTCGTAGTATTCCTGGACCCACTTGATCGCCTCGCTTTGGTCGACGAAGGCGAAGGTGAGGGCGCCGATTCCATGTCGGGCGGCCTGATGGATGGTCTCGCGCTTCGAGCAGGCGACCCAGAGCGGCGGATGCGGCTTCTGCACCGATTTGGGCACGAGGTTGCGGCAAGGCATTGAGAAGTACTTGCCCTGATAGCCGGGGTAGGGGTCCATCACCAGCATGTTGGCGGCTTCGGTGGTGGCTTCCACCCACATGGCGTGGCGCTCGTCGGGGTGGATGCCGAAGCCGCCGAGCTCCGCCGCCGAGGCGCCCTGGCCTGTGCCCCACTCGACCCGTCCGGCAGAGACGAGATCGAGCGTGGCGATGCGCTCGGCGACGCGGGCGGGATGGTTGTAGCTGGGCGGCATCAGCACGATGCCGTGGCCGAGCCGGATGCGCTTGGTGCGTTGCGAGCAGGCGGCGAGGAACACCTCTGGCGCCGAGGAATGCGAGTATTCCTCCAGGAAGTGGTGCTCCACCTCCCAGGCGAAGTCGATGCCGAGCTTGTCGGCCAACTCCACCTGGTCGAGCGCCTCCTGGAAGAGTTTCAGCTCCGCACCCTCGACCCAGGGCCGGGGCAACTGGTGCTCGTAGAAGATGCCGAACTGCATGGGCTCTCCTCCCGACGGACCTCTTCTTGCTCGAAGGCTGCGCGCAGTCTGGCAGCACACATCACGCTCGCCAAGCGAAGCGCCTCGCAAGGCCCCCGCCCACTCATTCTGCGCCGAAGCCGGGGCTGGCGTCCCGCCGATGTGCTCCGCTTGCGGAAACGGCGCGGGTGCTTGACAGAACTGGCTCAAGCAGCGGCGACCGGGCGCAGCGGTTGAGGCTTCCCGTCCAACTGTCAGGCTGTCCGCAAGCCTGTGCAGCGCTCCCCCGTCGGCCTTCAGGAGCCGTCGTCATGGGGATATCACCTGAGAGTGCAGGTTAATTTTGCAGCGGTATGGTAACTGTGGAGGTTGTCGGCAAGAGCAAATCACGGAAATGTTCGCATTGCCCACCCGCGTCGTTCTTGCCAAACTCCGTGCACGCTCCGAATTCTTCCTCGGTGCAGCTCCGTCACGATCAACATGGGCTTCATGCTATGACCGGCCAGGACCAGCGCCTAACCCTCAAGCATCGCGCGGCTAGCCTGCTCCTCGCCGGCGCCTGCCTGCTCGCTGCCGCTCCTGCGGCCGTCTCCCAGCGGGCCAAGCCGCACCCGGCCAGCCTCGAAGGCTCCTGGAGCGGCGGCGGCACGGTCGTATTCCCGTCGGGCTCGCGCGAGAAGGCGCGCTGCCGGGCAACCTTCCGTCGTCAGACGAGCAGCAGTTTTGCGATGAGCGCCGTATGTGCGACGCCATCAGGGCGCATCGCGCAGACCGCCGCCTTGTCGCGCACGTCGGCCAATCGCTTCTCCGGCGGTTTCTACAATGCCGAGTACGCAACCTCGGGGTCGATCGCCATCATCGTCAACGGCAACCGCATGACCGCGAGCCTGAGCGGCGGCGGCGCCTCGGCGCGACTGAGCCTCAGCCGCTGACCTCAGCCGATACGCGCGGTGGCCGCCTCGAGCCAGGCGCGGTCGGTGGGCCCGAGTTCCGGGCCGGTGAGTTCTGCGACGCGCGCGTGATAGGCATTGAGCCAGGCAAGCTCCGGCGCGCTGAGCAGCTCAGGCCGCACGAGGCGCCGGTCGAAGGGCGCGAACGTCAGGGTCTCGAATCCCATCATCTCGCGGTCGCCCCCTGAAATCTTCTCGGGCTCCGTCACCAGCACCAGGTTCTCGATGCGGATGCCGTAGGCCCCCTCCTTGTAGTAGCCGGGCTCGTTGGAGATCATCATCCCCGGCTCCAGCGCAACCATGCCGCGCTTGGAAATGCTCTGCGGCCCTTCGTGAACGGAGAGGTAGCTGCCGACGCCGTGGCCGGTGCCATGATCGAAGTCGAGGCCTGCTTCCCACAGCGCCCGCCGCGCAAAGGGGTCCAGGTCGACACCGCGCGTACCCTTCGGGAAGCGCGCCGTGGCGATGGCGATGTGGCCCTTCAGCACGAGCGTGAACCGCTCCTGCATCTCGCGCGAGGGCTTGCCGATGGCGACCGTGCGCGTGATATCGGTGGTGCCGTCCAGGTACTGGCCGCCGGAGTCGATCAGATAAAGCTGCCCTGCCTCGAGCCTGCGGTTGGTGGCCGTGGTGACCCGGTAGTGCACGATGGCACCGTTGGGTCCGGCACCGGAGATGGTGTCGAAGCTGATCTCCTTGAGGGCCTGGGTCTCGCTGCGGATGGTCTCGAGCTGGCGTGCGACCATGATCTCGTCGAGGCGGCCGCCCGGCGCCTCGCGGTCGAGCCAGGCGAGAAATCGGACCACGGCCGCCCCGTCGCGCCGCTGCGCGGCGCGCGCGCCTTTGATCTCGGCGGAATTCTTGCGCGCCTTGGGCAGCAGGCAGGGATCGCTGCCGCGGACGATGCGCGCCTTGCCACCGCCGAGCTTGCGAAAGAACCAGCTCGAGGCCGATCCGGGATCGAGGCGGACGCGTTTGGGCGAGGCCTTGAGCGCCCCGAGCCTGGTCTCGAGCGCCGACGGTTCGCTGATCCTGGCCAGCGGCGCCAGATGCACCTTGGCCTCCGGCCCGACCTTGGCCGGATCGAGGAAAAGCTCGGCCTTGCCGCTCGCCGGCACCAGGGCAAAGGCCAGCGGCACGGGATTGTGCGCAACATCCGAGCCGCGGATGTTGAAGAGCCAGGCGATCGAGTCCGGCAGCGTCAGCACCACCCAGTCCTCGCCCTCCTTGCGGAGCGCGGCCTGGAGGTCGGCGATCTTCTGCTCCGCCGCCTTGCCGGCATAGCGGATGGGATGGGAAATGATGGAGCCCTGCGGCGGGGGTGGTCGATCGCGCCCCCAGATCCTGTCCACCGGGTTGCGCGCGAGCGCCTTCAGCTTGATGCCCTTCGCCTGCAGGCTTTTGGCCAGCTCCTCGATTGCAGCCGCCGTGTGCAGCTTCGGATCGAAGCCGACCGTACCGCCCGCCTTGACGTGCGCGATGATCCAGTCCTCGAGTTTGGCCTGAGGAACCTGCAGCACCTTGAACGTGCGCGTGTCCACCTGCTGGGGAGCCTGCACCACATAGCGGCCGTCGACGAACAGCGCAGCGCTCGTTCTTCCGATGACGGCGAATCCGGCCGAGCCGGAAAACCCGGTCAGCCATTTCAGCCGCTCGGCCGAGGGGGCGACATACTCGCCCTGGTGCTCGTCTGAGCGCGGCACGAGGAGCGCATCAAGCCTGGCCTTCGCCATTTCGCGCCGCAATGCGTCGATCCGGCCGGTGCCATTCTGTCGCGTCTCGGGAGCTTCGTAGGTCTGGAACATGCGCCCAGTAATAGGGCGCGGCCACGGACCGAGGCAAGCGCCAGGCAATCCCGCCCACATTGCGCCGCGGTAGCAGGCGATTGCGTCGGCGGAACCCTCGATGAGAAGCGGCGTTGACGCACAATCGCTGTGAAACCACGGAGTTGGCAATGAGGATAATGTCGACGGCCATCGTAGCGGGCGCGGCCCTGCTGGCCAGCGCATCGCTGACGATCGCGCAGATGAAGGAGGGGCCCGGCGGAGCCGGCGGGGGGGCCGGCCCCGGTGCAGCGCCGCCCGAGCGTGCGGCGCCTCCGAGCAGAGCACCCGCCACCGAGCGCGATCGTGGACCGCGTGCCACTGCCCCGGCAAAGGAGCCCAACCGCAGCGCCGAGCCCAAGGAGCGCAACAAGGAGCGGCCGGCCGCGCAAGCACCCGACCGCGACAAGAAGGCCGAGCAGGGCGACCGCAAGCGAGCCGAGCCGACGGACCAGGACCGCAAGAAGGCCGAGCCTGGCCGCCAGGAGCACCGCGCAACGGAGCGCGGACAGGACAAGCAGGAGAGGCGTCCGGGCACAGCTGGTCAGCAGCCCGACAGTTCGAAGAAGGCCGAAGGTGGCCGCGACGGGCAGCAGGCGCAGAAGCACGAGGAAGTCCGCTCTGCGCGTGAACGGCTGAGCAGCGAACAGCGCACTGATCTGCGCGGCAAGTTCGATCGCCGCAGCGCCCGGGCCGACGCAAAGTTCAGCGTTCGCGTGGGTGCTCACGTCCCGCGTCGCGTCCGACTCTATGCCGTTCCGGCAGCGGTGCTCGCCATCGTGCCGGCCTATTCGGCCTACCGTTACGTCGTGGTCGAGGATGAGATCATCATTGTCGATCCGGCCACCTACGAGGTCGTCGACGTGATCGAGGAGCGCCCGCAGCAGGCCGCCAAGCGCCCCGACCGCATGGAGCTGCGGCTCACGTCGGAGCAGCGCGCGCTGGTGCTCGACAGTATCGGCAACGACTACGAGCCGGCGAACGTGCGTGTGAGGCTGGCCCTGGGCGCCGAGATCCCGCGAAACGTCGAGCTGCACGACTTCCGCGGCGTAGTGATCGACAGCGTGCCGGAGCTGCGCCGATTCCGGTTCGTCGTCGCGGAGCGTGACGTCGTGATCGTCGATCCGAGCGACCGCAGCGTTGCGCTCGTGATCGAGCGTTGACGTAGGTCTCCTTGCCTTCCCCTCCCCTCCCCTTGCGGGGGGAGGGGAGGGGTTGGGGTGCCCTCCCCGTCAAGGCGAGGAGCCGCTCCAGCAAACAGGAGCGAGCGGGACCGAGTTGTGAACTCGATGCGCTCAGCTCTGCATGTGGTCGTGGATCTCGTCGACCTCGTGCCCCATCGCCGGGACGAAATCGGGCAGCTCGTCGAGACAGGCGTCCCAAAGCTTGTCGATGCGCAGCGCAGCCTCACGCGGCGGCAGAGCCCGCAGTGTTCCGTCGGGCAGCTCGGTCACGATGCCCTCCTGCTTCAGCCGCTGCAGCGCATCCTCCACGTCGAAGTCGGCGTTGACACCGAAGGTCCTGTTTAGCAGGTCCTCGATCATGGAATCGACGCGGCCGAGCTCTGCGATGTTGACAGGCTCCCTGGCGAGCACGCTGTAAAGCAGCATCTCCTCCTTCAAGTCCTCCTCGGCCGCCTGGTCGGCGAGCAGCGTCATCACCCCCTGGTTGTCGGCCATGGCGTGGAAGTAGAGGTTCTGCGCCAGCACCACCATGTAGCGGTTGCGCTGATTGATGAAGTTGGTCGCCTGCCGCAGCGCGACGCCGCCGAACCCGGCCACGGCGCCCGCCAAGGTATAGGGATTGCTGGCGAGCGCGATCTTGCCGATGGTGCCGAACAGGCCCATGCCCAGCCCGCCGCCGGCCGTGACGCCGAACTTGATCTTGTCGAAAAGGCGGAAGCGCACCTTGGTGTTGGGAAAGATCATCTCCACGTCGCTGCGCGGCATGTTCTTGAACAGCTTGATGTAGATGCAGTCGCTGGTCACCGTGGGCGGCAGCAGGCCGCGCAGCTTGCGCACGATGCGCTCGGCGTCCTTCTTGTCGAGCTTCTGCTCCTCCATCACCTCGCGCACGCGCGCGTCGAAGGGCTTGAGCTTGAAGAGCAGGAACATGCGCCGGAAGACGGGGATCTGCACTTCCCGCCAGCCGATGTAGGCCTTGCGCACGTCGCGGCGACGCTCGGTGATGGTGGTGGCGCCGCGGTAGTAGATCAGGATTTCCTCGAACGCGTCGAGGTCGACCTGCAGATCGAGGCCGTAGGCGGAGTCTTTCGTCAGGATGAAGTGCACGTTCTCGGGATCGACGCGCGTGAAGTTGCCCTGCTCGAGCAGGCCCGACATCAGCTCCACGAGGCGCCTTTGCATGCCGCGCTTCTCCTCGGGGCTGTAGGCGCGGGTCACGAGGTTGTCGCTGTCGGGAGCGAACGGCTCGTACACCTGCTCCAGCTCGAGCAGCTTGGCCGTGTAGGACTGGCGCCGCCAGAACGACAGATAGCGCATGAACCGGCGCGCCTGGTCGGCATTTCCTCCACTCCAGGCGGACGTCAGTCGGTCGATCAGGGCATAGCTGGTGACGGGCAGGAACTTTTCGCGCTGGGCTTGCCGGCCCGACTGCGAATGCGGATCGGCCGAGGCGGCTGCCGCGACGCCTGCAGCGCGTGAGGAGGGTTGGGTGCTGGCGGTTTCCTCTCCGATCGGGCCGTCACGCGTGATGCTGGCCATTGCCATGCTTCACCTCCCCGTTTCCGCCTTCCCGCTGGCGGCTTGCGCGCGGAGAACCCGGCGCATGCCCCACCTTTGCCGCAGCTCGAATTGCCGGTGTTTCTAGGGCCTTCCGGTCGTGCTTGTCGAGGCCGCCGGGACACTAGATGGATGGCGTGCGGCGTTCCGCTCACACCTGTTCGGGCCGCGCCACAAAGCTGTCGACGACGCGCTTGCGCCCGGCCTTGTCGAAATCGATCGTCAGCTTGTTGCCATCCACCTCGGCGATGCTGCCGTAGCCGAATTTCTGGTGAAAGACGCGCTCGCCGGGTTCGAAGCCCGCGCCGCGCCCCGTCGAGGACGCAACAAGCTCGCCGTCGATGGTCGTCGGGCCGCTCGAGCGGCGGCGGTCGTCGCGGCTCCACTGCTCCTTGGCGCGCTGCCAGCCGGGCGTCGCGTAGCCGCTCTGAAAACCCGCCGCCGGCTCGTCGAAGCGGCTCCGCCCGTACGGGTTGAACCGTCCCGCGCCGCCGTAGGCGGTTTTCGGCTCGTTGACCTCGACATTTGCCCCGGGCAGCTCGTCGACGAAGCGCGAGGGGGCTGCTGCCTGCCACAGTCCGCGGTTGCGCCGGTTCTGCACGAAACTGACCTTCGCCTGCCGGCGTGCGCGCGTGAGGCCGACGTAGGCGAGCCGCCGCTCCTCCTCCAAGCCTGCCTGGCCGCTCTCGTCGAGGCTCCTCTGGTGCGGGAACAGCCCCTCCTCCCAGCCCGGCAGGAACACCACGTCGAACTCCAGGCCCTTGGCGGCATGCAGCGTCATCAGCGAGACGCGATCGTCGCCGTCCTGGGCATCGGCATCCATCACGAGCGAGACATGCTCCAGGAAGCCCTGCAGCGTCTCGAACTCGTGCATGAACCGGATCAGCTCCTTCAGGTTCTCGAGCCGGGAATGCGCCTGCGGACTCTTGTCGTTCTGCCACATCTGCGTGTAGCCGGATTCATCCAGGATCAGCTCGGCGAGCTCGGTGTGCTTCATGCCGTCGATCCGTCCGCGCCAGCGCTCGAAGGCGGCAACAAGGTCGGCGAGCGATCTTCGCGCCTTGCCCGTCAACTCCTCCGTCTCCACGATCTCGCGCGCGGCCTGATAGAGCGGGATGGTGCGCGCCCTGGCCAGCTCGTTCACGCGCTTCAGCGCCGTGTCGCCGAGGCCGCGCTTGGGCACGTTGACGATGCGCTCGAACTTGAGGTCGTTGGTGGGGTTCAGCGTGACCTCGAGGTAGGCGATGGCGTCCTTGATCTCCTGGCGCTCATAGAAGCGCGGGCCGCCGATCACGCGATAGGGAAGCCCCAGCGTGACGAAGCGGTCCTCGAAGGCGCGCATCTGGAAGGAGGCCCGCACCAGTATTGCCATGCTGTTGAGGCGCACGCCGCGGCTCTTCAGCGCTTCGATGTCCTCGCCGACGGAGCGCGCCTCCTCGTCGTCGTCCCACATGCCGCTGACCACGACGGGCTCGCCCATCTGATCGTCGGTGAACAGCGTCTTGCCGAGGCGGCCCTTGTTGTGGGCGATGAGCCCGGACGCGGCCGCCAGGATGTGGCCCTTGGAGCGGTAGTTCCGCTCCAGGCGGATGACCTTGGCACCCGGAAAGTCCGCTTCGAAGCGCAGGATGTTGTCGACCTCGGCGCCGCGCCAGCCGTAGATCGACTGGTCGTCATCGCCGACGCAGCAGATGTTGGGCGAACCGCCGGCGATGAGCCGCAGCCACAAGTACTGGGCCACGTTGGTGTCCTGATACTCGTCCACCAAGGTGTAGCGGAAGCGGCGCTGGTAGTCGGCAAGCACGTCCGGATGCTCCAGGAACAGCCGCAGCACCTCGAGCAGCAGGTCGCCGAAGTCGGCCGCATTCAGCTCCTTGAGTCGCCTCTGATAGGCGGAGTAGAGGGCCGCTCCCTTGCCCTCGGCAAAGGCGAACGCTTCTCCGCGCGGCACCTTGTCGGGTGTGAGGCCGCGGTTCTTCCAGCCGTCGATCAGGGCGGCAAGCTGGCGCCCCGGCCAGCGATCCTTGTCCAGCCCTTCGCTCTCGATGACCTGCTTGATCAGCCGGATCTGGTCGTCGGTGTCCAGGATCGTGAAGCCAGACTTCAAGCCCACGAGCTCGGCATGCCGGCGCAGGATCTTGACGCCGATGGAGTGGAAGGTTCCGAGCCATGGCATGCCTTCCACGGCACCGCCGACGAGCGCGCCGATGCGCTCCTTCATCTCGCGCGCCGCCTTGTTGGTGAAGGTGACGGCGAGGATTTCGGAGCCGCGCGCCCGCCCGGTGCACAGGATGTGAGCAATGCGTGCGGTCAGCACGCGCGTCTTGCCGGTACCGGCGCCCGCCAGCACCAGCACCGGCCCGTCGACAGCTTCCACAGCCGCCCGCTGCTCGGGGTTGAGGCCGTCCAGATAGGGCGCCGCCGCCGGCAACCCAAGGGCGCGCGCGGAATTGGATGCGGCTGCGGCAGGCGCTGGCTCCGGCGCATCCAAGGCAGGGGCTCGTTGGCGACTCGCTGACATCGGTTGCGACTATAGCACCCATGACGGGCCGGCAACCCGGCAGAGAAGCCTGCCCACAACCCTCCGGGGCACGGGCCGGCGGCAATTTCGTGATCCAAACTTATGCCCAACTGTGTGATACTTGCACGCAGGATCGGCGTAGGGTTCGCGCGGGCTCGCTACGGCCGGTGCGGCGCGCCGGAAGGGACGGTTTGATGCGGCCTCGGGCGCTACCAGACGGCAGCCGACTACCCATGCGCGGCCGCATCCGGCCTCGCACGGACAGCGCGAGCATGGCGGGGAGCAAGGCCGGCGTATGAGCAAGTTCTTCATCGCCGTAGCTGTCTTTGTGATCACGATCACGAGCGCGCTCTTTGCTGTGCCCTATCTGATCGACTGGAACGGCTATCGGGGCGTGTTCGAGGAGGAGGCGACGCGCCTTCTAGGCCGCGAGGTCAGAGTGGGCGGCACCGTGACGCTGCACGTGCTCCCGACCCCCTACTTCCGTCTGGAAAAGGTGCGCATCGCGGACGCCTCCGTCAATCTCCAGGATGCGTTCTTCCGGAGCGAGAGCTTGACCATGAAGCTCTCCATCCCGCCGATGTTTCGCGGCGTGGTCGAGGCCAACGAGGTGGAGCTGCATCGCCCTGCCCTGCGCCTTGCCGTCGACGAGCGCGACGGCTGGAACTGGCAGAGTTTCGGCCAGGCGCTCAGCAATGCCGCCTACCTGCCGAACAACGTTACCCTGACCTCCGTGAGGATCACCGACGGCCTGCTCGCGGTGCATGGCCCGGACGGCTCGGAGCGGCTGAGCTTCGAGAACATCAGCGGCGAGCTTGCCGCACCCTCTCTCGAAGGCCCCTATCGCTTCAAGGGCACGGTCGGCAAGGAGGGCAGCGCCCGAGAACTTAGAATCGGCACCTCAAAGGCCGAAGGCGATGGCGACGTGCGCCTCAAGGTGCTGCTGCGCTCCGCCGACGGAGTCACGAGCTACACGCTCGACGGCCGACTGGCCGATCTGACCGGCAAACCACATCTGGAGGGCGAGTTGACCGCCCGCTTGCCGATCGCCGGCTTCTGGCGCACGCCCCGTTCCGCAGGAGGGCGCGCCAAGGGCGAGGACGGTCGGGCCGGGCCGGGCCGGGACGAGCCGGCCTTCGACCTGCGCGCGGCCGTACGGGCCAATCCGAGAGGCGCGACGCTGTCGGAACTCGCGCTCTCCTTCGAGCAGGACGGGCGGCCGCAGATCCTGTCGGGCGAGATCAAGGCGCTGTGGCGGGACGCCCTGTCCGTCGACATGAACCTGTCGTCCCGCTGGCTCGACCTCGACAGCATCGCCGGAGCCGGCACCGCCGCGGGTCCTCTCGACAGCATCGTGCCGCTTGCGATCGGACTGCGCGACCTGCTCCCGGCCGCCGGCCGCTCTCGCGCGACCTTCGCCATTGACCAGGCCAATGTCGGCCGGGAAGCCGTCAATGCCGTTCATCTCTCGCTTGTGCGTTTCGAGGACCGGCTGGAGATCGAGGAGCTGAGCCTGGGGCTTCCCGGCGGCAGCCGCGGCGCGCTGAAAGGCGCGGTCACCGGCCCATCCGGCGAGGCCGCCTTCGACGGCAGCCTGAACTTGCACGGCGTCAGCCTCGCCCGCTTCCTCTCCTGGGCGACCGCGGGCGCGCTGGGCGTCGACGGCCGGGGCGACGGCACCTTCGGCCTGCGCACGCAGCTTTCCCTTGCACCGTATCGCGCCAGCGTTCGCAATCTGGTCGGCGATGTTTCCGGTACGGCCATCACCGCGAGCGCCCAGTACCGATGGCAAGGGCGGCCGGAGCTGACGCTGCTCCTCGAGGGTCCCCAACTCGACGCGCGCGCGATCATCCCCGCAGGGGCCAGTCTCGCCGACGTGTTCGGTCTGCTGCTGCGCGGCCCGGTAACGGGTCGCGCAACGTCGCAAGAACCGACCGCTCTCAAACCCGGCTGGCGCAGCATGCAGACGGACGCCCTGGTGCGCATCAACGCCGGCGAGCTGATCACGGGGACGCGCAACTATCGCGACGTGGCCGTGGAGATCGAGCTTCGCGGCGGACGGCTCCGGCTGCCGCTACTGCGGGTCGCGAGCGACCGCGGCTTCAATCTGGAGCTGGAGGGCGACGTAATCGACGCCGCTTCCCGCCCGAAGGGGAGCCTGCGCGGATTCGTGAGCGCCGACGCTGCCACGGCAATCGCTCCGCTGGCGGAGCTGCTCGGCGTTCCCGAGGCGCTCCGGCCCGATACCCTGCGCGCGCAGGCGATGGTGCCCCTGCGGCTCGCGGGATCCATGGCGTTCGGCGTGCGCACGCCCACCTCGGCCGATCTTGCAATCGACGGCGAGGCCAACGGCGCGGCCGTGAAGCTCAATGCCCGCCTCGACGGCGGCCAGGGGGGCTGGCGCACGGGACCTGCCGACCTGACGGCCCTGATCGAAGGCGGCAATGCGAACGCATTGGCAGCGCTCGTGGCGCCCACCGGCCCGGGGGGCGGCAGCGTCAACACGGGTCCAGGACGCGTGCTCATCAAGGCCGCCGGCGTGCCTGGCGAGGGCCTGTCGACACTGGTGTCGGCGGAGGCGGGTGATCTGGGGCTGCGTTTCCGCGGCCAGCTCGTCGCCTCGCCTTCGGGCAACTCGGCCGCGGGCGACCTGGACATCAAGACGGACAACGGCGCGCGCGTCGCCGCGCTCGCCGGGCTGGCCGGGCCGCTGCGGCTCGATGGTGTCCCCGTTGCCGGCTCGCTGAAGTTCGCCGCCCGCGAGGGCAGCCTCACCGTCGAGCACCTGGCGCTCAACGTCGGCGGCAGCGACGTGAGCGGCCGGCTCGCGCTCGCCTCCGGCGCTCGCCGCCGCATCGAGGCTCGCGTGGCCATCGACGAGATCTCGGCCGCGAAGCTTCTGGGGCCCCTGCTCGACCAGCGGCTCGCGGTCACCGCCGCGGCGGAGACCGCCATTGCAGGACGGCGCAGCCCCTGGCCGGACGAGCCCTTCGACGCGGTGGCGTTCGAGATTTTCGACGGCAGCATCCGCATCGATGCCGGACGCCTCGTGATCGCCGACGGCATCGGCATCAGCCGCGCCGGCATCGACATCACCCTTTCGTCTGGCAAGGCCGAAAGCCGCATCGAGGGCGACGCTCTCGGAGGGCGATCCACTGCGGCGCTGCTGGTGGAAAAGGTCGCGGCCGGAGCCGACGTCAGCGGCAGCGTGCGCCTGGCAGGCGGCAGCGTCGCCGCGCTCGCCGGTGCGGCCACGGCCAAACGGGGCTCCGGCGGCAGCATCGACGCGGAGATCAAGTTTGCGGGCAGAGGCACCTCGCCGCGCAGCGCCGTCTCGGTACTGCAGGGCAGCGGCAGGCTCGAGCTCGGAGAAGCCAGGCTCGCGGCGCTGTGGCCGGGGGCCATCGGCAAGACCGCCGAAGCCGCGCTCCGCAGCAGCCCCGACGAACTCCAGGCGGTCGTGAGGCAGACGCTGGCGGCGTCTCTTGCAGGCGGCATGCTCGAGCTTCCCGCCCGCTTCGACGTCGGCATTGCCGACGGGCGGCTTGCCGTCAAGCCCTTCGCCGTCGACACGCCCGAGGGCCGGGCGGCCGGCATGGCGAATCTCGATCTCAAGACCTTCGACATGGAAGCGGATTGGCACCTGGAGCAACGCCGACAGGCGGGCGACAAGCCCGCCCTGCCCGCGGTCGTCCTCATCTACCGCGGTCCGGTGGCCGCGCTGGCCAAGCTGGAGCCGCGCATAAATTCCGAGGCGTTGGAACGCGAGCTGGCGGTGCGGCGCATGGAGCGCGACGTGGAGGAGTTGGAGCGGCTCCGCAAGCTCGACGAGACGCGCCGACGCGAGGAGGCGGAGCGCCAGCGCCGGCAACTCGAGCAGGCGCCGCCCCCCCTACCGCCCGCGATACCGCCCTCCGTGCCCATGGCCCCCGCCGTTCCTGCGCCACGGCCGGCGACGCCGGGTTAGTGCAACTTCCGATCAGCTCCGTTCTATGTGCGGCAGGCGAGGAACGAACTTCGCGATCAGGCTCACACGAGCACAATGGCATTGCACAGGCGGGGATTGATCGGTCCGTTCCGTCGATTGAAATTGGCAACGATCGGGGCTGCGGGCACTCAGGTACCGCCGGTCGCGGCCTCTAAAACAGAAATTTGGGCGTCTGGGGAAGGAAGTACATGTACCAGCATACAGTCGACTACATCATCGTCGGCGCGGGGTCGGCCGGCGCTGCGCTTGCAAACCGTCTCAGCGAAAGTGGCCGCTACCAGGTGCTGCTGCTGGAGGCCGGCGGCGAGACGCATCCCCTCTCGCGCGTGCCGGTAAGCTTCGCCAAGTTCATCAACCGGCCGGGTGTCAACTGGCTCTATGCCTCCGAGCCTGAAACGAGCAATGGAGAGCGCGCCATCCCCGTCCCACGGGGCCGCATGCTCGGAGGATCGAGCGCCATCAACGGCATGGTGTGGGTGCGCGGCCAACGCCAGGACTATGACCACTGGGCGCAGCTTGGCAATCGCGGCTGGAGCTACCAGGACGTGCTGCCGATCTTCAAGGGCATGGAGAGCTATGCCGGCGGCGACGCCCAGGTGCGCGGGCGCGAGGGGCCGCTCAGGATCTCCGACAATCCGGAGCGCGGCCGGCTCTACGACAGCTTCATTGCAGCGGCCGAGACCGTCGGCATCAGGCATAACCGCGACTACAACGGGGCCGATCAGGAAGGTATCTCCATGACGCAAGGCTCCATTCACCGGGGCCGGCGCATGAGCACGGCGCGGTGCTATCTCGATCCTGCCCGCACGCGCCCCAACCTCGGCATCGAAACGGGAGCGCTGGCGGAAGGCTTGATTCTGGACGGCAAGCGCTGCGTGGGCGTGCGCTATGCCGTGCACGGCCAGAAGCGCGAGGCGCGTGCGGCCCGCGAAGTCATCGTCTCCGCCGGCGCCATCGCCTCGCCGCAGCTCCTGGAGCTCTCAGGCATTGGCCAGGCGGACCGCCTGAAGGGTCTCGGCATCGAGGTGCGCCACAACTTGGCCGGCGTCGGCGAGAACCTGCGCGATCACTTCGCGCCGCGCATGAAGTGGCGCGTGGGCCGGCACGGCGTCACCTTCAACGAACGGGCGCGTGGGCTCGGAGCCCTGTGGCAGGGCCTGCTCTACATCACTGCGCAGACGGGCTTCCTGAGCCTGCCGGCTTCGCCCATGCGCGGCTTCTTCAAGACCCGCGACGGTCTCGACAGCCCGGATGCCATGTTCACGGTCCAGCCCTTCCTGGTGACGCCCGATGTCAAGCTCGCCAGGGAGCCAGGCATGACGATCATCACGCATCAGCTGCGGCCGGACAGCAAGGGCAGCATCCACATCAAGTCGGCGGACCCGGCCAAGCCGCCGGCCATACGCTTCAACTTCCTTGCCGAGAGCAGCGATCGCGACTGCGTGCTCGCCTGCATACGCACGGTCCGCAGGCTCGTCGCCGCGCCGCAGCTCGCCTGGCTCGGCGCCGCGGAGTTCGCGCCGGGTGCGGCGGCAAAGTCCGACAGCGAGCTCCTCGACTTCGTGACGCGAACGGCCGAGACCACCTACCATCCCGTCGGCACATGCAGGATGGGCAGCGATCCGGCCGCCGTGGTGGATGACCGCTTGCGCGTGCACGGCATCGCCGGCCTGCGGGTTGCCGACGCCTCGATCATGCCGACGCTGACCTCCGGCAACACCAATGCGCCGTCGATCATGATCGGCGAAAAGGCGGCCCGTATGGTGCTCGAGGCCGCGGCGTGATTGTCTCGTAGGTTGGATCAACCCCGGCGAAGGCCGGGGGCGGACCCAACGCAAGCTATCGCATTCGGCTTGGTGTCGGGTCGCGCGCCCTTCGCCCCAACCTGCGGACAGGCTCAACTCACGTCGCGAAAGAACTCGATCACCTCGTTCGCAAGGGCATCCGGCTGCTCGAGCGCCGCGAAGTGCCCGCCCTTGCTCATGGTGCTCCAGCGGCGGATGTCGGTGTAGGTGCGGGCCGCGAGCGAGCGCGGCGGGTGCAGGATTTCCCTTGGGAACTCGGCGTAACCCATCGGCACGTCCACGGTCTTGCCCTCGGGGATCGGCCAGGGCCCGTGCATGCGCGCGTAGTAGGGCCAGAACGAGGAGCCGATCGAGCCCGTGAACCAGTAGAGCGAGATGTTGGCCAGCATCTCGTCGCGGCTCACGGCGTTCTCGGGATTGCCGCCGCAGTCGGTCCAGGCACGGAATTTCTCGACGATCCAGGCGGCAAGGCCGGCGGGCGAGTCCGAAAGGCCGAACGCCAGAGTTTGCGGCCGGGTGCCCTGGATCCACTGATAGCCGGTCTCTTCCTTGAGGAAGTGTGCCAGCTCGTCGAGGAATGCCTTCTCCTCGGGCGTCGGGTTGGCGATCATGTTGGTGTCGCGGCGGACGGCGAGCAGGTTGAGATGGATGCCGATCGTGCGCTCGGGGTGGCGATGGCCGAGCACCGAGGCGGCGAAGGCGCCCCAGTCGCCACCCTGGGCGCCAAAGCGCTTGTAGCCCAGCACATCGGTCATCAGGTCGGCGTAGAGGTCGGCGATCTCGGTTATGCCGAAGCGCTTCTGTCCCGGCCGGAAGGAGAGCGCATATCCCGGCAGCGAAGGTGCGACGACTGTGAAGCGCTCGGTGAGAAGGGGGATCAGCTTGTGGAACTCGAACACGGAGCCGGGCCAGCCGTGCGAGATCAGCAGCGGCATCGGGTTCGGTCCGCGTCCGGGCTCGTGGATGAAATGCAGATCGGTGCCGTCGACGGTCACCGTGAACTGGCGGAAGCCGTTGAGCTTCGCTTCCCACTGGCGCCAGTCGAAACCGGACTGCCAATAGCGGCACAGCTCCTGCATGTAGGCGAGGCTGGCGCCTGTCGACCACGGCTCATAGGGCGGCTCGTCGGGCCAGCGCGTGCGTGTCAGTCGCTGGCGGAGGTCGGCAATATCGGCGTCCGACACATCCAGGGTGAACGGCTTGGGCGCGGAACTGCTCATGTCGTGCTCCTGCTGCGGCATCGCGCGTAAAGGCGCAACGTACCACCTCGGCGCCCCGGCCGCCGAAGCGCATAAGGGGCCGGGATTTCAGCCCCACTCACAGCCCAGGACAAGCGAGAACGGCTCGAGCCTCGCGTGAGAGAATTTCACGCCGAGGACTTAGGGCCTGTGCAACAGCCCATAACCGCTCACGCCACCCCGGCGCATGGCAGCCGGGCGGTCGCGGCGATGGCAAATCGGCGGTCACGCGGATAGGTTGCGGCCGCTGGAGGAACAACGCAGGCGACGGACGATGCAGGAGAAGATTGCGCAGCCTCGGAATTTCCACGTGAGCCAGCTTTCGCGGGCGCAGGCTGTCCTGGTGCTGTCGAGCGCCGCAATCATGCTGTCGATTGCCATGGGTCTGCGGCAGAGCTTCGGCCTTTTCCAGACACCTGTCGTTCAGGACCTCGGGCTTCAGGCGGCCGATTTCGCGATGGCGATCGCCGTGCAGAACATCGTCTGGGGCTTCACCCAGCCCGTGGCGGGCGCGCTCGTCGACCGTTACGGTCCCCGGCTGACCGCCGCCGTTGGTGCGCTGCTCTACGCTGCCGGCGTCGCCGTCACCGCGCTGGCCACCGACGCGGCGATGATCACGCTGGGTACCGGTCTGCTGGTGGGCGTCGCGCTGTCCTGCACGACCAGCGGCATCGCCGCCAACGTGGCCGCCCGCGTCATCATTCCGAGCCGCCGCAGCCTGGCCTTCGGCATCGTGTCGGCGGCGGGCTCGGTCGGCACGTTCTTCGCGGCCCCGTTCGGCCAAGCGGTCATGCAGGCGGGAGGCTGGCGCGTCGCCCTCGGGGCGTTCGTGGTCATCAGCCTGTTCATGCTGCCGGCGGCCTTCATTGCCGGCAGGGCCGGCCAGCTCCCCAACTCCAGCTTGGCCGACAGGGACCTGACGCTGGGTGCCGCCCTCGGCGAGGCGCGCAGACACAGCGGCTTTGTCGTCATGAGCCTCGCGTACTTCGTTTGCGGCCTGCAGCTGGTGTTCCTCACCACGCATCTGCCGAGCTACCTCACGATCTGCGGCATGGACCCGATGCTCGGCGCCCAGGCGCTGGCCGTGATCGGCCTCTTCAACGTCATCGGCTCGTGGGGATTCGGCTGGCTGGGCGACCGTTACTCCAAGCGCGCGCTGCTCGGCTCCATCTACATGACCCGGTCGTTGGTGATGGCGGCCTACTTCACGCTGCCGGTGTCGCCGACCTCGACGCTGGTGTTCGCGGCCCTCATGGGATTGACTTGGCTCGGCGTCATTCCGCTCGTCAACGGGCTCGTCGTGCAGATGTTCGGCATCAAGTTCCTGTCGACGCTCACCGGCATCGCCTTCTTCTCGCACCAGATCGGCTCATTTCTCGGGGCCTGGGGCGGCGGCGCCATCTACGACGCGCTGGGCTCCTACGACCGGGCGCTCCAGGCTGGCGTCATCGTCGGCCTGATCGCCGGCTTCGCGCAGCTGCTGGCCCACGATCGGCCGACGGGCCGCCTCGCCGGCAACAATCCACCGGGGAGCGGCGATGCGCTCGCGGAGGTTTCTCGGTAAAGCAGATGTGAATGCCCGGTTTAGGCCGGCATTGCGCTGCAGCGCACCCCTGAGGGGTTGACCAACACGCTGCGGGCTGAGCCAATAGCGCCGTGAGTGGGCGAGTAAGCGGCTCGCCTCAGCACGGGGTAGTTCAATGGCCAATTCAGCGCTCAGGGGGCGATCGATCCTTGTCGTCGAGGACGAGCCCCACATCTCACGACAGCTGACGGAGGAACTCCGCCAGGCCGGAGCCATCGTGTACGCCGCCGGCAGGCTGCGCGATGCATTCTACCTTGCCGAGCACCCCGCCTTGTCTGCAGCGGTCGTCAACGTACGCGTTGGCGGCGACAACACCCAGCGCGTCTGCAGGCGCCTGTCGCACCTGGGGGTGCCGTTCATGTTCCACACGCGCTACGACGCCACGGAGGCTGGGCGGCAATGGCCCGATGCGCCCGTCGTGGTCAAGTCCGCAGACAGCGCGCGCGTGGTCGACGTGGTGGTGCAGCTCGTGCATTGAGCCAGCGCATCGGTTCCTAGCGCAAGTCCAGACCTGCGCGTTCCCTGTCATCCCGGAATTCGCCGAAGGCGGATGCCCGGGATCCAGGGGCCGCAATCGACCGCCCGCATCTTCCGACCTCGTCCCCGGCTCGGGCTGCCACTCTCTCGGTCGGGATGACAACGTTCACATAGCCCGGCGGCTGGGGCAGATCGGAGTCTGATCCGGCAGGCAATTTCGGCAGTCCGAACATAGCAGCCGCGCGCGCTGCGCCGCCGGACCGGCCCGCTTTATGTGCTATCCCGAGAGCGAAGGCTGGCGGCCGCTCCGATCGCAGCGCTGCACGGCTCGCAGAGACTTGGGGAGGAGTACGCATGCTGAGACTGCTGCGCCTGTTGTGCCTGCTCGCCATACTGGCTCCAACTGTGCCCGCGTCGGCACAGCAGTTTCCGAACCGCACCATCAAGCTCGTCGTTCCCTTTCCGGCCGGCGGTCCGGCCGACACCTTCGGCCGCGTGCTCGCCGACAAGATGGGCGCGCTGCTCGGGCAGACCGTGGTGATCGAGAACCGGGCGGGCGCAGGCGGCCTCACGGGAACCGCGGCCGTCGCCAAGGCCGATCCCGATGGCTATACGATCGGCATCGCCGCCTCCAGCGCGCTGGCGATGAGCGTCAATCTGCGCGACAACACCCCGTTTCAGCCCCTCAAGGACTTCCGGCTTCTGACCCAGGTGGTGTCGGTGCCGGAGATCCTGGTGGTGGGCGAGAGCGTGCCGGCAAAGACGCTCGCCGAGCTCATCGCGCTTGCCAAGGCGCAGCCCGGCAAGCTCGTGTTCGCCTCGACCGGCCTCGGCGGCATGCCGCACCTGGCCATGGAGCTCCTCAAGATCACGGCCGGCCTGGAGCTCGTGCACGTGCCTTACACCGGAGCGGCGCCGGCCGTGAACGACCTGCTCGGCGGCCACACGCAGATGATGTTTGCGGACGTGCCGGTGCTGCTCGGCGCCGTGCAATCCGGCAAGCTGCGGGCGCTCGCCATCGGCAGCCGCATTCGCAGCCCCGCCCTGCGGGAGGTTCCGACCACGGCCGAGCTCGGCATGCCGCAGGTGGAGGCCGACAACTGGTATGGCCTCGTCGTGGCGGCTGCCACGCCGCCGGCGGTCGCCGATAGGCTCTATCAGACAGCAGTCGAGGCTTTGAGGTCGCCCGAGGTGAAGGAAAAATATCTGGCCGTCGGTGCGACTGCGGTCGGCAACTCGAGCGAGGAATTCACCGCCTACGTGAAGAGCGAGACCGAGCGCTGGGGCAAGGTGATTGCCACGGCCGGCATCAAGATCAAGTAGGTGTCGCGCCCCCGCGACAGGCCGGCGACCCCTGCATATAGCGACGGAGCGAATGGAATGGAATTCGGCATACTCTTTACGTCCCACCCCAACAAGGAGCGAGAGCCCTACCCGCACCAGGCGGTGCATGCGCGTGTCACGGACGAGATCGTCGCCGCGGATCGGCTCGGCTTCGACTACGCCTGGGTGGCCGAGCATCATTTCTCCACCGAGTATGGCATCATGCCGGACGTGTGGGTATATGCGAGCTACCTCGCCGCCCTGACCAAGCGCATCAAGCTCGGCATGGCGGTGGTGACGCTACCACTCGCCAATCCGGTGCGCGTGGTCGAGAACGCAGCCTTCGTCGACATCCTGAGCGGCGGCCGGGTGGCGCTCGGGCTCGGCTCCGGCTACCGCAAGTACGAGTTCGACGGCTTCGGTCTCGACTTCGACGCTCGCCGCGACATGCAGGAGGAGGCGCTTGCCGTCCTTCTCGACTTGTTCCGAAAAGGGCGGGTGAGCCATCAAGGCAAGTACTTCACGGCAAGGATCGACGGCGACTTCGAGCTGCTGCCACGCTCCCTGCAGAGCCCGCATCCGCCCTTGTTCCTCGCGGGCGCGACAGACCGCTCCATCGGCGTCGCCGGCCGGCTCGGCTTCGGGCTGATGCTCTCGACGCTGACGCCCTTCGAGGGGCTCGCGAACCAGACCGCGCACTATCGCGCCAATCTGACCGAGGCGAGCGAAGAGGGGCGCCGCAATCCCGCGTGCGGGCAGGTCGACATCGCGCGCTGGGTTTATGTGGCGGAGACGGATGCCAAGGCCAAGCAGGAGTCGGAGGAAGGCCTGCTGAGGCATTTGCGACATTTCTTCGGCGGGCATCAGTCGGGGTACTTGGGGCAGGTCTCCCAGGGCAAGGACTCGGTTTCGAGCGGGCTCAACTACGACACGCTCGCCCGCTCGACGATCATTCACGGCTCGCCGGCAACGGCGATCGCCCGCATCGAGGAGCTGAAGGCGAAGACCGGTCTCGGCTCGCTCATGCTGCACTACCCGCCCTGGTACGGCACTGAGAAGGCCAAGGCCTCGCTCGAGCTGTTCGCCGGCGAGGTGATGCCGCACTTTCGCCCGAAGGTACGGGCGGCGGAATAGCCGGCGGCCGGACCAGACGGACGAACCGCCGCGCTGTCATCCCGGAACGCGCGCAGCGCGTATCCGGGACCCAGGGGCCACGAAGAACGACGGTGCTCGTGGCACCGGGTCCCGGCTCTCCGTGCCTCGCGCGCTCCGGCCGGGATGACGCACACGCGGACGGATCGTCCGCCCCTTCGGCCGCTACAGGGCGTTCTCCCAGGGCTCCGGGATCAGTCGATAGGCGTGGCCGCTCCGGACCAGATGCGCAAAGCCGGGGAAGTGCAGGTGCATGCCGGTGACGAGCAGCCGGTCGGTAGCCGCCATGTCGAAGACCCTGCGGCGCGAGGTGGCCGCGGCGTCGGCGTCGGTGTCGAACTCCATGCAAACCTCGGGTCGCGCCGTCTGCACCTCCGGCACGTGCACCGTGTCGCCCCAGATCAACAGCTGGTGGTCGCCGGAGCTTACCAGAAAGGTGGTGTGGCCCGGCGTGTGGCCGGGACGGGGAATGGCCGTCACGCCCGGAAACACCTCGCCTTGCTGGAACAGGCGCCAACGATCCTTGTAGGGTTCGGTCTGCTCGCGCGCGGCCTGGAAATAGAGCTTCTTGGCCCGCTCGGTCGCCGCGGCCATCTTGGCGTCGTCGAACCAATGCTTGGGCTCGTTCTCGTGCACGACCAGCTCGGCATTCGGGAAATTGCGCTTGCCGGTCGTCATGTCGGTGAGGCCGGCCGAATGATCGGGATGCATGTGGGTGAGCAGCACCGTCTCGATCTGGGAGGGATCGACGCCGGCCGCGCCGAGGTTTTCGAGCAGCTTGCCGGCCGTCGGCAGCAGATAATTCCCCGAGCCCGTCTCGACCAGCGCCAGCCGGCCGGCCGAATAGATCAGGAAGGCGTTGACCTGGGTGCGGCGGGCCGGGCGGAAGTTGTCGGCCAGGATCTGGCGGGCTTCCTCTTGCGGGATGTTGCGCAGCACGTCGAGGCTGCCGTCGAGAAAGCCGTCGCTGATGGCGGTCACGACGATGTCGCCCACGCGCCGGTGATAGACGCCCGGAATCTGCTTCTCAGGAACCTTGGACACGGTGCGATCTCCCTCATCTATTGCGCGTCTAATACGCGTCGACGTATTCGGTGGCTTGCATGGAGGGGCGCACCCTGAAGCTGTCATACCAGCGCGCCAGGTTCGGGCGGCCCGCCCGCCAGTCGTCTGCGGCGAAACGGAAGTCGAGATGGCCGAGCGCGCAGGCCGCGGCGATGTGGCCGATGGTGAGCGGGCCCTCCAGCGTCTCGCTCTCCAACCGGTCGAGCGTGGTCGCAATCTTCAGGCGGTAGGCCGACAGGTGCTTTTCCGATTGATTGGCAGTCGGACGGCCCTGCTCGCCCAGCCGAAGCACGATCACGTCCATTAGCCCGTCGCCCAGCGCCTGGCGACGCAGCGCCGTCCAGCGCACGCCGGGATCGGCGGGGAATAGTTTCGGTCCGTCATGGAGCGCGTCGAAATACTCGCAGATCACGCGCGAGTCATAGAGCGCCGTGCCATCGTCCAGGATGAGCGTGGGGATCTTGTTGAGGGGGTTTGCCGCCATGACCTCCGGATTGGGTGCAGCCGCCGAGACCACCACCCGCTCGGTGCGGATGCACCGGGCGAGACCCGTTTCGTGTGCCGCCACCATCACCTTGCGCACGAACGGCGAGCGCGACGACCAATAGAGCTTCATTGCGAGACCTGCTCTCGGGTGTGGCGGGCACGAAGCGAAACCACGGTTGCGATATGCCGCAGCCAGGGTCTAGCATCATTCATCGCGTTGGCTACAGGAGCAAGGGGGTGCCATGACGGCAGGCATCAAGTCGCCGCTCAATACCTACCTCGAGCATCTCGAGAAAGGGGAGCTTGCCTACCAGTTCAGCCCGGAGGCGGGGAAAGCAGTGTTCTATCCGCGGGTGCTCTGCCCCTTTACAGGCAGCGACAAGCTTGAGTGGCGCGTGAGCAAGGGGCTCGGCACGGTCTACTCGACCACGGTCGTGTACCCGGCAAAGGGGGATCCCTACAACGTCGCGCTGATCGACTGCGATGAAGGCTTCCGCCTCATGAGCCGCGTCGAGGACATCGACCCCATGAAGGTACAGATCGGCCAGCGCGTGCACTTCCGCGTGCATCGCCCCGGCGGCGAGGAGCCGCCCTGTCCCGTGTTTGTACCCGCGGAGGTGAAACCATGAGCCCGATGAATGGCCTGAAGCGCGGGAGCGCGGCAATCGTCGGGGTGGCCGAATCCGACATCGGGCAAGTTGCCGACGGGTTCTCCGTCATCGACCTGATGGCCCAGGGCGTGCAGCGCGCCCTCGAGGACTGCGGGCTGACGCTCAAGGACGTGGACGGCGTGTTCAGCGCCACCTCGCAGAGTCGCCTGTCGGTTCTATCGCTGTGCGAGTACCTCGGGATCGACCCGCCGTTCATCGGCTCGACGATCGTCGGCGGCTCGTCCTTCGAATATCACGTCGCCCATGCCATGAGCGCCATCGAGCAGGGGCTGTGCAACGTCGCCGTCATCGCCTATGGCTCGACGCAGCGCAGCATCGGGCGCAAGCAGGCCTCGGTGCGCGAGATCAATCCCTACGAGTCGCCGTTCAACCCGTTCATGCCGTCGAGCGCCTATGCGATGGCGGCAGCGCGCCACATGCACCAGTACGGCACCACGCGCGAGCAACTGGCCGCTGTCGCCGTGGCGGCGCGCGAATGGGCGCAGCTCAATCCCGTTGCGTGGGATCGAAAGCCCCTCAGCATCCAGGACGTTCTGTCCGCGCGCATGGTGAGCTACCCTTTCACGGCGCGCGACATCTGCCTCGTCACGGACGGCGGCGGGGCGGTGATCGTCACGTCGGCCGAGCGCGCGCGCTCGTTGAAAAAGAAGCCGGTGTACGTGCTGGGCTGTGGCCAGTCGACGACCCACTCCAGCATTTCGTGCATGCCCGACCTGACGGTGACGGGCGCGGTGGCCTCGGGCAAGGCCGCCTACAAGATGGCGAAGCTCGGTCCGGCCGACGTCGACGCGTTCGAGCTCTATGACGCCTTCACGCTCAACACGATCCTGTTCCTGGAGGACCTTGGCGTCTGCAAGAAGGGGGAGGGCGGAGCGTTCGTCGAGGGCGGGCGCATCGGGCCCAAGGGCAGTGTGCCCGTCAACACCAACGGCGGCGGCCTCTCCTACTGCCACCCCGGCATGTACGGCCTGTTCCTGTTGATCGAGGCGGTGCGGCAGCTGCGCGGCGAGTGCGGCGCGCGGCAGGTGAAGGATTGCGCGGTCGCCATCGCCCACGGCAACGGCGGCGTGCTGTCCTCGCAGGCGACCGTCATCCTCGGCAACGCGGCGACGGTGTAAAAATCCCCCCTCCCCGCAAGCGGGGAGAGGGGGAAGAAAGAGCACGCCGGCTCGCCGGCAGCCTCAATACAGCAGGTTCTCGGCCACCACCTTCCAGCGGCCGCCCTCGACCTTGGCCAGGAATGTCGCCGTCGAGCCCTGGTGCTTGTTGGCGCCGTAGCTGAGCGTAGGGCCGGGGAACATTGGCTTGTAGTCCTTAATCGCCTCCAGCGCCGCCAGGAACTTGGCGCGCGTGAGATCCTGGCCGGTGGCTTCCAGGGCCTTAACGACGATGTCGGCGCCGACATAGCCGTATTGGGCGGCGCTGTTGGGATCCTGGCCGGTCTTGGCCTTGTACTTCGCCGCCCACGCCTTGATGGCGTCCGAACTCCTGTCGCTGTACGCGTAGGGCATGCCGGTGCCCGAGTAGAAGCCCTCCATGATGCCGCCGGGGGCCGCCGCGACGATCGGATCGTAGGAAGCCGCCGTACCGACGAACACGACGTCGTTCCAGCCGAGCTTCTTGGCCGTGCCGACCGACTGGATGCTGTCACGGATGATGGAGCCCATGACCACGAGGTCGCAGCCGGCCGACTTCAGCTTGCTGATGGGGGCAACGAAATCGGTATCAGTCGGGCCGTAGGAGGCTTCCGAGGCAAGCTCGAGCTTGAGAGCCTTCACCTGGTCCTTTACGGCGTCACGGATCTCGTGGCCGAAATCCGTGTCCTGATACATCGCGCAGATCTTCTTCTTGCCCTCCTTCTCGGCGAACTGCTTCACCGTCGAGCGCACCTGATCGTAGTAGGTGGAGAACTGCGCGAACTTGAGCTTGTGGAACGGCTCGGCCATCGAGCGGGCGGCCGTGAAGGGGAACAGGTTGGGCACACCCTTGGCCAGCTGATCGCCCAGCACGGCGTTGTTCATCGGCGTGCCGAGTGCGCCGAGCATCAGGAAAATCTTGTCATTGTTGATCAGCTTGTTGGCTGCCTGCACGGCGCGCGGCACCTGGTACTGATTGTCCTCGACCACGAACTTGATCTTACGGCCGTGGATGCCCTTCTCGTTGGCCTCCTCGAAGCGCATGCGCGTGCCTTCCGTGGAGCCGACGCCCCAGGCGCTGACGGGGCCGCTGAGCGCGGTGTGGCTGCCGAGCACGATCTCGGTCGCCGTAACGCCGTCCTCGGCTGCGGCTGGCATGGCGAAGGCGGCAGCGAAAAGGGATGTCGCCGCCAGCCTCGTTAAATTCCTCATGGTCGTTTCCTCCTGTGTCTTCCCACTAAACCGAATTTGCTTCGTCTTGCCCGTTGCCGCGCCATCCCGTCAAGCCACCAGGCGTGCAACGCCGTCGGCGCCGCCAGAGCCCGCCAATTCACCAAGGCTGCGATCCACCGGTCGGTTTCCGCCGACCTGCTTCGCGCTTGCGGCATCGACGCGGGCTGCGCCCCGCTCTCAAGCCGCCGACGCGTACATGTCCTTGATCAGGTCGCCGTACTTCTTCTCCACCAGGCTGCGCTTGAGTTTCATCGTCGGTGTCAACTCCTCGTCCTCGGCGGTAAGGAGTTGATCGATCAAGCGGAATTTCTTCACCGTCTCCACGCGCGCGAATTTCTTGTTCACCGCCTCCACTTCGCGCCCGATCAGTTCTTGCACCTCCGACGCCCGACACAGGCTGGCGTAGTTGGTAAAGGGCACGTTCCTCTCCTGCGCGAACTTCACCACGTTGTCGTGGTCGATCATGATGAGGCACGTAAGGTAGTTGCGCTTGTCGCCGATCACGATCGCGTCAGAGATGTAAGGCGAGAACTTGAGCTGGTTCTCGATCTCGGACGGCGTGATGTTCTTGCCGCCGGCAGTGATAATGATGTCCTTCATGCGGTCGGTGATGCGCACGAAGCCCTGATTATCGATGATGCCGACATCCCCGGTGTGCAGCCAGCCGTCCTGGAGGGCTTCCGCCGTCTTCTCGGGCTTGTTGAGATAGCCTTTGAAGATGTGCGGACCACGCAGCAGGATCTCGCCCTGGGGCGAGATCTTCAGCTCGGTCTGCGGCGCGGTCTGGCCGATGGTGCCGATCTTGAGCGTTCCGGGATAGTTGGAGGTGGCGAGGCCTGCATTCTCCGTCTGGCCGTACACCTCGTACATCTTGACGCCCATCGCCCAGTACCAGCCGATGAGATCCGGCGAGATCGGCGCCGCACCGGTGATCGCCCAGCGGATGCGGTCGAGCCCCAGGATCACGCGGATGTTCTTCAGCACCAGTCGGTCGGCAACTGCCCGCGCCACTTTCAATAATGGCGGGACTGGCTTGCCCTCGATTTCGTAGGCGCTGGCCTGCGTGCCGAGCCCGATCGCGGTCCTGTAGGCCAGTCGGCCGAGAGCGGTGCCTTCTCTGATCTGGATGGTGACGGCCGAGTAGAGCTTCTCCCACACGCGCGGTACGGCGAGGAAGATGTGCGGAGCCACCTCGCGCAGATTCTGCGGCACGGTGTCGGGTGCTTCCGCGAAGTTGACCACGTGCATGGCGGCGATGTGATTGTAGCAACCGCCGAAACGCTCGGCGACGTGGCAGAGCGGGAGGAAGTTCAGCGCTTCATCGGCTTCGGCGAGCGGCAGTCCGACGCGCTTGAACGCGCCGATCTGGAAGATGATGTTGCGATGGGTGAGCATCGCCCCCTTGGCGGGGCCGGTGGTGCCGGAGGTGTAGACGATGATGGCGACGTCCTCGGCACGCGGTGCGGCGATGCGGGCAGCCCACTCCTGGGGATGCTCGCGCGCGCGCTTCTCGCCGAGCTCGGCGAGCTGTGCCAGGGACATCACCTGCGCATCGGAGAAGCCGCGCAGCCCCTCCATGTCGAACACGATGATCTTCCGCAGTCCCGGCGTGCGCTGGCGCACGGCCAGGATCTTGTCGAGTTGCTCCTCGTTCTCCACGAACAGGAACTTGGCGTCGCAGTCGTTGACGAGGTATTCGATCTGCGCCGGCGAGTCCGTGGGATAGATGCCGGTCGAGATGCCGGCCGCGCAGAGCACACCGAGATCGCAGTAGAGCCACTCCTTGTTGTTCTCCGACAGGATGGCAGCGTGCTCGCCCGGCTGTAGGCCGAGTGCGATCAGTCCCGAGCCGATGGCCTTGGCCGCCGCGCCGTATTGTCCCCAGGTGTAGGACTTCCAGAGCCCGCGGTCCTTCTCGCGCATGGCGACCTTGTCGCCGCGCGTCGTCACGCGATCCCAGAAGAGGCTCGGCACGGTCTCGAACCCATCGAGGTGGACTGGTTGAGTGATCTGAACGTTCATGTTCCGACCCTTTGCGCCCTTCGCACGCTTTCACCGCCAGCGCTTCGTGCGCTTCCAGCGTTTCTTGCCGCGTACGGCCGTCTCCTTCTGCCCGAGATAGAACTCGCGCACGTCCTCGTTCTCCGCGAGCTTGGCACACTCGCCTTCCAGCACGATGCGCCCGACCTCCAGCACGTAGCCATAGTGCGCCGTCTTCAGCGCCATATTGGCGTTCTGCTCCACCAGGAGCATCGTCACCTTCTGCTCCTCGTTGAGGCGGCGGATGATCGAGAATATCTCCTTTACCAGGATAGGGGAGAGCCCGAGCGAGGGCTCGTCGAGCAGCATGAGCTTGGGGCGCGCCATCAGGGCACGGCCGATGGCCAGCATCTGCTGCTGCCCGCCCGAGAGGTACCCCGCCTGAGAGGATTGGCGCTCGCGCAGCACGGGGAAGTAGCTGTAGACGACGTCGAGGTCGCGCTCGACGCCGGGGCGGTCGCGACGTGTGTAGGCGCCCATCATCAGGTTGCCCTTCACCGTCATGAAGGGGAAGATCTCGCGGCCCTCGGGCACGTGGGCGATCCCCATGCGCGCGACGCGGTCGGGCTCGCGCCCGTTGATGCTGCCGCCGGCGAAGGCGATGGTGCCCTTTTGCGGCTCGAGCGCCCCGCAGATGGACTTGAGCACGGTGGTCTTGCCGGCACCGTTGGCCCCGAGGATGGTGACGATCTGGCCCTCGCTGACGTCGAAGCTGACCCCGCGGATCGCCGTGATGGGGCCGTAGAAGGTCTCCAGATTGCGCACCGAGAGCAGTGGCTCGCTCATGCCCACCACTCCTGCGCGCGCCCCCTCTTCCCTCGGGAAGAGGACGTGAGGCCATGGCTTGCGGTCGCGCGCATGTCGCTACCGGCGAGCAAGACCGCAATGGCGCGACCGTAAGTCATCCGGCCGAACTGGCGAGGGGGGAGTGGAGCGGGTTCGCATGAAGGCCCCCTCATCCGCCCCTTCCGGGCACCTTCTCCCCAAGGGGCGAAGGGATCTTGAGGCCGGTTCTGGAGCATGAGGCCCGTCATTCCCCGTCGCTCCCGAGGTAGGCCTCGATCACGGCCTTGTCGCCTTGCACCTCGGCGGGTGTCCCGAGCGCCAGCATGCGACCGTTGTTGAGGGCCAGCACGCGGTCAGACACGGCCGAGACCAGCGACATGTCGTGCTCGATCATGATCACGGTGATGCCGAGGTCGTTCTTGATGTCCTCGATCCAGTAGGCCACTTCCTCCGTCTCCTCGGTGTTGAGGCCGGAGGCCGGCTCGTCGAGCAGCAGCAGCTTGGGCTCGGCGCATAGCGCGCGCGCCAGCTCCACAACCTTGCGCACACCATAGGGCAGGCTGGAGATGCGCTGGTCCCGATAGTTGGCGAGGTCCAGGAAATCGATGATTGTCTCCACGGCCTCGCGGTGGCGCAGCTCCTCGCGCCGCACGCCCGGCGTGAACAGCAGCTCAGCCAGGACGTTGGGGCGCGAGCGGCAATGCCGGCCGATCAGCAGGTTGTCGAGCACGGTCGCATGCTCGAACAGCTCGATGTTCTGGAAGGTACGGGCAATGCCGCGTCCGGCAATGGTGTGTGCGGGCACGCGCGTGATGTCCTGGCCCTCAAACAACAACCGTCCGCCGGTCGGCTCGTAGATGCGGCTGATCAGATTGAAGATCGTGCTCTTGCCGGCGCCGTTGGGGCCGACAATGGCGAAGATCTCGCCCGTGCCGACGTTGAACGTCACGCCGTCGACAGCTCGGATGCCGCCGAAGGACACGGACAGATCCTGCGCCTCGAAGAGACTTTGGCCCGCCGCGTTCGCGGCCGTAGCCGGCGCTGCATGGTCACGAGCTGCGGAGTCCTTGGCTTCGACCACGCTCACCGGACGCGCTCCGTCTTGAGGTAGGACCGCTGGCGCTTGAAGGTGGAGCGCCGGTAGAGCGGGAAGGTGTCGAAGAATGCTTTGACCTTCAGCCAGCGCCCGTAGATGCCGAGGGGCTCGAACAGTACGATCAGGATCATGACGAGACCGAACAGGCCCGGCTCCAGCCCCGGCGTTCTGGCAATGGTCGCGGGCAGGTAGTCGCGCATGAGAGCGATGGCCTGTGGCAGCCCGCCGACGAAGAGGGCGCCGTAGATTGCCCCGTGGATGGAGCCGAGCCCCCCGACGACGACCATCAGCAGAAGCTGGATCGACAGCAGGATGTTGAAGGCATCAGGCGAGATGAACTTGAGCTTGTGGCCGAGCAGCGCGCCGGCAAGCCCGCTGATGCCGGCCGACAGCGCAAAGGCGATGGTCTTGGTGCGCACCACGTTGACGCCGAGGCTCTGCGCGGAAATCTCGGAATCGCGGATCGCCACCATGGCTCGCCCCGTGGGCGAGCGCGTGAGGTTGACGGCGGCGAGCACTGTGAGGATCAACACGGCGAGGCACAGGTAGTAGAACTCCCAGGCCTTCGTCAGCGGATGACCGAGGAGAACGGGAGGCGGGACGGGCATGCCTTGAAAGCCGCGCGTTACGCTCTCCCAGCGGATGATGACCTGCTCGACGATCTGGGAGAAGGCGAGGGTGGCGATGGCCAGGTAGATGCCGGTCATGCGGTTGGCCGGCAAGGCCACCGCGACGCCAGCGACCATGGCTAGGATGCCACCGGCAGCGAACGCGATCGGAAAGGGCGCGCCCTTGGAGACCAGGTAGGTGTCGGTGTAGGCGCCGATCGCCATGAAGGCGCCATGACCGAGGCTGGCGAGCCCGGTGTAGCCGATCAGGAGCATCAGTCCGACGCCGGCGATGGCGAGGATGAAAATCTGCGACAATTCACCGACGTAGAACTCGGCCAGCAGCAGCGGCGCAAGGATCAGTGAAGCGACGAGCAGGCCATACCAGAAGCTGGTGCCGCTGTGCTTGATGAGGCGGATATCGTCGAGATAGGAGGTCTTGAAGAGAATGCGCACTGCTGGCCCCGCTCTAGACCTTCTTGCGCTGCATGGTGGTGAACAGCCCCTGGGGGCGCACCATCAGCACTACGAGCATGATGAGGTACGCGACGATCTCCTTGAAACCCGGCGGGAGGTAGCGGCCGGCCAGCGTCTCGGAGATGCCGACGATGAGGCCGCCGAGCACGGTGCCGATCAGGCTGCCGAAGCCGCCGACCACGGCCGCGGCGAAGGCCTTGATGCCGAGGAAGCCGATCGACGGGTCAATCAGGGACACGGGCGACAGCAGCACGCCCGCGATGGTGGCGACGATGGCCGAGAGCGCCCAGATCAGTGAGTTTATGCGCTTGACCGGGATGCCCATGTAGTAGGCGGCAAGCTGGTTTTGCGAGGCGGCTTGCATCGCATTGCCGACCCGCGTGTAGTTGAAGAAGAAGTAGAGCAGCACGGCCAGGAGGACCGTGCCGACGATCATGGAGATGCTCTCGAGCGGCAGGATGACGCCGCCGGCATTGATGATGCGGTTGGTGAAGGGCGTCTCGAAGCTTTGCGGCTCGTGGCCCCAGATGAAGCCGGCAGCGGCGCGGAACAGGAAGCCGAGGCTGATGGTGAGGATGACGACCGCGAACTGGGGCTGGCCGATGATGCGGCGCAGCACGACGGCGTCGAGGAGATAGCCGAACACGGCCATGCAAAGCGCCGCCACCAGGAAGCCTAGCCAGTAATTGAGCCCCATGGTGCCGATGAAGGTGAGCGCCACGCAGGCGCCCAGCATCATCAGGTCGCCCTGGGCGAAGTTCACCATCTCGGTGGCCTTGTAGATCAGCACGAAGCCGAGCGCGACCAGGCC
Organism: Hyphomicrobiaceae bacterium; assembly: GCA_050248715.1. Lineage (GTDB taxonomy): Bacteria > Pseudomonadota > Alphaproteobacteria > Rhizobiales > Hyphomicrobiaceae > AWTP1-13. The sequence goes on along the minus strand of JBFWRV010000018.1, from coordinate 44,600 downwards.
GTAGACGCAGCCCTGCGCAACGCCGCCGACGATGAGTTGGAGGAGCTCCACCTTGCCGTTTCCCTATCTCGCGCACGGTGCGCAAGTTGTCTTGGTCCATCCCGCTTCGTTGCGGCGGGCAGGAGGTAAAGGCTTTAGACCGGAAGGTAAAAAAATGCCAGCCGCGACTCGCTGGCAGGCAGCGCGCCGCACGCCTATTGTGGTGAGAATGTTATCTGGACGGAAACGGGGGCTTCGAGACGCGTGCCGTATCAGTCGACATTCAGACCGGGGTCATTCGCCGGCCAAGTGGTGATCGTAACGGGCGGCGGCAGCGGCATCGGGCGCTGCACGGCCCACGAGCTGGCAAGCCTCGGCGCCGGGGTGGCCCTGGTCGGCCGCAACGCCGAGAAGCTGGCCCGTGTGGCGGCCGAGATCGATGGCGACGTAGAGCCCGGCCGGGCCAGCCGGCACGTCTGCGACATCCGCGTGGAGGAGCAGGTCGTTGCCACCATCGCCGATATCCTGAAGGCGCACGGCCGCATCGACGGCCTGGTCAACAATGCCGGCGGACAGTTCACAGCGCCGCTCGAGGCCATGTCGCAGAAGGGCTGGGAGACGGTGGTGCGCACCAACCTGACCGGCGGCTTCCTGATGGCGCGCGAGTGCTACAAGCAGTGGATGCAGGGGCGCGGCGGGGCGATCGTCAACGTCGTCGCCGACATGTGGCTCGGCATGCCGGCCATGGGCCATTCCGGCGCGGCCCGCGCCGGCATGGTCAACTTCACCGAGACCGCCGCCAACGAGTGGTCGGGCTCCAACGTCCGAATCAATGCCGTCGCGCCAGGCTGGATCGCCTCGTCCGGCATGGATACCTACCCCCCTGAGATGGGTGCACGCATCCGCGACATGAGCAGGATGGCGCCGCTGGGCCGGCTCGGCTCCGAGAGCGAGGTGTCCTCGGCGATCGTGTTTCTGCTGTCGGAGGGTGCGGCCTACATCTCCGGTGCCACGCTGCGTGTCGACGGTGCCGTGCCCCACACCAAGATCAGCCGCCCGCTGCCACCCAACACCAAGCCGGCGCCCCAGTACGACGGCTTCCATCGCGCGTCGCAACCCCGGGTGCTGCAGGAGGAGTGATGACGAGGCTGTCATCCCGGAATTGCGCGTCAGCGCAGTATCCGGGATTCAGAGCCGCAAGGCGAACGCGGGGTCGGCAGCCCTGGGTCCCGGCTCTGCGCGTCCTGCCGAAGGCATGCTTCCAGCATGCCGCGCTGCGGCCGGGATGACAGCCATGGCCGTCATTCAGTCCCGCATCGATCCCAACTCCGAGACGTTTCAGGCCAACCGCCAGGACATGCTGGCGTTCGTCGAGCAGTTTCGCGCGCTCGAGCAGCGAGTGCGCGAAACGTCGAACGCCAAGCTGCCCATGTTCCAGAAGCGGGGACAGCTCACCCCGCGTCAACGCATCGCCCACCTTATCGACCGAGGCTCGCCGTTCCTGGAGATCTCAACGCTCGCGGGCCTCAACATGCACGATGACGACGGGGCGGAGAACATCCAGGGCGGCGGGGTGATCGCCGGCATCGGCACCGTGTCGGGCGTGCGCTCGGTCATCACGGCCAGCGACTCCGGCATCAAGGGCGGCACCACGGCACCCATGGGCCTGCGCAAGAACCTGCGCGTGCAGGAGATCGTGCTCGCCAACAAGCTGCCCTACATCTCGCTCGTCGAATCCGGGGGTGCCAATCTCAACTATCAAGCCGAGATCTTCGTCGACGGCGGCCGCACGTTCGCCAACATGGCGCGCATGTCGGCGCAGGGCATTCCGCACGTCGCCGTGGTGCACGGCTCATCCACTGCCGGAGGTGCCTATCATCCGGGCCTCTCTGATTACGTTGTGGTCGTGAAGAAGCGGTCCAAGATTTTCCTCGCCGGCCCACCGCTGCTGAAAGCAGCGACCGGCGAGATCGCCAGCGACGAGGAGCTGGGCGGGGCAGAGATGCATGCAACGGCGTCCGGTGTCGCCGAGTATCTGGCCGAGGACGATGCGGACGCCCTCAACGTCGCGCGCCGGATCATGGCGGCACTACCCTGGAACGAGCGCCTGACGCCGCTGCCGCGCAAGGCCGCGAAGGAGCCGCGCTACAGCCCTGACGAGCTCTGCGGTGTCGTGCCGATCGACTATCGCAAGCCCTACGATGTGCGCGAGGTGATTGCCCGGCTCATCGACGATTCCGATTTTCTCGACTTCAAGCCGCTCTACGGCGCGCAGACGGTATGCGGCCAGGCGGCGATCGACGGCGAGGCTGTCGGCATCATCGGCAACAACGGGCCGATCGACGCCGAAGGCTCGGTGAAGGCCGCGCAGTTCATCCAGCTCTGCGACCAGGTCGACACGCCCATCGTTTTCCTGCAGAACACCACCGGCTACATGGTAGGCCGCGAGGCGGAACGCGCCGGCATCGTCAAGCACGGCTCCAAGATGATCCAGGCCGTCGCCAACGCACGCGTGCCCAAGCTCACCCTGCACATCGGTGCGAGCTTCGGGGCCGGCAACTACGGCATGTGCGGCCGCGCCTACGATCCCCGGTTCATCTTTGCCTGGCCCAACAACCGCATTGCCGTGATGGGACCGGAGCAGGCCGCGGGCGTGCTCGCCATCGTCACCGAGGAGAAGCTCAAGCGCGACGGCAAGCCGATCGATCACAAGAAGCTCGAGGGCATGAAGGCGGCCGTCGTCGGGCGGATGGAGAAGGAGAGCACGGCGCTTTTCGCCACCGCACGGCTGTGGGACGATGGCCTGATCGATCCGCGCGACAGCCGCCGCGTGCTCGGCCTGTGCCTGTCGGTCTGCCGCGAGGCCGAGCTGCGCCCCCTGAAGCCCAACACCTTCGGTGTCGCGCGCATGTAGAGGCTGAGGCCCATGCTGTTCATGGTCATCGAGCGCTTCCGCGACCACGACATGGTGCCGATCTACCGGCACTTGCGCGACAAAGGGCGCAAGCTGCCCGACGGCCTCGAATACATCGACAGCTGGATCGAGCCCAACTTCTCCCGCTGCTTCCAGCTCATGCGCTGCGACGACGCGCGGCTGCTGCAAGAGTGGGTGCTGCAATGGCGGGGGCTCGGCGCCACGTTCGAGATCGTCCCGGTCGTTCCGAGCAAGGAGACACGGGAGGTGGTGACGCCCTATCTCGATCAACCGAAGTCCCAATCAGAATGAAGACGTACAGGGAGGAAGCGGCATGGAGTTCACCCAGGAGCACGAGGGCATTCGCCGCAACGTGAAGAAATTCATCGATGCGGAGATCAACCCGCACGTGGACGCATGGGAGGAGGCCGGCATCTTCCCGGCCCACGATGTCTTCAAGAAGATGGGGGACCAGGGCTACCTCGGCATCAACAAGCCCACCAAGTATGGCGGCATGGGGCTCGACTATTCCTATCAGCTCGTATTCCTCGAAACGCTCGGTCACATCCGCTGCGGCGGCGTGCCGATGGCGATCGGCGTGCAGACCGACATGGCGACGCCGGCGCTGTCGCGCTTCGGCTCGGAGGAGCTGTGCAAGGAGTTCCTGGTGCCGTCGATCGCGGGCGACTACGTCGCCTGCCTCGGCGTATCTGAGGTCGGCGCCGGCTCCGATGTCGCCTCCATCAAGACCACGGCCCGCAAGGACGGCGGCGACTACATCATCAACGGCGGGAAGATGTGGACGACGAGCGGCACACAGGCCGACTGGATGTGTCTGCTCGCCAACACGTCCGAAGGGCCAGTGCACAAGAACAAGTCGCTCATCTGCCTGCCGATGAAGACCAAGGGCGTCACGATCGCGCGCAAGCTCGACAAGATGGGCATGCGCGCCTCCGATACCGCGCAGATCTTCTTCGAGGACGTGCGCGTGCCGCAGCGCTACCTGATCGGCAAGGAAGGCGAAGGCTTCACCTACCAGATGCTGCAGTTCCAGGAGGAGCGGCTGTATGCGGCCGCGGCCGGACTCATCGCTAAGGAGCGCATGATCGAGGACACGATCGCGTACACCGGGCAGCGCAAGGCCTTCGGTCAATCGATCCTGGACAACCAGGTGGTGCACTTCCGCCTGGCCGAGTTGAAGACGGAAGTGGAGATGCTGCGCGCGATCACCTATCGGGCGGCCGAGCTGATGCTGAAGGGCGAGGACGTGACGATGCTCGCCTCCATGGCGAAACTTAAAAGCGGCCGGCTGTCGCGCGAGATATCCGACGCCTGCCTGCAATACTGGGGCGGCATGGGCTTCATGAACGAGAGCTCGATCTCGCGCGCCTACCGCGACACCCGGCTCGGCTCCATCGGCGGCGGCGCCGACGAGATCATGCTGTCGATCATCTGCAAGCACATGGGGATACTGCCGGGCAAGCGGAACCGGTGAGTTCTGTCATCCCGGAATTCGCCAAGCGAATATCCGGGACCCAGGACCATAGGACCGGCGGCATTCGTTGCCCTGGGTCCGGCTCTCAGGCTGTCGCCCTCGGCCGGGATGACATAAGGAGCACAAGCCATGCCCTATGAGACACTAGTTGTGGCGCGCGACGGGCCGGTGATGAAGGTCACGCTCAACCGACCCGAGGCGCGCAACGCGCTGTCGCCGACCATGGTGCGCGAGCTCGGCGAGGTGCTCACCCAGGCGCGCGATGACGCGAGCGCCCGCGCCGTGGTGCTGGCCGGCGCCGGCGGCACCTTCTGCTCCGGCGGCGATCTCAAGGGCATGGAGGGGCGGGCTGCCGGCGACGCCAGCGCGGATGCGACGGCGGCCTCCAATCGCCGCTTCGGTGCGCTGCTGGAGCTGGCCGACACGCTGCCCAAGGCGGTGATCGCGCTCATTGAGGGCGCGGCAATGGGCGGCGGCGTCGGGCTCGTCGCCATCGCCGACTGGGTCATCGCCGACAAGGAGGTAAGGATTGGCACGCCGGAGGTAACCGTGGGGCTGGTCCCGGCGCAGATCGCCCCGTTCGTAGCAATGCGCATCGGCTACGCACAGGCACGGCGGATGGCGAGCTTCGGCCTGCGGCTCGATGCCGAGGAAGCCCTGCGCATCGGCCTCGTCCACGAGCTTGCCGACGGGCAGGACGACCTTCGCGCCAGGGGTGCGGCCGCCGTCAACCAGGTGCTGCGCTGTGCTCCCGAGGCGGTGGCGGCGACGAAGAAGCTGGTGCGGTCCTCGCTGCGCGAGCCGCTCGGCCTCACGCTCGATTCGGCCTCGCACACGTTTGCCGCGGCGCTCGCCGGCGAGGCGCGGGAGGGCATCCGCGCCTTCGTCGAGAAGCGCAAGCCGGCGTGGTTCGCGAAGGTGGAGAGGTTGTGATGAGGGGATCTCATCCCGGAATTGCGCGTCAGCACAATATGCGGGACCCAGAGTCGCGAAGTGAGCGAGGAATTCGAGGCCCTCGGTCCCCGCTCTCCGCCTCATGCCGAAGGCATGCTTCCAGCATGACGCGCTCCGGCCGGGATGGCAGTCATGCCTGAGTTTCGCACCATCCTTGTCGCCAACCGCGGCGAGATCGCCTGCCGCATCATGCGCACGGCAAAGGCGATGGGCTACCGCACGGCCGCAGTCTATTCGCAAGCCGATGCTGAGGCGCTGCATGTGCGGACGGCCGATGTCGCCGCGTGTATCGGACCGCCCGAGGCGCAGGCGAGCTATCTCGACACGGAGGCAATCCTGGGCGCGGCCCGACGGCTCGGCGCCGATGCCGTGCATCCCGGCTACGGCTTCCTGTCGGAGAATGCCGGGTTCGCCCGCGCATGCGCGCAAGCCGGCCTCGTTTTCATCGGTCCGAGCGCCGAGGCCATCGCCGCCATGGGCAACAAGGCCGAAGCCAAGCGGCGCATGGCGCGTGCGGGCGTACCCTGTGTGCCGGGCTATCAGGGCGCAGACCAGTCGGATACGACGCTGGCGCGCGAGGCCGACCGCGTCGGCTTTCCCGTCATGGTCAAGGCCGCGGCGGGCGGCGGCGGTCGCGGCATGCGGCTCGTCGCTGCCAGAAACGATCTTGCGGCGGCGTTGGCGACCGCGCGCGCGGAGGCTGCCAGCGCATTCGGCTCCGGCGAGCTGATTCTGGAGAAGGCGGTGTCGAATGCGCGCCACGTGGAGATCCAGGTCCTCGGCGACGTGCACGGCCGGTTGATCCACCTGGGCGAGCGCGACTGCTCCGTGCAGCGCCGGCACCAGAAGGTGCTGGAGGAGGCGCCGTCGCCCGCGGTCGATGCGGAGCTGCGCTCGCGCATGGGCGCCGCCGCGGTCGCAGCAGCGCGTGCGATCGGCTACAGCAACGCCGGCACCGTGGAGTTCCTGCTGACCCCGGACGGTGCCTTCTACTTCTTGGAGATGAACACGCGGCTGCAGGTCGAGCACCCAGTCACGGAGCTGGTAACCGGCCTCGATCTCGTCGCGCTGCAGCTGCGCATTGCCGCCGGCGAGCCCTTGCCGGCCGGGCAGAACGGGACGCCGATCCTGGGCCACGCCATCGAGGCGCGCCTTTACGCCGAGGCGCCGCACTTGGGCTTCCTGCCGCAGGCGGGCCGGCTCGAGGCGTGGCGTGCCCCGTCCGGGCCGGGCGTGCGCGTGGATCACGGCCTCGATGCGAGCGAGCAGATCACCCCGTTTTACGATCCGATGCTGGCAAAGATCATTGCCACCGGCGCCACGCGCGAGGAGGCGCGGCGACGCCTGGTGCAGGCGCTGGAGAACACGATCGCGCTCGGGCCCATGACCAACAGGGCATTCCTGATCGATGCGCTGACCCATCCCGAATTCGTGGCGGGCAAGGCGACGACCGAGTTCATCCCCAAGCACTTCGGCAAGGTGGTGCCACCAGAGTTCGACGCCGGCGTGCTCGCGCTGGCGGCAGTGCTCTGGTTCGAGGCGGGCGCGCGGCAGCATGGCCACGATCCCGCGCGAAGCTGGTCATCGAGCGGTGCGCTCGCATGGCCCTTGAAGCTGGAGGCCGGAGGCGCGCCACTGACGCGGTCGGTCACCGTGCTCGGCCCGAGGCATTATCGCGTCGACGGCGATGCGGGCGCACTCGACATCAGGATCGCCGACGATGGCGGCGGCAGTGTCCGAGCCAGCATCGAAGGTCGGGAGGAAAAGGCATTCCACCTTTTCGCGGGCGACACCCTCCATCTCAAATGCGGCGCGCGGGATTTTGCCGTGCGCGAGACGCTGTACGCGCCGCGCTCGGTCGGCGGGGCCGCCGAGGCATCGGACACGGAGTTGCGTGCGCCCATGAACGGCAAGGTCGCGGCCGTGCTGGTGGCCGAGGGCGATACCGTGACCAAGGGTCAGCGCCTCGTCGTGGTCGAGGCCATGAAGATGCAGCACGAAATGATGGCACAGGCGAGCGGCCGTGTGGTGCGGCTGGCCGTCAAGGCCGGCGACCAGGTCGCAAACCGCCAGCTGCTGGTGGAACTGGCACTGGCGGAGCGATGAGGCCAGGCGGCGGCATCGCCGTCCCGTCAGCGCGTCAGCACGATGAAGTCGGTGCCGTAGGCGCGCATCTCACGGTTGTTGCCGTGGTCGGAGACGATGAGCGAGGTGCCGGGCGTGATGCTCTGCGAGATGCGGTCGATGGCCTCTTGCGGCAGGTCGATGCGGTCGAGCGCTTGCGCCGCGGTCGACGCCGGCCCTAGGCTGCCCGGGATCATCGGCTCCGGCTCGCTGCGGGCCGCGCGCGATACCTTGCGAGCGACGGCGGGACCGTCCTTCGATTCCGGCACGGTGACCGCAAGCCAGCGCATCGTGTCGCCGCCGTCGATGAACTCCGTCGCCGTGTAGACGTGCGTGCCGAGCGGACGCTCGGGGTCACGAATGGTGACCGGCGCCTCGTAGATCTGGCGGAAGCCGTGGCGAATGAGCACCTTGCCCTCGGCCTTGCTGATCATGACCGATATGGGGAGGGCGCGCAGGACCCCCGCCCGCCAGGCCGTTATCTTGCCGACCTTGACGTTGGCTGCCGCCTCGGTGAGGGCCGTGGCGCTTGCAACGGCGACACCCTTGGCCGCCGTCAGATCGAGGTCCTCGACGGGCGGCGGTGGCTTGCGCACGAACAGGCGCGCGTGCGCAATCTCCTCGGGCTTGGTGTCCTCGGGCGCGATGATGACGCGCACGCCGAGCTGCGTCAGGTTGAACAGCTTGATGGAGAAGGCGTGCGGCACGCGGATGCAGCCGTGCGACGCCGGCCGGCCTGTCGTGACGCCCGAGTGCAGGGCGACGCCCGACATCGTCAGGCGCTGCATGTTGGGCATCGGCGCGCCGCGGTAGATGTTGGAGTAGTGCGTCTTCTCCTTGTCGATCACGGCGAACACGCCGGCGGGCGTCGGGAATCCGCCGGTTCCGGTCGAGACGATGGAGGTCTCGAGCAGCCCCTGCCTGTCGTAGACCCAGAGGCGCTGGCTGCCCAGGGAAACGATGATCTGGAGCGGACCCTCGGGCTTGCGGGCCGGCGCGGTGGCCTCTTCCACGCGCTCGCGGACGGGCCGCCTGCGCGCATCGGCCGGCGCCGCCAGGGTCACGATCAGCAGTGCCGACAGCAAGGCTTTGAGGGCCGGAACAATCAGGCGTCTGACATGGCCGGCCGAGGCGCGCTCGATCAACGCGTCGGCCGGAGATTCCGGCAGGCTCGGCATCGCAATTTCCCTCGCAGCGGTGCGCCCCGAATCCGAGAGTGTAACCCCGCGGGCACGGTCGCATGATCATCGCGCGCTGCCAAGCGTGCACTGACCTGTTGACGGGCATCCGATGCGCCGGGGCAACGGAAATCCGGGCACTTACGCCTTGCGTCGGCGCCAGCGACGCCACCAGTCGATGCCGGTGCCGAGAATCCCTTTCGGCATGTAGATGATGAAGAGGACGAGCAGGAGCCCGTAGATGGCCTGGTCGAGAGCGAGGGCCGAGCTGCCGAGAATGCCCTTCAGCGTCGCCGAGCCCTGGATCGCGACGCGGAGCCCCTCCGCGAGGACCTGGGTGAAGACCGCGCCGACCGTCGGCCCGAGCAGCGTCCACACGCCGCCGGCGATCACGGCGAACACCATATTGAGCGAGATGCCGAGGCCCGCGATCGTGTCGGGGCTGATATACATCTGGTATTGCCCGTAGATCGCGCCGCCCAGGGCGCACAGCGCAGACGACAGAGCCGTGATCTTCAGCTTCTCGCGCGTCACGTCGATGCCGACGCTGGCCGCCGCGTCCTCGTCTTGGCTCGCGGCATCGAGGGCATAGCGATCCATGCTGCGGTCGACCCTGAGCCAGACGTAGAGGCCGAATAGCCAGAGCGCGAAAGCGATGTAGAAGGCGAGCACGCGATCCGGCTCGAATTGTATGGCAAGGAGCGAGATGCCGTCGCCATGGCGGGAGGGCTGGGTGCCGAGCGAGCCGCCGGTGTAGTCGCGCAGGCCCACGATGCACAGGCGCACGAACTCGGTGAGTGCCAGCGTCAGCAGGGCAAAGTAGTGGCCGGTGATGCGCAGTCGGAAGCAGGGATAGCCGATGAGGACGCCGACGACGGCCGCGATGACGACGGCGATGGGTATGCCGAGCCAGGGCGTGAGCCCCGCCTGGTTCCACAACAGCACCGTCACGTAGGCGCCGATGCCGGTGAAGGCGCCATGCCCGAGCGAGGTGAGGCCGAAGCGGCCCATCAGAGACCAGCCCGTATAGATGAACGACCAGAGGAGGATCTGGATGAGCAGGTGCAGGTAGTACTTCTCGGAGGCCGGGAACAGGATGTGCACGAACAAGGGTAGTGCAGCCACGACAAGGAGGCCGACGACAGCAGCCGGCGAGACGCGCAAGGCGCTCATGACTTGCCCCCGAACAGCCCCTGCGGCCGGATGAAGATGGCCACCATGAAGAACAGGAACGCCACCGCGTAGCCCCATTCCGTGTGGAAGCAGCTCGAGCCCACCGCGATGAACTGGCTGATGATGAAGGCGGCGACGAAGCCGCCGATCATGTTGCCGAGGCCGCCCAGCACGCAGATCATGAAGATCAGCGGCCCGAACTGGAGGCCGATCTGCGGGTAGATATCGTACTGCAAGACCATCAAGGTGGCCGCGACGCCGGCCAATCCGCCGCCGAGCGCAGAGGTGACGAGGTAGAGCTTGCGGCTGTCGACGCCCATCAAGGGCATGATCTGCCGGTCCTGGGCGATGGCACGGATGGCCGTGCCCAGATAGGTGCGCCTGAGAAACAGCCACAGCGCCAGCATGCCTCCCAGCGCCACGAGAAACGTGATGATGCGGGCCCACGAGAAGCTCATGTCGGCGACCGTCGTCGAGCCGAGCCGCATCCCGAGGTTGCGAAACTCGATGCCGAACAACATGGTCGCCGACGCCTGCAGCAGGAACAGGACGCCGCCGGTGACGAGCAGCTGATTGATCGGCGGCGTCTCGAGCACGGGTCGGATGACGAGATAGTGCAGGATGACGCCGGCGACGGCCGTGATGGCGATGCCGATAGCGGCCGCCAGCAGGAACGGCGTACCGCCCTTGTAGGCGAAATCGATGCCATACATGCCGACCATGACGATCTCGGCGTAGCAGATCCACACCACGTCGATGACGCCGAAGATGAGGTTGAGGCCGAGCGCCAGCAGCGCCAGAAGGCCGGCGAGCAGCAGCCCGTTGATCAGCGCCTCGAGGAAGAAGATGTCGAGCTGGCAATCCATCTAAGTCTGCCCCGTGCGCCGCGCAGCTTCCCCTCCCCCTTGTGCAGGGGTCCCCCTTGTGGGGGAGGGACAGGGAGGGGGGGGGTCCCGACCTTCAGCGGTCGGGGTTCTCCCCACCGCTAACCCCTCCCCACAAGGGGGAGGGGGACCCGGTTGTGATCGCTTCACGCTGCCCCCTTTCACAACCCCATGTATGCCTTGCGGATGTCGTCGCTCGCGGCGAGATCGGCGGCCGGGCCGGAAGACTTGATCCGGCCGACCTCGAGCAGGTAGGCGCGGTCGACGACCTTGAGCACCTGGCTCACGTTCTGCTCGACGATCAGCACCGTGTAGCCCTCCGAGCGGATGCGCCGCACGAGGTCGAACACCTGCGTCACGATCACCGGCGCCAAGCCCATCGACGGCTCGTCGAGCAGCACGAGCTTCGGCCCGCTCATCAGCGTGCGGGCGATGGCGCACATCTGCTGCTCGCCGCCCGACATGGTGCCGGCGAGCTGATGGCGCCGCTCCTTGAGGCGCGGGAAGAGGTTGTAGACGTAGTCGAGCCGCTCCGCGTAGCGCTGGCGGGCCGCCGGGATGTAGGCGCCCATGCGCAGGTTGTCCTCCACCGAGAGGCGCGGGAAAAGCCGGCGGCCCTCGGGCACGTGGGCGATGCCGGTCTCGATGACTTTGTGCGGCGCGAGCGCGAGGAGGTCTGCGCCCTCCATGCGCATGGAACCCCTGGTCGGCGCGAGGAGCCCCGAGATGACGCGCAGCAGCGTGGTCTTGCCGGCACCATTGGCCCCGATCACGGCCACCGCCTCGCCGGCGTCGACGTTCATGGAGACGGAGAACAGCGCCTGAAAGCCACCGTAGCCCGCGTCGATGCGCTCGAGCTCCAGCATCAGGCTGCTTCCGTGCCCAGATAGACCTCGACGACGCGACGGTCGGACTGTGCGGCAGCCGGGGCGCCGTCGAAGATCTTCTCGCCGTGATCGAGCACGACCACGCGGTCGACCACGCGCATGAGCACGCCCATGATGTGCTCGACCCAGACGATGGTGATGCCTTTCTGCTTGCGGATCATCTGCAGCATGTCGGCGGCCTGCTCCATCTCGGAATGGTCGAGGCCGTTGAGGCTCTCATCGGCGAGCAGCAGCTTGGGCTGCGTCGCCAGCGCGCGCGCCAGCTCGAGCTTCTTCAACGCGGCGGCGCCGAGGCCGTCGGTCGTGGTGGTGGGATCACTCGGCAGGCCGACCAGGCTCAGCGCTTCCTCGGCCTGCCGCCAGCAGCCGGCGCGATCTGTCGTGCCCTGCTGGCCGAACCAGGCCGACAGGGCGACATTCTCGAGCAGGGTCAGGTTCCGGAAGGGGCGGGGGATCTGATAGGTGCGCCCGAGCCCCTTGTGGCAGACCCGGTTGGCGGGCAGGCCGCCGATTTCCTCGCCGGCGAGCTTGATCGAGCCGGCGGTCGGCATGTACATGCCGGCGACACAGTTGAAGATCGTGCTCTTGCCCGAGCCATTGGGCCCAATGAGACCGAGAATCTCGCCCTCGTTGACATCGAATGAGACGTTGGAGACGGCGGTGAAGCCGTCGAACATCTTGGTAAGGCCGGAGACGGTGAGATGGGCCACGCGGAGTGTGCTGGTTGCTGGAGCGATGGCGTCAAACCCTCCGGGTCTGACGCCTTATGCAGTGACGGAGCATGGTGCGACGGAACCATCGGGTCAGACCCGGAGGGTCTGACCCGCGGGGTGCATCAGCGCGCGTAGGCGTGCCCTTTGGGCAATGGCAGAACCGGATCGACGGTCTTGATCGAGGCTGGCCAGGCGATCTTGGTTACCCCCTTGACGTACTGCATCACCACCGGCGAGGAGCGCTCGTTCTGGCCGGCCATCTTGTGGCCGGGCGGGAAAAACTTCACGCCGTAGCCCTGGACGGTGCCGCCCTCGGGAATATCGGTCTCGAGCGCGGCCTTGCGCAACGCCTCCGGATCGATGCCGCCGTGGTTCTTGATGGCGCGAGGCAGCACGTCGGTGAGGAAGATCCAGGCCTGGTTGAAGCCCATCGAGGCATGCGGCGGCACCTCGGCCACGCCGGTCTCGGCCTTGTAGCGCTTGACCATCTCGGCGGTCAGCTCGCCGAGGCCCGGCTTCAAGGACTTGGCATCGAGAAGCTGCGCCGCCACCGGATCGACGTTGTAGAAGAGATCGACGTCGTCCTTGAAGGTCTCGATCAGCTTGTCGATCTGGCCATAGCCGGCTCCATGGCCGATCAGGGCCGAGAACTTCAGGCCCGCCTCCTTGGCCTGGCGCAGGAACAGGGTGATGTCGGGGTTGTAGCCGGTGTGGAGGATGATGTCGGCCTGCGCGCGCCTGAGCTTTGTGACGAGGGCCGAGAGGTCCGTGGAGGTCGCCGCATAGCCTTCCTTGTGCACGATTTGGATGCCGAGCTCCTTGCATTTGGCTTCGTTCCCCATGGCCACGCCGACGCCATAGGGGCCATCCTCGTGGATGATGGCGACCTTGATGTCCTTGGGGTCCTTGCCGAGCTTGGCTTTGGCATTCTCGCCGATGAAGGAGCAGGACGCCTCGCCGAATTGGTCGGAGTGCACCTGCGGGCGGAAGACGTATTGCAGGTTCTTGTCCTTGAAGACGGCCGAGGCGACGCAGACGTTGGCCCACAGGAACTTCTTGGCCGCATCGACCTTGGCGGCCAGAGGCACGCACTGCGCGCTCGAGTAGACGCCCATGATGAGGTCGACCTTGGCTTCGTTCAGCAGCCGCTCGGCCTCGTTGATGGCGACGTCGACCTTGGATTGCGCATCGGCCTCGACGGCAACGATCTTGCGCCCCGCGACCCCGCCCTTCTCGTTGATCATGTCTATGGCGATCTTGTTGCCGATTGCGGCGGGCTTCGAGCCGCCGCCGGCAAACGGGCCGGTCTGGTCGTAGATGGTGCCGATCTTGATGTCCTGCGCCGCGGCACCGTGCGCGGCAACCACCACCGCCAGCACGGCGCCGGCCGCGCTGCACAGTCTCCAAGCTCGCATGTACTTCCTCCCAGGATTGGTAGACTTGCTGTTTCTGTATTGGTCCGAGTGTGCGGATACCATCTGCCGTCTGTCAACTGCCGCAAACATCACTCGGCAAAATGCTCGGCCGCCACGCCTCGGCAATCCATCTCGTATTCGAGGCCCTGCACCGGCGGCCGGCAGAAGTGCCAGGTCAGGCCGTTGCGCGCCGCGCCGCGCCGGACGATCTCGTCGGCAATGAAGGGATGGGGATCGTGGACGGTATAGACCTGGGTGGCCGTCGTCGTGTTCCACGTGAAACCGAGCAGGCCGAGCCGCCGCTCCATCTCGCCCAGCACGAAGATGGCCTTCTCCCGCATTGCCTCCGGGCTTGTCTCCCCGTACCGGACCGTGCGCTCGCGATAGACGGCGCCGCCCTCCCTGGCCTCCCCGCTGCCCGCGACGACAAAGGTCGGCGTTTTCGTTTCCGCGGCAACAGTGAAGCTGAAGGCGTGAAAGGACGGCTCGGCCGGAGGGTCGATCTCCGGGCACACGTTGCTGCGCGCCACCGGGTTGACCTTGGCGGCGGGATCGTAGATGCCCCACTTTGCCAGCGTTTCGCAGTAAAGTTCGTTGAAGCCCTTGAAGCCGGCGTCGGTGAAGGGCGCCGGTGAGCGCAGCTCGCAGGCACAGAAGGCCGTCAGCGGCCGGCCGCGCGCCTTGATGATCGCCGCCACACGCTCGAAGCCCTGCGCCAGTGGGACCGGCCTGCCGAAGGTCACCCGCTCGACGGCATATCCGGGCTGCGCCGCCGCCCCTCCGGAATACTGGAACACTCCGGGGATGAAGCGATAGCCGCCGGGGGAAAAGACCTTGGTCGTCACGCTTTGGCTTCCTTGTCGTAAGTGTAGTCGAAGTCGCAGTGGCTGGCGCCCTGCATGATGGTCTGCGTGCGCTTGAGGGTCAGCCGCTTGTCGTAGCCCTCGCAGAAGGTGCCGTCGCGCTGGCAGGAGAGAAGGTGGCCGATCTCGCCGAGCCCCATGTCGCGATACATCTCGGCATACCTGCAGCGCGTGACGTTGAAGCGATACTTCGTGTCGCTCTGCTCGACCACCTCGCGTTCCAGCGCACCCCCGCGCGTCCACAGCTCCTGCCGGTCGATGAAGGTCTGCATGGAGGTCTCGCCGCCCACGGCCGCCGCGAACTGCCCCGCCTGCTCGATGGCAGAGCGGCGCACGGAATCCGCCACCGCGCGCTTGGCTGCCTCGGCGCCGTGGCTGGCCTTCAGGGTCTCATAAACGTGCTTGAGGATAGCCGCTTCGATGCGCCGCCGCTCGAGCATGGCAAGCGTCTGCTGGTCGGACATGGGTACCTCCCTGGCAGCCCTTGCGCACTGTGCAGGAGCGGGCGGTAGGCGACAAGTGCCAACCCGTGGGGTGCGAAAGCGAAGCGCATCGCACCGATCCACCGGACGCTCGGCGCAATACGGCTTCGCCTTTTGCGCCCTACGGCCTACTGTCGCGCCATAAATCAAGGGAGCGCGCGCATGGGCCAGGGCTGGCAGGAGATCCTCTACAAGGTGGAGGACCGGGTTGCGACCATCACGCTCAACCGGCCCGAGAAGCTCAACGCCTGGACGGTGGTGATGGCGGGCGAACTGCGTGAGGCCCTGACCGCGGCGGAGGCAGACGATGGCGTCAGGGCGATCGTGGTCACCGGCGCCGGCCGCGGCTTCTGCTCGGGCGCCGACATGTCCCGCCTCGCGGCCGCCGCAGCGGGCAGGTCGAACCTCGGGGTCCCGCCGATGCCCACCGAGGGGCTGGAAGCCAATTTCGCCCAGCGCATCAGCTACATGCTGGCGATCAAGAAGCCGATCATCGCC
Source organism: Hyphomicrobiaceae bacterium (assembly GCA_050248715.1). Lineage (GTDB taxonomy): Bacteria > Pseudomonadota > Alphaproteobacteria > Rhizobiales > Hyphomicrobiaceae > AWTP1-13. Next base: position 29,041 of record JBFWRV010000018.1, on the reverse strand, counting down.
GCCATCAACGGCCCCGTTGCCGGGGTGGGCCTGGTCGTGACGCTCTATTGCGACATCCGCTACATGGCCGCCGGTGCCAAGCTCACCACCGCGTTCGCCCGCCGCGGCCTGATCGCCGAGCACGGCATCGCCTGGCTGATGCCGAAGCTGATCGGGCCGATGAACGCGCTCGACTTGCTCTATAGCTCGCGCTCGGTGGAGGCCGAGGAAGCTGAGCGCATGGGGCTCGTGCGTACGCTGCCGGCCGAAGGCTTCCGCGAGGCCGTGCAGGCGCGGGCGGCGGATATTGCCAACCTCTCCTCGCCGCGCTCTACACGCATCATCAAGAAGCAGGTCTACGAGGCCATGTTCCAGTCGCTGGCCGAGGCCAGCGTGATCGCCAACCGCGAGCAGGAGATCTGCCGCGACACGGACGACTTCCGCGAGGGCGTGGCGCACTACCTGGAGAAGCGCAGGCCCAACTTCACGGGGCGATAGCGGTGCTTCCGCAGGGCGCAATGGCGCTAGCCGTATTGCGCCCAACGTCAGCAATTCTAAACCGATGCGATGCTAGTCTGCGTACGTACCCGTGCCGCCCGGCACGCCTTGGCGCCTGCCATGCCCCGCGATATTCCGAGCTTTGCCCGCAAGACCAGCGTCGATGGCCCATCGACCTTCGATGCGGTGCTGGACCAACTGCTGGAGCGGGAGCCGCCGCCCGCAGCCGCTGCGTTTCGTGCACATTCGGGGGCGGCGTTCGACCCCACGTACGCAGCCGCCCCCGCCAGCCCCGGCTCCGCCGGAGACGCAGCGTCTACATTGTATGAGGACGCAGACTTGGCCGGCGTGGGAGCGGAGGTGGCGGAGCCACCGCGCTCGATCGAGGACGCCGTCGCGCGGGAGCTACGTCTGTCGAACGACCTGGAGCCGGCGGAGCTGGAGCGCATTCGGCGCCGATTTGCCTACCGCAACCACCCCGACAGGGTCGCTCCCGGCTTCAAAGGGCAGGCGCTGGAACGAATGACCATCGCCAACGTGCTGATCGACCAGGCGCTCAAGGCAGCGCGGGCGCGCGCACGATAGGTGGGCCGCGCCCCACCCGGCCCCGAGCACGCGACGCCGCGCGGCTGGCCTGCGCCCCCGCACATGGAGAAACGCTCGGCTTTCCGCTACATCTGGCAACAGAAGCAAGAAAATACAGGGGAACGCCATGCTGCCGTTGACCGGCGTGAAGGTCGTCGAGCTCGCCAACAACATTGCGGGGCCCTATGCCGGCTTCATCCTGGCAATGCTGGGCGCCGAGGTGCTGAAGATCGAGCGGCCCGAGGGCGGTGACGATGCGCGCGCCTGGGGTCCACCCTTCTGGAAGGACACCTCGGCGACCTTCCACGCGCTCAACGTCAACAAGCAGGGCGCGACGGTCGACCTCAAGTCGCCCGAGCAGGTCGCCTGGCTCGAGAGCTACGTCGAGGGCTGCGACGTGTTCATCCACAACCTGCGCCCGGGTGTCCTGGATGAGCTGGGCTTAAGCGCCAAGAAGCTCAGAGCGCGCAATCCGCGCCTCGTCTACTGCTCGCTCTCCGCATTCGGACCGAGGGGGCCGATGCACAAGAACGGCGGCTACGAGCCGATGGTGCAGGCGTTCTCCGGTCTCTTCTCCGTCAACGGGTATCCCGACCGCCCCGGCGTGCGCATCGGCACGAGCGTGCTCGATCTCGGCAGCGCGGTATGGGCAGCGCTCGGCTGCATCGCCGCGCTGCTGCAGCGGGAGAAGACTGACGAGGGCTGCGTGGTCGACGCGTCCCTCTACGAGACGGCACTTGGTCTGCTCACCGTGCATTTCGCCCGCTACCAGGCCGGCGGTCAGCTCCCGGAACGCCATCCGAGCGGCAGCCTCGCGGTCGTCCTGTTCCAGGCCATCGACACCGCCGACAAGCAGGTGATCGTCGCTGCCGCCAACGATCGGCTGTTCGCCAAGCTCGTCAAGGAGCTGGGCCATCCCGAATGGGCGACGGACAAGCGCTACAAGACCAACGCCGACCGGTTCGCCAACAAGGACGAACTGGTCGCCGCGGTGACCGACATCATGCGCCGGCGGCCGAGTGCGGAATGGGTGGAACGCCTGCAGAAGGCGGGGGTGCCCTGCGCCCCCATCAATGACATCGCCCACCTCAAGACCCATCCCCAGACGGTGGCCCTCGACATGGTGCAACGGGCCCCCGACGTCGACCTCGACCTCATGAGCCTGCCCCTGACGTTCGGCGGTGAGCGGCCCAGGATCCGCAAGCGGGCACCCAGGCTCGGCCAGCACAACGAGGAATTGCCGGGCTTGGTCAAAGCAAGGGCCCCGAAGAGATCGTAGCCCGCCATGCCCGCGGGGCACCGCGCGGCTGGGCATCCAGGACCGCGTGCCGATGGTCGCGGAACTGGCCGGATTCCCCACGGTCCGCCTTACGACTGGAGAAATTGCGGATCGGCCATCGTTCCCGCCGCCCAATCGATGGACATTTTAACCGCGGTTTGCTAGAAGCCTGCGCAACGCGTGGGGTTCCGTTCCGGGCGCCATTTCTGTTGCCCGGCCGCGAGCTCTCTCCGGCATCTGCAACCCGTCGACTCAACTTTAAGGAACACACCGCTTGCTGGTTCAAGTCCGCGATAACAATGTCGATCAAGCCCTCAAGGCGCTGAAGAAGAAGATGCAGCGCGAGGGCATCTTCCGCGAGATGAAACTGCGGAACTACTACGAGAAACCCTCCGAGAAGCGCGTGCGCGAGCAGGCCGAGGCCGTGCGTCGGGCCCGCAAGCTGGCACGCAAGCGTGCCCAGCGCGAGGGTCTGCTGCCCGGCAAGGCCGCGGCGGCAACCAAGCCCGGGGCCAAGCCGGGCGGACGCCCCGGCGGTCCCCCGCGCGCCGGCAGCGGCGGTCCCCCGCGCAGCGGCGGATTTGGCGGCGGCGGGTTCGGCGGGCCACGATAGGGTCCGTCGACGTCAAGCGATTTGGTGTGTGGGGCCTCGCACTCGAATTGAGCGCGGGGCCTTGTTGTGCCCGGACGCGCAAGCGACGGTCTGGTAACGGCCTGCATGCTGAAAACTCTCGGCAAGGCGTCCTCCATCAACGTGCGCAAGGTCCTGTGGACCTGCGACGAGGTGGGCAAGCCGTTCGAGCGCGAGGACTGGGGTTCGGGCCATCGCGACACGGCGGCGCCGGAGTTCCTGGCGCTCAATCCCAACGGGCTCGTGCCCATCCTCATCGACGGCGACCTGGTACTGTGGGAATCCAACGCCATCATCCGCTACCTTGCGGCGGCCTACGGGCCCGGGCACCTGCTGCCCGCCGCGCCGCGCGATCGGGCACTGGTCGAGAAATGGATGGATTGGCAGGCAACCGAGCTCAACAACGCCTGGCGGTACGCGTTCCAGGCCCTCGTGCGCCGAAACCCGGACTGCAGCAGCGCAACGAACCTCGAGCGATCCTTGCGCGACTGGGCACGCAACATGGCCATCCTGGACCGGCAGTTGCGGGCAACGCAGGCGTTCATTGCCGGCGATGACCTCACGATCGCCGATGTGGCGATCGGCCTATCCGTGAACCGCTGGTTGATGACGCCGATGCAGCGACCCGATCTCCCGGCCGTCGGTGCCTACTCCGAGCGTCTGAGCGCTCGTCCGGGCTTCATGCGGCACGGACGCAACGGCATCCCATAGAGACCAGGTAGGGCGCAAAAGGCGAAGCCGCATTGCGCCGATCGACGCGCCCATAGGTGCATGATGCTCCGCTTCTGCACCCTACGGCCCTTTGAAAGCATCAGTGCGGCAGCCGGCTGATCCAGTCTCGCACCGTCTCGAGGCCGGGATTGCCGTCCACGTAGATGTCCATATGGCCGGCATTGGGAAACGTGACGAGCCGCTTGGGCTCGTTGGCAAGCCTGGCCAGCGCACGCCCCATCGCCACCGGAATCACCATGTCGCGCTCGCCGTGCATGATCAGCAGGGGCAGGCGCACCTCGCCGATGATGGCGGAGGTCTCGTAGCGGTCCTTGAGGAAGGTATCGACCGGCAGGTAGCGGTAGGCCGATTTGGCGACCTCGACGATCGACGTGTAGGGCGCATCGAGGATAAGGCCGGCGGCGGGCTTCTCAGCCGCGATGCGCGCGGCGATACCGGTTCCGAGCGATTCCCCGTAGATGACGATCGACCGCGGGTCCACTCCGCTCGCCACGAGTGCATCGTAGGCGAGGCGCGCGTCTGCGACGTTGGCGGCCTCCGAGGGGCTGCCCGTGCCGCCGCTGTAGCCGCGGTAGCTCAGCATGAACACCCCCCAGCCCTCGGCCATGAAGCGCTCGATGCGCGGCGCGCGGGCCGCCAGGCTGCCGGCGTTGCCGTGGAAATAGAGGATGGTCGGTTGGCCGGCTCGGGCCTTGCCGTACCAGGCGATCACGCGCGCTCCGTCCGGTGTGTCGATCACGCGCTCCTCGACGTCGTGCAGCCCGGCCTCTGCAGGCGGCGTGCGCGACCGGTCCGGGAAGTACATGAGCCGGCGCTGGCCGAGATAGGCGCCGAGCAGGATGGCGAGGTAGGCGCAGAGGGCAAAGCCCGCGAGTTTCAGGAGGAGGGACATTGCGGGCTTCTCGCCCGGCGTTTGGCCGGGGTCAAGCTCGTCCACCGTGTCGGGCTGAGCCTGCGGGTCTCGATTGCCGACCGCTGCCGTGCTAACTCCATGTGACGGTTTCACGACATCGGAAATGGCGGTGGCCAAAGCCTTCCTGTCCCAGCTCGGGCACGAGAACCTGGTCATGCTGGCGCGCATCCTGGGCGCGCTGCTGATCGGCGCCGCGATCGGCCTGGAGCGCACCTTTCACGGCCGCCCCGCGGGCTTCCGCACGCACGCCCTGGTGTGCGCCGCCTCCTCGCTGCTGATGCTCGTGACCGTCTACCAGAACGAGTGGATGACGCAGGTGACGCCCGATGCCATCCGCACCGACCCCACGCGCATGGCGCAAGGCATCATGACCGGCATCGGCTTTCTCGGCGCCGGCGTCATCTTCAAGGAGGGGTTGACGGTGCGCGGTCTCACCACCGCGGCATCGATCTGGATCACGGCCTCGATCGGCGTTCTCGTCGGCATCGGCTTCTGGATGCCGGCCCTGATCGGCACGGGGGCCACGTTGATCGTGCTGGCCCTTTTCCGGCTGGTGGAAAACAAGCTCCCGTCCGAGTTCTATGCGCACCATCACCTGCGCTTCAAGCGCGAGGCGGTGATGGATGAGGCCGAGCTGCGCAAACTGGTCGGCAAGCACGGGTTCTCGGTCGCCAATCTGTCCACGCGACTGACTGACGACGGCCGGATCTTCGAGTATCGCATGGTGATCCGCAGCCGCGACAAGGCGAGCGCGCAGGAGCTCTCCCAGCACCTGCTGAAGCTGCCGGAGGTGATCGAGTTCCGCATCTCACCGACGGGCGATTGACGCGAAAGGAACACGCCATGTCGGCAAAGCCCGGCCCCACGCAGATGCTTGGGGAGTTCATCGCCACCTTGCGCTTCGAGGCACTGCCCGAAGCGGTTGTCGCCCAGGCCTGCGATATCATCCTCGATACGGTCGGCTGTGCCGTTGGCGCCTGGCGCGATGATCCGGAGAAGGGCGAGGTGGCATCGCGCCTGGCGGCGACGTTCCGCGCCGCGCCCGTCGCTGCCATCTGGGGCGGAGGAAGCGCGCGGACCGATGCGGCTCTCGCCGCCATGGCGAATGGCATCCTCGCCAATGCGGCCGACTTCGACGACACGCACAAGCGCGCTCTGCTGCACACGGGCTCCGTCATCGTGCCGCCGACGCTGGCGCTCGCCGAGGAACGCAAGCTGTCGGGCAAGGAGATCATCACAGCGATCGTGGCGGGGTACGAGACAGCGGTCAGGGTGGGTATGGCCGTCATGCCGACGCACTACCGCTACTGGCACTCGACCGCGACCAACGGCACATTCGGGGCCGCCGCCAGTGCCGCGGCCGCCCTGCGGCTCGATGCGCACAAGGCGCGCATGGCGCTGGGCTTCGCGGGGACGCAGGCGGCCGGACTCAACACGTTCTTCACCTCGGGTGACCTCACCAAGAGCCTGCATCCCGGCAAGGCGGCCTTCAATGGCGTACTGTCGGCGCGGCTGGCCGAAATCGGCGGCACGAGCCCGCCGACCATCCTCGAGCACGAGAAGGGTTACCTCAATGCCTACTCGCTCGAGCCAAACGCCGGGGCGCTGACGCGCGGTCTGGGTCGCGACTGGGAGATTCTGCAGAACGGTTTCAAGTTCTTCCCCTCGATCCTAGCCAGCCACGCCGCGATCCAGGCGACGCTCGCCGTCGTCGGCGAGCACGACATCGTGCCGGGCGATATCGCAGGCATCACCAACGAGACCTACGCCACCGTCAAATCGCACTTCTCGGCCAAGGAGGTGACGACGCCGATGGGCGCTCGAGTCAGCGTTCCCTATTGCTGCGCCGTGGCGGCGCTCGATCGCACGGTCGGGCAGGCGCAGTTCACGGTGGAGCGCGTGCTGCGCGCCGACGTGCAGGCGCTGCTCGCCAGGACCGAGGTGGTTGCCGACCCGGAGCTCACCAAGCTCTACCCGGCGAAGTTCCCGGCACGCGTGACGGTGGCGTTGAAGAACGGCAAGCGCCTGTCCGTGATGCGAGACTTCCCCAAGGGCGATCCGCAAGAACCCCTCACGCGGGCGGAAATCGAGCAGAAGTTTCTCGACAACGCCGCAGCGCGCCACTCTGCGGCGCAGGGCAGAAAGGTCGCAGCGCTCGTGCGGGAGCTTCCCGCGCTGGATGATGCGACTCCGCTCTTCGACGCGCTGGCGCGATAGCAGTTCGCCGCCGATTGCGAGCAAGGCCGTGACGAGGGAGACCGACAGGCGCTGCCCAACTCGGCAACCTGCCGCTCTCCTGCACTGTCGTGTACGACCGGCTCGGCGAGGCTTTCGCCGGCTGACACCTGTTGCCTACTGCAGGCTCGCCAGCACGACCTCGCGCATCACGCGGATCGGGGGAACCCACTGGTCCGGCGTGTCGTAGTTGCCGGCGGTGATGGCAACGACGAGCTCGAAAGAGGGCAGCACGAACAGCCGCTGGCCGCCGTTACCGAATGCGCCCCACCATCGCTCGAGCCGTGCGCGAGGCCGCTGACCGAAGATGAAGTCACCGAGATACCACTGGTAGCCGAAGCGGCGTCGTTCGTCGCAGCTGACGACCGGCGTGACGCATCTTTCGAGCCATGTCGCCGGCACGATGCGAGCACCCTCGAACGCGCCGCCGCTCGCGAGCATGTGGCCGATTCGCGCGAGATCGCGCGGCGCCATGCGCAAGCCGGAGGCGGCGGATGGGACGCCGTCGCGGCCCACGGTCCACTCGGTCGGCCCCAGTCCCAGCGGGTCGAACAGGACGCGGCGCGCGTAAGCGTGCAGCGGCGTCCCGGTGCCCGCGGCGATGATCCGGCCGAGCAACGCGGTTGCGCCGCCGCTGTAGGTCCAGCGCTTGCCCGGCTCCATGACGACCTTGCGCTCGAGGACGTAGCGATAGCGATCGGGCGAGAACTCCATGGCGATCTCGCTGTTGGCCGGGTTGGTGTATGGGACGCTCGTTTCGTCCCAATCCGTGCCCATGCTCATGGACAGCACGTGATGCAGGGTCAGGCGGGCGCGCGCGGGATCGGCTCCGAGGTCGGCGTAATCCGGGAACGACTGGAACAGGGGCGCCTCCGGGGACGGCACCTTGCCCTCGGCGAGCGCGATCCCGTACAGCAGGCCGACGATGCTCTTCGTTACCGAGCGCAGGTCGTGAATGGTATCGGCCTTGAAAGCGACGCGGCCGACATCGCGGCCCCAGGCGAAGTCCTGTCCCTCCCAGTACCGTTCCAGCACCAGTCGGCCATGGCGCGCGACGACCAGCCCGTGCAGGTTCCAAACGCGCTTGTCGGCGACAGCCTTGTCGAGCCGGGCTTCCAGGTCGGGTGCGAAGCCGGCTTCGGCAGGGGTTGCGTGTGTCCAGCCGCCCTGCCCGGCGGAAACAGGACCGAGGGGCTGCGCCATGAGGGCTGCTCCTGCGCCCAGCAGTGCATGTCGGCGCGTGATGCTTGGCATGGGCAATGCTGCCTGCGGCACAAGGCCCGCGTCAACCTTGGGTCCTGGGGCAAATTTCGACCTTTGGAGCCCATGTGCAACGGGGCCTCCGGTCATCCCGGCCGGAGCGCGAAGGACGCAGAGCCGAACCCAGGGCCACGACCTTGCCCCCTGCAGGCCGGGGTCTCTCCCTGCCCTGAGAGCCACGATCTCGCCCCAGCCCTGGGCCTGTCGAAGGGCGACGACAGGTGCCGCCCGCGGCCCCGTGGTTCGACAAGCTCACTACGAGGGCGACGGTTCGGCGCTGGCTTTCAGGTATTCGCCTTCGGCGAATTCCGGCATGACAGGGAGCCGAGCCGATTGGTGCGGACGCTAGGCTTGCGATGCCGCCTGTTGCAGGCGGTGCGCCTGGCCCGCGACCACGCGCACCTTGCGCGGCGCCGCCCTCCAAACCGCGGCGGCCGACAGGAGACTCAGGCCCACGCAGATCCAGAACGCCAACGCGTAGCTCTTCTGTGCATCGAAGAGCGCGCCCGTCGCCCACGGACCGAGTGCACCGCCGATGATGGCGGCAAGCATCAGCGTGCCGAAGATGCTGCCATAGTGCTTGCCCTGGAAGATTTCCGCGACGATGGCACCAAAGATCGAGGTGAGGCCGTAGCCCAGTCCTCCCTGCGCGGCGACCATGAGATACAGGAACAGAGGCGTGGGGTGATGCTCCAGCAGGATCAAGGCGCCGAAGCAGGCGGCGAACCCGAGGCAGCTGATCGTCCAGATCTCTTCCCGGCCGATGCGGTCGGAGATGTGGCCGAGCACGACCTGGCCCGGAATCCCGATCAGGCTCACGAGGCCCAGAGCCCACGCGGCGCTCGCAGGGCTGAATCCGATCTCCACCAGATACTTCGTCTGGTGCACCTGCACGGCGTACCAGACATAGAGTCCGCAGAAGTAGGCAAGCGCAATCCACCAGAAACGGGCCGTGCGGACCGCGCGCCCCAAGGTCCAGTCGACCGCCGCCCAGGTCGGGTCGACGACATTGGAAGGTCGCGCGGTGGCGCCGCTGCTGCCGGGGGCGGCATCACCGTCGGGTAGCAGTCCCACGTCTTCCGGCCGCTTGCGCAACAGCAGATTGATCGGGGCCAGCACGACAAGGACGATGAGACCCATCGCCACGCAGGCGGTGCGCCAGCCCGCGCTTTCGATCACGCCCTGCACCCACGGCAGCATCGTGATGGACCCGACGCCGACGCCGGCGAACGCCAGGCCCACCGCAAGCCCCCGGCGGCGCACGAACCAGTTCGGAAGGAACAGGGATTGGCCGGAGTAGCCAAGGCACACGCTGCCGCCACCGACCAGCACGCCGATCGTGAGATAGAGATGCCACGGCTCGGTGGTCAGAGGTGCCAGAAGAAGGCCCGATGCCATCAGGACAACGCCGAGTTCCATCACGGCGCGTGGTCCGATCCTGTCCATCATGTAGCCGAGCGTTGGGCTGAGGATCGCCGATACCAAAAAGCCGAACGAAAAAGCCCCCGCCGTCACGGCGCGGTCCCAGCGGAACTCGTCCAGGATCGGCGGGAACAAGAGCGAGAAGGCCGTACGGGCGTTCACCCCGATGCCCATCGTGACGAATACGACGGCGACAATCAGCCAGCCGTAGAAGAAAGGGAGGCGCATGAGCAGTATCGGTTTTTGTTCGCATTGGCGCCGGCACGGGGCGCCGACGGGAGCGCACTATCACTTCGGCTCGCGCCTGTCGCCAAGCAAATGCGCGAACCATTCGAAGGGATAGGTCCGATATCGCAGTGCGACAAAGCCCATGGCGCTAAAGAGAGGCGCTGGCACGGCGCGGCTGAGGTGGGCCATGACCGGCGACGGCAGCGGAGTGCGCGCAACTGCAAAGCCTCCGCCGAGGGGTGGCTCCGCCCTTTAAAGGAGATGGCGAAGGAGATTAGCTCGGCGACGGCAAGGGCAGGAAATGACGGCGCCATGCCTGCTGAGGCACGCGCCCGGCTGGCCGATTGCGCGCGGAAGGTTGGCGGAAGGTTGCACGGCTTCCATCCGCGGGAGGATGACGCCACTTGGGGTGTGAAGTGATTTCAGGTGGTTTGCCGAACGCCAGGAAAAAAGCAGCGTTGTGACGAAGTGACCATGTTGCAAGGTTGCAAGGGGGACTGACATTTGGCATGGTCCCGCGCGAATCTGGCTCGCAATGAGCGTCCGGAGCGGGCGGTCGCGCTTTCCTTGCGCGCCATCAAATGAGCCTCTCTCCGTGATGCAATCTCTACAAGGGGGACGCTGCAATGAGTGGTCTGATGTGGGCAATCATCGGTTGCGGGCTGCTCTCGCTCGTCTATGGCGCCTATACGGTGCGGGCGGTGATGGCCTCGGATGCGGGCTCGCCCCGGATGCAGGAGATCGCCGGGGCGATCCAGGAAGGCGCACAGGCCTACCTCACGCGCCAGTACACCACGATCGCCATTGCGGGCGCAGTGATCTTCGTGATCGTCGGGCTGCTGCTGGGCTGGCTGGTGGCGCTCGGCTTCCTGATCGGCGCGGTGCTGTCGGGCGTCGCGGGGTTCGTCGGCATGCTGGTGTCGGTGCGGGCCAATGTGCGCACCGCCCAGGCGGCGATGCGTTCGCTTGCTGAAGGGCTGTCGATGGCCTTCCGGGCGGGCGCGGTCACGGGCCTGCTGGTCGCCGGCCTGGCTCTGCTCGGCGTCACCGTCTACTACGCCTTCCTGACTGCTGCGCTCGGCATGGCGCCGACCAGCCGCACCGTGGTGGACTCGCTGGTGGCACTCGGTTTCGGCGCCTCGCTGATCTCCATCTTCGCCCGACTGGGCGGCGGCATCTTCACCAAGGGGGCCGACGTTGGCGGCGATCTCGTCGGCAAGGTCGAGGCAGGAATTCCCGAGGATGATCCGCGCAATCCCGCCACCATCGCCGACAACGTCGGCGACAACGTCGGCGACTGCGCCGGCATGGCGGCCGACCTGTTCGAGACCTACGCGGTCACCGTCGTCGCCACCATGGTTCTGGCCGCGATCTACTTTGTCGGTCAGCCCGTCGTTGCCAGCGTCATGATATATCCGCTCGCCGTTTGCGCGGTGGGCGTCGTGACGTCGATCATCGGCACGTTCTTCGTACGCCTCGGCGCCAACCAGTCGATCATGGGCGCGCTCTACAAGGGCTTCATTGCCACGGGCGTGCTGTCGGTGCTGGCGCTGTGGCCGGTGACGGACGCCATTCTGGGCATGAACACGGTATTCTCCGTGGGCGGACTGCAGTTCACCGGCATGGATCTCTACTGGTGCGGCGTGGTGGGCCTGGTCGTGACGGCAGGCATCATCGTCGTGACCGAGTACTACACGGGCGTGGGCTATCGTCCCGTGCGCTCCATCAGCCAGGCCTCGGTGACGGGGCACGGCACCAACGTGATCCAGGGTCTCGCGGTGTCGCTGGAAGCGACGGCGCTGCCTGCGCTGATCATCATTGCCGGCATCATCATCGCCTTCAAACTGGCGGGGCTGTTCGGCATCGCCATTGCCGTCACCAGCATGTTGTCGCTGGCGGGTGTCGTGGTGGCGCTCGACGCGTTCGGTCCTGTCACCGACAATGCGGGCGGCATTGCCGAGATGTCGGGCCTACCCAAGGAGACGCGCAAGACCACGGACGCGCTCGACGCGGTCGGCAACACCACCAAGGCAGTGACCAAGGGCTACGCCATCGGCTCGGCCGGCCTCGGTGCATTGGTGCTGTTCGCCGCCTACAACGAGGACTTGAAGTTCTTCATCAGCCGGGCTCAGCCGGGCTCCATCTTCCACAACCTCAGCGTCGACTTTTCGCTGTCCAACCCCTACGTCGTCGTCGGTCTGCTGTTCGGCGGCCTGCTGCCCTACCTGTTCGGCGGCATCGCCATGACGGCGGTGGGTCGGGCCGCCAGCTCGATCGTGGAGGAGGTGCGCCGTCAGTTCCGCGAGAAGCCCGGCATCATGAAGGGCACCGACAAGCCCGACTATGCCCGCGCCGTGGACATGCTGACGATTGCCGCGATCCGGGAGATGATCGTTCCCTCCCTGCTGCCGGTGCTGTCGCCGATCGTGTGCTTCTTCGTCGTCAAGTGGATTGCGGGCACGGGCAACGCGCTTGCCGCGCTCGGTGCCATGCTGCTCGGCGTAATCGTTACCGGCCTGTTCGTTGCCGTGTCGATGACGGCAGGCGGCGGCGCCTGGGACAATGCCAAGAAGGCGTTCGAGGATGGTTTCACCGACAAGGACGGCGTGAAGCACCACAAGGGCTCCGAGGCCCACAAGGCATCCGTCACCGGCGACACGGTCGGTGATCCCTACAAGGACACGGCCGGTCCCGCGGTGAACCCGATGATCAAGATCACGAACATCGTGGCGCTGCTGCTGCTCGCGGTGCTCGCGCACTGAGGCGCCCGCGCTGCTTCACTGCCGACTCGCAGCTCCCCGCGCCGCGTGACCATGGCGCGGGGATTTTCCGTTGGGTCGACAGGGGCGGGTGCGCGTGGTTGCGTAACCATCATGCTCGCGCAGGCAGTCGTCCGCGGCCGTCTCCCGCCGAGCCGTCACATCCTGTCCTTAAGCTCCTTGGCCTTGCGGAGCTGCCAGTTGGCGATGAAGCGCGGCACCTCGCCGAACACCGCCAAGCCGTGCAGCAATACGCCGAGGCCCCAGCCGAGCAGCGGCCACTGCACCCACCAAACGTCAGGGCTCGCCAGTAGATTGACGAGGAACAGCGCGACCATGACGAAAACGAACACAACGAGATGGATGTAGAAGCCCGTCATGGCCTCTACCTGCCGCATCGCCTTGGCAGCCTTTTCGTGCTCATCCATTGCCGTGGCTCCTTCCGAATTGCCATCAGGTCGCTTCGCGGACCGCTTTGCATAACCTTAGCACACACGCGCGCCAGCGTCCCCCTGCCGTCAAATCGCGAAGAATCGTCCGCTAACAGTGTGGACGCAGCCTATTGCGCGACGGCTCTCTTGCCGGATCCCGCCGGCTTGACAGCCGGCCTGTCGACCTGCTGCGCTGATGCGGCGAGTGCAGCAGGACGGTACGCCGAAGGCGTGACGACAGGGAGGAACAAGCGATGAAGCTGATGATGTTCGCCAAAGGTGCCGGTGCGGCGCTCGGCCTGGTGGAGGGCACGACGGTCATCGATCTGTCGGCTGCAGACGCCGCGCTGCCAAAAGACCTCAAGACCCTCATCGCCGCGGGGCCAGGTGCGCTCGGCACCATCAAGGCTGCCGCGGCGAAAGCTCCGGCGACCGCCAAGTCGGCGATCGGCGCCGCCAAACCCGCTTTGCCGATCTCACCCCCGGGAAAGATTGTCTGCGTCGGTCTCAACTACGCGCTGCATGCCAAGGAAGGGGGACATGCCATCCCCACTTATCCCTCGTTCTTCCTGCGGGTGCCGACCTCGCTGGTCGCAGCCGGCGCTCCCGTGATCAGGCCGAAATGCTCCGTGCAACTCGACTACGAGTGCGAGCTTACCATCGTCATCGGCAAGAGGGGCCGGCATATCCCGGAGGACAAGGCACTGGAGCATGTCTTCGGCTACACGCTTTTCAACGACGTGTCCGTGCGTGATTTTCAGCGCAAGACTTCGCAGTGGACCCCGGGGAAGAACTTCGACGCGACCGGCCCGCTTGGGCCGTTGGTGGTGACTGCTGACGAGCTGCCGCCAGGCGCCTCGGGTCTGCGCATCGTGACGCGCCTCAACGGCGAGACCATGCAGGACTCCAACACGTCCGACATGATCTTCTCCACCGCCAGGACGATCGCACTCCTCTCCGAATTCATGACGCTGGAGCCTGGCGACGTGATCGCCACCGGCACGCCGTCGGGCGTGGCCCATGCCAGAAAGCCGCCGCCCTGGATGAAGGCCGGCGACAGGGTGGAGGTGGAGGTCGAGAAGATCGGCGTGCTGTCCAATCCGATCGTCGACGAAGTCTAAGGCGGTGTCAGGCCAAGCCGCCTGACACCGCAACAATGGGGCTTTAGCGGCGCCCGCGTCCGCTGCGCTCGCGATCGTATTGGCTCCACCACTCGCGGCTGCCGACATCCAGCTTGTCGAGCTGGTGCTCGATCTGCTTCGTCACGGAGCTCGGCTGCTTCACGAGCTTTGCGAGGCTCGGATCCGCGAGCTTCACGACCTCCCCAACGACCTCGGTCAGGTCGGTCTCGGCGCTCGCCGGGGATGCGGCGACGGCGAGGACTGCGGAGGCAACCAAGGCGGCAAGGAACGTCTTCATTGTGATCTCCATCTTCGTTCGCAAGGGCTGGATGCGACGGTCCGTTCAAGGATGTGCCGACGCGACACTTGCCGAAGGATAGCCGGCCGCGCCTAAGCTGGATGTGACGCGGGGAACAGGGGAACGGCTTGCGGCGCAAGCTGTCGGGCCACCCCTTGCGGATCATCTGAGACGAGGAGGGAGGCGCGACCTCTGCCGTCTGCCCGATAGCTTCTCTCGGGTTGTCGCTCCCGGCTGGCAGGACAATGCGATATCGCCGTCACTTAGCGAGAGCCGTCCGGCCGCTTGTCGAACCTAGGTCCGGGAAATTTGCCTTTCGTGGATTCCGGGATGACAGCCAACGTTCCCCGGAAACCTGCCTGGAGATTATTGCAAACGCCAGGAATCTGTGTGCTGGCCTTGCCGGCTCAAGGGAGTTGCTTCAGATAGCTGTCGAAGATGGCGAGCACGTCGTTATGCGTGCCGCGATCGTTCGTCCCCGACAGGCTGGTCGCCCCGTTGCGCAACGTGCGGGCAGCGTGATCGGCCAGCGCTATCGATTGCCTCCGGTCGCCGGTGGTGTCGTAAGCCGCCCGGTTGAGGGCGCCCCACACGCAGAACCGCTTGGCTTGCGGCGACCTCCAGCTCACGCGCTCGCCACTCGCGTTGCGGGCAAACTCACCTTGCGTCCACGTGGCCGGCGTCGCGATCAGCGCCCGGGCCCGTTCGATGATCTGCCGCTCAAGTGGCTGCGCCATAAGCCCGCTCCTCGTTGAACCACGCCAGTTTACAGCAACCGCCCACAACGCCAAGCCTCGTCGGCGCAACGCGCCCTTTATGAAATGGGAATGGAATGCCGGCTGGCCAAGACCTCCACCCCACCCAAAAGTTGAACCGTGCCCGCGTGTTCGACCGCCGTCGAAGTTGCCCTGCGCCCGCGCCTAGCCTACACAATGTAGCAGAAATATGGGTTTGTTTTCGGGCAACGGCAGCACGTCTGCTGGGAAAGAGAGCGCGCGAAGGGCCACGTCTCCGACGTGGCCCTCGACGTGATGGGAGGGGGAATGCCGCAGATTGTGTTCGCAGCTGCATTGCCCGCGCCTGGGCCGCCCCGCGCCCTGGATCGTTCCGCGAAAAGACGCTCCGGTCTAGGATCAAGTCTCGGCGTCCTCCTCGGCGCTCTTCTCCTCTCACCTCCCGCGCTCGCCGCGGCATCGGGCGCGCCGGTCGAGCCAATCTCCGTACTGGGAATCCCCGTTGATTTCATCCTCTTCGCGCTCACGCTCCTCGGCGTTGCCGTCTTCCACCACAACACGTTGCAGGTGGCGCTGACGGGGCTCGCCGCCATCGTCGCCTACAAGCTCGCCTTCACGGGCTTCAAGTTCGGCACGGGCTTGGATGGTCTCGCGCTGCACATGCAGCACGAGTGGGTCATCCTTGCGAACCTGTTCCTCCTGTTGATGGGCTTTGCGCTGCTCTCCCGTCACTTCGAGAAGAGCAAGCTGCCCGATATCATGCCGAAATTCCTCCCCGACGACTGGAAGGGCGCCTTCGCGCTGCTGGTTGCCGTGGCGGTCCTGTCGAGCTTTCTCGACAACATCGCCGCTGCGCTGATCGGCGGGGTGATGGCCCGCGAGCTCTTCAGAGGCAAGGTGCACATCGGCTACCTCGCCGCCATCGTCGCCGCCTCGAACGCCGGCGGCGCGGGCAGCGTGGTCGGCGACACCACGACCACCATGATGTGGATCGACGGCGTCAGCCCGCTCGTCGTCGTCGAGGCCTATGTGGCCGTCTTCGTCGCCATCTTCATCTTCGGCATTCCTGCCGCCCTGCAGCAGCACCGCTATTCGCCGATCATGAAGGACATGCCCGCCGGCGTGAGGGTCGACTGGTCCCGCGTGGTCATTGTGTTCGCCATCCTGGTCGTGGCGATCCTGGCCAACGTGATCGCCAACCTCCGCTTCCCTCATCTGCTCGACATGCTTCCCGTCATCGGCATAGCGGTATGGGTGGTCGTCCTGGCCACGGCGGGCTGGAGGAAGCCCGACTGGGAGGTGATGCCGGAGACCTTCAAGGGCACCATCTTTCTGCTCGCGCTGGTGACGTGCGCGTCCCTGATGCCGGTCGAGAAGCTGCCCTCGCCCTCCTGGCAGACCGCCATGGGGCTCGGCTTCGTCTCCGCTGTCTTCGACAATATCCCGCTGACGGCCCTGGCCCTGAAGCAGGGCGGCTACGACTGGGGATTTCTCGCGTATGCCGTGGGCTTCGGCGGCTCCATGATCTGGTTCGGCTCGTCGGCGGGCGTGGCGCTGTCCAATCTCTACCCCGAGGCCAAGTCCGTGGTGCTCTGGCTCAGGCACGGCTGGCACATTGCTGTCGCCTACGTCATCGGCTTCTTCTTCATGCTCGCCGTAGTCGGCTGGCATCCCGATGCACCGCACTGACGTGACGATGGGAAGCCCACGGTATCGCCCCCTACTGGGTAGTGAAGCGGACTTCTCGGTCTGAATCGCACGAGAACGGCTGAGATGGAAAGAGCTCGGCGGGCGGTTGAGCTTTGCGCGTGATTTCGCTCTACTGACTGCAAGAGGATCGGCATCGCCGCCGGCGATGTCTCCCGATACCAGGAGCCGGCCATGCAAGCCTTCATCTGCACTGCCTGCGGCACACAGTATCCGCCGAGCACAACGCCGCCGTCCGCCTGCATCATCTGCGAGGAGGAGCGCCAGTTCGTTCCACTCGGCGGCCAGAGCTGGGCCACGCTGCAAGGCCTCTCGGCCACCCGCTTCAACGGCTGGCGTCAGCACGAGCCGGGCATCCTCGGCATCGGCACGCAACCCCAGTTCGCCATCGGCCAGCGCGCCCTGCTGATCTGCACGCCCAACGGCAACGTACTGTGGGACTGCATTAGCTTCCTTGATGACGCCACCGTCACGCTGATCAACGCGCTTGGCGAGCTGAAGGCCATCGCCATCTCGCATCCGCACTTCTATACGACCATGGGCGAGTGGAGCCGGGCCTTTGGCGGGGTGCCGATCCACCTGCACGCCGACGATCAGCGCTGGATCATGCGGCCCGACCCGGCCGTGAAGCTCTGGAGTGGCGAGACGTTCAAACTGCTCCCCGACGTGACCTTGATCCGCGGCGGCGGACACTTCGCAGGCGGCACCATGCTGCACTGGGCCAAGGGCGCCGAGGGCAAGGGCGTGGTCTGTGCCGCCGACATCGCCACCGTCAATCTGGACCGCAAAACGCTGAGCTTCATGCGCAGCTATCCCAACTTCATCCCGCTGTCGGCCAAGGGCGCGCAGGCCATCGCCGCAGCGCTGGAGCCCTTCGCTTTCGACCGCATCTATGCGCACTTCTTCGACCGCATGATCATGACGGGCGCAAAGGCGGCGCTGCGCGCGTCGGTCGAGCGCCACGTCGCGGCCGTCGGCGGCGCCTACGACCGCGGCTAGGGCCCTTTCCGCTCAAGTCGGGCCGAGACGTCCGGTGGGCCACCTTGTTGTCATCTGGGCCGGAGCGCGCCATGCCGAAGGCATGCTTCACGGCTGTCCGGTTCAGCATAGCGCCAAGCCTAGTTGGTTAGGATCAGCAGGTTTTCGGGGTGGCTGGGGTCGGTGGAGGTCATGGATCGATCTGAGGTGCATGAGGTTGGCGCACACCAGCCGAGTGAAGGTGAGGAGACTTTCGACCGATTCCGGAACGACAGTGAGCAGAGTCGATCGGAAACAGCACTAGCGAAGCGGACTTCTCGATCAAGGCGCCCTTCTGCCACCTTCGCGAAAGCGCTAGTCTCGCCCCCTGGCAAGGCGGAGGAAACGATGCAAGGAGCTGGAAAAAACACGGGTGCCGGCGAGCTTCGCGATCTCAACGAGAACTACATCCGCTCCGTGGCCGAAGCCGACGTGGGCTGGTTCGATCGCAACCTTTCCGACGACTTCCTCAACACCAACCCGGACGGGACCCTCGTCGACCGCCGCGGATTTCTCGCCCAGATCGCCAAGCCGGTGACGATCTCCGGCCTCAAATGCGAGGACGTGCGCGTCCGGATGTTCGGCGATACGGCCATCATCCACGCCCGCACGGTCTACAGGAAGCCCGACGGTCAGCGGGGAGCCGGCCGCTACACCGACATCTGGGCCCGCCAGAACGGACGCTGGCTCTGCGTCGCCGCCCACGTCACGCGCGGCTAGCGGTGTGCACGCGCGGCAGCCGCGCCAGTAGGCAGATCGGAATCGAGAGCGCTGCAGCCAGCGTGTAGAGCACCCACGCGTTGGTGTAGCCGATGATGGTCGACTGGCGCACGATCTCGCCGGACAGCTTTGCCAGGCCGGGAGCGGCGTCCATGGTCCATGCGCCCATGGCCCAGGGCATCTCGAGCACGCGGTTGAAGTGCGAGATATGCTCTACCATGCGCGCATAGTTGGAAGCCGAGGTGCGCACGATCTCCGCCACCGCGATCGAGATGAAAAGGCTCGAACCGAAGTTGCGGAACAGGTGGAAGATCGACATGGCCTCGGCCCGGTACTCCGCCGGCAGCGTCCAGAACGTGATCACCGTCAACGGCACCCACGATACGCCGATCGACATGCCCTGCAGCATGTTGCAGAGCACCAGCGTCGTCATCCCCGCGTTGAGGTCGAGGCCCATCAGCCAGAGGCCGGTGGTGATCTGGATCAGCGCGCCGATCGACAGACTGATGCGAGGGTCGAGGCGCGCCATCGGCATCGCGATCAGGAAGCCCAGTGCCGAGCCCACTCCGCGCGCGCCGATGATCTCGCCGATCGCCGACTCCGGGTAGCCCGCGTGCTGCTGCAGCAGCGGCGGCAGCAGCACGATCAATGCGAAGTTGAGCATGCCGAACAGCGTTACCAGCAGGAGGCCGAGGGCGTAGTTGCGGTCGGTCAGCAGCGTCAGGCGCACGAAGGGCCGCTCCGTCGTCAGACTATGCATGCAGAATACCCAGATCATCAGCGCGCCGACGAAGGTGGCGATGATGATCTCGCTGCTGTCGAACCAGTCGAGCCGCTGTCCCCGCGAGAACACGAGTTGGCCGGTCGCGATGCCCGCGGAGAGAGAGATGAAGCCCAGCCAGTCGAGCCGCGCCTGCCGCCTGGCCTCGGTGCGCGGCAGGGTCAGCCAGCTGCCGATCACGGCCGCGATGGCGATGGGCAGCAGCATCCAGAAGCCCCAGCGCCAGCCGAACTGTTCGGCGATCTGGCCGGCGAACATCGGGCCGAGCGACGGCCCCACCATGTTGGCCATGCCGAATATCGACATGACGGTGGCCTGCTGGTGCCGTGGGGAAGTGTCGAGCAGCAGCGTCTGCCCCAGCGGCACCAGCGGCGCGCCGGCCGCGCCCTGCAGGATGCGCCAGAAGATCAGCTGCTCGAGCGAGTTGGAGGCACCGCACATGAAGGTGGCAATGGCAAACAGCAGCGCGGCCCAAATCATGGTCGCGCGCGGCCCGAACCGGTCCGCCAGCCAGCCGGTGGCGGGCGTTGCGACGGCGGTGGCCACGATGTTGAACGTCATCACCCAGGACACCTCGTCCTGGGTCGCCGACAGAGCCCCCTGCAGCTGCGGAAGCAGGGCCGAGGAGATCAGCACGGAACCTGCATAGATGCCCGTGCTCAGCACAATCGTGAGCAAAATCAATACACGCTGTGTGAGCGTTAGCTGATAGACGGCGTCGTCGCTCATGATCGCTCGGTACGGTTCACGGCCCCGGATCGGGCATGCCGGCCCTGGATTTCCGACAGGTCTCGGATGCGAAACATGCAAGTCTCGGGCCTTGACAGGCTTGGCTTGGACGGGACCATAGTAGCCTAGGTTACTATTGAATTCCTGGGTTGACGAATGCCGCGCGACGACGAGCACTATATCGGCTTTGCCATTTCCGACGTCGGCCGCCTCATGCGGACCGTTTTCGAGCGGCGCGTGCGGGCCTTCGGTCTCACGCGAGCGCAGTGGCTCGTGATCGCGCGCGTGCACCGCCGGCCGGGCCTCAGCCAATCGGCCGTGGCCGATCTCTTGGAGATCGAGAAGGCGCCGGCCGGCCGCCTGATAGAGCGCATGGAAGCCAAGGGCTGGGTGGAGCGGCGCGATGATGCCAGCGACCGCCGCATCAACCGCTTGCATCTGACGTCCGAGGGCGAACGCCTGCACGCCGCCATCTGGCCGCTTGCGGAATCGACGGTGGATGCGGCACTGGGTGAATTGACGGCCGAAGAGAGGCGTCGTCTGACGCACCTCATGTCCCGCGTGAAGGCGACGCTGCAGGGATTGGCCCTGCACGATCCGCTGGCCCATGCGGGTTCGGACGAGGGCATCGGGGAGCGGGAGGCGGAAAGATTGTGAGCTCGTTGCCTAATCAGGTTGTACTGAGACGGATATTGCTCGGGGCCGTGCCGGGGCTGGCCATCCTTGTCGCGTTGTTTTTCTGGTTGTGGGGCGGGCGCTATATCTCGACCGAGAACGCCTACGTCAAAGCCGATATCGCCCAGATATCGGCCGAGATCGCCGGCCGCGTGCTGGAGGTGCGCATCCGTGACCACGCCGAGGTCAAGACCGGCGACGTGCTGCTCACGATCGACCCCGAGCCCTTCCGCGTGGCTCTCGACAAGGCCGAGGCGGAGCTGGACGCCACCCGCAGTCAGGTCCGGACGCTGGTTGCGACCTGGCACGAAGCCAGGAGCGAGCTGCAGGAGGTGGAGAGTAAAGCCACCTACTGGAGCGCCCAGCTCGAGCGGCAGAGGACCCTCGCCGACCGCGGTATCGTCGCGTCGAGCAAGTTCGAGGAGGTCGAGAGCAACGCCATTGCCGCGCAGGATCGCGTCGGCGTGATGCGCCGCAAGGTGGATCGCGTCGCTGCCCAGCTCGCCGGCGATCCGGGCCGCCCGGTCGATGAGCACCCGATGGTGCGCGAGAAGCTGGCCGAGCGCGAGCGCATGGCGCTCGACCTCGCCCGCACCACTCTCCGCGCTCCCTTCGCCGGCACGGCCGTCAACGTGCGGCTGCAGAAGGGCGATCCCGTCAAGGCCTCCACACCCCTGTTCTCGCTGGTGGCGGATCGTCGGCCCTGGGTCGAGGCCAACTTCAAGGAGACCGAGCTCACCCACGTGAGGAAGGGTCTGACTGCCACGGTTGTGCTGGACATCCACCCCGACGTGGTATGGCAGGCCGAGGTGGAAAGCATCAGCCCGGCGACCGGCGCCGAGTTCGCTCTGCTGCCGCCCCAGAACGCCACCGGCAACTGGGTCAAGGTCGTGCAGCGGCTGCCCGTGCGCCTGCGCCTGCTGCCGCAATCGGACGAGCCGCCCTTGCGCGCCGGCATGACGGCCACCGTGAGGATCGATACGGGCCGCGAACGCCGGCTCGGCCAGTTGTTCGGAGGCTGGACGGCGTCGGCAACCTCGACGGCGCAGAAGTAAGCCAGGCCCTCCCGGCCATGCGACGGCCGGCTTGCCCCGGCCATCCAATCCGTCAAGGCTGCCGGCACCCGACTTGAGCGCCGTCCCGGTTTACGCCGCCGTCACCTGCAAATGACGGAACATGTTGCGGCGGGCCTCGTCATCCATCTCGGTCTTGAACTTGAACCTGTCCTTCAGGGCCACGGCCTTCGCCGCTGCCGGGCGCGCGCTGATCTCGTCGACGAGGCGCTTGAGGTTGGGATACTTCGACCAGGCGCCCTCGCCCAGGACGAACGGCACCATACGCGCCCAGCCCCACACGTCCATGTCGACGATCGTGTAGGTGTCGCCGACCATGTATTTCCTCTTGGCCAGGCGGTCGTTGAGGATCCCATAGTGGCGGTCGGCCTCGAACTGGTAGCGGTTGTGGGCATAGGCGACCTTCTCGGGCGAGAAATGCCTGAAGTGTACGGCCTGCCCCGAGAACGGACCGATGCCGGTTGCCGCGAACATCAGCCAGGAGAGCAATTCGCCGCGCTGGGCGGGCTTGGGCAGGAACTTGCCGGTCTTCTCCGCCAGATAGAGCAGGATGGCGTTGCTGTCGAACACGGTGGCATCGCCATCGACGATGACCGGCACTTTGGCGTTCGGATTGATGGCGACGAACTCCGGCTTGAACTGGTCGCCCTTGCGCGTGTCGATGGCGATCGGCTCGTAGGCGAGGCCCGCTTCCTCGAGGAACAGGGCGACCTTGGTCGGATTGGGCGAGCCATTGAAATAGAATTTCAACATCAAATGCTCCTCACTGACTGATGGTCACGGGTGGACGCGCCCGCCTCATCGTCGGCACGGCAGGCCTGTTGCTTGTAGCGCTGCCGCCCCGCCAGCCGCAATCAAAGCGTGGTGATCGGCGGTGCAACCCTGCAATGTCAATTGGCGGGCTCCTCGCCGACGACTCGTTGCCGGCGCAGGGCGGCGATCTCGCTTGCGCCGAGCCCCAGCTCTTCCAGCACCTCTGCCGTATGCTCGCCGAGACGAGGCGCGCCGTTGCGGATCACCGTCGGCGTCGCGAAGCGCGCCGCTGTCCGCGTCTGCCGCAGGCGGCCCGCGACGGGATGGTCGCTCTCGAGCAGGATTCCGGTTGCGGCGATCTGAGGATGGGCGATGACCTGATCGCGTGTGAGCACGGGGGCGCACGGCACCTCCTCCGCCTCGAGCCGTTCCAGCCATTCCTCGGTCGTGCGTGTTCTGAGCACGTCCTGCGTCATCTGCAGACGAGCATCGATATTCTGGTCGCGCAGCGCCGGCGTGCTGAAGCGGGGATCCTCGAGCCATTCAGGTTTGCCCAGTGCGCGCGTCAGCGCTTGCCATTCCTTGTTGGTCATGACGGCCGCGGTCATGAAGCCGTTGCTGGTCTCGTAGATCAGATCGATGAAGCTCGCGGCCGAACGCGGCGACACGGTCTCGCCGACATAGGTCTGCGCGCCCATGTCGGAAGCCCACAGGAAAGCGAGCACGGCATCGAGCATGGAGAGGCGCACGTGCTGACCCTTGCCGGTCTTGAGGCGTCCCACCAGCGCCGCCGCGATCGCCTGCGCCGCCGTCACGGCGGTCAGCTTGTCGGGCAGCACCGTGCGGATGAGGCGCGGGCGCTGCTCGTCGGAGCCTGCCTGCACCGTGGTGAGGCCGGAGAAGGCCTGCACGACCGGGTCGTAGACGGGCTTCCTGGCATACGGCCCCTTTTCGCCGAAGCCGTTGATGGAGACGTAGACGATCGCCGGTGCAACGGCGCGGATTGCCGCCTCGTCGACGCCCAGCCGCTCCACCACTCCTGGCCGGAAGTTCTGCACCAGCACGTCGGCCGTGGCCGCCAGTTGCTTCATCAGCTTCACGCCCCGGGGCGTCTTGAGGTCGATGGTGACCGAGCGCTTGTTGCGGTTGAGGTTTAGGAACGAGGCCGAGAAGCCGTTGCGGCGGTTGCCGTAGGAGCGCGTGTGGTCACCCGCGCGCGGCTCCTCCACCTTGATCACGTCGGCACCCTGGTCGGCGAGAATCATCGTTGCCCATGGCCCCGACAGCATCGATGTCAGATCGATGATGCGGATGCCCGCAAGCGGGCCCGAGGCGGCGGCTCCACGCGTGCTCATGGTGCTGACGGACCCCTCCGTGCTCGACGTTCATCGCGACTATAGGGGGTCCGCTGGGCCTCCGATACCAGCCGCCGCTAGAACGGTTTGACGATGCATTCACGCATGCGTGACGGTTCCCTTCGATGGTGCATCGGTGCGGGCGGTCGGTCTTGGCGAGAGGCGTGCGGGACAAGACCGACCGACAAGCACGGACTTGCGGCACAGGGACACGACGAAGAGGCACGCCATGGCCGTCTACGAGGTGGTCTCGCCCCCGCAACCCACAGATGCGCCTGCACCACCTCGCCGACAAGCGGCAGCCGGGGCGGGTCCGGGATCGCTGCGGACCCTATGGGGATGGCTGAAAGCCTGGATCACGACCTGTGCGGACTACCACGAGGCTGCCCGGTTGTACGAGGAGTTCCGCGGCCTGCCGGATGCCGAGCTTGCGCGCCGCTGCCTCGATCGGTCCACGCTCGGATGGGACGTGTGCCGGGCTTGCGACCGCGGCGCCGATCGATCGGCGGGCTAGAAAGCAGGCCGCGGGCCAAGCTGCCGGTTCCACATCGAGCCTTCAAAGACCGCGCTGAACTTCGTCAGGTTTGGGGGTCTTCACGGTATCAGGCTCTGCCGCAAGGCTTCTGCCACGGCTTGGGTCCGGTTGCGCGCGCCAAGTTTGGTCTGGGCCTTTTTCAGATGCGTGCGGACCGTCTCCTCACCGAGCCCGAGTTCTCGGGCGACTTCATGGGATTGCGCGCCAATCGACACCAGACGCAGGACAGCTCCTTCCCTGGCGGTCAGGCGACTGCGTGTCCCGATCCGATCGGGATCGGGGGCAGCGAGTTGCTCGAGGCGCAGCGCGGCGAAGCTTGCCGCGGCGAGTATCATGATCCGCATCGGTTGCGTCAGAACGTTGGAAAGGTTCCTGCGCGACCAGAATGCAACCAACCATCGGCCGCCGACGGGACAAGTCAGACCATCGCGCATGCCATGCTTGAGGGCCAATTCGTATGACCACTGATCAGCGCCGATCGGCTCCAGCATCCGCCTAACTTCGGTCCACGTGAGCGACGCCATGCTGGTCTGCGCCAGGAACAGAATCGGCCGGAATTTGCCTTGACCGTGGGCGCGATAATCTTCCCACCAGCCCTCCGGGGTTTCGCTCTGCAGGAATACGGATTTGCCGAGCTGGACTGAGTCCCAATCGGAAGACTTCAGCGGGAACCGAGCTGCCCCCAGGACCGACAGGGGCAGGCTCGCGGTCGTGATGGCATGCAAGTCGTTGAGGACGTCCCCGGGCGATCCAAGCCGCTCTACTCGGCTGGAGTAGTCGATCAAGCTCGCCTGGAAATCGGCAAAGCCGTCTGCCGGGCGGGGTCGATGCACCGTCGCGTGCCCGTCAACTCCCAGCCGGGTCATCAGACGGCACTTACGAGAACGACCGCCAACGCAGTGGCCAGCCCTGCGGCGAGCACCGACAGGCCGCTCACCAGCGACGCGAGCCAAAGCAATTCCCACAGTTCATCGCGCAGTGTGGACCACATCGTTCTGCACCCTCCGTCGTGTGGGGGAACGATGAGCGGTGAATGGGTGCCGCAGCCATCCGCATAACTACTCAATTTTGGGCGTGAACAGTCCGCAGGCTGCCCACATCGGCAGCCTGCGACCGGCGGCGGCGCATTTGTCTCCAGGCCCCTGTTTGGCGACGCCCCTCCTCGGTCGAAATCCCCGCAGTTGGCTCGCTAGGGGATGAAGGCAGTCCGCTGCTCGGTAGTTCCCGCTTTGCGCTTTTTGCACGCGGGGGCTGATGGAGCGGCGGGGGCGGCCGAGGACCTACTTGTTCTTCGGCACCGCCGACTTGACGAACGGGTTGCGGCAGCCAGAGATGTATTTGGCGTCGAGGTCCTTGAATTCGGGCTCGCCAACTTTGACGACGCGGGCCTTGAGCAAGGC
The DNA here is from genome assembly GCA_050248715.1 of Hyphomicrobiaceae bacterium. Classification (GTDB taxonomy): domain Bacteria; phylum Pseudomonadota; class Alphaproteobacteria; order Rhizobiales; family Hyphomicrobiaceae; genus AWTP1-13. The sequence goes on along the minus strand of JBFWRV010000018.1, from coordinate 3,191 downwards.
GGCCTTGTCCGGCGGATTATCCACCACAAAGACGTGCGGAGAATTGCATGTGAACAACATGAAGCCCCGCATGTCCTTCTGCGCCGCCTGCCGCGACGCCTCGCCGTAGCGATAGATGCGCTCGCCCTTGTCGTCCTTGATCACGACGTAGGAGAGGCCGGTGCCGGTGGTGTAGGCTTGGCGGAATTGCGCCAGCGCCGGATCGGCGGCAGGGGGATCGGCAGCGAATGCGCCTGTTGCGGCAAGCATGCCGACGAGCGGCGCGGCGAGGGCTAGTCTTCTCACGTTTCGCTCCTTGATGGGGTGCGGGACGAAAACACCGGCGTAGAGATGGCTTGGCCGGGCGGATACCGCAAGGGCGCAATTGGCCGCTAGCGGTGATCGCGCGCTCATGCGGATGGTACCTCCCTGAACTGCGCGCACAGGGTTTCCGGGCTGTCATAAAGGCGCTACGTTCGCCTCCACAACGGCATCCGACAAGGCCGACCCAAGGAGCAATGCCAATGCGCGAGCGCCTGCATTTTCTGCTGCTCAATGTCGGCCATTTCATGGATCATCTGTTCACGCTGATCTTCGCCACGGTGGCGGCGCTGGCCCTGCATCGGGAGTGGGGGCTCGGCTACGCCGATCTCTTGAAATACGCGACGCCGGGCTTCTTTGCTTTCGGCGTGTTCGCGCTGCCGGCCGGCTGGCTCGCCGACAAGTGGAGCCGGGAAGGCATGATGAGCGTGTTCTTCATCGGCATCGGGCTCGCGTCCATAACCACATCGTTTGCCCGAACCCCCTTCGAGATCGGCGTCGGGCTGTTCGTGGTCGGCGTGTTCGCGGCCATCTACCATCCCGTCGGCCTCGCCATCGTGGTGGAGAAGTGGAAGAACACGGGCATGCGCATCGCGGTCAACGGGGTCTGGGGCAACCTCGGCGTGGCGAGTGCGGCGTTGATCACGGGTTATTTCATCGACCACGGCGGCTGGCGCGTGGCTTTCATTGCGCCGGGCGTGCTCTCGATCCTGATCGGCATCGCCTACACCGTCCTTATGTGGGAGGAGATCACGCGGCCGAAGCCAAGGGCAAAGGCGAAGGCCGCGGGCCGGGAGCATTCCCCCGACGTCAAGGCGCTGCTCCTGCGTGTGTCCATGATCGTGTTCCTCACCACGGCGGTATCGAGCATCGTCTTCCAGTCGACTACCTTCGCGCTGCCCAAGGTGTTCGACGAGCGCCTGGGCGGCATATCCGTATCGGCCACGGCGCTCGGCGGGCTTGCCTTCCTGGTGTTCGCGCTGGGGTCCATGGGGCAGCTCGTCGTCGGCCACTATCTCGACCGGGTGGGGCCGCGCACCGTGTTCGCGACGGCGGCCCTGGTGCAGACGATCTTCTTCGCGGTCATGCCGGGCCTCACCGACTGGGCGGCGCTGCTGTGCGCCATGATCTTCATGCTGGCGGCGTTTGGGCAGATCCCCATCAACGACTACATGATCGGCCGCCTGGCTGAGGGCGAGTGGCGGGCGCGAATCTACGGCGTGCGCTACGTGGTGAGCTTCACCGCCCTGGCGGCGACGTTGCCGCTCATCGCCTTCGTCTATCAGACCTGGGGCTTCGACGCGCTGTTCCGCGTGCTGGCGGCATCCGCGGCAGTCATCCTCGCCGCCGTGCTCATGCTGCCGCAGCGCCTGCCGCAGCCGCAGGCGGCGGCGGTGCGGGCTTGAGCGAAACGGTCGATGTGCGCGGCGAGCGGACGGTTCCGGCCGCTGCGCGCCGCACGCTTGCGACCACCAGCAGCGTCCATTTTGTCCACGACGGCATTGGCGACGCGCTCTACGTCCTGCTGCCATTCTGGGCTCAGGCCTTTGGCTTGAGCTATGCCGAGGTCGGAACGCTGCGCTCGGCCTATTCCGCGGCGCTGGCTTTTCTGCAGGTGCCGGCCGGCATGCTCGGGGAGCGGCTCAGCGCGCGGGCGCTGCTCGCCGGCGGCACGGTGCTGGCGGGGCTCGCCTTCGCGCTCCTGGCGACGTCCCAGGGCTATGCAATGGTCGGCGGCCTGATCCTGCTGGCAGGGGTCGGCTCCTCGGTCCAGCACCCGCTCGCATCCACCATCATCGCCCGTTCCTGCGCGCCTTCCGCGCGCCGTGCCGCGCTCGGCGTCTACAATTTCGCGGGCGATGTCGGCAAAATGACCGTCACCGCGGCAATGGGCGTCGGCGTCATCGCGCTCGGCTGGCAGGCAAGCGTCGTCATCTACGGCATGGTCGTGGCCGGGGTCGGCGTGCTGGCATTTCTCGGGCTGCATCGTCTTGCAAAGCCCGAGCAGCTGCCGAATGCCAAGGCTGACCGGGCGCCGCGCCCGACCGGGTGGGGGTTCACCAACCGCAAGGGTTTTGCCCTGCTGTCGAGCATCCAGCTCGTCGACAGCGCCTGCCGCACGGGCCTCCTCACGTTTCTGCCGTTTCTGCTGATCTCCAAGGGCGCCAGCGCCGCGAGCATCGGTTTTGGCCTCTCGTTGGTCTTCATCGGCGGCGCCTTGGGCAAGCTCGTGTGCGGGCTGCTGGCGGAGCGGATGGGCATCCTGCGCACGGTGATCCTGACCGAGATTGCGACCGGGCTCGCCATCCTTGCCGTGGTCGCCTCGCCGCTGTCCTTGGCGATGGTGCTGCTGATGCCGCTCGGCGTCGCGCTCAACGGCACGTCGTCGGTCCTGTATGGAACCGTCGCCGAATTCGTGCGCGACGACCGCCAGGGTCGCACCTTCGGCCTCTTCTACACGCTGGGCAGCGCGGCGGGCGCGACGGCCCCATTCGCCTTCGGCCTGATCAGCGACCTGACCAGCGTGCCGACGGCGCTCGTTCTGGTCGCGGTGCTTGCTCTCGCCACGGTGCCGATAGCCCTGGCGCTCGGTCCGCACGTCTCCAAGGCCGGTCCAGTTGCAAGGCGCGGATAGCGCAGGGCCCGTCCAGCAATGAAGTCGTTCGGATCGGACCAGCGCTTCGCTTGGCAACAAGCGGGTTGGCCGACTATCGAGGGGGTCCCCGAACCAACCTATCGGCGCACCCTGCTGCGCATATCCGTCAAAACCCGCCCTTCATGGCCCTCATTCCTTGCCGCCGACGGGCAGGGCGCTCGTCGCCGGCGTCTGCCGATCCGCGAATTGGAGCTGCCAGGCCTTTGCCATGGCATAGATGGCAGGGATGACGACG
>JBFWRV010000017.1:0-91290 GCA_050248715.1 Hyphomicrobiaceae bacterium | reverse complement strand
ACGATTATCGGGTTTTATGCCGTTTGTGTTGCTGCAAGTCCACATTTTTCTCTGCAATCTTAGGGTCTTGCGCCCTAAAGTGCATTTCGCGTGTTGATCCGCGCGCCTAATTGCGTCGCTGCCCGACGGCGTTCGCATGCCTTTTGCCAACTGCGGATGCAGTGAATTTCGACTGGTTGGTTGCTCGTGACATTGCCGGCAACGACTCGGCCGCATTCAACCCGCGACGGCGGATATTGCGCGACCGTCATGCTCCGGCGTTTTCGTCGCGCCGCGAAAAAGTCTGCAGTTTGCTACACCGAGCGCGCAGCGGTTCCTTCACGGAAGCGACGGATCGGGGGAGTGCGTCAATCGATGTCGGCTGTGAAACCCAAGTTGGCGCGGGCGGATGCGGCGGCAGGTCGCCACGATCCGCTCGCCGGGGCGATCTGGATCACGATCTCGATGGCGCTGTTTGCGGGCCTCGCGGTCTTCTCGCGCATGGCCATGAATGCGGGCCTGCACCCCTTCGCGGTGGTGTTTCTGAGGACCGCCTTCGTCTGCCTTCTCCTCATACCGTTGTTGGCCATCCGCGGGGCGTCGCTCATGCGCTCCGAGAGCCTGGGTCTCTACGGCTTGCGCGTTGCCGTATCGATGCTGTCGATACAGGCCTGGTTCTACGCGCTCTTCCTGATTCCGATCGGCGAGGTGACTGCCATCAGCTACCTGACGCCCCTGTTCGGCACGCTCGGCGCGGTGTTTCTGCTGGGCGAGACTGTGCGCATCCGCCGCTGGACGGCGCTGGCGATAGGTTTCCTGGGCGCAATGATCATCTTGCGGCCGAGCGGCGCGACGTTGGGAATCGGCCAGTTTTGCGCCCTGTTTTCCGCCATGATGTCCGGGCTCACGGCGGTGCTGGTCAAGCAGCTGACGGCGCGCGACGATCCCGACAAGATCGTATTCCTCAGCAACGCGCTGTTGCTGCCGACGTCGCTCGCGCCGGCGCTGTTCGTGTGGAGCTGGCCGAGCCTGGAGATGTTCCCGGCGCTCCTTGGCATGGGCGTCTGTGCGGTGTTGGGTCACGTCACTGCGGTGCGCGGCTACGCGGCCACGGACGCGTCCCTGGCGATGACCTTCGAGTTCTCCAAGCTGCCGTTCGCGGTCGGCATCGCCTATCTTGCCTTCGGCGAGGTCATCGATGCCTGGACCTGGCTCGGCGCGCTCGTCATCTTCGGCTCCGCGGTCTACATCACGCGACGCGAGGCGCGGCTGCGGGCGCAAAGGGCGGTCGCCCGAAAGTGATCGGCGCCCCGAAGGACAGGACCGGGGCCGCCAACGGTTCGCCTTGTTTGGGAACAACGCTGCCGGCGAGGCGTTTGCCTCGCAAACCCCTTCGCGGGCGCTGCGAGCGTGGCGCCCCCCGCATGTTGTGGTTCCTGGAGACAGGAGTACGCGTCATGATGATGTTTACGAAACGTCGCTGCGGGTTGATTGCAGTTGGTGCGCTTGCTGCCGCAGTGCTCGGCGTGAAAACAAGCCAGGCTGCCCCCTTGAGCGGCACGAACCTTACGGCCGCGGCCGGTGCTGAGACCCTTGCGCAAGCCGTGCATTGGCGGGGTCGGTACTACCGCCACTATCGACCCTACTACTACGACTATTACCCGCGCCCCTATTACCGGCCATACTACTACAGGCCCTATGCCTATTACGGTTTTACGTCGCCCTACTATTATCCTCGCTCACGCTACTACCGCTATTGGTGGTAACGGGAGGCGGGCCGTCTCCCGCTTCCGGGTTGCCTGTCACAGGCGAAGCACTTTGCCCGGATTCATCAGATCCTGCGGGTCGAGGGCGCGCTTGATGGCGCGCATCATGTCGAGCTCCACCCGGCCCTTGTAGTGCTCCAGCTCGGCCAGGCGCGAGCGGCCGATGCCATGCTCTGCGCTGATCGAGCCGCCCAGGCGCACGATGATGTCGTGGACGATCCGGTTGATGCGCGGCTTTTCCTCGCGCAGGCGGGCCTCGTCCCACTGCCGCGGCCGGATCGGATTGTAGTGCATATTCCCGTCGCCGACATGGCCAAAGGCCACCCGGCGCATGTCGGGGTAGGCGGCCGCGAGCGCCGCATCGGCGCTGTCGATGAAGTCGGCGATGCGCGAGAGCGGGACCGACACGTCGTGAGCGACGCTACCGCCCGCCGCGACCTGCGCCTCGACGAGGCTCTCGCGCATCTTCCAGAGCTTGCCGGCCTGCGCGCCGGAGGCCGCGAGCAACGCGTCGCTGATGATGCCGGCCTCCTGGGCCTCCGCCAGAGCCTCCGCGAGGGGGCCGTGCAGGGAGCCCGGCGCCCCTTGGCTCGTCGCATCGACAAGGACGCACCAGGGATGGCTCTCGCGCATCGGGTCCTCGTGACCGGGGACGCCGGCCAGCAGGAGGTCGATGGCGACCCGGTTGATGAGCTCGAAGGCCGATACCGTGTCGCCCAGGCGGGCGCGCATCAGGCCGAGGAGGCTCACGGCGGCCTGCGGCGAGGCGAGGCCGACCCAGGCCGTCTCGCTGGCTGTCGGCTTGGGAAACAGGCGCAAGACCGCGGCGGTGATGATGCCCAGCGTGCCCTCCGCGCCGATGAACATCTGCTTCATGTCGTAGCCGGTGTTGTCCTTGCGCAGGCCGCGCAGCCCGTCCCACACGCTGCCGTCGGGCAGGACGACCTCCAGGCCGAGCACGAGGTTGCGCGTGTTGCCGTAGCGGAGCACGTTCACGCCGCCGGCATTGGTCGAGATGTTGCCGCCGATCTGGCAGGAGCCCTCCGCGCCCAGGCTGAGCGGGAACAGCCGGTCGGCACGGTCGGCTGCCGCCTGGATCTCCTTGAGCACGACGCCGGCCTCGACCGTGATCGTGTCGTTGACGGTGTCGATTGCGCGGATGCGCTTCAGGCGCGCGGTCGAGACGAGCACCTCGCTCATGTCGGCATGCGGCTGGGCGGCCCCGGTGAGGCCGGTGTTGCCGCCCTGGGGCACGATGCGCACGCCGGCCGCGGCGCAAACACGCACGATGCCTGCGACCTCATCCGTGGTTCCGGGGCGTAGGACCAGCGGAACCTTGCCCTCCCAACCGTCGCGGAAGCTCCGGCAATAGGCGGCCATGTCCGCGGGCTCGTCGAGGTAGCCGGCGGGGCCGACGACGGCCTTCAGTTGCTCGATGACATCGAGAGAGACGGGGAGGGGGGTGGGCAGGCTGGCGGTCATTCGCTCGTCGTTCCCTCGCGCTCCAGCAGGTGGCGCAGTTCGGTTTTCAGGATCTTGCCGTAGTTGTTCTTGGGCAGCGTATCGACGAAGCGATAGCTGCGCGGGCGCTTGAAGCGGGCGATGTTGTCGAGGCACAGCCGGTCGAGCGCCGGAGCGGCGAGATCGGCGCCGTCGCGCCTCACCACGAAGGCGATGACCTCCTCGCCCCAGTCGGCATGCGGACGCCCGATCACGGCGGCCTCCAGCACGGCCGGGTGGGTCAGCAGCACCTCCTCGATCTCGCGCGGATAGACATTGGAGCCGCCCGATATGATCATGTCCTTGGAGCGATCCTTGATGGAGAGAAAGCCCTGCGCGTCGAGCGCGCCGAGATCGCCGGTCCAGAGCCAGCCCTCGCGCAGGGCCCGCGCGTTGGCGTCGGGATTGTTCCAGTAGCCCTGCATCACGCAGTCGCTGCGCGTGACGATCTCGCCGACCTCGCCGTGCGGCAGCTGGCGGCCGGCCTCGTCGACGACCTTGACCGCAACGCCCGTGCGCGCGACGCCGGCGCTGCCGAGCCGCGCCTCATAGTCGGGATGGGTCGTGTCGGCATGCATGGCCTTGTCGAGCCCGGTGATGGTCATCGGGCTCTCGCCCTGGCCATAGAGCTGATAGAGCCGCGGGCCGAACAGCTCGACGGCGCGCTTGAGGTCGGCCACGTACATGGGCGCGCCGCCGTAGATCATGGTCTTGAGGCCGCGGGTGTCCGACGCGCCGGTCTTCGCGCAATTGATGAGCCGCGAGACCATGGTCGGGGCCGCGAACATCGATACGTTGCGGCGCATGGCAAAGGCCTCGAGCACGCGCTCGGGGTCGAAGGAGCCGGACAGGATGACGTTGTGGGAGCCGCGCGCGAGGTGCGCCAGCGCGTAGAGCCCCGAGCCGTGGGTCAGCGGAGCGGCATGCAGGATGGTGTCGTCCGGCCCGATGAAATCAATGTCGGCGTAGTAGCAGTGGCACATGAACAGGAGGTTGCGGTGCGTGAGCACGGCACCCTTGGGCCGGCCGGTGGTGCCGCTGGTATAGAACAACCAGGCTTCCGCCTGCGGATCGGTCGGGCACGTCGCCCACGCCGCGCCGGCCAGCAGGGCCGCATAGTCGGCGCTGCCCGTGGCCACGATCGGCGGCAGGGGGTGGACTGATAGTCCCGGAGCCGACAGCGCCTCGGCAATCTTGGCCGTTGCCAGGCAGAGCTTCGCGTCCGAGTTGGCCAGGATCCAGGCCATCTCGCGCGCATGCAGCTTGCTGTTGATCGGCACGGCCACCAGGTCGGCGCGCCAGACCGCGTAGAGCGCCGGCAGCAGTTCCGGGCAGTTTTCCATTGCCAGCGCCACCCGCGCACCCGGCCTCAGCCCGTGCCGGCCGCGCAGGGCCCCGGCGATGTGCGAGACCTGGGCCTCCAGCTCTCCATAGCTCCAGGAGCCTTCCTCCCATGAGATTGCGGGGCCGTTCGGCCTGTGGCGGGACACCGATTGCAGCGTTTGCGACAAGTTCATCCGAGCATTCCCTGGCCGGTCCGCCGTCCTGGCCGGCGCGATCGACTTTTGCACTCACGTCGGCGAAGCAGCAAGGTTCGGGCGCTCGGAAAGCGCCATCCGGCCGCCCGCCCCCGAGGCCTGGCGCAAGGCTCGGCTGAAATCACGAACCCATCACGCTCGCGACGTCCTGCGTCACGGTTTGTCACGCATTTGCGAGCAGGTCTTTTCGCATTCGCGAAACGGCCCATATCAGGGTCACGAGCGGCGCGGACGCCCACCGGGACCCACGGCTAAGCCCCACCGCCGAAACAAGAATTCGGAAGCAGGAGAATGCCATGAAAACCGTCGTATCCACCCTCGTCGCGCTGTCCGTCCTTGCGGGCATAGCCGCCCTCCCGGCCGCCGCCGCGGAGTTCAATTCGGAGAAGTTTTGGACGCAGCAGGACCGCGAACACTACTGAGCCGATAGCACCCAACCCCTAACCACACATCTCAGGAGCATAGCCATGAAGACCATTCTCTCCGCCCTTCTCGCCCTGTCCGTTCTCGCCGGCATCGCCGCCGCCCCGGCCAGTGCCGACGACAACAGGAACGTCTTCGACTCCCAGTCGCGTCAGGCCTACTAAGTTCCTCCCCAGAGTAGGCCGAAAACTGGCCCTGCGAGCACGCTCGCAGGGCTTTTTGCTGTTCGGGGGGACGCAGGCGAGGCGCCAGCGACGGAAAGGGCCGCTCATGCCGTTTCCACCGGCGCCGGCACGGCACGGTCGTGCCCAGGGGATCATGCGCGGGGCACCACCAACCTGGAGAACCTGCAATGTCGCAGTCCAAAGCCTTCTGCATCGCGCTCGCCCTTGCGCTGCTGCCGGCAGCCGCCCTAGCCGAAGGCGCCGGTCCCCAGACTCAGCTCGAAGCCCGCGCCAAGGTGCGGGAGGCCTGTGCGGCGGACGCGCAGAAGTTCTGCGCCGACGTCGAGCGCGGCAAGGGAGCCATGCGCACCTGCCTGCAGGCCCACGAAACGCAGCTTTCGGAGGGTTGCCGAGCCGCCAGATCGGCACGTGACGCCGCCCGCGCCAAGGACAAGAGCTGATCGAAACCCTGTTTTCCCGCGGAAAGGTGGGGGCGAAGGGCTGCTTCGCTCCGGCCTTTTTTGTGTGTCGACAGTGGAATTGGTCCTGCAAGTCGTCCGGGCCGGCGGGCTAGAATTGCGCTATGGGGAGGGGGCAGGAAGGCGGGTAGGCACCTGCCGGGGCGGGCTGGTCCAGGGACATTTGCAAAGGATGGACCGACGGCTGCGGGCTCGACCAAGCGTTGAGCATCACGGACATCATCAGTGTGCCGGCATGATCGGCCGCGGGCCGCTCCGCGGTCACCACTAGAGCGAAAGGATGCCACGTGGCCAGGCTGCTCAAACGCGCTGTTGTCGTCGCCTTGTTCGCGACGGCGGCGGGCATCCTCGCTTATGTGACCGTCGTGCCGGCCATGCAGAAGCAGGTCGGCGGGCGACGGGCCAAGATGATGGCCGACATGCCAGTGCCCGTCTTCGACGCCGCGGCGCGCATCGCTGACGTGCCGGTGTTCCTGAGCGGCGTGGGCACGGCCAAGGCCCGCAACACCGTGACGGTGCGCGCCCAGGTCGATGGCCGCATCGTCAGCATAAACTTCAAGGAGGGGCAGGAGGTGAAGCGCGGCGACGTGCTCGCCAAGATCGATCCTGCCACGTACCAGGCGCAGCTCGATCAGGCGATCGCAAAAAAGGCCCTCGATGAAGCCCAGCTCGCCAATGCGCAGCGGGACCTCGAGCGCTACGCCAAGCTGCCCGACAACGTGGTCGCGCAGAAGACCATCGATACCCAGCGCGCGCTGGTGGCGCAGTTGACCGCGCAGCTCAAACTCGACGATGCGGCGATCGCCAACGCCCGCGCCTACCTCGACTACACCACGATCCTCGCACCTCTCGACGGCCGCACCGGCATCCGCATGGTCGACGAAGGCAACCTCGTGCGCGGCAGCGATGCCAACGCCGGCATCGTGATGATCACGCAAGTGCGGCCCATCAGCGTGATCTTCACGCTGCCGCAGCAGCAGCTGGCGCAGGTCAACGCGGCCCTGGCGCAGGGACCTGTGTCCGTGGAGGCGCTCGACGGCGACGGCAAGTCGGTGCTCGATCGCGGGACGCTGCAAGTCGTCGACAACCAGGTGGACCAGGCCACCGGCACCGTGCGCATGAAGGCAGAGTTCGCCAACGCCCAGCAGCAGCTGTGGCCGGGGCAGTTCGTCAACGTGCGCGTTCTCGTCGACACCTTGAAACAGGTCGTCGTCGTTCCGACGCCCGCCGTGCAGCGCGGGCCCAACGGCACGTTCGCCTATGTCGTGCAGGAGGATGAGCGCGTCAGCCTTCGGCCCATCACGGTCGGGCTGCAGACCGAAACCCGCGCCGTGATTACCAAAGGCATCGAGGCGACCGATCGGGTGGTGACCACGGGCTTTGCGCGCCTGAAGGACGGCAGCCGCGTCTCGATCGCCCGGCCCGAGGACGACCCGGCGGGCGCCACAGAGCGGCCGCAAACCATCGGCGCCGCCGTCAGGCCCGAAGGCGGTGGCGGCCTTCGCAAGGCCTGCGCCGGCGACATAGAGAAATTGTGCGCCAACGTCGAGCGCTCGCGCGAGGCCATCCGCGGCTGCCTGCGGGCGAACGCCGCGAAGCTGTCCGAGAGCTGCAGACTGGCGGCCGGCAGGCAGGGGAAGGGCGGCAGCGCCGGCGCCCGGGAGGCCGACGCGCGCAAGCCGGACGGAAGCACGCCGCAATGAGCGTTTCCTCGCCGTTCATCAGACGTCCCATCGCCACTTCGCTGCTCGGCTTTGCCGTGACTCTGGCGGGGGCGCTGGGATACTGGTGGCTGCCCGTCTCCTCGCTGCCGCAGGTCGATTTTCCGACCATCCAGATCACGACGCAGCTGCCCGGTGCCAATCCCGACACGACGGCGAACCTGGTCACGGCGCCGCTGGAGCGCCAGCTCGGACAGATCCCGGCGCTCGCGACGATGACGTCGACCTCCTCCTACGGCATAAGCCAGATCACGCTGCAGTTCGATCTCAACCGAGACATCGATGCGGCGGCGCAGGATGTGCAGTCGGCAATCAACGCCGCGGGCTCGACCCTGCCGCGCAACCTGCCCTACCCGCCGACCTACTCCAAGGTGAACCCGGCCGACGCGCCGATCATCACGCTTGCGCTCACGTCGCCGACGGTGCCGCTGCGCGGCCTCTCCGACCTCGCCGACACCATGATGGCCCAGCGGTTGGCCTCGGTGCCGGGCGTCGGCCACGTCTCCGTCGAAGGGGGCATCCGGCCGGCGGTGCGCATCCAGGCGGATCTTTCGCGGCTGGCCGCCTACGGCATGAGCATGGCGGACCTGCGCGCGGCCGTGGTGGCTGCCAACGTCTCGGGGCCCAAGGGCTCGCTCGACGGCGCCCACCAGTCCTACACCATTGCCGCCAACGACCAGATCTCCAGCGCCGACGCCTACAGGACGCTGGTCATCGCCTATCGCAACAACGCGCCCGTGCTGCTCAAGGACGTCGCCGACGTCATAGACAGCCTGGAGAACGCCAAGGTCGGCGGCTGGTACCAGGGCGAGCCGGCGGTGGTCATCAACGTGCATCGCCAGCCCGGCGCCAACGTCATCGACACGGTGCAGCGCGTCAGGGCGGAGCTGCCACGCCTGCAGCGCGCCATGCCGAGCGATGCCAGGCTGACCGTCGTGCACGACCGCACCGGCACCATCCGCGCCTCCGTGCGCGACGTGCAGTTCACCCTCGTGCTCAGCGTCGCCCTGGTCGTGCTGGTGGTGTTGCTGTTCCTTCGCACCATCCGCGCCACGATCATCGCCGGCGTGGCGCTGCCGGTCTCGCTGGTGGCGACCTTCGGCATCATGTGGTTCTGCGGCTTCTCGCTCGACAACCTGTCCTTGATGGCGCTGACCATCGGCACCGGCTTCGTCGTCGACGATGCGATCGTCATGATCGAGAACATCGTGCGCCATATGGAAAAGGGCGAAAAGCCCATGCAGGCGGCGCTCGATGGCGCGCGCGAGATCGGCTTCACGGTGATCTCGCTGACGCTGTCGCTGATCGCAGTGTTCATCCCGCTTTTGTTCATGACCGGGCTCGTCGGCCGCATGTTCCGCGAGTTCGCGCTCACGCTGACGATCGCCGTCGTCATCTCCGCCGTCGTGTCGCTGACCCTGACCCCGATGATGTGCTCGCGCATGCTGCGCCACCAGGGCGGAGGGCACCAGGGCGGACGGATCGGCGCCTACTTCAACGGCCTCGTCGACAAGGTGATCGCCGGCTACCACGTCAGCCTGCTGTGGGTGCTGCGCCATGAGCGCGCAACGCTGCTGACGATGGCGGCGACGCTGGCGATCACCATCGGCCTCTACCTGGTGGTGCCGAAGGGCTTCCTGCCGGTGCAGGACACGGGCCTGGTCCAGGCCGTGCTCGAGGCCGGGCCCGAGGTTTCCTTCGCCGAGATGGTCAAGGTGCAGGACCGGGTAGGGGATGCCATCCGCAGCGACCCCGACGTCGACGCGGTGGTCACCGTCGTGGGCGTCAGCTCGCTCAATCCGACCCCCAACGCCGGCAACCTCAAGGTCACGCTGAAGCCCAAGGACTCGCGGCTGGCGAGCGTCGCCACCGTCATCGAGCGGCTCAAGGACAAGGTGGCCGCCATTCCCGGCGTCATCGTCTACTTCCAGGCGGTGCAGGATGTGCAGATCAGCACGCGCGTCAGCAGGGCGCAGTACCAGTACACGCTCGTGGGCAGTGACGAGAAAGAGGTCGCGGCTTGGTCCGCACGGCTGACCGAGAGGCTGCGCCAGTCGCCGGCTTTGCGCGAGGTCGTCTCGGAGGCCCAGGACGGCGGCCTGCGCGCGATGGTGCGTGTCGACCGGGAGACCGCTGGGCGGCTCGGCGTCTCCATGCAGGCCATCAACGACGCGCTGAACGACGCCTTCGGCCAGCGGCAGATCTCCACCATCTATGCCCAGGCGAATCAGTATCGCGTCGTGCTCGAGGCCCAGCCGCGCTACCAGGGCGACCCGACGGCGCTGGACCGCATCTACGTCCCGTCCTCGGCCGGCGCGCAGGTGCCGCTGAGCGCGGTCGCCCGCATCGAGCGCCGCACCGCGCCGCTGGCCGTCAGCCATCAGGACCAGTTCCCCTCCGTCACCATCAGCTTCAACCTGGCTCCGGGGCGCTCGCTCAGCGATGCCGTGACCGCCATCACCACGTCCCAGCGCGAAATCGGCATGCCGACGTCGGTGACCGGCAGCTATTCGGGCGACGCGGACGAGTTCACCCGGTCGCTGAGGGGGCAACCGTGGCTGATCCTGGCTGCCGTGATCGCCATCTACATCGTGCTCGGCGTGCTCTACGAGAGTTTCGTCCACCCCTTCACGATTCTCACCACGCTCCCCTCGGCCGGCATCGGCGCGCTGCTCGCGCTCATGGCGTGCGGCATGGACCTGTCGATGATCGGGCTGATCGGCATCGTGCTGCTGATGGGCATCGTCAAGAAGAACGCCATCATGATGATCGACTTCGCGCTGGAGGCGGAGCGCGTGCAGGGCCTCAGCCCGCGCGAGTCCATCATCCAGGCGAGCCTGCTGCGCTTCCGACCGATCATGATGACGACGCTGGCAGCCCTGTTCGGCGCCCTGCCTCTGGCGCTCGAGAGCGGCACCGGCTCGGAGCTGAGAAACCCGCTGGGCGTGACCATCATCGGCGGCCTGCTGCTGTCACAATTGCTGACGCTCTACACGACGCCCGTGATCTACCTGACCATGGAGCGCGTGCGCGCGCGCCTGGCGCCGGCCCCCGCCGACGACGGCGAGGCTGAGCCCGTATCCGCGCGCGGGCCGGCCGAGGCCGTTCACGGGCCGGCGGAGTAGGCCCATGAACTTCTCGCGACCGTTCATAGAGAGACCGATCGGCACCACGCTTCTGGCCGTGGGCCTGCTCCTGCTGGGCATCGTCGCCTATTGGTTCTTGCCGGTCGCCAGCCTGCCGTCGGTCGAGTTCGCCACCATCAACGTCAGCGCCACCCGCCCCGGCGCTGATCCCGAGACGATGGCGGCCACCATCGCCGCGCCGCTGGAGCGACGCCTGGGCGAGATCGCCGGCGTCACCGAGATGACCTCCGTGAGCTCGCTCGGCTCCACCCGCATCTCGATCCAGTTCGACCTCTCGCGCAGCCTCGACGGCGCCGCGCGCGATGTGCAGGCCGCGCTCAACGCCGCCGCCACCGACCTGCCGAGCGATCTACCGCAGCTGCCGCGCTTCAAGAAGTCGAACCCCGCCGCCGCGCCCGTGCTGATCCTGGCGCTGACCTCAAAGACGATCCCGGCGTCCGACCTCTACGATGCCGCCGACACCGTGATCGCCCAGCGCATCGCGCAGGTGGACGGCGTGGCAGAGGTGCAGGTTGCCGGTGCCGAGCAACCGGCCATCCGCGTGCGCGCCAATCCGATGCTGCTGTCGTCGATGGGCCTCAGCGTCGAGCACGTGCGCACCGCCATCGTCAACGCCAATGCGCTCGCTCCCCTCGGGATCATCGACGGCGATGCGCGCGCCGTCGCCATCGAGAGCAACGCCCAGCTGCGCACCATCGAGGAGTACCGCAACATAGTCATCAAGACGCGCGACGGCAACGTGGTGCGGCTCTCCGATGTGGCGACGGTGGAGCAGAGCAACCGCAACTCGCGCGCCTCGGCGATGTTCAACGCGCAGCCCGCGATCCTGCTCATCATCACCAAGCAGGCCGACGCCAACGTCATCGAGACCGTCGACCACATCCGCGAGCTGATCCCCGAGATCAAGCGCTGGATCCCGGCCGGCGTGGAGATCTCCGTGCTCTCCGACCGCACCGGAACCATCCGCGCCAGCGTCGCCGACATGCAGGTCACGCTCGGGCTCTCGGTCGTGCTGGTGATGCTGGTCGTCTATGCCTTCCTGCGCCGGCCGACGCCCACGATTGCGGCCGGCATCACCGTCCCCCTGTCGCTCGCCGGCACGTGCGCGGCCATGTGGCTTGCCGGCTTCTCGGTCAACAATCTCACGCTGATGGCGCTGGTGATCTCAGTCGGCTTCGTCGTCGATGACGCCATCGTCATGATCGAGAACATGTTCCGCAACCTGGAGGCGGGTATGCGGCCGATGCGGGCGGCGCTTGAAGGCGCGCGCCAGATCGGCTTCACGGTCATCTCCATCAGCATATCGCTCGTGGCCGCCTTCATCCCCCTCCTGTTCATGGACGGCGTGGTCGGCCGGCTGCTGCGCGAGTTCTCGGTGACGCTGGTGTTTGCCATCGTCGTCTCGACCGTTGTGTCGCTAACGGTCACGCCGATGATCTGCGCGCATTTCGTCAAGCGGCCGCCGAGTCCGGACGGCACAAGGCTCGACCGCATCGTCGAGGGCGTGATGGGCTGGCTGGTGCGGGGTTACATGCGCTCGTTGACGACCGTGCTGCATTGGCGCTTCCTGATGCTGATCGTCATGCTGGCAACTGTCGCCGTGACGGTAAATCTCTACATCAAGACGCCGAAGGGCTATTTCCCCCAGGACGACACCGGCCTCGTGTTCGGCTCGACGCGCGCCTCGCCGGATATCTCCTATGACGCCATGGTGAAGCTGCAGCGCCAGGCCCTCGACATCGTCCTCAGCGACCCGGCGGTCGCGGCCGTCGGCTCGTCGGTGGGCGCCTCCGGCTTCAACGCGTCCGTCAACCGGGGACGCATGTTCATCAGCTTGAAGCCACTGGCCGAGCGCGGCGGCCTCACCACGCAGCGTGTCGTCGACCGGCTGCGGCGGGAGCTTGCGAGCGTCGAGGGTATTACGGTGTTCATGACGGCCTCGCAGGACATCCGCACCGGCGCCCGCCAGGGCCGGGCCACCTACCAGCTGACGTTCTGGAGCCCCGACTTCGACGTGCTCTATCAGTGGGTGCCCAGGATCGTCGATCGCCTGAGCCAGGTGCCCGGCCTCGTCGATGTCAATACCGACCGCGAGCAGGGTGGCCTGCAGGCCAGCATCACCGTCGACCGCCAGACCGCGTCCCGGCTGGGCGTGCGCATGCAGGACATCGACAGCGCGCTCAACAATGCCTTCGCGCAGCGGCAGATTTCGACCATCTACACCCAGCGCAATCAGTACCGCGTCGTGCTCGAGGTCGACCCGCGCTTCCAGCGCGACCCTTCCGACTTCGCACGCGTCTTCGTACCGGGCGCGAACGGCGCGCAGGTGCCGCTCGCCAGCCTGATCCGCGTGGAGAAGACGATGGCGCCGCTCGTCGTCAATCACCAGGGGCCGTTCCCGGCCGTGACGATCACCTACAATCTGTTGCCGGATACGACCCTCGACGAGGCCACCCAGGCCATTCAGGCTGCCATCGCCGAGCTCAGGATACCGGACGTCATACGCGCCGAGGCAGCGGGCGATGCCAAGGCCTTCGCACGGCAGGCGAGCGCGCAGCCGCTGCTCATCATCGCCGCGCTGCTGTCCGTCTACATCGTGCTGGGCGTGCTCTACGAAAGTCTCGCCCACCCCCTCACCATCATCTCGACCCTGCCCTCGGCGGGCCTGGGTGCGCTGATCGCCCTGCATTTTGCCGGCATGGAGCTGTCGGTGATCGCGCTCATCGGCATCATCCTGCTGATCGGCATCGTCAAGAAAAACGGCATCATGCTGGTGGACTTCGCCCTCGAGCAGGAGCGCCAGCACGGGCTGAGCGCCGAGCGGGCCGTGCTGGAGGCTGCGCGCGAGCGCTTTCGCCCGATCCTCATGACGACGTTTGCGGCGCTGCTCGGTGCCCTTCCCCTGGCGCTGGCGGTGGGGCCGGGCTCGGAGCTGCGCCGGCCGCTGGGGATCAGCATCATCGGCGGCCTTCTCGTGTCACAGGTGCTCACCCTCTACACGACGCCGATGATCTACGTGCTGCTCGACCGGCTGCACCGGCGGCTGGGCGGCCTGGTCGGCCCCGAGGCCACGCGCCAGCCTCGGACGCAAGTTGCCCGCGCGGGGTGAGGCCCCTCGCAGGTGCCACGGCCAATTCACTGCCGACGCTTGGACCCCGTGCCGAGCCTGCCTGCCCTGGGACTTGTTCCAAGGGTCGAAGCGCGGCTCATGCGCGTCGCCCGCCCTTCGACAAGCTCAGGGCGAGGGCGCGTCCACGACCGCGCTTGCTTCAAGCTCCGGAGCCGAACCCTCCACCCCCGTGCTGAACCAGTCGAAGCGCGACTCAGGTGCCGCACCCACCCTTCGACAAGCTCAGAGCGAGGCGAGCGCGAGGCGGGTCGGCACTACCAGCGGAAGAACGGGCTGCCGCCGCCGCCCCAGTAGGGTGACCGGCGGCTGTAGCCGCGCTCGTAGTCGCCACCCCAGGGCTGAGGCCGGCGCCGAATCTTGATACCGCCCTGGGGCTCGCCGCTCATCACCACGATGAAGTCCGTCCCCTTGCCCGTCTCCCGGCTGATCGGCTCGTCCGAGATGATGACGGAGGAGCCTGGGGATACGACCTCCGAGATCCGGTCGATCGCGTCCTGAGGGATGGTGATGCGCTCGAGCGCAGCCTTGGCGCCGGCGACGTCCGTCACGGCCGGTTCGGACGACTGCCGGCTGGCGCTGCGGTGGCGCCGGCGCTGCGACGGCTCGTCATCGTCCCGGCCCTTGGTCATGGCAAGGGCGCTCCAGCGCACGTCATCGCCGCCGCTGGTGTACTCCAGAGCGGTATAGAGATGGGTGCCGATCGGCCGATCGGGATCGCGGATGGTCACGGGGCTCTCGAACACGGGCTGGAAGGCCTGGCGAACGTAGAGCTTTTGCGTCTCCCGGCTGATGAACACCGACACCGGCGCCATTCTGGCAGCTGCCTCCTTGGCCGCGCTCGCGGCTGCAGCCCTTGCGGCCTCGGCCGTCTTGGCCTCCTCGCGGGCGCGCTCGGCCGCTCCCGCCAGCGGTTGCGCCTCCGCCGTTGTGGCCTCGAGCCGACTCTGGGCCTCCGCGACCTTGGCGGAGGCCTTGGCCTTGGCCTGCTCCGCGCGCTCCTTCTCGGCCGGGGTGTCGGCGCTTTCGAGCGCTTCCTCGGCGTCCTTGAGCAGCGCATCCGCCCGCCGCTTGGCGGCCTCGGCGAGGCGCTGGGACTTCACGAGGCGGGCCGCCTCCTTCCTCGCTTTCGAGGCAGCGAGGCGCGCCGCGTCTGCCGTCTTCCCCGCCGCCTCGGCTTCCGCCGCCTTGGCGGCAGCTATCGACCTCAGCGTTTGCAGCTGCTTGGGGGGAACGGTGGACGGGGGGACGTTGGCATTGGGGGTGGCGCCGCCCAGGCGCATCTTCTGCGCCTCGTCGGCAACGGCCGGCCGGGGTGCAGTCGCGACCTCGGCAGCGATCGGTTGCGGCTTGAAGAGCATCGAATGAGTGATGCTGACCGGCGCTCCATCGCGCGGCATCACCACTACGCGCATGCCCATCTTGGTCATGTCAAAGATTCGCTCGGCGAAGGCGTAGGGCAGCCGCACGCAGCCATGCGATGCGGGATAGCCCGGCAGCGCGCCCGCGTGCAGGGCGATCCCCGACCATGTGATGCGCTGCATGAAGGGCATGGCCGCATCGTCGTAGAGGTTGGAGTAGTGCTCCCGGTTCTTTTGGATGATGCTGTACAGGCCTGCGGGCGTCTCATATCCGCGCTGGCCGGTCGAGATCGGCGCCCGCAGGATGCGGCCGTCGGCATCGTAGATCGTGATCCGCTGCTCGCTCAGCGACACGACCGCCATCAGCGGCGTTCCGGCCGGCCTGGATGGAACCGTTTCGTCGCGCTTGGCCTCCCGGCTGGTCCGCGCGGCGGCCTCGGTTGCGGTGCCTGCGAGCATTGCGGCGACCGCGGCGGCGGAGAGACGTATCAGCATCCGCATGGAGGGGCGGCGAGGGGTCATGGGCAGGACCTTGGAGTGGGGAGCGCAGGGCGCACGCTTGACGTCATACTTGGAATACTCGGAGCACTCACTGGTTACCAAGCCTAACCTAAACGCTGGTTACCGCGCTCCAGGTTCCTCCAGTCCTGCCGCTTATAGGGCGTTTTGAGGCCGAATCAGGGAGCGATGGCAGCCGCACTAGCAGAGCGTGGCCCGCTCTCACAGGAAATTGTACGGATCGACGTCGACAACGAGCCGCAAGTCTGCCGGAGGCTTGGGCAGGGTGCCGAGCCACGCGCGCAGGTAGGCCTGGAGGTCCAGATCGCGCGGCGCCTTCACCAGCAGCCGCCAGCGGTGACGGCCCCGGATGACGGAAAGGGGCGCCTCGGCGGGCCCCAGAACCTCGATGCGCGTGGCGGCAGGAGCGTGGCGTGCGACGTCGCGGGCAAACAGCTGCGCCAGCTCCTTGGCGCGGGCCGACACGACAATGGCCGCCAAACGGCCATAGGGCGGCAGCTGCGCCGACTGCCGCTGGCGGATCTCGCGTGCCAGGAACGCCTCGCGGTCGCCGGAAATGATCGCCTGCATCACGGGGTGCTCGGGCATGTAGGTCTGCACCAGTCCGCGGCCCGCGATCAGGGCGCGGCCGGCGCGGCCGGTGACCTGGTGCATCAGCTGGAAGGTGCGCTCGGCCGCGCGGGGGTCGGCCTGGCCGAGCCCCAAGTCGCCGTCGACGATGCCGACGGTGGCGAGTTGCGGGAAGTGGTGGCCCTTCGCCACCATCTGCGTGCCGATGATGATGTCGGCCTCGCCGGCCTCGATACCCTTGATGATCTGGCGCATCTCGATGAGCGACGGCACGAGGTCGGAGGACAGCAGCGCCACCCGCGCCGCCGGGAAGCGCTCGGCGACCTCCTCGGCGATACGCTCCACGCCCGGTCCGCAGGCGACGAGCGAGGCGGGTTCGGCGCACTTGGGGCATTTCTCCGGGATGGGCAGCGAGAAGCCGCAGTGGTGGCAGTTGAGCCGCTGGCGATAGCGATGCTCGACCAGCCAGGCCGTGCACTGCGGGCAGTCGATGCGGTGGCCGCAGGTGCGGCAGAGCGTGAGGGGTGCATACCCGCGGCGATTGAGAAAAAGCAACGCCTGCTGTCGGCGCTCGAGCGTCTCCGTCACGGCATCGACAAGCGGCGGCGACAGCCACCTGCCGCGCTCGGGCGGGTGCTGGCGCAGATCGACGGCGGCGACCTCCGGCATCTCGGCGCCGGAATAGCGGCCGGGCAGCTCGACATGGGCGTAGCGGCCGCTGCGCGCGTTGACGTGGCTCTCGATGGAGGGCGTGGCGGAAGCGAGCACGACCGGTAGCTTGCCGAGGTTGCCGCGCACCACGGCCATGTCGCGCGCCTGATAGTGCACGCGGTCATCCTGCTTGAAGCCGCCGTCGTGCTCCTCGTCGACGACGATGAGCCCGAGGTCCTTGTAGGGCAGGAACAGCGCGGAGCGGGCACCGACGATCACCCGTGCCTCGCCTGTCGCCGCGGCGCGCCAGGCGCGGCCGCGCTCGGCCGAGGAGAGGGCGGAATGCCACTCCACCGGCGCGCAGCCGAAGCGACCCGCGAAGCGGTCCATGAACTGGCTGGTCAGCGCGATCTCGGGCAGCATGATCAGGGCCTGCCGCCCCTTCTCCAGCGTGCGGGCGACGGCCTCGAAATAGACCTCGGTCTTGCCGGAGCCGGTGACGCCGTCGATGAGCGTCACGGAGAACGCGGCCGCGTCGGCAATCGCGCGCATGGCCGCCACGGCGCGCGCCTGAGCTTCGGTGAACTGCACCTGGGTGTGCAGCGGGTTGGGCACGGGCAGCCGCCGCTCTGGGATCACGACCTCGACCAGCACGCCCGCTTCGATCAGGCCGTCGACGACGCCGGCGGAGCAGCCGGCCTCGGCGGCCAGCGCGCTCTTGGCCCGGATCAGGCCGTCGCCGGCGATCCCGACGGCGCGCTTGCGGGCGGGCGTCATGCGCGGCGGCTCGGGTGCCTCGGCGTTGTGCCTCACGCCCACGCGCGGCTTGGACGGCTCGAACAGGGCCGAGGGGCCCATCATCATGCGCACCACCATGCCGAGCGGGGCCAGCGTGTAGCGGGCCATCCACTCGGCAAAGCGCAGCGACAGAGGCGGGAGCGCCGGCACGTCGGCAATCGGCGCGACGATGGTCTTGAGCTTCTTCTCCGCGACCGGCTTGCCGGCTTCGCCGAAGGCTGCGTCCCAGACCACGCCGATGCGCACCTGCGGACCGAACGGCACAAGCACGAAGGAGCCCGGCAGCGCCTCGACGCCCTCCGGAAGCAGGTAGTCGTAGGTTTGGTCGAGCGCGACCGGCAGCAATACGGCCACGCGGCCCGCCGGCGTGGCGGCAACCGGCGGATGGCCCTCCTCCAGGTGTGCAAGCAGGCTTTGCAACGACGTCTACCTCGCGGCGCGCGACGAATCAGCTCCCGCCATTATTATCGCCGCTTTGGCCGCCCGTAGGGCGCAAAAGGCGAAGCCGCATTGCGCCGGGCTTCCCGCAGATCGGTGCAATGCGCTGCGCTTTTGCACCTACGGTCTCCGGCTCACCCCTTGTCCTTGACCCAGGCCAGGATGTGCTGGGCCACGCCCACCAGGTCGCCCCTCTGGTTGACCACCTTGAGGTCGCTGCGCGAGCGGCGCTTGGCAAGGTCGACCTCGGTGATGGTGTAGGTGAGGGTGAGCGTGTCGCCGATGAACACGGGGCCGAGGAAGCGCACCTTGTCGTAGCCGAGCGATACCGGCGTCTCGTCGCCCGAGGTGCCCTGGCACTTCTCGATCATCATGGTGGAGCAGGTCGAGGCGAAGCCGATCAGCAGCGCGCCGTGGGCGATGCGCCGGCCGTACTTGGAGCGCGCCATGTACTGCTCGTTGACGTGGTTGACCGCAAAATCTCCGGTGATGCCGGCGAACAGGTAGATGTCGGACTCGCCGACGGTCTTGGCGAACGACACGCTGTCTCCCAGCTTGACGTAGAATGCGCTCATGATTGCTCCGCTCCGTGATCTGCAAGCCTGACAACTTTGCCCCTTGCAAGCGCCTCGATCTCGCTCGTGTCGAAACCCAGCTCCTGCAGAACCTCCGCGGTCTGCGCGCCGAGCCGCTGCGGCGCCAGGCGTATGCCGGCCTTTTCGCCGTCATAGAGCACGGGGTGGTTGAGGAGCGTCACGGGTGCACCGCTTTCGCCGGCGCCCGGCACCGTGACGAGGGACTGCATGTGCTCCACCTGGGAGTCGGCGGCAATCTCGGCGTAGCCTTGGACGGGCGCGTGCCAGATGCCCAGGGGCTGCATGCGCCGCATCCATTCCGCCGTGGTGGCGGTCGCGATGCGTCCGGCGATCAGGGCGCCGATCTCGTCCTGCTTCGTCCAGGTGTCCCGCGCGGAATACTCGGCCAGCCGCGGCTCCCCCGTGGCCTCGGCCAGGCTCGCTAGCGTGGAAAGCGAAATGACGAGGTGGCCGTCCCTGGTGGCGTAGACGCCGTAGGGAGCAGCGTAGTGCCAGCCGGCGACATGCCGGTGCGTGTGGATCGATCGCGGCTTCTCCGCAGCATTGAGCCACGAGACGAGCGGCTCCATCTGCAGATCGAGCGCCGCCTGCATCAGGCTGGCATCGACGCGGCAGCCCTGTCCGGTCCTTTGCCGACGCACGATGGCGGCGAGGATGCCCATGGCGAACAGCGCCGCGCCGTGGTGGTCGACCACGGAGGCGCCGACGGGACGCGGTCCTGTCGTCGCCTGGCCGGTGATGGCCATCAGCCCGAACAGCGCTTGCGCCAGCAGGTCCTGCCCGGGCCTTTCCGCGTAGGGACCATCGGGACCATAACCCGACGCGGAGGCATAGATGAGGTCCGGCTTGCGCGCCTTCAGCGTCTCGTAATCGAGGCCGAGCTTGGCCATTACGCCGGGCCTGAAGTTCTCCGCTACGACATCGGCCGTATCGACGAGCCGCAGCGCGATTTCCCGCCCTTTCTCGGATTTGAGATCGATGGCGACGCTGCGCTTGTTCCGATTGGCGCACAGATGCAGCATGCTCTGGCCGTCGTGCCACAGGTCGCCGCAGCTCCAGTGCCGCTGCCAGGCGCCGTCGGAATTCTCCACCGAGATCACATCGGCGCCCAGATCGCCCAGCGCCTGGATGCCCATCGGCCCCAGCAGGAAGTGATTGAAGCTCACCACGCGGATGCCGCTCAGCAGGTCGAGCATGCTGCTGCCTCGCTCGGGCGCACCCTCCGCCGCCGGCCGAGGCGGTGCTGCCACCTTTGGTTTCCTCTCGTGTTCTTACAGAGATTGCTAGAGCTCGTTCTGCTCATGTGCAAGCCGCGGCGGCCCCTGCGTGGGGTTGGAGATGGGGGACGGGACATGTCCGCAATTCCCCATGTCGCTCCTCGCAAGGGGAAAAGGACGTTGCCGATCGGTTCCAATTGACAGATGCTGCCGCGCCGCGCCAGAAACGCTCCCCATGTCGAACACACAGCTGCAGCAGACCATCGAGACCGCGTGGGACCAGCGTGAGACCATCACGACGGCCACCCGCGGCCAGGTACGCGACGCCATCGAGACCGCGCTCGATCTCCTCGACAAGGGCCGGGCCCGCGTCGCGGAGAAGAAGGACGGCGGCTGGGTCGTCAACCAGTGGCTCAAGAAGGCCGTGCTCCTGTCGTTTCGTCTGAACGACATGGGTCTGATCGCCGGCGCGCCGGGCGGTGCCAGCTGGTGGGACAAGGTGCCTTCCAAGTTCGATGGCATGACGGCGGACGCCTTCCGCAAGGCCGGCTACCGGGCCGTGCCCGGCGCCGTGGTGCGCCGCTCGGCCTATGTCGCGCCGGGCGTCATCCTGATGCCGTCGTTCGTCAATCTCGGCGCCTATGTCGGCAGCGGCACCATGGTGGACACCTGGGCCACCGTCGGCTCGTGCGCGCAGATCGGCAAGAACGTGCACCTCTCGGGCGGCGTCGGCATCGGCGGCGTGCTGGAGCCGCTGCAGGCCAATCCCACGATCATCGAGGACAACTGCTTCATCGGCGCCCGCTCGGAGGTGGTGGAGGGCGTGATCGTGGGCGAGGGCGCGGTGCTGGCCATGGGCACCTTCATCGGCGCCTCCACCAAGGTCGTCGATCGCGCGACGGGCCGCATCTACGTCGGCCAGGTTCCGCCCTACTCGGTGGTGGTGTCGGGCTCGCTGCCGGGCAAGCCGTATCCCAACAACGAGCCGAGCCCCTCGCTCTACTGCGCCGTGATCGTCAAGACCGTGGACGAGCAAACCCGCGCCAAGACTTCCATCAACGAGTTGCTGCGGAATTGAGGCTCGCGGTTCACCAGACCGTGCTTCGACAAGCTCAGCACAGGGTCCAGCACACGGCTGGAGACCTTGGCCCACGCACGCCGCCGTCCTGAGCCTGTCGAAGGACCGGCAGCGTTCACCAAAACCGTGCTTCGACACGCTCAGCACGGGGGCTGAGCATGGGTTCAGCGGGTGCGTCCCAGCATGTGGGCAAACCAGGCGCGGACGCGGTCGACGATTGCCTGGGCCAGCAGCGACAGGCCGCCCAGCTGTGCCTGCGGCAGCGCTCCGCCCGGGTTGCGCAATTCGGCGTCCAGGTTCTGCGCGAACGCCTCGCCGATGCGGCGCACGAGATCGCGCACGAGACCCGAGCGTCCGACCTGGGCCAGCGGCCCCGCCAGCGCGTAGCTGATGATGACGTCCACGCGCGTTGCGTCCCGGCCCGTCGCATCGGTGGCGGCCGACAACCGGTAGTCGACGCTGCCCGAGGCCAGCGAGCCGCTGCGCTTGTCGCCGCCCCGCCCCTCGATGACCTGGCGGTATTCGCTGTCATGGCGCTGGATGGTCGCCTCGCCCGCGAAGCTTGCGGCAATGGGGCCGATCCTGGCTTCCAGCCGGCCGGCGACCTTGCCGTCTTGCGGTGGTGCGTCGAGCGCCAGCCCCGGCATACAGCGGGCAACCTTCCCGACATCGGACATCAGCGCCCAGACCGCCTCGCGCGGATGCGGCAGCACGAAGCTCTGAGAGAGGCGCGTGGTGCCCCCGGCCTCCTCCATTTGTCCGACCGTGACCTCGATCGGTGTCGCGACACCCGGCCGCGCCTGGACCGGCGTCGGCGCGAGGGCTGCGGGCGGTGCTGGCCTCGTTTCCACGCCAAATGAAGAACCGGGCGATGCGACGGGTCCGGGCGGGGGACCGAGCCATCCATCGACATCATGCCCGCGTCGCGCCGAAGACGCGCCTCCAGCACGACGATGGGCATCCATGCCACCCTCGGCATGCCGGGGGAGAGTTGCGGGGATGGCGGGCTCGGCCATCACGCGCTCGATGGCATCGACGATGCCGGCATAACCCGTGCAGCGGCAAAGATTGCCGCTCATCTCGAGGCGGATGTCGGCCCGCGACAGGCCCTGCTTGCGCCGCACGAGGTCGCGCGCCGCGATCAGCATCCCGGGCGTGCAGTAGCCGCACTGCAGCGCGTGCGCCTCGGTGAAGGCCTGGCGCAGATGCCCCATTAGCGCATCGTCGTCGAAGCCCTCGATGGTGCGGACGCGGGCGCCGTCGCAGGCCACCGCATAGGTGATGCAGGAGCGGGCGATCTCGCCGTCGATCTCCACGGTGCAGGCGCCGCAGATGCCGTGCTCGCAGCCGATGTGCGTGCCGGTGAGCAGCAGCTGATCGCGCAGGAAGTCGGCAAGATGGGTGCGCGGCGCCACCTCGGCCGTGAAAGCCTTGCCGTTGACGGTGAGAGCAACGCGCGTCATGGGGCACCGATGTCCTGAAGGGCGCGCCGCACCGCGACGGCATAGAGCCGCGTCGCGTAGCCATCGCCGGGAAGGCCTGCGGACACGAGGCGTTTCCTCAGCTCCGCTGTGTCGGGGAGCTGACCGCGCCCCGGTTGCAGGTCGGTCGCGTCGATCACGATCGGGCCGGCCGCCGGCGTGCTGGAAGCGATGCGTACGAGCTGCCGTGCCGGCTCATGCACCGCGACGCCGATGGCGTCGGCGAACTCGCCCACCTTGCGGCAGATCTTGTGGAAGCCGAAGCGGGCAGCGCTCGAGAATTTGGGAATGCGCACCGCCGCGAGCAGCTCGTGCGCGCCCAGCGCCGTCTCCATGGCACCGCGCACGAAGCCGGCAACGGGCACGGCACGCGTGCCGTTCGCACCGGCAATCAGCGTGTCGGCACCGAGTGCCGAGAGGCAGGTGAGCCAGTCGGCAGCCGGATCGGCATGCGCCAGGCTGCCGCCGATGGTGCCGCGCGTGCGCACGGCGCGATAGGCGATGCCGCGCGCCACCGTGCGCATGAAGCCGCCGGTGGGATCGGGCGCCCGGCCGTCCTCGATGGCCGCATGCGTGACGATGGCGCCGATGGTCACGCTGTCGGCGTCCTCGGTGGCGGCGGCAAGCTCCTCGATGCGCGTGATGTCGACGAGCAGCAGCGGCTGGGCGAGCCTCAGGTTGAGCATGGGGCCGAGCGTCTGTCCGCCTGCCAGCACCTTTGCCCCGGCGTTGCCTGCCAGCATCGCCAGCGCCTGGGACAGCGATGTCGGGCGCGCGTAGTCGAAGGCGACGGGCTTCATGCGGCGTCCGCCTTCGCCCGAGCGCGCTCGATCGCCTCGACGATGCGGCGCGGGGTGACCGGCGACACGAGCAGCTCCGCGCCGGTCCCCTTCAGCGCGTCGTTGATGGCATTGGTGATGGCGGCGGGCGGCGCGATCGCTCCGCCCTCGCCGAGCCCCTTCTGCCCGAAGCGCGTGTACGGAGAGGGTGTCTCCATGTGCAGGATGCGGATCTCCGGCATCTCGGCTGGGCCCGGCAGCAGGTAGTCGGAGAGCGTGGAAGCCTGCGGCTGACCCTGAGCGTCGAACCGCATCTCCTCGTAGAGCGCCGTGCCGATGCCCTGCGCCGCGCCGCCGAGGATCTGGCCGTCGACGATCATGGGATTGACCAGCACGCCGCCATCCTCCACCACCACGTAGTCCAGGATCTCGAGCTCGCCGGTCTCGGTATCTACGGCGACGACGGCGGCATGAGCGGCGTAGCTGAACGTGCCCGTGTCGCGCTTGGCCTTGTAGCCCGAGGTCACATCGAGACCGCCGGGGTCGACGTCGGGCGGCAAATCCTGCGGCCGGCGATACCAGGTGCGCGCCACGTCGGTGACGGACACCCGCCCGGACGGTCCGACCACCTCGCCGGCGACGAGCCGCACGTCGGCGACCTTTGCCTGCAGCAGGCCGGCGCCGATCTTGAGCACGCGCGCCTTGAGATCGTCGCAGGCGGCAGCCACGGCGCCGCCCGACATGATCATGCACCGCGAGCCCCAGGTGCCCGTCGAATAGGGGGTCTCGGCTGTGTCGCCGTGCACAAGCTTGATGCGGTCATGGGCCACGCCGAGGATCGAGTGGGCAACCTGCGACAGGGTGGTCTCGAGGCCTTGGCCATGGCTGTGGGCGCCGATCCTGAGCTCGAGCGCGCCGTCGGCCGTGAAGCGGGCCTGACATTGTTCGTGACCGGGGACCATGGGGATGCCCCAGGCCGCATAGACGCTGGTGCCGTGGCCGGCCTGCTCGGAGTACATCCCGAAGCCGATGCCGATCCGCCGGCCGTCCGGCTCTCCCCGCTTCTGGCGCCGGCGCACCTCGTCGAGGCGGATTGCGGCCGACGCCCGGCACAGGGCTTCCGGGTAGTTCCCGGAATCGAAATGGCGCTTGGCGATGTTGTCGAACGGCATCTGCTCGGGGCGCACCAGGCTCTTGAAGCGCAGCTCGTTGGGCTCGATGCCGAGCTTGCGCGCCAGCGCCTCCAGCGTGACCTCCAGCGCGAAGCACACGCCGGTCCGCGCAACGCCGCGGTAGGGCAGAATGGGCGGCTTGTTGGTGGCCACCGAGTAGGCACGGCAGCGGTAGTGCGGAAAGTCGTAGAGGCCGGGCAGGATCGACACGATCTGGCCCGCTTCCAGGCAAGCGGAGAAAGGGTAGGCCGAATAGGCACCGGAATCGACGGTAGCCTCGCAGTCGAGCGCCAGCAGGCGCCCGTCCGCGTCGGCATAGGCCGTCAGGACGTAGTGGTGCTCGCGGCAGTTGGCGTTGGCGGTCAGGTTCTCGCGGCGATCCTCCAGCCAGCGCAGCGGCGCGCCGAGCTTGCGGGTTCCCCACGCCAGCGCCACCTCCTCGGGACACAGGATGCCCTTGTAGCCGAAGCCGCCGCCCACGTCGGGGGCCACCACGCGGATCTGGCCCTCGTCGATGCCGAGGCATTCCGCAAGGCCGGAGCGCACGATGTGGGGTTGCTGCGTCGAGGTGTGAAACAGCAGCTGTCCGAGGCGGGAGTGCCAACTCGCGACCACCCCGCGGCCCTCCAGCGGGCTCATGACCTGGCGCGACGTGCGCAGCTCGCGCGTGATCGAGACGGCGGCCTTCGCCTTCACCGCCTCGAAGTCCACCTCCATGGAGCTGGTCAGGAAGAGGTTGTCGCCCCAGTGCTCGTGCACCAGCGGAGCGCTGCTTTTGCGGGCCTCGAGCATGTCGGAGACGACGGCGAGCGGTTCGAGATCGAGCTCGACCTCCCCGGCGAGGTCCTCGGCCTCCGCGCGGGTCGGCGCCACGCACATGGCGATGAGTTCGCCGACGTAGCGCACCTTGCTCGTCGCGAGGATGGGCTGCAGCGAGGATTTGAACCCCGGCAAAGTCGTGTCGGCGCGGATGGGCGCTACGTCGGCAAGGTCCTCGGCGAGGAACACGCGATCCTGGATTGCCGCCGGGATGCGTATGTCCTTGATGCGCGCATGCGCCAACGGGCTGCGGACAAATGCCACCTCCAGCATGCCCGGCAACCGGATGTCGCCCACGTACTGGCCGCGGCCGCGCATGTAGCGGTCGTCTTCCTTGCGCAGCAGCCGCGCGCCGATCCCTTGCTGTGTCACGCTCGTCGTGCGCCCCGTTCAGCCCCTGTCGACCCCATGTCGGGCCTGTCCCTGCTAAGCCTGTTCCCTCGTGCCGAGCCTGTCCCCGTGCTGAGGCAGTCGAAGCACGGAACGCCATGCGTTGCCCGTCCTTCGACAGGCGACATCGAATGCGCTTCTGCCGGGACGTCCGGCAAGAGCGTCAACTTGTACTATATCTAGCACAAGTTGATCGCAAGCTGCCGTTGCAGTGATTCAGTGCGGAGGTCTCGTCAAATCTGCCTCGCAGCGGATCCTCGGCTCACCGGTCGAGCCAGACGTCGACGAGATCCTGCGACAGATAGTGCGATGGCGTCATGTTCCAGCCCTTCACCCGGACCGGCAGGGCGACGATGCGCTGGCTCCAAAGGAACGGCACGGAGTAGGCGGTGGTGAGAACGTACTTGTCCAGCTCGCGCACGATCTTTGTGCGCTCGGCGGGGTCGAGCGTGCTGCGCTGCTTCTCGTAGAGGGCGTCGATCTTGGTGTCCTCGTGCCCCGAGTAGCCGAGCGGAGAGAGCTTCTTGCTCAGGAATTTGACGAAGTTCTGGGTGGGATCGTCGAGGTAGTCCGATATGAATTCCATCCCGACCTCGTAGTTCCCCGTGGCGAGGTTCTCCTGGTAGATCTTGGTCTCGAGCAACTCGTGCGTCGCCTTCACGCCGATGCGCCGCCACTGGTCGACGGCGTAGATGCCGCCCGTGGTGTAGCTCTCGATGCCCGCCCTGTTGAGGAACTTGAATGCCAGGTTCTCATGTCCGGCTTCCTTCAGGAGGCGCCGTGCCTCGGCCCGCGCGGCCTCGGCGTCCCTCCAGTAGCCCGGGATCTTCTCCAGCTCGGCCTCGGGCAGCGCCAACTTCGAGCCCGGGCGATTGACGCCGCCGGGATAGCGCAGCGAGGAGATCTTGCCGATGTTCTCACCCCCGGTCCACCGGTCGACGGCCAGCGACAGGGCCTGGCGCACGCGGATGTCGTCGAAGGGCTGGCGCTTGGTGTTGAAGATGAAAATGTTTCCGGCAAGCAGCGGCTGCTGGTGCACCACGACCTTGTCGCCGAGCTTCTCGACGAGAGAGTCGCGCTCGGGCGGCGTGCGGAAGCGGAACTCCGCGTCGAACTGGCCACCGAGGATGCCCGGCACCACAGCTGTCGATTTCACGAAATAAGCCTTGAAGCCGTCGAGATACGGCCGGCCGGGTTTGAAATAGCCCTCGAAGCGCTTTGCCGTCCAATGCGAACCCTGAACGTGCTCCACGAATTCGAAAGCGCCCGATCCCATGATCTCGCGTGCCGGATAGTTGCCGCCCTGCTTCAGCTTGGCCGCGCTGTAGATGCAGTTGAAGGGCGAGGCCAGCAGCTCGAGTACGCCGGCCACCCGTGATTTCATCTTGAAGACGACGGTCTGCTCGTCCGGCGCTTCGATATCGCCGAAATCCTCGTAGTAGGACTTGCGCACCGAGACGACGCCGGGGCCCGGCCGGATGATCCGCTCATAGCTGGCCTTGACATCGGTGGATGTCAGCGGCGAGCCGTCGTGGAACTTCACGCCCTTGTGCAGCTTGAACGTGTAGCTCATGCCGTCCGGCGCCGACATCCAGCTCTCCGCCAGGTCTCCGGCGACGTCGGGATACTTGGCCGCGTTGATCTTGAGCAGCAGCGAATAGTGCGGGGTGACCGGATGGACGACGGCGAATGTCGTCTCAGCGTGGCAGTCGTAGGAGGGCGGACTGGCAACGACAGCGAAATTCAACGTCCCGCCCGACTTCGGTGTTTGCGCCGCCACGTCCGAGGCTGCAAATGCGAAGCCGAGAGTCGAGGCAACAAAAAAAGCCAAGCTGCCGATGGGCTTGTTCATAGCGGTCACCTTACGCAGGAATGAAGACGACGCTTACGGAACGATGGCCCGTATTCGTAGCGTTGGAAAGCGATCTGGTTCGCAGCAGCGAACGGACCTTTCGAACGCGCAGCGGCGGTCGGCTGGTCGAAAGCCGTCATGAAGCGGGGAGGCGGCACGCAGGCAGGTGGCATGGATGCCCGCCTACACCGGGATGACGCCCCGCGAAGAACCAATCGTCCGGATTTGAGATCAACCGCCCTTTGCGCCGATCAGCTCGATATTGAGCCGCACGCAGTCCCCCGGATAGGTGATCTCCCCTACGTAGATGACCGTGCCGCCGGCATCGGTGACGACGCAGCGCGCCTCGGCCGTGGGCGCATTCAGCGCGATGCCGAGATTGCGCGCAGTCTCCATGTCCGCAGCGCCGATCGCCAGCGTCTGGTGCGCGCGGGAGATTTCCAGATCGTCCATCTCCGACAGCACGGCCAGGGCGACGCGTTTGCCGAACTGCCCGCGGGCGCGTGCATGGATGTGGCTGGCGACGTGCACGCGGGCGAAGGCGTAGGTGCGTCCCTCCCGCTTCTGGATGCTGCGGATGAAAACGTAGCCCGGGGCCGCCGCGCCGTCGTCGGGCAGGATTCGCGGCGGGACGTCCCCGCCATCGGGCAGCAGAAAGGGAACGTTGTCGCGGATCGGCGCGATCAAGCTTTCCCAGTCCGTGGCGAGCTGGATCCAGCGGTCGTTCTCGGGTGCCTTGGTGACGAACGTGCCGCGGCCCTGGTAGGATTTCACGAGGTCCTCGCCGTGCAGCAGGTCGATCGCCTGGCGAATCGTCACGCGGGCGACCCCGAACTCGCGCTCCAGTTCCTCGAGCGTGGCAATTCTGTCGCCCACGGCCCAGTGACCGTCGCGGATGCGTCGCCGCAGCACGGACGCCACCTGCAGATAGCGCGGCACGCGGCTGTCGGCGTCGGCGCGGGCGTTGGAGATGCGAGTGCGGTTGGCCATGCGGGTGCTTCTTTGGCTGCAGGAGGTTCCTCTGTGGGATGACTGTAGCCTTGGCCGGGCAATTTGCCCAACTTCGGGGCAAGGCCCAGTGCCGTCAGGCTGACCTCAGAGTGACGTCAGTCAGTCACGGGCGCTGACCACACCGCTCACCAGGTTTGCATCCATCAGGCGCGCCTCGTCGAGCCAGGGCTCACGCCGCGCGGGCCCAAGTGCCTCCGCCATCGCTGCGATCTCGCGGCCAAACTGCCGGGCCGCGGTCTCGGCTTCCTCGATGCTAACGGCCTGGAACGCGACCCTTGCGCCGGGGGCCATGCGGCCGAGCGCTGGGAGGTCGGCGGAGATGACGGTGGCGATCTTGGGATAGCCGCCAGTCGTTTGCCGGTCGGCGAGCAGGATGATGGGAAGGCCGTTGCCCGGTACCTGGACCGATCCGGGGGCGATGCCGTCGGAGACGATGTTGTAGCCCTTGGCCGAATGCTCGAGCTTCGGCCCCTCGAGGCGCATGCCCATGCGGTCGGATGCCTGCGCGATCGTGTAGGTGCTGGCGAGCAGCGCCTCGAGCCCAGCCGACGTGAAGTGATCGTCCTGCGGTCCGAGCACGATGCGCACCCGCGGCCTGGGGCCCAGATCGATCGGCGGCAACATCACCTCCCCGCGTTCCGGCGCCGCTCCCAGCTTCAGCGGCAGCACATCGCCCGCGCGCAGGGCGCGGCCGTGGTATCCACCGATCGCGCCGCGAATGAGGGTCGAGCGACTGCCGAGCACCGGGGGGACCGCGAAGCCGCCCTCCACGGCGAGATACAGCATCGCGCTGCCGACAAGCCCGCCGACCCGTACACGTTGGCCGCGGACCAGGCGCGCGCTCTCGAAGCAGGCGAGCCGCCGAGGGGCAGACTCGTCGCCCTCGGGCGGAAGCACCTCGACCGGCGCTTGGCCACCCACAAGGGCGATGCGCGCGCTGTCCGCCTCGACGACCAGCGTCGGACCCTGATAGGCGACCTCGAGGGCCGCCACGTCCGGGGGATTGCCGACGAGAAGGTTGGCGGCGCGCAGGCTCACGTGATCGAGGGCGCCCGAGACCGGTACGCCGAGGTGCTGATAGCCGACGCGCCCCAGATCCTGCAGTGTCGTCAGGAGGCCGGGTGCCACCACCCGCAGCGCGGCCGTCATGCGGAAAGCTCTCGCGAGGACGGCAGATCGGGCTCTACCACAAGCTCGCCGGACGCCGCTTGTGCCAGCATCGCTTCGTAGTCGCCGAGCGATATGGGTGTGAACGTCACGGTGTCGCCGGCAGCGAAGAGCGCGGGTTGCGGACGGCGCATGTCCCACAGCGGCGCGGGCGTGCGGGCGAGGATGTGCCATCCGCCAGGGCTTTCCAGCGGGTAGATGACCGTCATCGCCATGGCCACGGAGATTGAGCCGGGCGGCACCTTCACGCGCGGGTTCTCCCGTCGCGGCAGCCCGAATTCGGGCGGCAGGCCGCCCATATAGGGCAAGCCCGGCAGGAAACCCATCATGTACACGAGTTGGGGGGTAGCACTGTGACGCTCGATGACCTGGGAAACGCTCATTCCCGTCCGCTCCGCGACCTCGGCGAGATCAAGGCCGAGGCTGGCGTCGTAGCAGGCGGGAATGCGCCAGCGCCGGCCGGTGCTCTCGGACCCCTGCAGGCCGTCCAGAAGCGGGGACAGGCAGGCTTTCAGCGCCGCGTGCGTCACCGTCAGAGGATCGTAGTGCACCATGAGCGAGCGGAACGTCGGCACCATCTCCACGATGCCATCGATGCGAGCGCCCTCGAGCCTGCGGGCGAGCGCCAGGACAAGCTCGCTCAGGCTGCGGTCGACCCGATCGCCGAACTCGACGACAAGAGCCGTGTCGCCTGCAGCGAGGAAGCGCGGCTGGGGGGCGGTCATGACCATCTGACGGGAGACTGGCGGTGGCGAGGCGCGCGCGCCCGAGCACCGACGGGATTGTATGGTGTTCCTATAGATAGTACGAATTGCGCCGGCCAGAAGCGCGGCGCATAATTCCACACCCCGGTTCGCAAGGACGTCTCCCGATGAGCAAGATGATCAACCTCAATGCCGATATAGCCGAGGGTTGGGGGGCCTACGACATCGGCAACGATGCCGATCTCATGAAAATCATCAAGTCGGCAAGCATCGCCTGCGGCTTCCATGCCGGCGACCCCAACACCATGCACCGCCTCTGCACGATGGCCAAGGAGCTGGACGTCAGCATCGGTGTGCATCCCGGCTTCAACGACTTGTGGGGCTTCGGCCGCCGGCGCATCCAGATGAAGCCCCAGGACCTCGAGTACATGGTGGCCTACCAGATCGGCGCCCTCCAGGGAATGGCGCGCTATTCCGGCCTCAAGGTGACCCACCTCAAGGCCCACGGCGCGCTCAACAACATGGCGGCCGAGGATGAGGGCTACGCGATGGCCATCGGCCGGGCCATCAAGACGGTGGACCCGAGCATCATCTACGTCGCGCTCTACGGCTCTCAGATGCAGAAGGCCGGCGAGAAGCTTGGCCTGCCCATGGCGCTCGAGGCCTTCCCCGACCGCCGCTACGCAGACGATGGCAACCTGGCCTCGCGCACCATTCCCGGCACGGTGCTGAAGGATCCCAAGCAGGCCGGCGAGCAGGCTTTGCGGATGGCGGACGGAGAGATCATCTCGATCAACGGCAAGCGGCTCAAGGTGAAGGTCGACACCCTGTGCGTGCATGGGGACGAGGCGACCGGCGTCATCGTCGCCCGCGGCATCCGCAAGACCCTAGAAGATGCGGGCCTCTCGGTGGTCAAGCTGACCGACATGAACATCCGCTAGGTCGACGCCCGTGCAATCAGCAAAGCCGACATTGGCCATCGTGGGCGGCACCGGCGCGCTGGGCGCCGGTCTGGCCCATCGCCTTCACCGCGCAGGCTACGCCATCGTGATAGGCTCGCGCTCGGCCGAAAAGGCCGAGGTCGCGGCCAAGGCTCTCGCCGCGCCGGGCATGACCCCTCCGAAGGGAGCCAGCAACGCCGATGCGGCTCGCTCCGCCGAGATCGTGATCGTCACGGTTCCCTGGGCGAGCCAGGCCCAAATTCTCGACGAGATCGCGCCGCACGTGGCGGGCAAGCTGGTGGTCGACACGACGGTGCCGCTGGTGCCGCCGCGGGTCGCGCGTGTGCAGCTGCCGCCCGATCACTCGGCCGCGCTGACGGCGCAAAAGCGGCTGGGCGCCGGCGTGCGCGTCGTCTCGGCATTTCACAGCGTCGCCGCACACAAGCTCGTCAAGGACGAGGTGATCGATTGCGACGTTCTGGTGTTCGGCGACGATCCCAAGGACCGCGAGCAGGTCATGGCACTCGTCGCTGCCGCAAGCCTCCGCGGCGTTCACGGCGGGCCGCTTGCCAACTCGGTGGCGGCGGAGGCTCTGACCTCGGTGCTCATCGGCATCAACCGCAACTACAAGGTCGACGGCGCCGGCATCCGCATTACCGGCATCGGCCCGAAGTAGCGGGCGGGGCTGGCAGGGCTCGGCTTGGCATGCGCAATAGGACACGTCCTTGAGCGGCTCCCGACTGACGATCACGGCGCTCGACGGCATGCCCCAGGTCGCGCCTGGGGATGATCTTGCGGCGCTTCTCATTGCGGCGCTGGAGCGTGGGGATGTGGAGCCGCGCTCGCGTGACATCCTGGTGGTGACGAGCAAGATCGTCTCCAAGGCGGAGAACCGGTTCCTGGACCTGGGCGCGCTCGAGCCCGGCGAGCGGGCGCGCGAACTCGCGCTGATCACGCGCAAGGACCCCCGGCTCGTCGAAGCCATTCTGTCCGAGACGACCGAGGTCGTGCGCGCCAAGCCCAATGTGCTGATCGTCGCCACACGCCATGGCCTGACGCTTGCCAACGCCGGCATCGATCAGTCCAACCTTGCGGCCGACGACCAGGGCCGGCGCGTGCTGCTGCTGCCTGAGCGACCCGACGACAGTGCCGCGCGCCTCAAGCAACGCCTCGATGCCCACTTCCGCGCCGACATCGGCGTTATCATTTCCGACAGTGTCGGCCGGGCCTGGCGGCTCGGCACGGTCGGATTGGCCATCGGTGCCTCCGGCGTGCCCTCGCTGTGGGACCGGCGCGGCGAGCCCGACCTGTCCGGGCGGCCGCTGGAGGTGACGGAGGTCGCCTTTGCCGACTCGGTTGCGGGTGCTGCGGTGCTGGCGATGGGAGAGGCCGCGGAGGGACGTCCCGCAGCGCTCGTGCGCGGCCTCGACTGGAAGGCGAAGGCGTGCCCGGCGTCCGTCCTCGTGCGTCCGAAGCACGAGGATCTGTTCCGATGAGCGGGGATGGTGCCCTACCTGCCACCGACGCCACCTATGTGGTGCTCACCGGCGGCAGCGGCGGCGTCAAGCTTGTAGCCGGCCTGGCCCCTCTGCTAGGGGAACGGCTCGCCATCCTCGCGAACACCGGCGACGACTTCACGCATCTGGGTCTGTGCATCTCCCCCGACATCGATACGGTGCTCTATTCCCTGTCCGGCAGGATCAACGATGAGACGGGATGGGGCCGCAGCGGCGAAACCTGGACCTTCATGCGCGCGTTGGGCGAGTTCGGGGCGCCGACCTGGTTCAAGCTCG
Organism: Hyphomicrobiaceae bacterium; assembly: GCA_050248715.1. Classification (GTDB taxonomy): domain Bacteria; phylum Pseudomonadota; class Alphaproteobacteria; order Rhizobiales; family Hyphomicrobiaceae; genus AWTP1-13. The sequence goes on along the minus strand of JBFWRV010000017.1, from coordinate 58,110 downwards.
GTGACGGCGATCTTGCCACGCACGTCGACCGAACGGGCCGGCTCGCGGCGGGCGCGACGCTGACCGAGGTGTGCGCTCGCCATGCCAAGCAATTTGGCATCGCTCCGCGCATCCTGCCCATGTCGGATGCCCCCGTCCGCACCATGATCGAGACCGACGGCGGACTGCTGAGCTTCCAGGAATACTTCGTTCGCGACCAGTGCCGGCCGGCCGTCTCCGCCATCAGCTACCAAGGTGCCGAGGGGGCGCGGCCGACGCGGCAACTGCTCGATGCGCTTGCGGCTCCGACGCTCTCCGGCATCCTCATCGGTCCATCCAATCCCTGGCTCAGCATCGAGCCGATCCTGGCGGTGCCGGGGTTGCGGGACGCGCTGGAGGCGAGCGAAGCGCCCGTCGTCGCCGTCTCTCCGATCATCGGCGGCAGGGCAGTAAAGGGTCCCGCAGCCAAGATCATGGGCGAGCTGGGATTGGCGCCGGGCAGCCGTGACATCGCGCGGCACTATGCGGGGCTGATCGACGGGTTCATCATCGACAGCGAGGACAAAGCGCTCGCAGAGGAGATAAGCTCGGCTGCTGAGCCCGGCAGGCGCCTGCCCATCCACGTGACCAACACCCTGATGCGCACGCTCGACGACAAGGTGGCCCTCGCACGCCAATGCCTCGCGTTCTGCGCCGCGCTGGCTGCCGACCCACAGCGGCAGCCGGCCGGGCGTGCGAGGCCCGCGCCATGAGCTACTCGCGCACCTGCGTCATCGTGCCGGTCAAGGCCCTGGACCGGGCTAAGCTTCGGCTCTCGCGGGTGCTGCCGGACGCAGTGCGGCAGCGGCTGGTGCTCACCATGCTGGAGGACGTGCTCGCCGCCGTGGCGGGTGTGGTGAGCCATGACGGCGTGATCGTCGTCACGCCGGACGCGCGCGTGGCGGCCCTGGCGCGGAGCAGCGGTGCGACCGTTGTGGCTGATCCGGCCGCCGGCGACCTCAACGCTGCGGTTGCAACCGGAATCGCGTATGCGGCGGCACGAGGCGCCGGCCAGGCCCTGATCCTGCCGGCCGATGTGCCTCTTTCCACGCCGGAGGAGCTTCGCAGCCTGATCCAGTCGCGCGGCGGCCAGCCGGGCGTGACCCTGGTGCCGGCGCATGACAGCAACGGCACCAACGGCATGCTGCTTGCTCCACCCAATGCCATCGCGCCGTGCTACGGACCGGGCAGCTACCTGCAGCACCTCTCGCAGGCGATGGCGCGTCGCGTCGACGTGAACGTCGTGCACCTTGCCGGACTTGCGCGCGACATCGACGAGCCGGCAGACTTGGCGGTGCTGCTCGCCGCCAGCGCGAGCGCGGACGGCCGCTATGGCTTCCTCGGTCCCTGCCTGGTGTCCCTCGAGCACGCATCCGGCAAGACCGCCACCGCGGAGGAGCAAAAATGACGGGTGCAGATATCGGCAGCGCGCTGGCGGCGGCCGAGAGGGGTGCTATTCCGACGCCCGATCAGGCATTGGCGCTGGCCGAATGCGACGACCTTGGGCGGCTGAGCGCCATCGCCGAGCAGCTCTGCCTCGCCGGTCATGGCATGCGCGTCACGTTCTCCAAGAAGGTCTTCATTCCGCTCACCAAGCTGTGCCGCGACGTGTGCCACTACTGCACGTTCGCGCACGCCCCTCGTGCCGGCGAGCCGCATTACCTCTCGCCCGAGACGGTCCTCGACATTGCCCGGAAAGGGCAGGCTGCCGGCTGCAAGGAAGCGCTGTTCACGCTGGGCGATCAGCCGGAGCTGCGCTACGCGGCGGCGCGTGTTGCGTTGGCCAGGCTCGGCGCCGGCTCGACCCTGGAGTACCTGGAGCGTTCCGCGGCGCTGGTGCTGAAGGAGACGGGCCTGCTGCCGCATCTCAACCCCGGCGTGATGGACGAGGCTTGGCTGCGTCGGCTGCGTAGGGTGTCGGTGTCGCAAGGCATCATGCTGGAGACGGCGTCCGACCGCCTCTCCCAACGCGGCGGCCCGCACTTCGGCTCGCCCGACAAGGTGCCGGCCGTCCGCCTGGCCACGCTGGAAGCCGCGGGACGCGCGCGCGTGCCCTTCACGACCGGCATCCTCATCGGCATCGGCGAGACAAGGGCCGAGCGCGTCGAGGCGCTGCTCGCCATCCGCGCGCTGCAGGAGCGCCACGGCCACATCCAGGAGGTGATCGTCCAGAATTTCCGCGCCAAGCTCGGCACGCGCATGAGCGAGGCAGCGGAACCCTCGCTCGCGGATCATGCCTGGACGATCGCCGTCGCCCGCATCGTCCTGGGCTCGGCCATGAACATCCAGGCGCCGCCCAATCTTCAACCCGAGGGTCTGGCGGAGCTTGTGCGGGCCGGCATCAACGACTGGGGCGGCGTGTCCCCCGTCACGCCCGACCACGTCAACCCCGAGGCGCCATGGCCGCATCTCCGCGACCTGGAGCGTGCCACCGAGCGCGCCGGCCGCACGCTTGTGGAGCGCCTGGCGATCTACCCGGAGTTCGCGCCTGTCATCCCGGCCGGAGCACGCAAGCGCGGAGAGCCGGGACCCGGGGCGGAAATCTCCATTCCGTCTCCCCTCAATCCCGGACATTTCGCTGACGCGAAATTCCGGGATGACAAATGGTTCGACCTCAGCCTTGAGCCACATCTGCTCCGCCACCTCGACGCCGCAGGCCTTGCGCGGGAGGATGGGTGGGCGCCGGGCGGCGACGAGACACTTCCAGCCCTCCAGGTCGCGCGGATACGGTCAGGCGACGCGCGGCCCTCGGCGGCGATCAGGCGCATCCTTGATCGCGTGGCGACGGGTGATGCATTGGGCGAGGCCGACGTCGTCGCTCTGTTCGACGCCCGGGGCGCGGACTTCGCGGCCGTATGCCAGGCCGCCGACCGCCTGCGCGCTGCGCGCTGCGGCGACACCGTCACCTACATCGTCAACCGCAATATCAACTACACCAACATCTGCACCTATGGCTGCAAGTTCTGTGCCTTCTCCAAGGGCCGCCACAATCTCGGCCACCGCGACAAGCCCTACGACCTCGACATGGCCGAGATCGCCGAGCGCACGGCCGAGGCCTGGGCGCGCGGCGCCACCGAGGTGTGCCTGCAGGGCGGCATCAAGCCCAGCTACACCGGCGAGACTTATCTTTCCATCGTCGCGGCCGTGAAGTCGGCAGCGCCCGACATCCACGTGCACGCCTTCTCTCCGCTGGAGATCCGTACCGGGGCGCAGACGCTCGCACTCTCGCTCCATGACTACCTCTCGCGCCTCGAGGCGGCAGGCCTCGCCAGTCTGCCGGGCACGGCAGCGGAGATCCTCGATGACGAGGTGCGGGCCGTCCTTTGCCCCGACAAGCTCACGACCGCCGAGTGGTTCGAGGTGATGGAGACGGCGCATGCGGTGGGCTTGCGCAGCACTGCAACCATCATGTTCGGCCATGTCGACGGCTACCGGCACTGGGCGCGCCATCTCCTGCGCATCCGCGCGCTGCAGGAGAAGACGGGCGGCTTCACGGAGTTCGTGCCGCTGCCTTTCGTGCACATGGAGGCGCCAATTTATCTCAAGGGCCTTTCGCGCAAGGGCCCGACTTTCCGCGAAGCCGTGCTGATGCATGCCGTGGCGCGCCTTGTGCTCGACCCCGTGATGACGAACATCCAGGCCTCGTGGGTGAAGATGGGACCCGATGGCGCGGCGCTGCTGCTCAACGCGGGCGCCAACGACCTCGGCGGCGTGCTGATGAACGAGTCCATCACGCGTGCCGCGGGCGCGACGCACGGGCAGGAAATCTCTGCAGCCGATCTGGAGCGCATAATCCGGCAGCAGGGGCGGGCGCCCAGACAGCGCTCGACGCTTTATGACGTCATCGGCGAGGTACGGCGCCGCGCGGCGCTGCCAGCCGGCCGTTTGGCTGCGGCGCTGCCGCCGGCGGCTGAATGAACGACTTGTGCCCGGGTTGCAAAATTGTTCTCTGCAATCGGCACCCGGGCCTTGATGACAGCGGTCGCCACTTGTCCTAATAATAGGACAATAGAAACATCGGCGCCGATCAAGGTGGCGTGATGACAGTAGGCGAGGGAACAACCCCGTTCGATTTTCCGACGGGGGTCGAGGACAGCAAGGTTCGGGGACGCGCGCTCGCGCTCCTGAAGGAGGGGGGCGTCTGCTTGCCCACCTTTGCCGAGCTGGCCGATCCCGCGCGAATCCCCGGTGCCGTCGCCGCGGCGCTCTCACGTGTTGGTCCGGACGCGGCCCACCCGCTCAATCTCTTCCGTGTGCACTGGTTCAACGACATGGCACGCACCGGGCGGGTGCCCGCGCCGCTGCATGTCGAGCTGCCGCAGGCGCTGACGGGCGTCGCCGCGCGCATCGTCGTTGTGCTGGGCGACCGCTTTCCGATGATCCGCGCGCACAAGGTGCTTGCCGCTTACGCGTGCCTTGCCCCACGCCTCGTCTCGGGGCGCTTCGATCCGACCAGGCAGCGCGCGGTGTGGCCCTCTACCGGTAACTACTGCCGCGGCGGCGTGGCGATCTCCAAAATCCTGGGCTGTCGCGGCGTTGCCGTGCTACCGGCCGGCATGAGCCAGGAGCGGTTCGACTGGCTGAGCCAATGGGTGGCCGCGCCCGAGGACATCGTCCGCACTCCTGGCACCGAGTCGAATGTAAAGGAGATCTACGACGAGTGCGCTCGGCTGGCGCGCGATCCTGCCAACGAGATCGTCAACCAGTTCAGCGAGTTCGGCAATCACCTGGCGCACTGGCGCTGCACCGGCGCGGCCCTGGAGACCGTGTTCGAGACGCTGCGCGGAGCTGCGCCGGGCCTCAGGCTCGCCGGCTTCGTCTCGGCCAGCGGCTCGGCGGGCACGCTGGCGGCAGGTGACTACCTCAAGCAGCAGCACGGCACCAGGATTGCCGTGGTCGAGGCCGCGGAGTGTCCGACGCTGCTCATGAACGGCTATGGCGAGCACAACATCCAGGGCATCGGCGACAAGCACGTGCCGCTGATCCAAAACGTCATGAACACGGACCTCGTCGTCGGCGTCAGCGATCAGTCGACGGACGGCCTCAACGCGGTTTTCAACACCGATGTTGGCCGCGACTATCTCGCCCGTCGCCTGGGAATTGCTTCGGAGGTAGCACGTTCGCTCTCGCATTTCGGGCTGTCTTCCATCGCCAACATGCTGGGTGCCATCAAGATGGCCAAGCACCTCGGACTGGGGCGCGAGGATGTGATCGTCACCGTGGCGACCGACGGGCACGAGATGTATGCGAGCGAGCTCACGCGCTACCTCAAGCGGCGGCACAACCGCGGCGAGCTGACGCCGGAGGTGGCTGCCGAGATCGTCGGTCAGCACCTCATCGCCGCCGGCACGGAGCACGTGCTCGACGCCACCGAGCGCGAGCGCCAGCGCATCTTCAATCTGGGCTATTTCACGTGGGTGGAGCAGCAGGGTATTTCGCTTGCAGACTTCGACAAGCGCCGCTCACAGGATTTCTGGCGCGGCCTGCAGAACCTGGTGCCGCAGTGGGATGATATGATCACGGCCTTCAACCGCGACAGCGGCATGGCCGCGGCAGCATGATCGGGAACGAGCACCGCATGAGCACAGGCACCCTGGTCGAGCCCTATCAGCAGCTGCGCAAGGCGACGCTCGCGCGCGACCGCGGCCTGCGGGAAAAAGTCATGTCCCTCGAGGAGGCCGCCGGGCTTGTCAAGAACGGCGAGCACGTGGCGATCGGCGGTTGCACGCTGTCGCGGACGCCCATCGCCATGATCTGGGCGCTGATCCGCGCGCGCAAGCAGGACCTGACCGTCTCCCGCTCGATCACCTCCACCGAAGGCGACCTGCTGCTCGCCTCGGGCGTGTGCAAGCACATCATCACCAGCTGGTTCTCCCAGGGCATCGTCTGGGGCGTGTCGAAGGTGATGCGCCACTATACGGAGGCCAAGCTCGCCCGCTTCGACGAGTGGAGCCACATGTCGATCGGCCTGCGTTACCGCGCCGGCGCCATGGGCGTGCCCTTCATGCCCTCGCGGTCGATGGTGGGCTCCGACGTCGGCAAGCGCGTCGGCGATGAGATCAGGACGATGGCCTGTCCCTTCACGGGCGAGCAGGTGACGCTGCTGCCGGCGCTCAACCCCGACGTGGCGCTCATCCACGTGCAACGCTGCGATGCCTACGGCAATGCCCAGCTCGACGGCCTGCAGTTCATGGACATCGACATGGCGATGGCCGCCAACCGCGTGATCCTGACGACCGAGCGCATCGTCTCCAACGATCAGATCCGGCGCACGCCGGACGCCACGCGCATCCCCTTCTTCACCGTGGAGGCGGTGGTGGAGGCCCCGATGGGCTGCGCGCCGCACGAATGCTACGGCGTCTACGAGCCGTTCTTCTCGAGCCTCGACGATTACGCCAAGCGCGTCTCCAAGGACGCGGTGACCGGCTGCAGGCAGTATCTGGAGGAATTCTACCACGCACCCAAGTCCTGGTCCGAGTATCTCGACAAGCTCGGCATGGACGCCGTGCTCGATGCGTGCCGCCGCGGCAGGAGCGTTCACAATGACTAAGCACGATCGCGCCGGCGCCTATACCGCCTCCGAGCTGCTGGCTGTGATGGCCTCGCGGCTGCTCAAGGACGGGCAGATCGTGTTCGCCGGCGTCGGCATCCCGCTGCTTGCCGCCACGCTGGCGCAGTGCAACTTCGCCCCGCACCTCACCATCCTGTTCGAGGGCGGCACGATCGGCCCCTTCATCGTGCCCGGCGAGCTGCCGCCGTCGACCAACGAGCAACGCTGCACGCGCCGCGCCAACATGGTGCTGCCGATCACCGACGTGCTCCTGCTCCTGCAGCGCGGATATGTGGACGTGGGCTTCATGGGCGGCGCGCAGATCGACCGCTTCGGCAACCTCAACTCCTCCTTCATCGGCGATCCCGACAACCCGAAGATCAGGCTCCCCGGCACCGGCGGCGGCAACGACATCTCCTCGCTCACCGACATGATCGTCGCCATGAAGCACGAGAAACGCCGCTTCGTCGCCGACGTCGACTTCATCACCTCGCCCGGCTGGATCAAGGGCCGGCGCACGCGCGCCGAGGCCGGACTGCCGCAGGGCGGCATGTGGCGCGTGGTCACCGACCTCGCCATCATGGGGTTCGACGATCAGACGCGCGAGATGAAGGTGCTCGCCCTGCATCAGGGCGTGACGCGAGAGCAGGTGCAGGAGAACACGGGCTTCGAGCTGTTGTTCGACAGCAAGCTGGAGATCGCAGAGCCGCCGCGCCCGGAGGAACTCGACGTTCTGCGCGAGCTCGATCCGGAGCGACTTTATACGGCGTGAGGCGATCGCCGACCGAATTCCCCTCCCCGCTAGGGCGAGGGAAGCGCTTGAGGCTGATGGAGTCACTATGGCCAAGAAGAAGCAGACCGCATTCGGCATCGCCATGCGCAACTTCACCAAGTATCCGGAGATGCCGGACGCGAAGGCGCTCATCGACTATGGCGTGCGCATGGAGAAGCTGGGCTACGAGTCGCTGTGGGCCTGGGACCATATCCTGCTCGGGGTCGATCCCAATTTTCCGATCCACGAGTCGCTTGCCATTCTGACCGCGGTGGCGGCGCGCACCTCCAAGATCAAGATCGGCACGGGCATCCTGGTCATGCCGATGCGCAACCCCGTGATCCTGGCCAAGGAGCTTGCCACCATCGATCACATCTCGGACGGGCGCCTGATCGTCGGGGCGGCAGTGGGCTGGTACAAGCGCGAGTTCGACTCCATGGGCGTCGACTTTCATCAGCGCGGCAAGATCATGGAGCAGGGCCTGGAGATCATCAACCGTCTCTGGACGGAGGAGAAAGTCGACGGCGACTACCCGCCCTACAAGCTGCGCGGCGCGGTGCTCTACCCCAAGCCCGTGCAGAAGCCTCGGCCGCCGATCCTGATCGGCGGCTACGTCGACGCCGTGCTCAAGCGCGCCGCCACCAAGGGCGACGGCTGGCTCACCTACTACTACACGGCCGAAAGCTTCTCCCGCGTCTGGGCCCGAATCCGCGGCTTTGCCGAGGAAGCCGGGCGCAATCCCGACGAGCTGATCTCCACCAACCAGCTCCCGATCTGCATTGGCGCCCGCGACAAGATCGAGGCGCCGATGAAGCACTGGCTGCAGACGGAGTGGGACTATGCGTCGTGGTCGGAATCGACCATGGAGAGCGCCATCATGGGGACCGTCGAGGAGTGCGTGGAGCAGCTGGAGCCGCACCTTGCGACCGGCATCGATCGCATAATCTTCGTGCCCTACCGCTATGAAAACGAGCAGGTCGAGGCGGTGGCCAAGGAAATCATCCCTCGACTGAAAAAGAAGATGAAGTGAAGTCGTCGTCGGCCGCCCGCCAAAACTTGTCAGTGACGGGAGGTCCTCTTATTGTCGAACTGTGATGGTGTTGCTGACCTTGGCACAAGATGCCCAGCGAGACCCCCAGAAATTGATCCTCGAGACTACCGCCGCATGCTGCAGCAACGGGAGACGCCTATGAGATTCAATGCTCGCAATCTGATGTTCACAGCCCTCAGTGCCGTGCTGAGCGCAACCCTCCTCGGCGCCGCCGCAGGCGCGCAGGACACCATCAAGATCGGCGTGACGCAGCCGCTGACGGGCGCCTTCGCGGCATCCGGCAACTACGTCGCGCAGGGCGCCAGGATCGCCGAGGAGGAGATCAACAAGGCCGGCGGCGTGCTCGGGAAAAAAATCCAGCTCATCATCGAGGACAACAAGTCGAACCCGACCGAGGCCGTCGCCACGGCCGAGAAGCTGATCGTCAAGGACAAGGTGCCGGTGATGCTGGGCGCCTGGAGCTCGACGCTGACGCTCGCGGTCATGCCGAAGCTCGAGGAATACAAGGTGCCGATGCTGGTCGAGACATCATCGTCCGGCAAGATCACCGTCTCCGGCAACCCCTACATCTTCCGCATCAGCCCGACCTCGGAGATGGAGGCTAAGGCATTCACGCCGCTGGTCAAGACGCTCGGCATCAAGAAGGCCGACTTCCTCGCGACCAACAACGACTTTGGTCTCGGTGCCTCCAAGGAATTCTCCGAGATGGCAAAGAGGGAAGGGGTGCAGGTCGGCGTGATGGAGACGATGGACCCGAAGGGCACCGACTTCTCCGCCCAGCTCGCCAAGATCAAGGCCTCGGGCAGCGACACGCTGTTCGTGACGACGGCGGTGGAGCAGATCACGCTCATCCTGAAGCAGGCCAAGGACCAGCAGGTTCCCCAGCGCATCATCACCACCGGCGGCTCCAACTCGCCCGACCAGCTGATCGCCCAGGCCGGCGATGCCGCCAATGGCTCCTATCATCTGGTGTTCTTCACGCCCTGGTTCCCCGACGCGGTCAAGAACCCCGACGTCGCCAAGAAGTTCGTGGCGCTCTGGAACCAGAAGAAGCACAACGTCGGCGGCCTGACGGAAGGCTTCCGCGGCTGGGACGGCATCTACACCATCGTCGAGGCGATCAAGGCGGCCGGCAAACCCGACGCCCAGGCGATCACTAAGGCGCTTTGGGGCGTCAAGGTGAAGGGAATCAACGGCGACATCGCCTTCATCAAGCAGGGACCGGCCGGCAAGGAGAGCGCGCAGAACGTGCCGTCCGTGTACCTCGTCAAGATCGAGGGCGGCAAGGTCGTGAGGCAGTAGGCCGCGCCGATCTCCCCTCTCCCCGCGCCGAAGAGCATGGGGAGAGGGAGAAGAAGACCTCGATGGACCAGCTCCTCCAGCACGGCCTCAATGCCCTCATTCTCGGCGGCACGTACGCGCTGCTGGGCATCGGGCTGACGCTGATCTTCGGCATCATGCGGGTGGTCAACTTCACCCATGGCGAACTCTACAGCTTCGGCGCCTACATGATGTTCATGTGGGTGATGTTCGCCGGCGTGAACTTCTTCCTGGCGCTCGTCCTGGCCGTCGTGCTCGGCATGATGCTGGGCGCCGTGCTCGAGTTTCTTCTGCTGCGACGGCTGCGCGGCGCCGACATCGACACTACCATGCTGGTGATGATCGGCGCCTGGATCGCGCTGCAGAACATGGAGCAGCTCACCTGGTCCGGCGTAGCCAAGTCGATCGATACCCCGTTTCCGTCCGCGCCGCTGGTGCTGGGGCCCGTATCGGTCTCCTGGAACCGGCTGTTCGTGTTCGTCGTGGCGCTGGCGCTGATCGTTGCCAGTTATGCCCTGATCAACCGCACGCGTCTCGGCAAAGCCATGCGCGCCACTTTCCAGGATCGCGAGACGGCGGCGCTGATGGGCGTCGAGATCAACTTCATCCATACCGCCACGTTCGCGCTGGGCTCTGGCCTGGCGGCAGCAGCCGGCGCGCTGCTTGGCCCCGTATTCGTCGTCTATCCGACGATGGGTGACCTCGCCTCGCTCAAGGCCTTCGCCATCGTCATCCTGGGCGGGCTCGGCAGCATCCCCGGGGCCACCATCGGCGGGTTCATCCTCGCATTCATGGAGGAGTTGGGCGCGGGCTACGTCTCCTCGGGCTTCCGCGACGGCATGGGCTTCCTGGTTATCATCGTCATTCTCCTCGTCAAGCCGACCGGCCTGTTCGCCCAGAAGGAACGCATCGGTTGAAGCGCTGGCTCTCCGTCACCTGGCTCGCTTTTCTCGCCTCGGTGCCGCTGTGGCTGGCCGACCTTTACGTTTTGCACGTGCTCATCATCACGGGCATCTTCATCATCGCCGCGATGAGCCTGAACCTGCTGCTCGGCTACACGGGACAGCTCAGCCTGGGCCATGTCGCCTTCTTCGGCATCGGTGCCTACGTCTCGAGCCTGGTGTCGCTGGGGTTCGAGGTGCATCTGCTGCCGGACTGGCTGGTTAAGGTGGAGGCAAAGCCCGTCTGGTTCGCCATGCTCTGCGGCATCATTCTCGCCGGCTTGAGCGGCTGGGTTATCGGCAAGATCTCGTTCAAGGTGCGGGGCGCCTACTTCGTCATCGTCACGGTGAGCTTTGCCGAGGTCGTGCGCCTCGTCGCCCTCAACTGGGTGGAGCTGACGCAGGGCCCCATGGCGCTCAACAACATCCCGGCGCTGCGGCTCGGCATACCCGGCGTGTTCGAGTGGCACTTCCTGCGCAAGCCGGCCAACTACTGGCTCGTGCTCGCCCTCGCCGTGATCTGCTACGTGCTCATTCGCCGTCTCGTGCACTCGCGCGCCGGGCGCGCCATGATGGCGCTGAGGGAGAACGAGCCGCTCGCCACCTCCGTCGGCGTCAACGTCACGCACTACCTCGTGGTGGCGACGATGATCTCGGCAGCCATGGCGGGTGCGGCCGGGGCGCTCTATGCCCATTATGTCCGCATCGTCGACCCGGACGTATTTCTCTTCATCTACACGGTGACGATGGTGATCATGGTTGTCAGCGGCGGCAAGGGCACGCTGGCGGGGCCCATCGTCGGAGGCCTCATTTTCGGCTTGCTACCGGAAATGCTGCGCGCCGCCGCCATCAAGCCCGAGGTGCAGTGGGTGATCTACGGCGTGCTGATGATCCTGGTCGTCTATTTCCTGCCCGAGGGCATCGTGCCGGCGGCGCGCCGCTGGTGGCAGGGCCGGGCATCCGCGGCGGTCGGCACGACTGCCCGCCCGCCGGCCGCCGAGGCCGCGCGATGACCGCGGGCGCCGACGTCGAGCTTGCCGTCGAGGCGCTGACGATCCGCTTCGGGGGGCTGACGGCTGTCGATGCGGCCACCTTCGAGGTGCGCAAGGGGGAGGTGCTCTCCCTCATAGGCCCGAACGGCGCGGGCAAGACCACGGCCTTCAATGCCATCACCGGCTATGCGACGCCCGCCGGCGGCGAATTGCGCTATCGTCAGACGCGGCTGAACGGGCTCGAGCCCAACGCCATCGCCGCGCTCGGCGTGGTGCGCACCTTCCAAAAGACCAGCGTGTTCACGGGCCAGACCGTGCATGGCAACGTGGCGATCGGTCTGCACCTGCAATCCAAGCAGCGACCACTCGCCATTCTGCTCGGCCTCCCCTCGGTCGCGCGCGAGGAACGGGAGCTTGCCGAGGAGGCGTCCCGGATTCTGCGTTTCGTTGGGCTCGATGCACGCGCGCACGATGTCGCCTCCTCGCTTCCCTATGGGGAGCTGCGGTTGCTGGAAGTTGCCATCGCTTTGGCCGCCAAGCCCAGACTGCTGCTCCTCGACGAGCCGGTGTCCGGCATGAACCCCACGGAAACCGCGAGCTTCATGGACCTGCTGGCTCGCATCCGCGCCAATGGCATCACCGTGCTGCTGGTCGAGCACGACATGAAGATGGTGATGGGCGTGTCGGACCGCATCGTCTGCCTCAACCACGGGCGCATCATTGCGCAAGGCTCGCCCGCCGAGATCCAGAGGAACCCCGACGTCATTCGCGCCTATCTCGGCGAGAGGTACGCCCGTGCTCACGGTTGAGGGACTCGTGTGCCGCTACGGCAAGGTCGAAGCGGTGCGGGAATTGTCGATCGAGGTGAAGCAGGGCGAGCTCGTCACGCTGATCGGTGCCAACGGTGCGGGCAAGACCACCACCTTGAAGGCGATCTCCGGGCTGCTTTCGCCCGCGGCGGGGCGCATCACCTTCCTCGGCGAGGACATAACGCGCGCCGAGCCCAAGCGGATCCTTTCGCTCGGCATTGCGCATTGCCCCGAGGGGCGGCGCGTCTTCCCCTACATGACCGTGGCCGAGAACCTGGAGATGGGCTCCTACCTGCGCGCCGACGCCGACGGCGTGGCCGCCGATCTCGAGCAGCTCTATGCGCGTTTTCCCATTCTCGCCGAGCGCCGCCATCAGGCCGCCGGCACCCTCTCGGGCGGCGAGCAGCAGATGCTGGCAATCTCGCGCGCGCTGATGTCGCGGCCCAAGCTGGTGCTGTTCGACGAGCCGTCGCTGGGCCTTGCGCCTAACCTGGTTGAGCGCACGTTCGAGATCATCCGGGACATCCGCGCCCGCGGCGTGACGGTGGTGCTGGTGGAGCAGAACGCCTTCGCGGCGCTCGAGCTTTCCGACCGCTCCTACGTGCTCGAGCAGGGCCGCGTGGCGCTCGCCGGCACGGGGGCCGAACTGCTCGACAACCCCCATGTCAAGAGCGCGTATCTGGGCGCCTGACGCGACACCCGTGAGGCAGGCGCTTGCGCAACGATGCAAGCGCCTCTGCCGGCCGGCAGATTCCTGCCTTGGCGGGTGCGGGATGACGAAGACACTTCGGCCGGGCTCGTAGCATGGGGTCTCGGCCGCGCGGCACGATGGCCTCGAACCAGGAGGTTGCCATGACCGTGACTGTCTTCATCCGCTACGTGATCGACCCCTTCCAGCGCGACGCTTTTGCCGAATACGCCCGCAACTGGGGCCGCATCATCCCCAAGTGCGGCGGCGACCTCGTCGGCTATTTCCTGCCGCACGAGGGAACCAACACCATCGCCTGGGGGCTCATCTCCTTCGACAGCCTCGCCGCCTACGAAGCCTATCGCGCGCGGATCAAGGCCGATCCCGAGGGCGCAGCGAACTTCCGTTTTGCCCAGGAAAGGCGTTTCATTGTCAGCGAGGAACGTACTTTCCTCGAGGCCCTGCGGTAGGTTGGGTCAAGCGAAGCGCAGACCCAACACGCGATGAAACTCGTGAGTTGTTGGGTCTTCCCCCGGCGTTCGCCGGTGCCAACGCAACCTGTGGAGCATCCCATGATCGCCGTGATATTCGAGGTCTGGCCGGCCGACGGCCGCAAGGAAAGCTATCTCGATCACGCGGCCCGGCTGCGGCCGGAGCTCGAGAAGATCGACGGCTTCATTTCGGTCGAGCGGTTCCAGAGCATCACCGATCCGGCCAAGATGCTGTCGCTCTCGTTCTGGCGCGACGAGGCGGCGGTCGCGCGCTGGCGCAACCACATGGGCCACCGTGCCACGCAGGCCGCAGGCCGCGCCGGCGTGTTCCGCGACTATCGGCTTCGCGTCGCGGCCGTGATGCGCGACTACGGCATGAGCGACCGGCGCGAGGAGGCGCCCGCGGACAGCCGCGAGCGGCACGGGTGAGTCGATCGTCGCCGCTTCATTGTCATTCCGGAATTTCGCGAAGCGAAATATCCGGCATCCAGAGCCACAGGCCCCTGCGCAGCCCTGGGTCCGGATATCCCATAGCGGCGAATTCCGGGATGACAGCTACGACAGCAAGCGGCGCAGGAGGTGCTTCTGCACCTTGCCGGCGGCGGTTCGCGGATAGTCGTCGACGATCGTGACGTGCTTGGGCACCTTGTAGGCCGCGAGCCGCGAACGCGCGAAAGCCCTGACGGTCTCCCCATCGCAGGTTTGCCCCGGCCGGAGGCGGATGACGGCATGGCCCACCTCGCCCCAGCGCTCGTCCGCCACACCGATGACGGCCGCCTCCAGCACGGCGGCATGATCGGTCAGCACGGCCTCCACCTCCGCCGGATACACATTCTCGCCGCCGGAGATGTACATGTCCTTGATGCGGTCGACGATGTAGTAGTAGCCCTCTGCATCGCGGCGAGCCACGTCGCCGGATTTGAGCCAGCCGTCGTGCGTGAACGCGGCCGCAGTGGCCTGCGGGTTGTTGAAGTAGCCTGGCGTGATGTTGGGGCCGCGGAAGAGCAGTTCGCCCTGCGCACCTTCGCCGACGTCGCCGCCTTCGGCATCGATCAGGCGCACCTCCGAGAGCAGCTGCGGCTTGCCGACGGAGCCGATCTTCTCCACGGCCTTCTCCGGATCCATGAGGAACACGGTCGGGCCGGTCTCCGTCATGCCCATGCCGTTGCAGACGCGCACGCCCTTGGCGAGAAAGGCGCGGATCAGGCTCTCCGGCAGAGGTGCGCCGCCGCAGCCCCAGTGGCGAACCGGCGAAAAATCGGTTGTTGCGAAACGCGGCGACAGGCTGACCGCCTGATAGATCGCAGGCACGCCGAACAGGATCGTCACGCAACCTTCGGCAATGAGATCGAGCAGCGGGTCCACCTCGAACTTGGGAAGCACGGTGCTGGCGCCACCGGCGATGAACAGCGGCAGCGTGTGCAGATTGATGCCGGCGGTATGAAAGAGCGGCAGGAAGTTCGCCATGCGGTCGTCGCCGGTGAGCCCCGTCGCCTGCTGCACGTTGACGGCGTTGGCGAGCGCCATGCCCACCGTCTGGATCACGGCCTTGGGCCGCCCGGTGGTGCCGGAGGTGTAGAGAAGATACCAGACGCGATCGGTGGGCCACGCGGTGTCGCGGCGAAGCCCCGCAGCATCGGAGCACGTTGCCTCGGTAATGAGCGCTTCGTATTCGGGGAAGGAGATCAACCGCACATCGCTCGTTCCTGCCAGTGCAGTTGCCAGCTCGGCCGTGGCGTCGTCATGAATGAGAATGCGGGCGCCGCAGTCGGCGAGAATCGGTATGAGCTCGGCCGGCGTCTGGCGCCAGTTGAGCGGCACCAGGATCAGCCGGGCCTTGCCGCAACCGAACAGGATCTCGAAGAACGTCGTGGTGTTGTGGCAAAGGATCGCGACCCGCTCGCCGGCCGACAGCCCGAGGCGCTCCAGGGCCATGGCGCAGCGCTCCGCGCGCGTGTTGAAAGTGGCAAACGTCAGCTCGCGACGATCCCCGTGCTCGATGAAGGCGACGCGGCCGGGCGACAGTGCGGCGCGCTTGTCGGCAAAGTCGAAGATGGTCTTCATGTCGGCGGCGACCGTCCCGTGCGGTTGACAGCTCCACCTTATCTCGACTGTGCCGGTGCGCCCAATGGGCGTCTGGTGCCGAGGCAAGGGCCCGAACAAGACGAGCCGGGCGCTCACTTCCCGCGCGGCAGAAGGCCCTCTGCGATCAGCGCATAGGCCGCATCGGCGGCACGCTTGAGCGAGGCTTTGGGCTCCCAGAGGGCGAATCGGCGACCGACCATGTCGGAGATGCCCATCAGTGCCCAGGCGCGGACCTCGGCATCGCCCTTGCGGATTTCGCCTCTGGCTTCGGCCGCCAGCAGCCCGCGGCGATAACCGGCCGCGAACTCCTGGTAGTAGCGGCGGAACACGGCCTGGTCGACGAATTGCGACTCGGCCACGACGCGGTAGAGGTCGGGATTGGCGCGCACGAACTCGAGGAACGCGCGCAGGCCGAGGCGCTCGGCCTCGAGCCGGCTCGGTGCGTCGGCGACTGCGAGCGTCAGGTGGCGGCGCAGGCGCCGGCCCATGCGCAGCACCAGCTCACGCAGCACGTCCTCCTTGGTGCGGAAATAGAGATAGAACGTGCCCTGACCGACGGCCGCCTCGGCCGTGATCGTGCTGATCGATGCCTCGCTGAAGCCCTTGCGACCGATCTCGCGCTCGGCGGCGTCGAGGATCTTCTGCCGCGTGCGCTCGCCGCGCTTGGTCTTGGGTGCGGGCAGCGGTTCCAGGGGCGCGTTGGACATGACAAGGCCGTGACATGCGATTGCACCAGCCCGAGATCTTGGGCACGGCGTCGGCCCTTGACGGCCGGCGGGGCGAACGATAGCCTAACCTGACATATGACTCAATCGTCATGTTTAGTTCCAGCAAATCGGGAGGATCGCATGCGTGGTCTCGGGCATGGCAGCGCGAGGCGCACCCTGGGCGCCAGTGTCGGCCGCGCGGGTGCAGGCCTGGCAATCGCCCTTGGTGCTGCCGTGGCTGCCGCTTCGGCTGCTGCCGCCAAGGACATCAAGGTGTGCCTCATCGCCGGCAAGACCGGACCGCTCGAGGCCTATGCCAAGCAGACCGAGAACGGTTTCATGCTGGGCCTCGAATACCTGACCAAGAACACGATGATGGTGGGCGCGGATAAGCTGGTGGTGCTCGTCAAGGACGATCAGCTCAAGCCCGACCGCGGCAAGTCTCTGCTGGAGGAATGCTACAGCGATGACAAGGCCGACATCGCCGTCGGCACCACCGGCTCGCCCGTCGCGCTCGCCATGCTGCCGGTGGCGGAGGAGCACAAGAAGGTGCTGATCGTCGAGCCGGCCGTCGCCGACTCCATCACCGGCGACAAGCGCAACCGCTACATCTTCCGCACCGGGCGCAGCTCCTATCAGGATGCACTGGCGGGCGCGGCGGCGTTTCCCAAGAGCGGCGAGGTTTCCGTCGGCATGCTCGGGCTCGACACGGCCTTCGGGCGCGACGGCGTCACCGCCTTCAAGCAGGCGCTCTCGGAGCTGAGGCCCAACGTCAAGATCATCGCCGAGGAGTACGCGGCGGGCAATACCGCCGACTTCGCTCCGTTCGCCGAGCGTCTATTCAACGCACTCAAGGACAAGCCCGGCAAGAAGGTGATCGGCTTCATCTGGGCCGGCCCCCACCCGATGGCCAAGTTCGTCGACATGAAGCCCGAGCGCTTCGGGATCGAGCTGGCGCCCGGCGGCAACATTCTCCCCGCCATGAACGCGTGGAAGCAGTTCGCGGGCACCGAAGGCGGCATCTACTACTATTACGACTTCCCCAAGAACCCGATGAACGACTGGCTCAAGGCCGAGTACCAGAAGCGCTTCAACGCACCGCCGGACTTCTTCGTGGCCGGCGGGTTCGCGGCTGCGGCTGCCGTGGTCGCCTCCCTGCAGAAGGCCGGCTCCACCGACACGGAGAAGCTCATTGCGGCCATGGAAGGGCTCACCTTCGACACGCCCAAGGGCCCGATGACCTTCCGCAAGGAGGACCACCAGGCGTTGCAGGACATGTACCACTGGCGCATCAAGAAGGACGCCAAGGACAACGACGTGCTGGAACTCGTAGCCACCATTCCGGCCAAGGACATGCCCCTCCCGATCCGCTCCAAGTAGGTTGGGTCAAGCGGAGCGCAGACCCAACGCTGTTCGAGCTGGTGTTTGCGTTGGGTCATCGCTGGCGCTCGACCCAACCTACGAATTGCATGTCGGCAACGAGGGTGGCATGGACAAGCCCGTCCTTGAAACGCGGGGTCTGACCATCCGTTTCGGCGGTCATGTCGCCGTCGACAACGTGAGCGCGTCGTTCCATGCCGGCACGCTCACGGCCATTGTCGGCCCCAACGGCGCCGGGAAGACCACCTACTTCAACCTGATCTCGGGCCAGCTTCCGGCCACCTCCGGCCATGTGCTGCTCGACGGTGCCGAGGTGACCAGGCTCGGGCCGGCGCAGCGGGCGCGGCTCGGCATCGGCCGCGCCTTTCAGCTCACCAACCTGTTTCCCAATCTCACCGTGCATGAGAACGTGCGCCTTGCCGTGCAGTCACGCGCCGGCGGCGGCGCGAACCTGCTGTCGCGCTGGTCGAGCCGGCGCGACTGGGTCGACGAGGCCGACCGCTTCATCGCCGCGGCCAACCTCACCGACAAGCGCGATATGCCCGCCGTCGCGCTGCCGCACGGCGACAAGCGCAAGCTCGAAGTGGCGATCATGATGGCGCTGGAGCCGCACGTCTTCATGTTCGACGAGCCGACGGCCGGCATGTCGGTCGATGACGTGCCGGTGATCCTCGATCTCATCAAGGCGCTGAAAGAGGAGGGCAGCAAGACCATCCTGCTTGTCGAGCACAAGATGGACGTCGTCAAGAGTCTGGCCGACCGCATCGTCGTGCTACACAACGGGCAGCTGGTCGCCGACGGCGTGCCGGCCGAAGTGATCGGCTCCGCGGTGGTGCAGGAGGCCTACCTTGGCGTCGCCGCCGGCCCGACGCGTGCAACCTCGGGGGCGGGCCATGGCTGAGGCGCTGCTGACGCTCGAAGGCGTGCACACCCACATCGGTCAGTACCACATCCTGCAGGGAGTGGACTTTGCCGTGCCACGCGGCACTCTGACCGTGCTGCTCGGCCGCAACGGCGCCGGGAAGACCACGACGCTCAGGACCATCATGGGGCTTTGGAAGCCGAGCGCGGGCCGGATCAGCTTCGACGGCCGCGAGATCGGCGGCTGGGCCACCCCCGACATCTCGCGCGCCGGCATCGCCTATGTGCCCGAAACCATGGGCGTGTTCGCTGACCTCACGGTGCGCGAGAACATGATCCTCGCCGCGCAATCAGGGCCGCCGGACCCCACCCGTCTCGACTGGCTGTTCGGTTTCTTCCCCGCATTGAAGCGCTTCTGGACGCATCCCGCCGGCGTGCTCTCCGGCGGCCAGAAGCAGATGCTGTCCATCGCGCGCGCCATCATCGAGCCGCGCCGGCTGATCCTCGTCGACGAGCCGACCAAGGGCATCGCCCCGGCCATCATCGACAACATGATCCGCGCCTTCCAGGAATTGAAGCGCGACGAGACCACAATCCTGCTGGTGGAGCAGAACTTCCGTTTCGCCGAGGCGCTGGGCGACTTCGCGGTGGTAATGGACGATGGCCGCATCGTGCACAGCGACGGCATGGCGGCCCTTGCACGCGATACCGCGACGCAGACGCGCCTGCTCGGCCTGTCCCTGGAGGCGCATGCGTGATGTGCATCCTTCCCGGCGCGCACACCCAGGTCATGGCCCGAGGCGCAAGCGGGATAGCCGGTGTTGTCATGGTCGGACTTGTTCCGACCATCCAGCCATCCGCCCGCTCCGATCCTCGGGAAAAGCCCCACAATGACAGCCCGCAGCATCGGGAAGATGAGAACCGGCTCGGCGAGTGTTCGGCAATTGAGGGGGCCAATGGTTGAAGCAGGCGCGCGTGCAGCGACCTCCGCAGGTCAGCCCGAGGCGATACCGCGGGTCAGGGCGGACTATCTGCCGGTGCTACTCGTGCCGGTGCTGGCACTCATCGCACTGCCGCTGATCGGCAGCACGACGACGTGGGTCACGCTCACCATCGCCGCTCTCGCCATGGGCATGATGATCTTCGTCATCGCCAGCGGGCTCACCCTCGTGTTCGGGCTGATGGACGTGCTCAACTTCGGCCACGGCGCCTTCATCGCCGTCGGCGCCTATCTCGCCATGACCACGCTGGTGCCGCTGGCCGGTTGGATGCAGGCCGACAGCCTCACGCTCAACCTGGCGGCTCTCGGCCTCGCGGCGCTGGTGGCGATGGCGGGAACGGGCGCGCTCGGCTGGGCTTTCGAGCGCGTGATCATCATGCCGGTGTATGGCCAGCACCTGAAGCAGATCCTGATCACCACGGGCGGCCTGATCGTTGCCGAGCAGCTGATCCACGTGTTCTGGGGCGGCGACCAGAAGCCGATGTCGCTGCCGACGGCCTTGCGCGGGGCCATCGTCATCGGCGACGTGGCCATCGAGAAGTTCCGCCTGCTGGCGCTGGCGACCGGGCTCCTCGTCTTCCTCTCCATGCTGCTGGTGCTCAATCGCACGAAGCTCGGACTGCTCATCCGCGCCGGCGTCGAGAACGGCGAGATGGTCGAAGCGCTGGGCTATCGCATCCGCCGCCTGTTCGTGGCCGTGTTCGTGGCCGGATCGGCGCTGGCGGGGCTCGGGGGAACGATGTGGGCCCTCTATCGCGAGACGCTGACAGCCGGTATCGGCGGCGAGGTGATCGTTCTCGTCTTCATCGTCATCATCATCGGCGGCCTGGGCTCGGTGGGCGGCTGCTTCCTGGGCTCCATCCTGGTGGCGCAGATGGCCAACTACACCGGCTACCTCGCACCCAAGGTGGCGCTCGCCTCCAACATCCTGCTGATGGTGGTGGTCCTCATGTGGCGCCCGCAGGGCCTCTATCCCGTGGCTAAGCGGTGAGAGGGAAATGGGTTTGACAACAAGCCAATTGCTCAAGCGCGGATTCCCCTCCCCATCGTGCCGAAGGCGCGTCTTCGACACGACGTGGGGAGGAGTTGGGGGTGTGGGGAATCCCGACCTCGGATGTACTGGAATCCCATCTTCCCTGTCCCTCCCCCACAAGGGGGGAGGGGACCACGCGCAGATGCCATCGGCCGATGCTGCGAGGCAGCGATGATCAGCGCGATCCTGTCGGACGACCTGCCGAGAAGCCGGGTGCTGAGCGTGGTGCTGGTGGCAATCCTGGCCACACTGGCTTTGGCACCGTTCCTGTTCTCGGGGGCGCAGGCGATCAACACGGCGGTCAAGGTCTGCGTCTTCATCGTGCTGGTGGCGAGCTACGACCTGTTGCTCGGTTACACCGGCATCGTATCCTTTGCCCATACCATGTTCTATGGCATCGGCGGCTACGGCGTCGGCCTTGCGCTCTACGGCTGGGGTGCCACATGGACCGCGGCGCTCGCGGGGCTTGCCATCGCGCTCGTTGCCGGAATCGTGCTGGCGCTGCTCATCGGTCTGTTCTCGCTCAGGGTGCGCGCCATCTTCTTCGCCATGGTGACGCTGGCGGTCGCTTCCGCCTTCGCCATCCTGGCGGCGCAGCTTTCCGACATCACGGGCGGCGAGGACGGCCGCTCGTTCCGCGTGCCGGAGATGCTGCGTCCAGGCTTTACGCTCGTCGACTTGGCCGTCGTCGGCCCGATCACCGGACGCACCATCACCTACTACATCGTGTTCCTGTCGGCGCTGGCGCTCTTCCTCATGGCGCTGCGGGTCGTCAACTCGCCGTTCGGACGCGTGCTGCAGGCGATCCGCGAGAACGACTTCCGCGCCGAGGCGCTGGGCTACCGCACCGTCTACTATCGCACGATCGCCAACTGCCTGGCGGCGGGAATGGCAGTGCTCGCCGGCGCGCTCAACGCCCTATGGTTGCGCTACACGGGGCCGGACACGACGCTGTCCTTCGCCATCATGCTCGATATTCTGCTGATGGTGGTGATCGGCGGCATGGGCACGATGTACGGCGCGGTGGTCGGCGCCACCCTGTTCATCGTTGCCCAGAACTACCTGCAGAAGCTGATGGGGGTCGCGGCCAAGGCGACCGAGGCGATACCCCTGCTGCCGAGCCTGCTGCACCCGGACCGCTGGCTGCTCTGGCTCGGCGTGCTGTTCGTGCTGAGCGTCTACTTCTTCCCGACCGGCATTGTCGGCAAGCTGAGGCAGGGACGTGGCTGACCTCCGCGCCGGCCCGCCGAGCAAATTCCGCCCACAGCGGAGCGGACCCTTCGCATGTCGAAGTCTCATGGCGGGCCCGCTCGCCTGTGTCGATCCGGGGGCAGAGCTGGCGAATTGACAGACGCGCCGGGCTGCACCTAACTGCAGGGATAGGGAAGCTGGCGGAGAAATTCGGCATGGGTGTGAGGCGCCTCGGGATCATCATGAACGGCGTGACAGGGCGCATGGGCACAAACCAGCACCTGGTCCGCTCCATCGTCGCCATACGCGCCCAGGGCGGCGTGACGCTCGCCAACGGCGACCGCGTCATGCCCGACCCCATTCTCGTCGGCCGCAACCCCGGCAAGCTGGCCCAGCTGGCGGAGGCGCATGGCATAGCTCGCACGTCGACCGATCTCGACGCAGCGCTGGCCGACAGGAACGACACGGTCTTCTTCGACGCCGCCACGACGCAGATGCGCCCCGAGCTGCTCGGCAAGGCTATCGCCGCAGGCAAGGACATCTACTGCGAGAAGCCGGTCGCCACCAACCTTGAGGAGGCGCTTGCAATTGCCCGCAAGGCCAAGGCCGCCGGCATCAAGCACGGCGTGGTGCAGGACAAGCTGTTCCTTCCAGGGTTGCGCAAGCTGAAGATGATGATCGATTCCGGTTTCTTCGGCCGCCTGCTGTCCGTGCGCGGCGAGTTCGGCTACTGGGTGTTCGAGGGCGACCTGCAGCCGGCGCAGCGGCCATCCTGGAATTACCGCGCCGAGGACGGCGGTGGCATCATCCTCGACATGGTGTGCCACTGGCGCTACGTGCTCGACAACACGTTCGGCGACGTGAAATCCATTTCCTGTCTTGGCGCCACGCATATCCCCGAGCGCATCGACGAGAACGGCAAGCGCTACAAGGCCACCGCTGACGACGCGGCGTATGCGACATTCCTGCTCGACGGCGGCACCATCGCGCATTTCAACATGTCGTGGGTAACCCGTGTACGCCGCGACGACCTGCTGACGCTTCACGTCGACGGCACGCACGGCTCCGCCGTTGCGGGCCTGCAGGATGTTGTTTGCCAGCAGCGGATGGCGACGCCGAAGCCCGTCTGGAACCCGGACATCAAGCAGCCGATCAATTTCTACGATGGCTGGCAGCCGGTTCCGGAGACGCAGGTTTTCGACAACGGCTTCAAGCTGCAATGGGAGGCCTTTATTCGCCATATCTGCGAGGGTGCACCCTACAAGTGGGACCTTCTGGAGGGCGCCAAGGGCGTGCAGCTCGTGGAATGCGCGTTGCGCAGCTGGAAGGAGCGCCGCTGGATCGATGTGCCGGAGCTGAAGATTTGAACTGTCAACCCGGCCGAGCGCACGCGCGCTCGAGCCGGGACCAGGGCCACGGACTCGGTCGCCGCCCTGGCTCCCCGATATTTCGCTGACGCGAAATTCCGGGATGACAAGGAAACGCAGATGGGACGCGCAAGATGAACGCACCAATCCTCTCTTCGCTGAAGATCAACCTGCCGACGGACAAGGGTAAGCTCGAGGGCTTCGTGCTGTCGGAGCCGCGCGCGTATCCCGACCGGGCCAAGGGTGTCTTCAATCGCGTCGCCTTCTCGGCCGCGCATGTCGTCGCCGACGCCCGGGCCGCCAATGATCCCTGGCTCGACTGCGCCCTCGATTGGGATAGGGCGCTGGCCTACCGCGAGTATCTGTGGGGCCTCGGCCTCGGCGTGGCCGAGGCGATGGACACGGCCCAGCGCGGCATGGGTCTCGACTGGCCGACCTCGCTCGAGCTGATCCGGCGCGCCGTGGCCGCGGGCAAGGCCTGGGAGGCGCGCGAAGGACGTGCGGCGCTGATCTTCTCGGGCTGCGGCACCGATCATCTCGATCCCGCGAGCGTGCGCTCGACCGACGAGGTGATCCGCGCCTACCTGGAGCAGATGGAGGCGATCGAAGCGGCCGGCGGCCGGCTCATCGTCATGGCAAGCCGCGCGCTGGCGCGAGTCGCCAAGTCGCCGGCCGACTACGAGCGCGTCTACGACCGGGTGCTCTCGCAGGCCCGGCAGCCCGTCATCATCCACTGGCTCGGCGAGATGTTCGATCCCGCGCTTGCCGGCTACTGGGGCAACCCCGACCACCTGGCGGCAATGAAGACCGCGGTCGCCGTCATCAATGCGCATGCCGCCAAGGTGGACGGCGTCAAGATCTCTCTGCTCGACAAGGACAAGGAGATCGTCATGCGGCGCCAGCTCGCGAAAGGCGTGCGCATGTATACCGGCGACGACTTCAACTACGCCGAGCTGATCGCCGGAGACGAGGCGGGATACAGCGACGCGCTGCTCGGCATCTTCGATGCCATCGCACCCGCGGCTTCCGCGGCGCTCGGCGCACTGGCGGCCGGCGACCGGGCGCGCTTCCACGACATTCTCGCGCCCACGGTGCCCCTGTCGCGCCACATCTTCAAGGCGCCGACACGTTTCTACAAGACCGGCGTGGTCTTCATGGCCTACCTCAACGGCCTGCAGGATCATTTCGTCATGGTCGGCGGCCAGCAAAGCGCCCGCTCGATCGCGCATCTGGCCGAGCTCTTCCGCCTCGCCGACCGCGCCGGGCTCCTGCGCGATCCCGATCTTGCCCGTCGTCGCATGGGTCACGTGTTGGCCGTGCACGGGATTGCGTGATGCGTGACCTGGCGGACGATCTTCGTCACCTGTCGATCAACACGGCGACGGTGCGCAAACAGCTGTCCCTGCCCGCCATCATCGAGGCATGCGCCAAGCGCGGCATCGGCACCATCGATCCCTGGCGCGACCAGGTCGCCGCGGTCGGCCTAGACGCCGCTGCGCGGCAGCTCAGGGATGCCGGCATAGGCCTGTCCGGGTATTGCCGCGGCGGCTTCTTCCCTGCTGCGGATGCAGCCGGTGTGCGCGTCGCCCTCGATGACAACCGCCGCGCCGTCGACGAGGCCAAGACGCTGGGGGCGCCGAGCCTCGTGCTCGTGGTCGGCGCGCTGCCCGGCGCCCTTGCCGGCAAGCCCGCGCACAAGGACATGGGGCTCGCCCGTTCTCAGGTGCTCGACGGAATCGCTGCCACGCTCGAGTACGCGAAGGGCGTCGGCATGCCGCTCGCAGTCGAGCCGCTGCATCCCATGCAGGCGGCGGAGCGGGCCTGCATCAACACGCTGGAGCAGGCGCTCGACATCTGCGATGCGCTCGATCCCCAGCGTACGGGCGCGCTGGGTGTTGCGCTGGACGTCTACCACACGTGGTGGGACCCCAAGCTCGAAGCCCAGATCGCCCGTGCCGGCCGGGACCGCTTGCTTGCCTATCACGTGTGCGACTGGCTGGTGCCCACCCGCGATCTCCTCAACGACCGTGGCATGATGGGCGACGGCGTCATCGAATTGCGCAAATTCCGCAAGCTCGTCGAGGCCACCGACTATGCCGGCCCCATCGAGGTCGAGATCTTCTCCGATGCGCTGTGGGCCAAACCCGCCGACGAGGTGCTCGACACGTGCATCGCCCGCTATCGCACGGTGGTGTAGCCTCTCGCCAGCGCATCATCGGCTGGACTCGGCGGCACCGCACGACGTGATGGCCGGCTCGGTGCCCTGGACGGCCTGCCACGAGAGGAGCGATCCCATGGAGCTGAAGCTCGACAGCAAGCTCAAGGTTGGGGTGATGACCATCCATCGCCGCACCGAGCCGGCGACCGGCCCCTGGCTACCCACGATCGGCGAGATGCAGCACATCGTCGGCCTCATCGATTCCGGCGGCTACGATTCGCTCTGGTGCGGCGATCACATCTCCTTCCCGGCGTCGATCCTCGATCCTTTCCTGCAACTGGCCCAGTCGGCCGTCATCAGCCGCCGCCTGCTCCTCGGCACCGCGGTCTATCTCTTGCCGCTGCGGCATCCGGTGCCCGTGGCCAAGCAGGTGGCGAGCCTCGACCATCTGAGCGAGGGCCGTTTCATCTTCGGCGTGGGCGTCGGCGGCGAGTTTCCCAAGGAATACGAGTCGTGCGACGTGCCCATCAGCGAGCGCGGGCCGCGCCTCACGGAAGCGATCGGCGTGCTGCGCAAGCTGTGGACCGGCGCGCCGGTCAGCCACGAGGGCCGCTACTACGGGCCATTCCGCGACGTTCCGATGCAGCCGCCGCCACGGCAGGCTGGCGGCCCCCCGATCTGGTGTGGCGGCCGCTCCGACGCTGCGCTCGCCCGTGCGGGCCGACTGGCCGACGGCTGGATCGCTTACGTAGTCACCCCCCAGACGTATCGCACGAGCCTCGATAAGATCGCTGCCGCAGCAAGAGAGGCGGGCCGCGGCGAGGCCGCGTTCGGCACCGGCCACCTGCTCTTCACGCGCCTGGATCAGACCTACGGGAAGGCGTTGGACGCAGCAGCTGTCACACTCAGCCAACGTTACGCCATGGATTTCCGCCGCGCCGCGGAGCGCTATGCAGCGCTCGGCCCGGCGCAGCAGGTGGCTGACCGCATACGCGCCTTCCACGGCGCCGGCGCGCGCCACATCGTGCTCGATCTCGTGGGCCCCTACGAGGAGCGCGACAAGCAGATCGAGGCGATTGCCCGCGAGGTGCTGCCGCTGCTCGAGGATTTGCGGTGAGCGCCGCCGGAGCAAAAGGCGTCAGAGCCACTTGCTGCGACCATCCTCCCTTCGAGGGCCGGCCACAAGGTCTCCCCCCTATGGTCGCCCCTTCTGTGCGCGGGAGACCGAGAGGTCAGCTCCTGCCCGCGGTGGTAACGGCAGTGGGCGAGGACGTGCGGCCGCCGTCGACCACGTACTGCGCGCCCGTGATGTTGCCGGCGAGATCGGAGCACAGGAACAGCACCACGTTGGCAACCTCCTCGGCCGTCCCGTAGCGGCCGAGCGGTATGGAGGCCTGATATCGGTTGCCGACGCCGCCCGGATCGGACGGACTGATCTGACCCTCGATGGCGTGAATCATGCGCGTATCGATCGGGCCGGGGCATACGGCATTGATGCGAATACCGTCCCGCGCAACCTCGCCGGAGGCGGTCTTGGTCAAGCCGATCACCGCGTGCTTGGACGCAACGTAGGCCGACATGTTGGGGGAGCCGACGAGGCCGGCAATCGAGGCGGTATTCACGACCGCGCCGGCCTTTTGCTTCAGCATGACCGGCAGCACGTGGCGCAGGCCGAGAAAAACGCCTTTGACGTTGACGTTCATAATCTGGTCGAACACGGCTTCGTCGTACTCGGCGATCGGCGCAACCTTGCCCTCGATGCCGGCGTTGTTGAAGAAGCAGTCGACGCGGCCGTACGCGTCGAGCATGGCCTTCACGTAGGCCTGGACATCGGCGGACTTGGTCACATCGGCGACCTGGAAGCGCGCATCGCCGCCCTGTTGCTTGATCGTGCCGGCGGTCCGCTCTGCCCCTGCCGCATCCTGATCCACCACCATGACCTTGGCGCCGCGGCTCGCGAAGGCAAGCGCCGCCGCGCGCCCGATGCCATTGCCGGCCCCCGTGATCAGGGCCACCTTGCCAGCGAAATCCATTGCGTCCTCCCGAAGTGCCAGTTGTTGTGGCGGGCACATTAGCATGGCCGCTCCGGCGGGCTTAAGCCGGAGGGTCGGTTGCCCGCGGTTGGCTGCCCAGCCGTGCCGGAATGGTTTTCGCGGGTAGGCGCTGTCGCGGTGGTCTCCCGGCGGCGAAATTGCCGATTGCGGCAGGCGTCACGATGCGCTGGAGTGGAGGCAGCATCGTCAACCAGGACAGGAAACCGGGATGAGCACCACCTACACGGACCTCCTCTACAAGGAGGAGAACGGCGTCGCCACCATCACCATCAACAAGCCGAAGGTGCTCAATGCCTTCAGTGCGCACACGGTGGAGGAGCTGATCCAAGCCTTCATGAAGGCCGGCTGGGACAAGAAGATCGGCGTCATCGTGCTGACAGGCATCGGCGACCGCGCCTTCTCGACCGGCGGCGACCAGTCCGCGCACGTCGGCAACTACGATGGGCGCGGCACCAACGGTATGCCGATCGAGGAGCTGCAGTCGCTAATTCGCGATGTGCCCAAGCCCGTGATCGCGCGCGTGCAGGGCTATGCCATCGGCGGCGGCAATGTGCTCGCCACCATCTGCGATCTCACGATCGCCTCCGACAAGGCCATCTTCGGCCAGGTGGGGCCTCGGATGGGCTCGGTCGATCCGGGCTACGGCACGGCGTATCTCGCCCGCGTCGTCGGGGAGAAGAAGGCACGCGAGATCTGGTATCTGTGCCGGCGCTATTCCGCGCAGGAGGCATTGGCCATGGGGCTGTGCAACGTCGTCGTGCCGCACGATCAGCTCGATGCCGAGGTCGCCAAGTGGTGCGAGGAGCTGATGGAGAAGAGCCCGACGGCGCTTGCCATCGCCAAGCGCTCGTTCAACGCCGACAGCGAGAACATCCGCGGCATCGGCGCACTCGGAATGCAGGCCCTGGCGCTCTACTACCAGACCGAGGAATCCAAGGAGGGCGCCGCAGCCTTCCGCGAGAAGCGCAAGGCCGACTTCCGTTCCAAGGTGAAGTAGGGCGTAGGGCGCAAGAGGCGAAGCCATATTGCGCCGCTGCCGCCAGGCGTCCGCGCAATGCGCGACGCTTTGCGCTCTGCCTCGCGTTGTCATCCCGGCCGGAGCGCGTCATGCTGGAAGCATGCCTTCGGCATAACGCGCGGAGCCGGGACCCACGGCCACGATGACCGCTGATGCCTGCAACATTGGGTCCCGGACATTCGCCTTCGGCGAATCAGGACACTAGAACCTCAGCACGCGGAACCAGCGGGCGACGTCGAGCAGGCTCATGGCGGCTGCGGCCACGTAAGTGAAGGCGGCGGCGCGGAGGATCTGCTTGGCTGCCGGCATGTCGCGCTCGTCGATGTAGCGACCCTGCTTCAGCACAGGCAACGCCCTGCGAAAGCTCGCATCGAGCTCGACGGGCAGCGTCACCGCGTGCATGAGGATGGTGAGGGCGAAGATCATCACGCCGACGAACACCTCGATGAGCAGGATTTGCGGTGCCTTGGCCAGGATCATGATGACGGGCGCCGCCAGCATGATGATGGCGGCGACCCGCTCCATGCGCAGCGCCTGCTTGGCCAGCCGCGTGCGCGCGGCAAGCGGCGGGTAGCCGGTCGCGTCCTGCATCGCGTGGCCGGCCTCGTGCGCGGCGATGACGACTGCCGAGAGCGACCGGCCGTTCAAGTGCTTGGGCAGCAAGCGGATCGTCTTGGTCTCGGGATCGTAGTGATCGCCCTGGTCGGTCTCCTCGACCTTGACGTGATGGAGGTTCATCTCGTCGAGGATGTGCCGCGCAAATTCGCCGCCCGTGCCGGGAAAATCGGCCCGCTCGGCATCGTGACTGGCAATGACCTTGCGCACCCACAGCTGCGGCAGCAGCGCGAGGCCGAACACCAGCGCCAGAACGATGATCATTGCAGCCAAGAATGGACTCCGTCGCTCCTTCTCCCGCGGCCGGGAGAGGCAACGTCATTTCCAGACCTCTTTCGACAGGTCGACGATCATCGCCAGCTTGGCCCACTGCTGTTCTTCGCTCAGCACGTTGCCCTCCTCGGTGGAGGCGAAGCCGCATTGAGGCGAAAGGCAGAGCTGGTCGATGGATGCGTATCTCGATGCCTCGTCGAGCCGCCGCTTGATGTCGTCTTTCTTCTCCAGCGTGCCGCTCTTGGAGGTGACGAGACCGACGACAACCCGCTTCCCGCCCTTGGGGAGGAAGCGCAGCGGCTCGAGCCCTCCAGCACGCTCGGTGTCGTACTCCAGGAAATAACCGTCGTAGTCGATTCCACCGAGCAGCAGCTCAGCTACGGGCTCGTAGCCGCCCTCCGAGATCCAGGTGGAGCGGAAGTTGCCGCGGCACACGTGGGTGGTGATCACCATGTCGGCCGGCTTCTCCTTGAGCGCCATGTTGATCACGCGGGCGTAGATGGCCGGGAGCCTGTCGGCGTCCTCACCGCGGGCGCGCGCCTGATCCAGCTGCTCCTTGGAGCACAAATAGGCCCAGACCGTGTCGTCGAACTGCAGGTAGCGGCAGCCGGCCGCATAGAAGGCCTTGATCGCCTTGCCCCAGGTCTTGCCGAGATCGTCGAAGTAAGCATCGAGACTCGGGTAGGCGTCCTTGCTGATGGCGTTCCTTCCGCCGCGGAAATGCAGCACCGACGGCGAGGGGATCGTCATCTTCGGCACGAGCCTGGTACTGGCCTTCAGGAACTTGAAGTGCTCGAGCATGGGGTGGTCGGCAGGGAAATCGATTTTGCCGGTCACCTTCACGCTCTCGGGCTTGGTCTGGATGCCGTGAAACTGGATGCCGTGGTCGAGCACTACGCGCTCGCAGCCCTGCAGATGCCAGAAGAAGTCGAAATGCCACCAGGAGCGGCGGAATTCTCCGTCAGTGGCGAGTTGCAGGCCAACCTGCTCCTGCTTTCCGACCATCTTGGCGATTTCCTCGTCCTCGATCCTTCTGAGCTCGTCACTGCCGATCTCGCCCTTCTCGCGCTTGGCGCGGGCATCCCTCAAGGGAGCGGTGCGCAGCAGGCTGCCGACCATGTCGGCGCGAAAGGGTGGGGCGACGTTCGACATTGGCGCTTCTCCTCCTCCAAGGGTGCTCAATCCGGCTGCCGCGGCGGCGGCGCCGTATCGCCGCGGCCTTGCCTGGTGACACCCAGGTGGCTTTCCAGCCGCTCGGGGTCTGCGGCCAGGGTAGCACTATCTCCCGCAAACACGATGCGGCCGCGGTCGAGAATGATGGCGCGGTCGGTGAAGCCCAGGATCTTGTGCGCCTTCTGCTCGACCACGATGGCCGACATGCCCTCCTCGCGGACCACCCTGCGCAGCACGGCCAGCAGTTCATCGACGATGATCGGCGCCAGGCCCTCGAGCGGTTCATCGAGTAGGAGAATACGGGGGTTGACGATCAGCGCCCGGCCGATGGCCAGCATCTGCTGCTCACCGCCGGAGAGCTGGCTGCCCAGATTCGCGCGACGCTGCTGCAGCCGCGGGAACACGGAGAAGACGCGCTCAGGCGTCCAGGGCCCCGGCCGGGCGACAGCCGTCAGGTTTTCCTCCACGGTAAGGGAGCGGAAGACATTGCGCTCCTGCGGACACCAGCCGACCCCGGCCAACACCCGCCGCTCCGGACGTTCGCGCGTTATGTCGCGCCCCTGGAGGCGGATGGTGCCTGCCCTGTGCGTGGTGAGGCCGACGATGGAATTGATCAGCGTCGTCTTGCCGGTGCCGTTGCGGCCCAGCAGCGCAACCGACTGTCCGTCGGGGACCGCAAAGCCGATGTCGGAGAGCACGACGGCCTCGCCATAGCCGGCGGAGAAGCCCTCGACATGCAGCAGGTCAGGCATCGCCGGCCTCACCCAGATAGACCTCCTTCACCCGAGTGTCGCGCGCGATGGCCTCGGGCGCGCCCTCCGCAAACAGCGCGCCGTTGACCAGAACGGAGATGCGTTTCGCAAATTGGAACACGAGATCCATGTCATGCTCGATGAGCACCACCGTGACGTCCGCCGGCAAGGCGCCGACGGTGGCGAGAATGGCGTGCCGCTCGTCCTCCGGAACGCCGGCAGCAGGCTCATCGAGCAGCAGCACGCGGGGGCGGCTCGCCACTGCGGCCGCAATCTCGAGCAGTCGCTGCTGACCGTAGGGAAGGATGGCGGTGCGCTCGTTCATCACTTCGAACAGCCGGAAGCTCTCCAGCAACGTCAGGGTTTCGTCGACCAGATCCGGCCGGTTCCCGAATATGCGCCGCCAGTCCGCTCCCATCCCGAGGCGCTCGGAGACGGCAAGACCAACGGTTTCCAGAGGGGTCAAATCGGCAAAGAGCTGGTTGATCTGGAAGGTTCGGGCGATGCCGAGGCGAACGCGTGCATGCGGCTCGAGGGTCGTGATGTCGCGTCCATCGAGGAGAATGCGGCCGGCGGTGGGCTTCAGCACGCCAGTGAGCAAATTGATCAGAGTCGTCTTGCCGGCCCCGTTGGGCCCGATGAGCGCGTGCCGCGCGCCCGGCTCGATGCCAAGCGAAACATTGCTGGTCGCGGTCAGGCCTCCAAACTTCTTCTCGAGTCCCACCGTCTGGAGAACGGGCGCCATCGGTCTACCGCTCCTGGCCGGCGACAGCAGCGGAGCGACGATCGCCGCGGCGCCAATCGAGACGTGCCGCCAGACGTCGGATCGGCTGCGTCCAGCCCGTGATGCGCTCGCGGCCGACGAGCACGATGGCCACCAGCAGCAGGCCGATCCAGAAGGGCCAGTATTGCGGCGTAAGAGCGGCCAGGTAGTCCTGCATCAGTTTGAAGACGACGGCGCCGATCAAGCCGCCGTAGAGGTAGCCGGCACCCCCGATGATGAGCACCAGCAGCAGATCGGCCGAGCGGTCGAAGTCGAAGACCGAGAGCGAGGCGAAGGCCGTGGTCTGCGTCAGCAAGGCTCCGGCAACGCCCGCGTAGCCCGCAGCAATGGTGTAGACGGCGACCAGGCGCCGGTTCACGGGGATGCCGAGGGCGGCGGCGCGCAGCGGGTTGCCCTTGATGGCCATCAGCGACAACCCGAACGGCGAGTTGACCATGCGGCGCGCCAGCAGGAACAGGGCGAACAGCACTGCGAGCGCGTAGCAATAGGCGGTGTGGCCGAACATGTCGAAACGGTAGAGGCCGAACAGAGGCTTAATCTCGACGCCCTGCAGCCCATCTGCCCCGCCCGTGAGCCAGGCATAGCGGTTGGCAATCTCGCGCAGCACCAGGGCCACGCCGAGCGTGACCATGATGCGGGTGAGGTCCGAGCCCCGCAGCACCAGGAAGCTGGTGAGGAAGCCGAGCACCGCGGCGGCCAGCCCGGACACGGCGAGCGCTAGCAGCGGCTCGGTGATGATTTCGTGCTTGGCAAGGAGCCCGGCCACATACGCGCCGAAGCCGAAGAAGGCGGCGTGCCCCAGGGAGACGATTCCAGCGTAACCCAGGATCAGGTCGAGCGACAGCGCAAACAGGCCGAGAATGGCAATCTCGGCGAGGATCAGATGTCGCCCAGGCAAGAGGAACACCGACGCGAGAGCGACGCCCCAGAAGGCGATTTCGAGGGGGTGCCAGCGGGACCGTGCAATGAGGCGGCGATGGATTTCGGCATGGCGGTCGCCGGTGCTCATCGCACGCTCCCGCGGGCAAAAAGTCCCTGTGGCCGCCATATCAGCACGATGATCATGATCGTGTAGATGAAGAAGGCGCCGAGCGTCGGAAAATAGTACTTGCCGGCGACATCGCCGATTCCCAGCAAGAGGGAGGCGAGAAACGGCCCCGTGATGCTCGAGGTGCCGCCGACCGTAACGACGATCAGGAAGTAGATCATGAACTTGAGCGGAAACGTGGGGTCGAGACCCACGATCTCCGTGCCAAGCGCCCCGCCGAGGCCCGCCAGTCCGGATCCGAAGGCGAAGGTTACCGCGAACACGCTGTTGACGCTGATGCCGAGCCCCCGGGCCACGCGCGCATCGTCGACGGACGCCCGCAACCGGCTGCCGAACCGCGTGTACGAGAGGACGAGCTGCAGGCCCAAGGTGAGCAGGCCGCAGATGACGATGATCAGGAGCCGGTAGCGGCCGACGCCCACCCCAAAGACATGGAACTGGCCGCGGAGCCAATCCGGCAGCTGCACGAACACCTGGCTCGACCCCATGACGTAGTCGACGGCCGCCACCGACATGAACACGAGGCCGATGGTGAACAGCACCTGATCGAGATGGCTTTTGCGGTAGACGTGAACGTAGAGCGTCCGCTCCAGAATGAACCCCAGCAGGGCGCTGAAGAGGAAGGCGATCGGCAACGCGAGGAGAAACGGGACACCCCAGGTGTTGACCACGATGACGGCGCAATAGCCGCCGGCCATCGCGAACGCCCCGTGCGCCAGGTTGACGAAGTTCATCAACCCCAGCGTTACGGCAAGGCCGCACGCCAGCACGAACAGGAGCATGCCGTAGGCAATTCCGTCGAAGAGGATCGTCAGCATGACGGAAGGCCCCGATGGAGGCGCGAGGTTGCTGGCCTCGCGCCCGCGCAGCGTCCCGCTACTTCTTCATCTTGCCCGGATCCTTGACTGCCTCGAAGGTCGCGAACTCGACATTGTAAAGCTCGCCGTTCTTTCGCTCGACCTTGCGGATGTAGATGTTCTGCACGATGTCGCGCGTCTCCGGGTCGATGGAGATGGGACCGCGCGGGCTTTCCCAGGCCATGCCCTTCATCGCGGCAATCAGCGTGTCGCCGTCGGCCTTTCCGCCCGTCTTCTTCAGCGCCTCATAGATGAGGTGCATGCCGTCATAGCCGCCCACCGACATGAAGTTCGGGCGGAAGCCCGCCGACTTCTTGAAGGCTTCGACGTAGGCCTTGTTCTTCGCCGAGTCGTGGTCGGCCGAGTAGAGATGCGCGGTAACCGCACCGATCACTGCGTCCCCCATGGCCGGCAGCAGGTCGTCGTCCGTGACGTCACCCGGGCCTATGATCTTGATGCCGGCTTTGTCCAGCCCGCGCTCGGCAAATTGCTTCATGAACGTCCCACCCTGTCCGGAGGGCACGAACACGTAGATGGCGTCAGGCTTGGCGTCCGCCGCGCGCTGAAGGAAGGGCGCAAAGTCCGGATTGGCCAGCGGGACCTTGATGGCCTCTACCACCTCGCCGCCCGCGGCCTTGAAGCGCTCCGTGAAGAACTTTTCGGCGTCGACGCCTGGCGCGTAGTCCGATACGATTGAGACCACCTTCTTGATGCCGTTCTTGGCGGCCCAGTCCGCAATGATCACCGATGACTGCGGCAGCGTGAAGCTTGTGCGCGTGAGGTAGGGCGACCGCTCCGTGATGATCGAGGTGCCTGCGGCCATCACCAGCGCGACCACCTTTGCCTCTGTTGCCAGCGGCGCCACGGCAAGCGCAGCCGGCGTGATCTCGAAGCCCGCGATGATGCTCACCTTCTCGTTGACGATCAGCTCTTGCGCCAGCCGCTTGGTGTTATCCGGGACGCCCGCCGAGTCGCGCAGGATGACTTGGATCTTCTTTCCGGCGACCGTGTCGCCATGCTCCTTCATGTAGAGGTCGACTGCGGCCTTGATCTGCTTGCCTGTGGAGGCCTGCTGGCCCGTCATTGCCACGATGAGGCCGATCTTGACCGAGTCCTGCGAAAGCGCTGGCCCCGGCGCGGAAAGCAGGGCAAGGGCGGCTGCGGCTCGCAGAATGGAACGCCGGTTCATACGTCTCCTCCGTCGCAAGTGCGGTTCGATGCACGCACCTTGTTGCCATCGACAGTCGTTCACGCCTGCCGCCGGAGATCGTTACGCCCCCGGTGACCGGCAATATCGCATGCTATCGATGGAGTGCCAAACTATCCCGCGGCCAGAACCTGCCTCAGGTTCGCTGAAAGGCTGCCAGGATCTCGGGCGGCATTGGCGACGAGCGGAGCCGGTTCCTGTCGTGGGGATCGCGCGCCGTCCACAGCCGCGTCTCGAACCCCTCGAGCGCGAGCACGCCGTCGCTCTTGGCCACCTTGTGATGCACGAGGAAACTCGAGCGGCGGAACTCGGTCACGCGCGTCTCCACCGAGAGGTCTTCCCCATATTGCGACGCAATCTTGAAGACGGCGCGGGCTTCCAGGAGGGCTAGGCCCGCACCGTGGTACTTCTCCAGCATCTTGATCTTGGTTAGGCCCGTCGCCTTCTCGAACAACAGGATGGTGGAGGCATCGAACCACTCGAAATAGCGCGGATAGAAGACGATCCCCGCCGGGTCGCAATCGCCCCATTGCACCCGGATCGACCGCGTGTTGATCACCATGGACTTCGCCCTCAGGCCGCCTGCGGGCTCTCGATGAGGATGGCGACGCCCTGCCCGCCGCCGGCGCAGGCCGTGGCGATGCCGTAGCGGCCGCCGGAGCGCTTCAGCTCGCGGGCCAGCGTCAGGGTGCAGCGTAGGCCGGTGGCACCGAGCGGATGGCCGATGGCGATGGCCCCGCCGTTGACGTTGACGCGGTCGCGGTCAAGGCCAAGCTCCCGCTCGACCGCAATGTACTGGGCGGCGAACGCCTCATTGACCTCGAAGCGGTCGATGTCGGCGAGCTTCAGGCCGGCCTTGGCGAGCACGGCGCGGATGGCGGGCGCCGGCCCGATCCCCATGATCTCCGGCGGCACGCCCACCGTCCCTCCCGCAACGATACGGGCAAGGGGGGGCCTGGCGGCGCTGTTTCCCGTGAAACAACGTTTTTCCGCCACCACGACGGCGGCCGCGCCGTCGACGATGGCCGAGCTGTTGCCGCCGGTCTGAACACCCTTGAAGGCCGCCTTCAGCGGCCGCAAGGCGTCCAGCGGCGTCGGTCGCGGGTGCTCGTCTTGCGCCAAGGTGCCGACTTTGCGCGGCAGACGGATTTCGCGGGCAGCGTAGCCCTCTCGCTCGAACGCCTCTGCCGCCAGCGGAACGATCTCGCCATCGAAGAACCCCTGCTCGTGCGCCGCGGTTGCCCTGGCAAAGCTTTGCGCCGCGAACACATCGGCATCCTCGCGCGTGATCTGGTAGCGCCTGGCCAGCTCCTCGGCCGTGTCGCCCATGCGCGAGCGGGGGGCCGTGTCGAGGGTGGCCTCCCACAGGAAGTCCTTGAACTCGACCTGCCCCATCCGGAAGCCTCCGCGGTGCCCATAGGCGGCGATGGGGTTGCGCGTCATGGACTCGGTGCCGACGCAGAGGACGGCACGTGCCTTGCCCAGCGCGATCTGATCGGCCGCCTGCAGGATCGCCTCGAAGCCGGAGGTGCACAGGCGCTGCACCAGCAGGGCCGGCACGCCGATCGGGACTCCCGAGTACAAGCCGATGTGGCGCGGAAGGAAGAAGGCATCGAAGCTCGTCTGGGCGACCGAGGATGCCACCACCGCATCGACCGCCTCGGGCTCCACGCCGGTAGCGCCGAGCGCCGCACGCGCGGCCTTGATGCCAAGGTCCGTGGCTGACACGTCGCGCAAGGTTCCGTTGTAGTCGGCAAAGGGCGTGCGTGCCCCGCCGATCAGCCAGGCGTCGTCGTACATGATCGCCTGGGCGTGGACCGGCAACTCCATGTCGCGCTCACTCCTCCGCCCAACGCTTCTCGAAGTCCCACACGTGCTCAAAGCCGGCCAGGCGGCAGAGCTTGTCGAAAGAGTAGAGCTCGCCCGCCAGGGTGTCGGTCGAGCCCTTCTCCTTCAGCACGGCAAAGGCGTGCGTGAGCGCCTTGGCGGTGGCGAGCAGCCCGGTTGCCGGGAATATGGCAATCCGGTAGCCCAGCTCCTCCAGCCGCTTCTTCGGCAGGATCGGGGTGCGCCCGCCCTCGACCATGTTGGCGATCAGCGGCACGTCGAAGTGCCGGCCGATCCGCGCCATCTCCTCCTCGCTCTCGGGGCTCTCGATGAACAGGATGTCGGCGCCGGCCCCGGCGTAGGCTTCACCGCGCCTCACGGCCTCGTCGAGGCCCAGCCGGGTGCGGGCATCGGTGCGCGCGACGATCAGGAAATCGGGCGAGACGCGGCTTGCCGCGGCCACCTCGATCTTGCGCACCATCTCCTCGGCGGGGACGACACGCCGGCCGGGGGTGTGACCGCACTTCTTCGGGAAGACCTGGTCCTCGATCTGGATGGCGGCGGCGCCGGCAGCCTCATAGCCCTTCACCGTGCGCTCCACGTTGAGCAGGCCGCCGAAACCGGTGTCTCCATCGCAGATCAGGGGTGTTCGGGTGCCCTGGCAGATCTGGGCAACGCGCTGCACCATCTCCGTGTAGCTGGCAAGGCCGGCGTCCGGCAGGCCGAGCGAGGCTGAAACTCCGAACCCGGTCATATAGAGTGCATCGAAATCAAGCCCATCCGCGACCTTTGCGGAGATCATGTCGTAGACCCCTGGCGCGGATATCAGACCTTTTTTGGCCAGCGCCTGCCGGAGTTTTTTTCCTGGATGCATTGCACTTCCCTTTTCGGCCGAGGGTCCGTCGGCCCGCATCCCGTCGGCGGAGGCGGGGCCATCCACGACCCCCGGGGCCACCTCCAAGTCTACGATCGCGCACGCAGCATTTGAAAGTATCGGCAATTTGGACCATGCTATGGACGGTGCACAAGAGAGCGGCAGCCGTCGGGGCGAGCCGTCCATAAGCTATTATTGTAGGGAGGACTCGAAGTGAAGGTTCAGCGCTGGCGCTTACTCCATCTCCTTCCGGCGGCTTTGCTGCTCGCCGCGTCGTCGTCTGGCGAGCCCGCCCAGGCACAACAGCCCAAGAAGGGAGGCATACTGAAATTCGTCGTGCCTGACGAACCGCCGAGCTTCGATGGCCATAGGGAGACCACGTTTGCGCTGGCGCATCCCATCGCTCCCTTCTACAGCACGCTGATCCGCATCGACCCTGAGGACAAGACTGCCCAGAACTACGTCTGCGACACCTGCGTCGAGATGCCGAAGCCGACGGACGGGGGCAAGAGCTACGCCTTCAAGATCCGCAAGGATGTCAAATTCCATGACGGCAAGCCGGTCACCGTCGCGGACGTCCATGCCACCTTCCAGCGCATCATCTTCCCGCCCCAGGGCGTCTCGAGTGCCCGCAAGCAGCAGTTCGGGATGGTGGAGAGCGTGACGATCAGCGGCGATGACACCCTGGTGTTCAAGCTCAAGTACCCCTCGGGTGCGTTCATCCCGGCCCTCGCCAATCCCTTCAACTTCATCTACGCGAAGGCGACCCTCGACAAGGACCAGCACTGGTACGAGAAGAACGTGATGGGCTCGGGCCCATTCATCTTCGAGACGCATGAGGCCGGCGCTCTTGTGAGGGGCAAACGCAACCCCAACTACCATCACGCGGGCAAGCCCTACCTGGACGGCTTCGAGGCGATCTTCGCCAAGACGCAGACGCTGCGCGTGCAGGCCATCCGCGGCGATCAGGCGGCGGCCGAGTTCCGCGGCCTGCCGCCCAAGAGCCGGGACGATCTCGTGGCGGCGCTCGGCAAGGACATCACGGTCCAGGAAAGCGACTGGAACTGCGTCCTGCTGATGACGCCCAACCATTCCAGGAAGCCCTTCGACGATGTGCGCGTGCGCCGGGCGCTGAGCCTTGCCGTTGATCGCTGGGGCGGATCGAAGGACCTGTCCAAGATCGCCATCGTCAAGTCCGTCGGCGGCATCGTCTTCCCGAACCATCCGCTGGCTGCCAAGAAGGAGGAGTTGGAGAAGCTTGCGGGCTATTGGCCCGACATCAACAAATCACGCGCCGAGGCCAAGAAGCTGCTGAAGGAGGCCGGCGTATCCGACCTCAAGTTCACGCTGACCAATCGCGCCGTCGACCAACCCTACACGATCGTCGGCACGTGGCTGCTCGACCAGTGGAAGCAGGTCGGCATCACCGCCGAGCAGAAGATGGAGGCAACGGGACCGTTCTACGCCTCGCTGAACGCCGGCAACTTCGACGTGGCGCTGGAGTTCAACTGCCAGTCGGTCGTCAATCCCTTGTCGGATACCTCGAAGTTCATGCCGACCGATGGGGCGCAGTACGGCAAGTTCCAGGACGACGAACTGGTCAAGCTGCACAACGCCATGAACCGGACGGCCGACGAGGCCGAGCAGCGCAAGGTCATGCGCGCCTATGAAAAGCGCGTGCTCGACGAGCAGGCCCACAACCTCATCACGCTGTGGTGGTATCGCATCATTCCGCACCGTAGCTACATGAAGGGCTGGAACATCACGCCGAGCCACTACCTGAACCAGGACCTCTCGGTCGTGTGGCTCGACAAGTAGGCCGGCGCTAGGCGCATACCCACTCGGCGCCCGGTCGGCGGACTCGCTGTCTCGCCGGCCGGGCGTCATGCCAGGTCGGTGCGAACCCATGCTCCGCTACGTGCTCAAGCGGCTGCTTCTTATGATCCCGACGCTGTTGGGGGCGGCCGCCCTCGTGTTCTTGCTGATGCGCCTCATTCCGGGCGACGTCTGCGTGCTGCGGCTCGCCACCGGCGGCGGCAGCATGGACCCGACGGTGATCAATAATTGCCGGGTCGAGCTCGGCCTCGACCAGCCCTACGTCGTCCAGTTCCTGGTCTTCATCAAGGGCCTCGCCACATTCGACCTCGGCAAGTCGATGTGGACGGGACGGCCGATCATCAGCGAGGTGGGCCTGCGTTTCCAGCTGTCGCTGCAGGTCGCCATCATGGCGACATTGACCGCGGTCCTGATCGCCATACCGCTCGGCACGATCTCCGCCGTCAAGCAGAACACGTGGATCGACTACGTGGTGCGCGCCTTCTCCATTGCCGGCGTTGCCATGCCGTCGTTCTGGCTCGGCATCCTGATCATCCTGGGAATCCTGATCACCTCGAAGGCGTGGTTCGGCCAGCCGTGGATGCCGCCGATCAAGTACGTGCCGCTCTGGGTGGATCCGTTCTACAATCTGAGCATGCTGATCTGGCCGGCGCTTGCGACCGGCTACCGCTACTCGGCCGTGGCGACGCGCATGACGCGCTCGGCCATGCTGGAGGTGCTGCGCGAGGACTACGTGCGCACGGCCCGGGCCAAAGGCGTGTTCCGCAAGCTGATCGTGCGCCGGCATGCGCTCCGCAACGCCCTGCTGCCCGTGGTCACCATCATCGGCATCGAGTTCGCGTTCCTGATGGGCGGCCTTGTCGTTACCGAGCAGGTGTTCAATCTCAACGGTCTCGGCAAGCTGTTCGTGGAATCGATCTCCAACCACGACTACAACATGACGCAGGCGCTGGTGATGATGGTCGTCGCCATTTTCGCCTTCACCAATCTGGTGGTCGACATCGTCTACGCATGGCTCGACCCGCGCATCCGCTATAGCCGCTGAGGACGCTGCGCATGGCCACCATCTCGCAACCGAGTTCTGCCGCCGGCGATTTCGCCAAGCCGCGCCGGTCGCGTCTGGCGGCAGTGTGGCAGTTCTGCGTGCAGAATCCGCTCGGCGCCGCCGGGGGCCTCGTCGTCGCCGTGATGATCCTGATGGCGGTTCTCGCAGACGTGGTCACCGTCTACGATCCCACCCGCAACAACTTCGGCGCCATGCTCGAGGCGCCGAGCAGCGAATACTGGCTGGGCACCGACCAGTTCGGCCGCGATCTCTACACCCGTATCGTCTATGGTGCGCGCACGGCGCTGCTGGTCGGTTTCATCTCCGCCTTCGTGGGGGCGACGCTCGGCCTCATCCTCGGTGTTGCCAGCGCCTACTTCGGCGGCCGTTTCGACCTGGTGTTCCAGCGCGTCATGGACGTGCTGATGGCGTTCCCGCTGGTGATCCTGGCGCTGGCGGTGGTGTCGATCTTCGGCACCGGCACTTTGAATGTCATCATCGCCATCACCATTCCCTTCATTCCACGCTGCGCGCGGGTGGTGCGATCGAGCGCGCTGGCCGTGCGCGAGACGCCCTACATCGACGCGGCGCGGGCCTGCGGCTTCAGCCACACCCGGATCGTGCTCCGCCACATGGTGCCCAACGTCATGGCCCCCTACCTCATCATGATGACGGCGGCCGTGGGCCAGGCGATCCTGATCGAGGCGTCGCTGTCGTTCCTGGGGCTCGGGGTGCAGGAGCCGGTGCCGGCCTGGGGGTTGATGCTGCGCGGCGGCGCTCAGGAATACGCCGAGAGCGCGCCCTGGGTGGCGATCTACCCGGGCATTGCCATCTCGCTTGCGGTGTTCGGCTTCAACCTGTTCGGCGATGCGCTGCGCGACTGGCTCGATCCGAAGATGAAGGTGTGACCGATCCGGG
Source organism: Hyphomicrobiaceae bacterium (assembly GCA_050248715.1). Lineage (GTDB taxonomy): Bacteria > Pseudomonadota > Alphaproteobacteria > Rhizobiales > Hyphomicrobiaceae > AWTP1-13. The sequence goes on along the minus strand of JBFWRV010000017.1, from coordinate 16,415 downwards.
GGCCTACTTGCGGCCGCGCGCCTTGACGGTGCCGAAGCGCTCGAAGGAAATCTCGGCGCTGGCGTAGGCTTCCTGGTGCTCCACGCTCCAATAGCGCAGGTCGGGCAGCATGATCGGCTCGCCGGTGACCGCGCAGCGCACGAAATCGCCTGCCGTGATGACCTGGAACTCGCCGTCGAGGAAGCGCAGCCTCGCTTCTCCCTTCAGGCCGAGCAGCCTTTCGAACCGGTTCATCGCGCTTGTACTGCCATCCTCGCTGCGGGCTTCGAGACGAGACGCAGACAGCGCTCGACCACCTTCCGAACCCTACGGACATGCCCTGCAAGCATACAGATGGTGCCTTCCGCGCGCCAGTGCTGCATCGCCTCAGAACAGCGACCCCTGGCCGCCGCCCGGCGCCCCCGACTTGCCTCGCACAGGTTGGCGTACCGGCGTGTGGCGCTTCGCCGCCTCCCGCACACTGCTGCCCAAAACCTGGACATCGATCCGGCCGTCCGCCATCTCCACGTCAAGGCGCTGCCCGGGGCCGATATCCGCCGCCGAGCGGAGCGTCCGGCCTTCCCTATCGCGGACCAGTGCGTATCCGCGTTGCAGCACCCCCTGGTAGCCGAGCGATGCGAGAAGCTTGCTGCACCCATCGAGATGGCGCCTGTGCATGCCGACCTGCGCCAGGAGGGATCGGCGGGAGCGTCCGGCCAGCGTATCGATGCGTTCACGGGCACGGCCGATGCGAGCCACGATGGCCTGTGGCCCGAGCCGGCCGCCGATCCGCTCGAGCCTGCCCCGCCGCGGCGCGGTGACGCGCGCGAGTGAGGCATGGGCGCGCCGGCCGAGCCCATCCAATCTGTCGCGGATGCGGCCCATCCGGTCTTCCAGCAGCCGCGGCTGCAATCGCGAGGCGCAGCGCACGAGTTGCACCGCATGGGCCCTGGTGTTTGCCAGCAAGGCCCGGCCCAGGCGTCTGTCGACGGCGTCGAAGCGCTGGCGCGGCAGCGCCAGCAGATCGCCCAGGCGCGGCAGCCCGCGGGCCGCCGCGCGCAAATGCGTGCGCATGGCGTCCAGCGCCCGGCGCGCGGCCGTGTCGAGCCGCAGCGCCAGCTTGCCGGTCTGCTCCACGAGATCGGAGTGCCTGGGCACCGCCCATTCCGCGGCCTTGGTCGGCGTCGGCGCGCGTGCGTCGGCGGCGAGATCGATGAGCGTCCAATCGGTTTCGTGTCCGACCGCGGAGATGAGCGGGATGGCGCTGGCTGCAGCGGCCCGCGCCACGATCTCCTCGTTGAAGCCCCACAGGTCTTCCAGGCTGCCGCCGCCGCGGGCGACGATCAGGACATCGGGACGCGGCACGGGGCCATCCGGAGGCAGTGCGTTGAATCCGCGGATTGCCGCCGCCACCTCGCCGGCACAGGTTTCGCCCTGCACGCGTACCGCCCAAAGCACAACGCGCACGGGGAAGCGCTCGGCAAAGCCCGCCAGCATATCGCGTATGACGGCGCCGGAGGGGGAGGTGACGATGCCGATCACGCGCGGGAGGAACGGCAGCTTGCGTTTCCGGCCCGCCTCGAACAGGCCTTCGGCGGCCAGCTTCTTCTTACGCTCTTCCAGCAGCGCCATCAGGGCGCCGATGCCCGCGGGCTCCAGCGCGTCGATGACGATCTGATATTTGGAGGAGCCCGGGTAGGTCGTCACGCGCCCGGTCGCGACCACCTCCAGGCCTTCCGCCGGCTTGAACCTCAGCGTCTGCACCGTGCTGCGCCAGATCACCGCCTCGATCTTGGCCTTCTCATCCTTGAGCGCGAAATAGCAGTGGCCCGAGGACTGGGGGCCGCGGAAGCCCGAGATCTCCCCGCGCAGGCGGACGTAGCCGTAGGTCCCCTCAAGCGTCCGCTTGATGGCGGCCGACAGGTCCGACACCGAGTATTCCGGCAGATTTGCGCCCGGTCTGGCATCGGGCCGGGCGCCACGGGGCAGTTCGTTCACAAGCATCCTCTGGCTTTGTTGGCCGCAACTTCGATGATACATCAGGATGGCGCCTGCGGGGCCGCTGCGAGGTGCCTTTCCAAGGCTTTTGCTCGGGCTAGGTTGATGAACGTTCTCCTCATCGGTTCCGGCGGGCGCGAGCATGCGCTGGCGTGGGCGCTGGCCGCGAGCCCCCTGATCGGCAAGCTGGTCTGCGCGCCGGGCAACGCCGGCATCGCCGAGGTGGCCACCTGCGTCTCCCTCGACCCTGCCGACCCTGCCGCCGTCATCCGCTTCTGCAGAGACAACGCGATCGATTTCGTCGTGGTCGGCCCCGAGGCGCCCCTGGTCGCGGGCCTCGCCGACTCTGTCGCAGACGCCGGGATCAAGGTATTTGGGCCTTCCAAGGCTGCCGCGCAACTGGAGGGCTCCAAGGGATTCACCAAGGACCTCTGCCGCGAGTTCTCGATCCCCACGGGCGCCTACGGGCGCTTTGCCGATGCACGTGCCGCCAAGGACTACCTGGCGGCGCAGAAGCTTCCGATCGTCGTCAAGGCTGACGGCCTGGCGGCAGGCAAGGGCGTCGTCATCGCCGACACGGCTGCAGCCGCACAAGCCGCGGTCGACGCGTGTTTCGACGGCGCCTTCGGCGCCGCCGGCGCCGAGATCGTCATCGAGGAGTTCCTGGAGGGCGAGGAGGCAAGCGTGTTCGCCCTATGCGATGGCGAGCATGTCCTGCTGCTGGCCTCGGCGCAGGACCACAAGCGCGTCGGCGACGGCGACACGGGCCCCAACACCGGCGGCATGGGCGCCTACTCGCCGGCCCCCGTGATGACGCCCGAAATGACGAGCCGCGTCATGGACGAGATCATCCGGCCGACGGTGCACGGCATGGCCGCCCGCGGCACGCCGTTCAAGGGCGTCCTGTTCCTCGGCGTCATGATCACCAAGGAGGGCCCCAAGCTCTACGAGTACAACGTGCGGTTCGGGGATCCCGAGTGCCAGGTCCTGATGATGCGCCTGAAGTCCGATCTCCTGGCGGCGCTGCTGGCGACAGCCGACGGCGTGCTCGGAACGTTCGACCTGCGCTGGCACGAGGACGTGGCGCTGACCGTGGTCATGGCTGCCAAGGGTTATCCCGGCGATTACGCGAAGGGTACGGAGATTCGCGGCATCGATGCCGCCCGCAAGCTCCCGGGCGTGGAAGTCTTCCATGCCGGGACGCGTCGCGACGGCGACCGCCTGCTGGCGAACGGCGGCCGCGTGCTCGCTGTCACGGCGCGCGGCGAATCGGTCGCGGAGGCGCAGCGGCGCGCCTACGAGGCGGTGCGCGCCATCGACTGGCCCGACGGATTCTACCGCACCGACATCGGCTGGCGCGCCATCGCCCGCGAGCGGAGCGGATCATGAATGCGATCGCCGATCTGTTCCCCGGCTTCGCCGAGCACCGCATAGCCACGGACGGCGGCGCCGAGATATTCCTGCGCATCGGGGGCACGGGGCCGCCGCTGCTCCTGCTGCACGGCTATCCTCAATCGCACGTTTGCTGGCACAGAATCGCGCCGGAGCTGGCGCGCCACGCCACGCTCGTCATGCCCGACCTGCGTGGCTATGGCGCCAGCTCCGTGCCGGCGAGCGATGCGCATCACAAGGCCTACTCCAAGCGCGCCATGGCCGAGGACTGTGTGCAGGTCATGCGGGCTCTGGGGCACGAGCGCTTCATTGCTGCGGGCCACGACCGCGGCGGGCGCGTCGCATACCGTCTGGCCCTCGATCACCCTGAGGCCGTGCGCGCGCTGATCCCCATCGACATCCTGCCGACCGCCGAGCAGTGGCGCCGCATGACGCCCGAGCGCGCCGTCCGCGCCTATCACTGGGCCTTCCTGGCTCAGCCCTATCCGCTGCCGGAGACCCTGATCGGCAAGGAGCCCGTCTACTACCTCGAGCACACCTTGAAGAGCTGGGCGGGTCCGTGCGACCTCTCCTCCTTCTCGGCCGAGGCGCTGGCGCATTATCGAGCGCTCATGAAGGACCCGCGGCGCGTGCACGCAGTGTGCGAGGATTATCGCGCCGGCGCGACGCTTGATCGTGAGCTGGATGAAGCCGATCTCGCCGCCGGTCGTAAGATCGGTTGCCCGACCTTCCTGCTCTGGGGCAGCGACTACCTGGGCAGTGGCGGCGCCAGCCCGCTCGATGTCTGGCGGACCTGGTGCACCGATCTGAGCGGCACGGCGGTGGCGTCCGGTCATTTCCTGGCCGAGGAGAACCCACAAGCCACCCTCTCCGCGCTCATTCCGTTCCTTGCCGCTATAGGGTGCTCCAGGTGAACGGGCCGGTCCTGAGAAGAGTACGGGGCACGGACCCTCCTGTCGCTCGCGGTGAGCGGGCGATGCGGCGTGCGGCACTGCCATGACACCGACCGGCAAGGCCCTGCAGGCGAGGAAGCCGGCGACGCCACCTGCGACGCTGCCGTCGATCGGGCTGGCGTTGGGCGGCGGGGGCGCGCGCGGGCTTGCCCACATTCTGATGCTGGAAGTCTTCGATGAGCTGGGCCTGAAGCCCAAGGTCATCGCCGGCACCTCCATCGGTGCCATTTTCGGCGCCACCTATGCCTCGGGATTGTCGGCCAGCCTGATCCGCGCCCATACCGAGGAGGCGCTGAGCCAGCGCTTCGACCTGGTGCGTCAGCTCCTGTCGTCCAGGTCCGAGCCGGTGCTCAAAATCTTCAACTTCCTGCCGATCCGCTCATCGCTGCTCAACCCGGAGGCGCTGCTCGAGTTCGTGCTGCCCTCGGGTGTCGCGCGCAATTTCGCCGGCCTGCAGATGCCCCTGAGAATCGTGACGACCGACTACTATGCCCAGGAGCCGGCGATCTTCAGCGAGGGGCCGCTGCGGCCAGCCGTTGCGGCCAGCATGGCCTTGCCTGCGCTTTTCACGCCGGTGACGATCGGCGATCGGCTGCTTGTGGATGGCGGCCTCGTCAATCCTCTGCCCTTCGACGTGCTGCGCGGCGAAGCGGATATCACGGTCGCCATCGATGTGAGCGGCGCCCCCTCGGCAGGATCCGGCCCGCCGGCCCATCCGTCGGCCTTCTCCACGCTCATGTCCTCCTCCCAGATCATGCAACGCTCCATCGTGCGCGAGAAGCTCAGGGCGCAGCAGCCGGATATCTACATCAGCGTCGAGGTCGACGAGTTCCATGTGCTCGACTTCCACCGCTTTAAGGAGATCCTGGCTGCGTCCGCTTCCGCCAAGGCACAGCTGCGGCGCCAGCTGTCGCGGGTGCTGGCCAGCCAGACCGCGGAGACCCTGCCTGTTGCGTCGCCCCCGAGCCTTCCGCACCCCAAGCGTCGGCTGCTCCCTCTCAAGGGTCCGACGCGCACGCCCAAGCCCTGACCGGCATGATGCATGCGGTCGCGCCGTTCGGGATGATCTTGGTCGTGTTGCCCTCCCTGGCCGTCAAGCTCAAGCTCGGCGTTTCGCGCGTCCTGCTGCGCAGGCGTCAACCCCTCGGTTCGCTCGAATTTTAAGATGTAGACGATCTTTTTCGCCGTGGGCCAGTCAAGACCAAGTCGAAATGCAAGCTTTCTCAAATACTTGTGATCGCAGGTTAAATTTTGCACAGAAGAATTGCTGCGCGTCGAGGAAACTTGCTTGGCCGTCACAACCTTGTCTGTGCTAGACGCACCCCAATTAACCTTTCATTCAGCGACGCGATCGAGGGGGACCCTAAGTGCCGCGCGCGATCAGCGATGGCTTTCGCATCGATCTCGACCTCGACCACGCGCGCCGGGAGGCAGATCGCGTGCGGGATATGCTGCAGGCGCTGCGGCGGCGTCACGACCTCTCCCGCTACGAGTATACGCGCGTCGTGCGCGTGGTTCCCGGAAGCGACACCTTCAGTCATCCTATCCTGACCCTCGGCAACCGCTTTGCCGACAGCGAGGATCTGCTCCTTTCCACCTATCTGCACGAGCAGATGCATTGGTATCTGTGGCACCTCGGTACACCGGACAGCGACCCGGTCGCGGCCTTCATGGATGAGCTCGTGCGCCGCTACCCGGAAGCACCGACGGAGCTTCCCGATGGCGCGCGCAACTACGAATCGACCTACCTGCATCTGGTGATCAACTGGCTCGAGGTCGCTGCCACGGGGGAGTTCATAGGCCGCGTGCGCGCCTGCGCGGTGGCCGACGCGCAGCGCACCTATCGCTGGATCTACCGCACCGTGCTCAGGGACTGGGACCCGCTGCAGGACCTCTACGAGCGGCACGGCCTGGTGCCGATTCGCCCGGCCTCGGAGCTGCTGGCTGCGAGCGCCAAGGCGGCCAAGCGCACGCTCAACGGCGAGACGCGAAGAAGCGTCGCAAGAGGTCGGCAGACGGTACCTCTCCCAATCCGCCGTAGACTTCCGGCGCGTGATGGCAGGTCGTCTGGCTGAAGATGCGGGGACCGTGCTCCACGCCTCCGCCCTTGGGATCGCTGGCGCCGAAGTAGAGTCGCCTGATACGGGCGAAGGAGATGGCCGCGGCACACATCGGGCACGGCTCGAGCGTGACGTAGATGTCCGCAGCCTCGAGGCGCTCCGAGCCTTGCGCGGCGCAGGCCTGCCGAATCGCCAGCATCTCGGCATGCGCCGTGGGATCGTTCAGCTCGCGCGTGCGATTGCCGGCGCGGCCGAGCACGGCGCCGTCTCGGCTTGCCACCACCGCACCGATCGGCACCTCGCCGCGTGCTGCGGCAGCCTCCGCCTCGGCGAGTGCTGCCTGCATATGGTTCTCCCCGGGGCGGGATGTCATAAGGGCTCCGTGAGCAGGAACTTCACCGGTTGGGACGCCTCATTCCATGCACAAAGCCGAGCCAGGTCAACGGCGTCCGCGTGCTGTCCGCGATGCCGGCGGCGACGGAGAGCGATCGGGGCCCATGCGCATCGCCAAGGCGCTCGCGCGCGCCGGGCTCTGCTCGCGGCGCGACGCCGAGCGCTGGATCGAGGCTGGCCGGGTGAGCGTCAACGGCGAGGTGCTGAAGAGCCCTGCACGCGATGTCACACCGGATGATCGCATCCTCGTCGACGGCCAGGAGTTGCGCGCGCCCGAACCGCCACGCCTGTGGCGCTACCACAAGCCCCGGGGCCGCGTCACGACCCATCGCGACCCGCAGGGGCGCCCGACCGTGTTCGAGGCCTTGCCGCAGCATATGCCGCGCGTGATCTCCATAGGCCGGCTCGACTTCAACACCGAGGGCCTGCTGCTGCTCACCAACGACGGGCAACTGGCGCGGCACCTGGAACTGCCGGCGACCGGGTGGCTGCGGCGCTATCGCGTGCGCGCCCACGGGAGCATTGCGCAGGAGGCCCTGAACAAGCTCAAGGACGGCGTGGAGATCGCCGGCGTGCGTTACGGACCCGTCGAGGCGACGCTCGACAAGGTGCAGGGCGCCAACGTCTGGCTGACCGTCGGTCTGCGCGAAGGCAAGAAGAGGGAGGTTCGCAGCATCCTGGAAAACCTCGGCCTGGCCGTGAACCGGCTCATTCGCATCTCGTTCGGCCCATTCCAGCTGCTGGATCTCGAACCGGGCGCTGTCGAGGCCGTTCCGCGGCGCGTTCTCATCGACCAGCTTGGTGCCCGCGTCGCGCGGACGCTTGGACTGATCGATGGCGCCCCGAAGTCGCACCGGCAAGAGCCCCGGCGCAAGGGGCACGCGCAACAGGCCGGCAGTCACTCTGCACGCGAGGAGGACGCCTGATACGGACTCCGGCTGACTGGTCCGTCATCCCGCGCCGGCAGGGCGTGGACGCCCGTCGGCGCGGGCATGACGCCCCGCGAAGAACCCGTCGTCCGCATTCGATATAGTGCGCTGCGCGCCCGCTATCTGGCGGGCTTCGTCGTCTCGGCGGAGCCCGGCTGCAGATTGAGGAAGGGTATCGGCGTGCTGGCGTACATGTTGGTCGGCAGATTGCCCGACCAGCGCTTGGCGAACTCCAGCTGGATAAGCGCATCGTTGGTGCGGATCGCCTGGCCCTGCGCCTCCAGCGCCTTCGCCTCGGCGAGCCCCACCAGCTCCTTGCCCTTGGCCTGCGCCGTCGCCAGCAGCAGCTCGCCGTCGGCCTTGCCGCGCGCGGTCTCGCGCGCCGCGTTGGCCTCGCCCTCGGCCTGTATCTTCTGGCGCTGGGCGACGACCTCGGCCTGGCGGCGCTCCTGCTCGGCCTGCTCCACCTTGGCCTTTGCTATGGCGGCTGCGTCGACCGCCCGGCGGTATTGTTCCGTATAGCGAATGTCATTGATCTGGAAGTCGACAATCTGGATGCCGAACAGCTCCATCGCCTCGGTCGCGAGGCTCTTCTGCACCGCCAGCGCCACATCGCCGCGATGGGCTGCCACTTGCGTGATGTTGATCTTGCCCATCTCGCGCTTGAAGCGGTCGATCATGAACGACTCGAGGTTGGCCTGATAGTCGCGGTTGTTGGTGAACACCCGGCGCACCTCGGCCTCGGGGATGCGGAAGTTGAGCGTCACCAGGGCGTCCAGCTCCTGGTTGTCCACCGTGAAGGTATTGAGGTGGTCCTTCTGCATGCGCTGAATGTTGATCGGGTAGGCCTCGAGCCCGTTGACGAAGGGGACGCGGATGTGAAGCCCCGGACCGGCCACCGAGCTGAACTGGCCGAAGCGCGTCACCACCACGCGCTCGTACTCGCCCACCGTGAAGAAGGGCGAGACGAGGTAGAGGCCGAAGAGCGCCAGGAGGAGGACGCCAAGGCCGGCAATGCCGAAGATGCCCGTGGGGATTCTTCCGCCGGAGCCCGTGCCCGATACGCGGGGAACCGAAACTTGAGCCATAAAACGCTCCCTGGAGGTTGCGAAAGCAACTGGCACCAGCGCCTCACGCGCGCACTGGATCATCCCCTATGGCGGTAAATTGTTGGTCACGACGGCAGGGCCATAGCCGGTCAAGTGCCTGAGCAACCTGTGATTTCTCAGCCCACGTGGACCCCTCCAGGTCCGCCGCGGACCGCCATGGCTTGCTTGCCATGGCGCCACCAGTCGCCCGGCTATCGGCGATGCCGCGAAGCCGCCCGCTCAGAGGTCGGCGTGGTCGTCGCCCCAGGCAAAGTCGGGGCCGCACAGCGGTACGAACCGCAGGCTGGTCTTGCCGATCCGAATGAGGTCGTAGGCATTGAGCTCGGTCGGCGCGAGGACAGGCCGCCCTCCCAGCCGCACGAGGTTGGCCTTGCCGCCGTGCTGCAGGTAAAAGCGGCGCGCCTCCTCGTCGTAGGCGATGTAGGCATGCTCCTCGCGCGAGATGGAGTCGTCGCCGAAGCTCAGGCTGATGCGCTGGCCGACATCGCGGCCGATCGAGTTCATGCCGACGTAGATCGGACGGAAACCGCCGCGGCCAGGTCCCTTGACCACGACCAGCCACCCCGCCACCGGATCGGCGTCGGTATCCGCGCCGGCCCGAAGAAACTGCGTTCGCGGCTGGCCGGTCGATCGGCCGGAGGGAACCCCCGTCATCGGGGCACCCTGGGCCGTCGGTGCGTTGTCTCCCATCAGCCGGGAGCGGCCGATCACGGCGCCTGCGGGGAGGCCTGAGCTTCCGGTCTGGTCCTGCGTCTGCGCGGGGCGCGGCATGGGCAGGTCGGCCGTGCGGACCGGGGGCGGACTAGGGGCCGCCGTGACCATCTTCGCCGACTCCACGCGAGGCACGACGTGGGTCTTCACCGTCGTGCCGGGCGCGCCGCCATCGAGCAGGGCGATCGGCGTGTTGACCTTGACGCCCTCCGTCCCTTCCGAGACCAGCAACTTGGCCACCTTGCCTTCGTCAACCGCCTCGACCTCCACCGTCGCCTTGTCGGTCTCGATCTCCGCGATGGCATCGCCGGGATTGACCTGTTGACCCTCTCTGACCAGCCAGCGCAGGAGCTTGCCCTTTTCCATGGTCGGCGACAGTGCGGGCATCAGGATCTGAATGGGCATTCCTGGGTCTCTCGTCTGGGAGGGGAACGGGCGGGCGAGGATGCCGGGCCGCAAACCCTTCGGAATTAAGCTACCTAGTTCGCATCACGCATCGACGGGCGTTCGCTGGCCTTCGATCCGGTGCCGCTGCTCGCACCCCAAGCGGAGCGCTGACCTCGACTCGCACGTAGCAGCAGCCCCGGGGCTGGCGACCAGAAGCCGTGCCATTCCACTCTTGGACACTAGCAGAACGACTGCTTCTCTGCAGCAGGGAATGCACGTGGTCCTACATTCCCGATGCAAACCGTAAACAAGGCAAACCTAATACGGGCACGCGATCTGTGCCTGTTACCTACGGATCAGCGACGGGCGCAATCAGAGGGTCCAATCGAACTTGAAGAGCGCCTTGGCGAGCGGGGCTCTTCGCGGCGCGTGAGCGACACCGGCGGGTGGCGCGGCGCGCGCCTTGCTTTTCCGCGCGGCGGCTCGCGCCCTCGCCTGCTTGGCTGGCGCCCGGGCCCGGCTGTCATGCTCAGGCGTCTCTGCCGCGGAGTCGGGTCCGGCGGGCCCAGCCAGCGCCATGCGTCCATCGAAGGGAGCCTGGCCGGTGCGGGACGGCGGAGAGGAGGGGAGCAACGGCATGGCCGCGGCCGTGCTCGTTGTCTTCCAGCCGGTCACCAGCCCCACCGTCCTCTCGGCCGTGACAGGCGCACCTCTGCCGGGTACCGCCGTCGCGGCCGACGGCAGCGAAGGATGGCTTTTCGCCGTCCTGGAGAGGATGGCGTCGGGCACGCAGCGGCCCTCCTCGCTCCGACTCTGATCGGCAGGACACGGCTTGCCGCAAACCTGATCGGCCTGGCTCTGAGCTATGGCGAAGTGCACGGGGTCGGGCTCGTCGACCGGCAGCACGGCGTTGACATGCTCAATGAGCGCCTTCATTGCGCTTCGCGTCGAGGCCGTCCACGCGCCGTTGAGATCGCCGTCGTAGCAGCCGACGCGCCTCAGCTCCCTCTGCAGCTGACGCACCAGGGTATCGCGGTCGGTGGGAATCACGAGAGGCGCAGATGGGGGCGTCTCATCCAGACGCTGAACGACCGTGACGACAACCGGAGGCGGCACGATGGCCTCGGCCTTGCGCGCCAGCAGACGCGGCGCGGTGTCGGTCCCGTTGACAGAAGCCTGGTCCGAAGGTTCCGAGGTCCCGCTTTCTCCGATGGACGGCATGCCATAGGCGGCAACCGCGATGCCCATCAGAATGAGAAACACCCCGCTCGATCTGCTCATGCCGACTTCCCCAACACGGTGCAAACGGCGCCACGGCCAAACCTCATTTTACGGCCGTCGCTCGCGCCCTTCATCCAATTTCTTGCGGTGCCATCGACGCATCCGTAGATAGCCGCATTTTTCCCGCCTGTACTCGTGGATGGCGCGGGTTCCCGCCACTGTCTTGCGGCTGTGCAAGCTTGTCGGTTATGACGTGGTCTCGTGCAGTCCAGCTGTTAGAGCGCCTTGATCGACCCGACACGGAGGCTTGGAATGCGCAAGTTGGTTTCGCGTGGCCGCATGCTTGCTCGAGCGTCGGCGTCGCTGTTTGCGGTATTGCTCGCGCCTAGCGCTTCGGCTTCGGCCCCCGGGGAGCGTGTCCCGTCCGCTCCGGCCGCCCGCACCATCAAGCTGGCTCAGCAAGCCAAGCCGCCCCCAAAGGCCGGCACGCCCGCCAAGGTGGAGCCGGCCCAGGCGCAGCCGGCGCCGGCGGACGAGCCTGCGGCATGGGCGGTCAACTGCACGGACCAGGGGCAGAAGAAGCTCACCTGCGAGATGACGCAAAGCCTCATCGATCAGAAATCGAGGGCGCAGGTCGTGATGATCTCGATCAGGGGCGTGACGGGTGGAGAATCGAAGGCCATGCTCGTGCGCTTCTTCCACGGCGTGTTCCTGCCGGCCGGCGTATCCGTGAAAGTGGACGGCGGCCAGCCGACCCCTCTCGTGTTCCAGAAGAGCGACCGGCTCGGGGTCTACGCCGCGCTGCCTCTGACGGATCGCATCGTCGCGGACATGAAAAAAGGCAAGGACCTGAAGTTCGGGCTGCAGATCAACCAGGGCCAGCCGCTCGAGCTGACGGCCCGCCTCAACGGCTTTGGTCCCGCCTTCGACCGCATCAGCTCGATGCAGTGAGCCGCGCTAAGGCGGTCCCGACCGGCCTTCAGCGAAGGGGGCGCCACCTTGGGCGCCCGGCGCAACGCCTCGGGTGTCCGCTCAGACCATCTTGTCCAGAATTCCCGCCATGTCCTTGCTCAAGAAGGCGCGCAGCGTCTGCGTCTTGACGTTGCCGAGCTTGGCGACGGAGAGCGAGAATGCCGTCATCGCTTCGTCTCCGGATGCCTCGAAGACGGCAACGACATCGAACTGTCCAAGCGTCCAATAGCTCTCTTTCATGGTGAGCCCGGCCTTCTTGGCGAGCTCCCTGACGGCATCTGTGCGCTTCACCGTGTCCTTGATGCCCTTGATGCCCTGCTCGGTATAGTTCGCCAGCAGAATGTAGGTCGCCATGGCGGCTTCCTCCTGGATACGGCAGCCCCGCCGACCCCGCTCAAGCCTAGTCCTTATTCCTGGCGAGGGAAATCTCGTCGGAGCCGAGCAACGATGCCCTCGTGCCGACGGCAGCATCGGCCTGCTCGGTTGGGCCGGATGCCTGCTTGGGTCTCCGCTCCACGCGATCCCACAGGCCCTGGCGGTCCAACTCCGCCTCCACCGCGAACTCGGAGCGGCGATGCGCGTGGGCCAGCTGCTTGATGCTGCGGCCGGCCCTGAATGCGCTTGCCAGCTCGCCGGCTTCGCCCGCGTACCACCTGGCTCCCGAGCGCGCGGGAAGCCCGCTTTCGCTTCTTTGTCTCGTCTTGCGCGCGGCCGACAGGGCGTCGAGCAGGCCCTCCCACGCCACCATCGGCAAGGTCAGCTTCGCGCCATGGGGCGAGGCGAGCGTCGCGTGCAGCCCGCCCTGACCCACCTCGAAGACGTAGCTGCCATCGCCCTGCTGCCACTCCACGCGCCGCCAGACCATCGGCTCGAGGGACGGCTCGGATTGCGGGTATGGGTGTTGATATCGCCCGGGCATCTGCTTCCTCCCCTGACGCTGGCGCAAGCCAGGGTTGTTGCACATCCGGGTCGGGATGAAAAGAACAAAATAAGAACATCAATGCTGCTGCATCCCGCACTTCAGTCGCAGAGCGATTCCTTTCTGCCAGGCGATTGTGACCCCATTTGAACTTCGAGCGTGTGTCGGGCATTGCCTCGGCAACAGGAAATTCTGCCCTATCGAAAGACGAAGACCTGTCATGATCCGCGACCTTGCGAAGCTCTGCCTGGTTGTCGCCGTTGCGATTGCCTCCATCATCACGACTGCGTCGGCGCAGGAGATGCGCATCGTGTCGAAGGCGGCGGCCTTTGAGGACGTCAAGTTCGAGCTGACCAACGCCATCATCGATCGGGGCCTCACCGTCGACCACACGGGCCACATCGGGAACATGCTGGAGCGCACAGGTGCCGACGTCGGCTCCACCAAGCCGCTTTACAAGCACGCAGAGTTTGTCACTTTCTGCTCCGCCAGGCTGTCGCGAGCGATGATGGAGGCCGACCTTACCAATGTCGGCTTCTGCCCCTACGTGATCTTCATCTACGAAGCCGCCGACAGGCCGGGCGAGACCGTGGTGGGCTATCGGCGTCCGCAGACGAGCGGCGGCGATGCCTCCAGAAGGGCACTCGCCGACATCGACGTGCTGCTCGACGGCATCATCCAAGATGCGGTGAAGTGAACCTGGGTCCGGCGCATGTTGTCGATGGGCCGCCCACCTCGCGAGCGTTGCCGCAGCGACAACGGCTCCGTCAAATCGCGCGATGCCGCAGCAGCAGGCCGTTGACAGTCGCGCTCATGCTTTGCTTCGATCGTACCCGCGTGACGGTTCCCGCCCGCGTCGGTAGCGGCGAGGGCGGGCGAAAAGGAGTCGCATGCCGCGGGTGAATCTAGGAAAATCAAGGGGTTCTGAGGCCGAATTGAGTCCTTGAGTCCAAGGTTTGGGTCCCGATTTTGGACCGGCAGTAGATCATCCATGGATCAGCCCCACTCACTCATACGCCCCATCCCATGCCGAGCGATCGTTCCGGAGGCGCCTAAGCGTGTCGCGCAGGAAGAGCTGCGCCACCTCGTCCAGCCCCTCGGGATGCTCCGTGAGCCAAGTCTTGAAGTCGTTCTCGATGCTGGACAGCACGTCGGGGAGGGAGCGCGTTCCGGCGTAGCCGTGAACGGCAGGATATTTCGCTGCTTTGCGTGACATCGGATTTTTACTCCTCTGCGGTGTCGTCGATCGGCGGGGGAATCTCGGGCAACCGCCCCGGCAGGCCGCACGTACGCAGCACGTCTGCGGCAGATTGCGACCAGGAAATGAGGCAGGACGGGCCCCCGGAGTTGTGATCTGCGCGCGTGCCGTCGGGCTTGTGGAAGTGGAGTCGACCTTTGAGGAACAGGATGGCGGTGGCGCTTGGAACACGTGATCCTGAAACATCGTCGTGTCTGTGCGCGCGAACACCAACGCGATGCCCGAGCGGTGTTGCGCCATCTTCTGAAGCCACAGGCGCGTGCGGCCCGTAAGGCGGATTGAGCCACACACGACCCTGCCAGGGGAGAACGAGACCGTCCTGACCGTTGGCGAGCACGTAGCCGCGCTTCGCGCATGGCCATGGCTGCGTTGGGGATTGGCAGGGGTCCAGATCGAATTCCCCTAGCGCCTCGATCACGAAGCGCGATGTTATCCAATCGTTCGGAAGGTGGATGCCGGCGATGGACACGGGGGCCTGATGCGATGGGACCCAACACCACGTGGGCGCTGTGTCGAGGGAGAGAAGACTAAGGGCCGCGTCAGGCTTGCGGCGTCGCGAGAGTATAGCAGAATCCGACGCCTGTCCTTGTCATGCGGGGTCTGCGCCAGCAGCCCCGTGCAACTGTTCAGGGTGAGTCACAGTGGGCAGGGCCCGTGCCGGATAGCGGGATCGACCGGCGTATTGCGCAATGAGGTCCTTGATCGCCGCGGGCGCATTGGCGACGCGCTGCGCGCGTTGAGAACGTGGGCAGAAGACGTCGAGATGCTGCCTGCAGATATCGACGCCGAGGCCGGGCGGGGGCACCCCTACCTCAACCGACTGCCAGGGCGACGCCTGCGAGCAGTGGACGGCACGGCCCCACTTTCGGGTACTGACTCGGCTCGGGCCCCCGGAGGCGCTGGGCCTTGTCAGGGACCGCTTGGCGGGGGAAGCCGACTCGCGTGCCGCGCGTTGACCGCGCCGAAACATGCGGCGGGAAGCAATTCAGAGCTGCAAGGATGGTTAGCGCAGCCGCAGCCTCGAGCTGCAGAGCGCGCCGATACGGCTCGCCGTCCTCCTCGTACTCCTCTTTCACCTTGGCTACGACGCCTTGCATGAGGGTCGCATAGATGGTCGAAGCTTTGAGGGTGGCGAGGGCGGACCGGACTGTTGTCTAGGAGATTTGTTCCCGAGCTTGTGTCTTAAAGTATTCCTCGCCAGCCGGGCGCCCGATGCCCTCTTTCAGCAAGTTAGCCAGAGTAGCAGCACTTTGCTGCGTACGGACTGATGAAGGTAAGCAAACCGTCTCCGACGTCAACTTCACCATCACGGCCGCGACCGCGTCGAGAACGCTGGCCATGTTGTCGCCTTGCTGCTTGGCGTTCTCGGCGATCATGATGCTGAGCATCTGATCGTCGGTGCGGCCGTGCTCGAGGTAGGCGTAGGAGCGGGCATGAGTAGGAACCCGGAGCAGGCGATGTGCCTGCTCGCACCTTGTTGGGCGCAGCCTCGCGCGCGGGCGCGAGGGTTCTGCGGCCCCCGGTGGCCCCGCCACCGGGCGCTGGACTTGCTGGCGCGGCCTCGAGTGCGGGCGCGAGCGGGAACCCTGTTGTCGAGGGCCGACAGGAGGAGGTCAATGGGACGCAGCCTCGCGCGCCAGCTGGCGTCTTTTCCCCAGCGTCTCCATCGCAGCACACTTGCGGGCCGGGAATCGTGACTTACAGCCGCTCGGCGGCACACTGCTCTTCGCGGCCGCCCATTTTCTGGTGCCTTCGGGCCGCCGCCCTCCCGTGCGCGGCCCACTTTTTTTGGGAGAGGGCCTATCGAAACTCCAGCGATCGACGAGTTCAAGGCGCTCCTCGACAAGATGGGCACAGAGACGTTGAGAGCTTTGGCGGCGGCTTCCTGTGTGACTTCAGGTTTTCCCGGGGGATCAATTGATCCGCCGGGGTGATCGGTCCCTTCCTCAAATTCTTCCGTGTGTCTTCGAGGGAAATGTTCGCCAACTCCGCCGCAATGGAGGCACACTGAGCGCGGGTGAGATGACGGCGGCTCCGTGCGGAGGGGACCCGCGGCACACCCGGTGCACCCAGCCCGCGGACTTATGAAGACCCGATTAGACGGCTGATTGACGCGAGTTGGACCGGTTGCTTA
>JBFWRV010000016.1:0-93875 GCA_050248715.1 Hyphomicrobiaceae bacterium | reverse complement strand
CCGGAGATCGACGATTACTACGAGCCGTTCGATTTCGAATACGAGTATCTGCATCACGCGCCCGAGTCGGAGGCCGCGCCGACAGCGCGCGCCATCTCGCAGATCACCGGCGAGCGCATGACCAAGATCGAATGGGGCCCAAACTGGGAGGAAATTCTCGGCGGCGAGTTCTCGAAGCGCTCTGCCGACTACAACTTTCGCGACGTCGAGAAGGAGATTTACGGGCAGTTCGAGCAGACCTTCATGATGTATCTGCCGCGGCTGTGCGAGCACTGCCTCAATCCATCCTGTGTATCCTCCTGTCCGTCCGGCGCCATCTACAAGCGCGAGGAGGACGGAATAGTTCTCATCGACCAGGAGAAATGCCGCGGCTGGCGCATGTGCATCACCGGCTGCCCCTACAAGAAGATCTACTACAACTGGCAGTCGGGAAAATCCGAGAAGTGCATCTTCTGTTATCCCCGCATCGAGGCCGGCCAGCCCACGGTGTGCTCGGAGACCTGCGTTGGCCGCATCCGCTACCTCGGCGTGCTGCTCTACGACGCCGACAAGATCGAGGCGGCGGCGAGCGTTGCCGATGAGAAGGACCTCTATCCAGCCCAGCTCGGCGTGTTCCTCGATCCGCATGATCCTGTCGTGATTGCCGAGGCGCGTCGCCAGGGCGTGCCCGAGTCCTGGATCGAGGGTGCGCAGAATTCGCCGGTGTGGAAAATGGCGATGGACTGGAAGGTCGCCTTCCCCCTGCACCCCGAATACCGGACGCTGCCGATGGTCTGGTACGTGCCTCCGCTCTCGCCCATCAAGTCGGCGGCGGAAGCCGGCGCCCTCGGCGAGGAGAGCGAGATGCCGGACGTAAGATCCCTGCGCATTCCTCTGAAATATCTCGCCAACATGCTCACCGCGGGAGACGAGGCGCCCGTCGCCCTTGCACTGGAGCGCATGCTCGCCATGCGCGCCTATATGCGGCGCAAGCATGTTGACGGAAAGCTCGAGCCCGCGATTTTGGAGCGCGTCGGCCTCACTCAGGGCCAAGTCGAGGAGATGTACCGCATCATGGCAATCGCCAACTACGAAGACCGGTTCGTCATCCCGACGAGCCACCGCGAGTTCGGCGCCAACCCCTATGACGAGCGTGGCACCTGCGGCTTTTCCTTCGGACTAGGCTGCAGCGAGGGCAACACCGAGTTCAGCCTGTTCGGCCGCGATACGCGCCGCACGAGCGGCGAGCGGGCCAAGTGGTGAAATGATGCTGACCTTTCGAGTCCTGTCCGCGCTCCTCTCCTATCCGTCCCCCGACATCAGGACGGCTGCAGGAGAAGGGGCGCACATTCTGCGCGAGGAGAAGCTGCTTTCCGACGCGGCTGTGGCTGAAGTCTGCGGGTTCGTCGACTGGCTTCTCGGCAGCGCGCAGCTCGACGCCGAAGCTGCCTACGTCGAAGCTTTCGACCGCGGCCGCTCCACCTCGCTCCACCTTTTCGAGCACATCCACGGCGAGTCGCGAGAGCGCGGCGAGGCCATGCTCAAGCTGTTGCTGCGTTACCGTGCGCATGGCCTCGAGATGCAGGCGGGAGAGCTGCCGGACTACCTGCCGCTCTTCCTCGAGTTCTTGTCGACGCGTCCCCCGACCGAGGCGCGAAAGCACCTCGCCGAGGTTGCCGACATCATCGCCTTGATCGGCCGGCGGCTGCGTTCCCGCGGAAGCCCGCACGCCCCCCTCCTCAGCGCCGTTGCCTCGCTTGCGGAGGGCCGCTTGCCCGATGCCCTCGAAAGCCAGAGCGCCGAGGAGCGCGACGACACGCCCGCCGCTCTCGACGCGGCGTGGGAGGAAGCGCCCGTGACTTTCAACGACGCAGCTCCGCCGGCAGACCCGGCCCCAAGAGTCACCCGCCAAACGGTGCAGCCATGACAAACTACATCAACGAGTTCCTGTTCGGCTTCTATCCCTACCTCTGCATGGTCGTCTATTTCCTGGGGAGCTGGGTCCGGTTCGACCGCAGCCAGTACACCTGGCGCTCGCAATCAAGCCAGCTGCTGCGGCGGCGCCAGCTTTACTGGGGCAGCGTACTGTTCCATGTCGGCATCCTGCTGCTTTTCTTCGGGCATTTCTTCGGCCTGCTCACGCCGCCGGAGGTTTACAAGGCGCTTGGGCTCACCGTGAAAGGCAAACAGTTGCTCGCCGTCGTCGCCGGCGGCATCTTCGCGTTCATCTGCTTCGTCGGCATGACGCTGCTCATTCATCGCCGCCTTTTTGATGCCCGCATCCGCAAGACCAGCAAGAAGACCGATATCTTCATTCTGCTCTTCCTCTACGCGCAGCTCATCATCGGCATAGCCGGGATACCCTACTCGGTCGCCGATCCTTCCGGCGGCCATATGCTGGTCATGGCGGAATGGTCCCGCAACATTCTCATGTTCCAGCCCGGCGCGGCCCATCTGCTCGACCACGTACCGTGGATCTACAAGATCCACATCGTGTTCGGCATGACGCTGTTCCTGCTCACGCCGTTCACGCGGCTTGTGCATATCTTCAGCGCACCCATCTGGTATCTGGGCAGGCCCGGCTACCAGATCGTGCGCCGCAACCGCAATCTCGGCAGGGGCGCTGTGTGATGGAGATCACCGTCAACGACGCCGTCATTGCAGAAGCCGATATCGCGCGCGAGACGCAGTACCACCCGGCACCTTCGTTTGAAGAGGCGCGACTGAAGGCGGTGCAGGCCCTGGCCGTGCGCGCGCTCTTGTTGCAGCGGGCCGACAGGCTTGGCCTTGCCCCCGGTACAGATGCGACTGACGAGGCCCGCATCGCCGCCCTGATCGAGCGCGAGGTCAGCGCACCCCTAGCGGACGAGCAGATCTGCCGCCGCTACTACGATTCTCGCTCCAAGCGATTCCGGTCCCCGGATCTGTTCGAGGCGCTTCACATCCTTTTTCCCGTACGGCAGGACGATGAGCAGGCCCTGGCTGCCGCGCGCGCAAAGGCGGAGGAGACCATCGCGATCCTCACGGCTCGGCCGGAGCGCTTTGGCGAGCTGGCCCGCGCGCTATCCGCATGCCCCTCGGGAAAGCAGGGCGGCAACCTCGGCCAGCTAACGCGCGGCAGCACCGTGCCGGAAGTTGAGACCTTCCTGCTGCAGCTTGAAGCGGGACAGCTCTGCCCTGTGCCTGTACGCAGCCGCTACGGCTTTCACGTGCTGCGCCTGGAGCGACGCGTAGATGGCCAGCCACTCCCGTTCGAGGCCGTTTCCGGGAAGATCGCTGCCTATCTCGAGGAACGCGCATGGCGTCAGGCCGTGTCCCAATACATCCAGATCCTCGCCGGCAACGCTCGGATTACCGGTGTATCTCTCAAGGCCGCTTCCTCACCGCTGGTGCAATAGGAACGATAGGAAACACGGGCGCCGAGGAATGACAGCGGGGTCCTCGAAGGCTCAGCATGAAACGGCCGAAGCGCCGCGCCGCATTCTTCAGGGTCCGAAGGTCATCACCTTACCCGGCACGTGAGCCCGAACGGGCTGCTCACCTTGCGGCCTCAACCGGCCGGTCCAACGTGAGGGCATCGATGGTCGGGGCGTTGGGGCAATAACTCTCCATCCCGGCCTGGACACCGCCTCTGCCAAGATCTCGCGCGCAGCGTCGCCACGAGTTGCACGCCGCGCATACCCTTTCCAGATCGCGGTAGGCGGCCGTCTGTGAATGCTTCACAAATCCAGGGTCCATCCCCAGCTGCTGCAGCCGTAGCGGCAGGAGTTCGCTGGGACCCGGATGAGTGCCGCCTGGGCGCCGCAGCGCGGTGGCGCTAACACCAACGTCTCGCGCAATGCGGCGCAGCTCCTCAGGCGGGCACACCGCGAGCTCTCGCACCGACCTGCGCGCGTCCATCATCCGCCGCCAGCGGCTGGACATTTCGGCGACGCGCACGCGAACGCTTACCATGGAAGCCTCCCTTCATCAGCGCTTCGCTTGTTTGCAGACGTCGAAAAAGTCTGCATTCTCGCAGTAGAGTGGCGCTGAGCGGGGCGCGGCATCCGCTGTGGGTGCGACCCACTCTCGGCACTGCCGGTCGTAGGGGCAGGCGATGCACCGCGATCGCGCCTCGTACCAGGTCATGCCCCGGTCGAGCCGGGCGGCGGTGGGCGCATCCACCCCGACCCGCTCCATCACACGGTCCATGAGGTCCGCCTGCGCAAATACGCGCTCCAGCATCGGCCTCCGCTGACAGAAATCGCCCATCGCTCGGCCCTTTCCTGCCACAAGATTCAAAGTTTGATCCAAAGACGCATGCGGAGATTGATCCATATCAATGCCTCCCTGCGGCGGATTGGCGTCCAGCGTTCGCCAGGAGCGGTGCCGGGGTTTGCGGGCCGTGGCACGGGCGCCCGTACGCGGCCCTACGGCCGAAAGGCGCCGGGCGGGATCAGGCCGGGCACGACGTAGGCATGATGCAGGGCATCGAGCTGGGCCCAAAGCACGTTGCACTTGAAGCGTACGGCGTCGACCGCGGCGGCCTGAATCTCGGTCGTCGTGGCATGGCGCTTGACGTAGTCGAGGGCAAAATCGGCGTCGCGGTTGGCCTGGTCGAGCCGCCGCCTGAAATACTGCATGGCCCGCTCGCCGATGAAGTCGTAGTTCTCCAACATGCCGGCGATGCGCTCCTGGTGGATCGCGGGCGCAAATAGCTCCGTGAGCGAAGAGGCCACCGCCTCCAGCAGCGTGCGCTCGCGCACGAAGTTCACGTATGCTTCCACCGCGAAGCGCGTGGCGGGCAGAGCTCCCTGCATGGAGACGACGTAGCTGCGCTCGAGCCCCAGCGCATCGGTGAGCACCAGCCAGCGCTCGATGCCCCCCTCCTCTCCGCCGGACCCGTCGTGGTCCAGAATGCGATGGCCCCACTCGCGCCGCAGCTCGCGATCGAGGGTGCGGCTCATGAGGGCGGCGTCCTTGCGCGGCACGCCGGACTGGTAGCAGTAACGGTTGAGCGCCCAGGCCTGAACCTGGCCCTTGTCGAGCTTGCCGCCGTGCAGCAGGCGGTGGAAGGGATGCTTGTCGTGATAGCGCTCGGCGCCAACGGCGCGAATGGCGGCTTCCAGCTGGCCGGGCGTCATCACGGCATCCGTCGTGTTCACAGCCGGATCTCCATGCCGTCGTGCGCAACCTCCCAACCCGAGCGCTCGACCTCTGCGCGTTGAAGGCTGCCCTCGCGCAGGACAGGGTTGGAGTTGTTGATATGCACGTAGATGCGGCGTGCGATGTCGAGCCCCGCGAGCGCCGCCATCGAACCCTGCGATCCCGACATGGCGATATGACCCATGCGTGCGCCTGATTTCGGCGAAAGGCCGAAGGCCATCATCTCATCGTCAGTGTAGAGGGTACCGTCAAAGAGGACCAGCCGCGCCCCGCGCAGGCGCTGTTCCAAGGCGGCATCGACGGAGGCGCAACCGGGCACGTAATGGAAGGCAGCGCCGGAGTCCCGCTCGCTCACCCTGAGACCGATGCTGTCACCCTCGCGCGTGCCGAAGCCAGGACCCGCCTCCTCGAGATAGAGGGCAATCTTGCCGGGCACAGGATAGGCCTCGATCGCGAGCCCGCCCGGCACCTCGATCGAGCGGCCGAGGGGCAATGGAATGCGTGAGACGCAGGCTGGGTTCAGCACATTGAAGATGCTGTTGACGGCCAGCGCGGCCATGACCCGCGGCGTAGCGTAGAGGATGAAAGGAAAGCCCTCGCGCAGGCTCAAGAGCCCGGCGACGTGATCGACATCGCCGTTGGTCAGGGCGACCGCCGCGATCGGACTGGAGCGCAGCGCTGCGCCTGGGCGCGGCGCCAGCTCCGGCGTGGCGGCGATCTGCTGGCGGATGTCCGGCGAGGCATTGATGAGCAGCCAGCGCTCGCCGTCCGTGCTGACGGCGAGGGAGGATTGCGTGCGCGGTTGGAGACCCGGCTTGCCGGCCCGCACGTCGGCACAGTTGCGGCAATTGCAATTGGCCTGCGGAAAGCCGCCGCCCGCCGCCGAACCCAGGATTTTGATAATCATGGGCGGCTCAACGCCATGCTCGAGGGTGCGCCATAGGGTCTGGCCCCATCAGCTGCCCACATCAAAACGCGCGCGATTCCATGCCGTCGACGTAACGCTTGAGATACTGGCCGACGAAATCGTGGCCGACGAAACGCTGGTAGGCGTCGGCGAGGCGCTTGGTCGCCGGTCCCCAAACCTGGCCCTTCGGGCCGATCTCGACCCCGTTCACCTTGCTGACGGGGCAGATGCAGAGCGACGTCGAGGTGAGGAACACCTCATCCGCGTTGTAGGCATCGTAGAGATCAATGTCGGCCTCGCGCACTGACATACCCTCCTCGCGCGCGAGATCGATGACGGTCTGGCGGCTCACACCCGGCAGCACGAACTTCTCGCGCGGCGTCAGGATCTCCCCGTCGCGTACCGTGAAGATGTTGGAGCCCATGCCCTCGCACAGGTTGCCGTTGACATCGAGCAGCAGCGCCCAGGCCTCGGGGTCGATGCTCTGCACCTCCTGGTTGGCCACGATCATGTTCAGATAGTTGTGCGTCTTGGCGCGCGGGGTAAGGGAGTCCGGCGGCACGCGGCGGTGCGAGGGAGTGACGACCTTGATGCCGACCTTGAACAGCTTGGCGCGCTGCATGAGGGGCAGCGGCGAGCACTCCAGCACCACGTTGGGTCCGTGGTGATCGATGTTGTCGCCCGGCGTCTCCTTCACGCCGCGGCTGATGCGCTGGCCCACCCAGTAGTCGTCATCGGGGCCGAGCAGGTGGCGGTTGCGCTCGAATACCTCCTCAGTTAGCGCACACATCCTGGCCGGCCCGAAGCCCGGGTCGATGCGCAGATATTTGAGCGAGCGATAGAGCCGGTCGACGTGCTCTTTCACCTTGAACAGGCGATGGCCGAAGCTGCGCGTCATGTCGAAGCCGCCGTCACCGTAGACCCAACTCGAGTCTCGGAAGGGAATGCGTACCTGGCTTTCGGGAATGAACTCGCCGTTGAACCAGGCGACCCGCTCGTTGGCACGTACCGACATCGGAGCCTCACAGAAGGAGAGAGCAATCTGTCCGAGACTATACGGCAATTCCGTGCCCAGCCAGCAGATGCAAGAACCTCGGATTAGAGCCGTCGCGGGAGGTAGCGGGAGAGGGCCGCCATGGCAAGCGCCAGGAGTCCACCGACGGCAAACACACCCCAAAGCGGCAGCACCCACAGCACGACGGCAAGAATCCCAGGGATCAGCAGTGAGCCGACCTGGCGGAATGTCATGAACACCGACGTCATGGGGGCACGCTCGTAGTGGCGGACGGCACGCAGGAACGGCACATTGCCGGCGCCGTCGATCATGGTGGCAGCGAAGGCAGCAAGGAACAGCAGCGCCATGCACAACGGCGGCCTTCCGGCCGCCGCCGCAATGGCCGCCAGTAGGCTCGCGGCCCCCGTCAGGCTGTAGGCGAGCACCAGGAGATTGCGGATGCCGATCCTCCCCCCAATGCGGCCCCATACACGCACCAGTAGCATCGGCGCGAGGCCGAGGGATATGAGCGCGCCCCCCACTTCCGGCGGATAGCCGGCCTTCGTCACGTAGATCGGCGTATAGATGAAGTTCATCACCCACCAGCCGTTGCGCCCGAGCGCCAGCGCCCATGACAACACAAGGCGCGGCTGGGCGGCAAAGCGCGGCACGAAGCGCAAGGGGTTCGGCGGAGGCGCCACGCCGGCTTGCAGGCTGGGATTGTCGGCGAGGCGCAGCGTCCAGAAGTAGATCAGGAGCGTCGCGGTCGCGAGCGCCGCCACGAGATAGGTAGAGTTCTCGGCGACGTTGCGATGAAGATAGACGCCGACCCAGGGACCCGCGGCGAAGGCGCTGCCGGCGAACAGCAGCCGGCGCGGCTCGAAGTGGTTGAGGCCGCGCCGCGGGATGTGATCGAGCAGGTAGAGATTGATGACCACGTCGAGCATCGCCATGGCCACGACCTGCAAAGCGAGGCCGGCGAGTAGTGCGGTCTGAGTTCCTAGGGTGAACACCAGGGCACTTGTAATCTGCGCGCATGCCCCGATCGTGAGAACCCACCGGCGCCTGAGCCAGTGCAGGATGAGCGGCACGGCCAGGTTGGCGGCGAGGCCTAGGATGCCGACGAGGAAGTAGGCGACACTGACCCGCTGCGCGGCTCCGAGCCGCTCGTAGGCCTCGAGCGGCACCAGGGAGATCAGCGTGGCGCGCGAGAAGGCGTCGCAGGTGAACAGCACCACGAACGCACGCGCCTTGCGGTCCTCGACGTTGGCGAGCAGGACCGGCGAGTGGATCCGCCTCATGTGCCTGGGCGTGTCGTTGTCAAACGTGCCCGCAAGCCGGGCGTGAGCGTTGCATGCGGCTTGCCCGCCCGGCGCTCATGCCCGCAAGCACCAACGGCGGCCGTCCGGCCGCCGCCAAGTCCGTATTGCTGGAAGCTTTACGCGATCAGGAGCGATCGAGTTCGGCAGAGCTGTAGCTCGTCACCTCTAGGCCGACCTCTTCCTCGACGACCTCCGGCTTGTGCCATTCGAGCTTCATGGAGCCTCCTCCGGATCAATGACTGTGTTGCTAAGACTTGCAGCTGCACACTCTTGTTCCGTCCATAGTGTGCAGCGCCGAGGTCTGCGCGTCAACATTGGGAGTGCTGGCGGTCTCACCCCCGCGGCTGGGTCGGGGAGGCCGAGCGTACACCACCCTGTACGGAAACGATGTTTCCCCGCTCGACAGCAGACGGCCATCCCCTGCATGATCAGGGCAAGCGGCTTACCTGGCGAGGGTTTGAACCATGGACCAGCGCGCAATCGTCGATCTCCTGGCCAAGAGCGCCTTGTTCGGCCCGCTGTCCGAGCCTGACCTGACCGCGATCGCGGCGCGCATGCGGCGGGTGGATTTCGAGCCCGACCAGATGATCTTCTCGCGCGGCGATGCCGGCCGCGAAATGTATCTCGTGCTGGCGGGTCGCATCCGGCTCTCAATCCTGTCGAGCGACGGCCGGGAGCTATCGTTCGCGCATGCCGGGCCGGGCAATATTTTCGGCGAGATCGCCACGCTCGATGGCGGCGAGCGCACAGCCAACGCCACGGCCATCACGAAAGTGCAGACCATGGCCCTGCCGCAGAGGGCCGTGCTGGAACTGATCGAGAACAACCCCAAAGTGGCGCAAGCTGCCATTCGGTTCCTCTGCACACGTCTGCGGGAGACCGATCAAAGGCTCGAGGCGATTGCGCTGCATCGCATTGAGGTGCGGCTGGCACGTCTTCTGCTGTCGGCGCTCAGGCTGCAGGAGCCCGCGAGCGCCGGACAGAATGTCGCACTCGACCTCGGCATGTCGCAGGGCGAGCTGGCTTTGTTGATCGGGGCGAGCCGCCCGAAAGTGAACATTGCCCTGACGCTGCTTCAGGACATAGGCGCCATCACGCGCAACGGCAGCAAGCTCAGCTGCAATACCGAGGTTTTGCAAAGCATCGCCGAGATGGAATGATCGCGGCGCCATCTTCAAACCACTCGGGCTGTTCCACGTGGAACTGTTGGCCGGCGGGCTGGTTGCTTAGCCTGCCAGCTGGGGTTCATGTCGCAGGGACATGGCGGACATGGCCGGGAACGGTACGGGCGGCGGGCCGCGTTCATGCGTGGCCGGACTTGCCGGGGGGAGCATTGCTGTGAAGGCGGTTGCGACGGGCAAGGGGCGCGGATATCACCTGAAGGCGGAATCGAGCCAGCCTTTTCATGGTCTGCATTACAGGTGGGGAAGGGCGCTCAACATGTGCCCTAATGCAACCGTCGTGCGGCTCGGCAAACCACCATTTTGCCCGCCGGCCCGACCCTTGTTTCCAGAGTAATAGAGCCGCGTTTGCCATCTCCCTAGCCTCGGATAGACATGTTGCTCGGAAAGACGGGAAGGTCATGATAGTTCAGAAGGACTACAGCTATTACATCCGCGGGAACCGCGTGGGTGTGCTGTTGCTCCATGGCCTGGCCGGCACCCCCGCCGAGATGCGCTACGTCGCCAACGGGATGGCGCGCGCAGGCTACACCGTGCACTGCCCCCAACTCGCCGGCCACTGCGGCACCGAGGAGGACATCAAGAAGGCGACCTGGCAGGAATGGTACGCGAGCGCCGAGAGCGCGCTGTTCGAGATCCGCAAGGACTGTGACACGGTGATCGTCGGCGGGTTGTCGACGGGCGCGGTGCTGGCGTTGCTGTTGGCCGCCCGCAATCCCAAGGACGTGCACGGCACGGCCTTGTTCGCACCCACCTTTTGGCTCAATGGCTGGATCATTCCCTGGTACGCGCGGTTCTTTCGCGCCATCACGACCAAGGGGTTCGCCAACCTCATCCAGTTCCCCGACATCGAGCCGCACGGCATCAAGGACGAGCGTGTGCGCGAGTTCGTGCGCAACGCCCTCTTCAGCGGCGACAGCTCCGCGGCGGGCCTGCCAGTCACCCCGGGCGGCGCCGTGCTCGAGCACCGCTGGCTGGCGCAGGCCACGATCCGCGAGCTCAAGAACATCCACCAACCCGCGCTGATCGTGCATCCGCGGGAGGATGACTACGCCGACCTCAACAACGCCTGGTACATCCAGCGGCATCTGAAGGGTCTGGTAGACATGTGCGTGCTGGACGACAGCTACCACGTCGTCACCATCGACCGGCAGCGCAACATCGTGGTGGACCGGACTATTGCCTTCGTCGAGACCATCGCCAAGCGGGCCAAGGACCGCCCGGCGCGGCCGGCCGCCCAGAAGGGCCTGGAGGACGCGCCCCAGACCATCACCGTCAAGGCCGTCGCGGTATAGGCCGTGTCGTGTAGGGCGCAAAGGGCGAAGCCGCATTGCGCCGATAGCCGGTCAGATCGGTGCAATGCGCTTCGCTTTTGCACCCTGGGGGAAACTACGTGATCACGTTCACCGGCTTGCCGGCGAGCCAGCCTTCGATGGCAGCCTTGGTGCCCTCGTAGAAGCCGCGATAGGTCTCGTGCGTGACGTAGCCCAGATGCGGCGTGAGCAGCGCCCTGGGCTCGGAGCGCAGCGGGTGGTCGGAGGGGAGCGGCTCGACATCGAAGGTATCCGCGCCGTAACCGCCGATCCGCTTCTCCCGCAGCGCCGCCAGTATGGCCGCCTCGTCGACGATGGGCCCACGCGAAGTGTTGATCAGGAGGGCGGTCGGCTTCATGAGCGCCAGCTCGCGGGCACCGACGAGGCCGCGGCTGCGCGGCGAGAGCACGGAATGGATGCTGAGCACATCCGAACGGCGGAACAGCTCGTCCTTGTCGACGCGCTGAGCCCCATTCTGGCTCGCCCGCTCCGATGTGAGGTTCTCGCTCCAGGCGATCACCTTCATGCCGATGGCCGCAGCAATCCTACCGACCTTGGTGCCAAGATTTCCCAGGCCCAGGATGCCGAGCGTGCGTCCGTCGAGGTCGATGCCGATCGTGCTTTGCCAGCCGCCCCCGGGGCGCATGGCGTGGAACTCCTCGCGCATGTGACGAGCCAGCGACAGCATGAGGCCGATCGCGAGTTCCGCCGTCGACAGGCCGCTGCCGTAACCTCCACCTACCCCGCACACCGTTACCTTGTGGTCGGCGGCGGCAGCCATGTCGATCGAGGCGTTCCGCTTGCCGGTGGTGACGAGCAGCCGCAGCTTCGGCAGCTTTTCAAACAGTGCCCGCGGCACTGGCATGCGCTCGCGCATGACGCACACCACATCGAAATCGGCCAGCGCGCGCGCCGCGGCATCGACGTTGGGGAGATGCTCGTTGAAAACAACGAGCCGGTGGCTGCTCTGCAGTCCGGACCAGTCGGCCATACTCAGGGCAACACGTTGGTAGTCGTCGAGAAGGGCTATGGCGACCATGACTCTGGCGTCTCCCCAATACGATCCTTCGTTGCGATGAGCTTCAGCATAGCGCAGGCAATGCCGGGCTTAGAGCGGCTTGCCGTCGAGCCACGCCCTGCCTCGCGCGTAGAGCGCCTCCACCTCCCGCCCCTTCAGCCCGGGCATGTCCGGCTTCACCTTGAAGCCGATCTCCGTTTGGAGGTAAGCGAGATGACGATAGCCCTCGGGGAAGCGTCGCAGCACGGCGGGATCGAGCGTCAGCCGCGCGGCGGGGTCGACCGGATCCATGCGGTCCTTCTCGTAGATCGGCTGGCGCAACACCATGCCCCAACGGCCGTCACGCTTCTCGAGAAAGTCATAGAAGCGGCCCGTGCAGACGACATCGCACAGGACGTCGTGCACCAGCGCGCGCTGCGAGATTGTCATCTTGGTTTGCGAGATGGCGCGCGAGCCGACGACGTCGGCGGAATTGCCGCCGAGAAAATGCAGAATGCTGATGCCTTTCTCGAATCCGGCGCGGCTCACGGCGATGAACTCGTCTGCCGAGCCCTGAAACCATGTCGCCATCATGCGACCGTCACTGTG
Source organism: Hyphomicrobiaceae bacterium (assembly GCA_050248715.1). Lineage (GTDB taxonomy): Bacteria > Pseudomonadota > Alphaproteobacteria > Rhizobiales > Hyphomicrobiaceae > AWTP1-13. The sequence goes on along the minus strand of JBFWRV010000016.1, from coordinate 81,428 downwards.
CCAGACAGTACGGAAGCGCTCCCAATCGCCAGCGTCCCGCCATACCGCCCAATTCTCCACCAGCTCGCGGATTGCCAGCCGCTCCAGGACGTCGTCCGTCATGCCTTGCCTCGTGGGCTCTTGAGCGAACTGATAGTGCGCCCGGCACAATGGCGACTGCAAACGAAAACGCCCCGGCCAGCAGCCGGGGCGTTCGCAGAATTCCGATGGGTGGGGCGCGTTCTTGCCGTGCACATCAGTGCAGGCTGGCAACCTCCAGCTCGTCGCCCATGGCATGGCCCATGGCCGCCTGGCGGCTGTCCGTCAGCGCCAGCGGCGTTCCGTCGGCAGCATGCAGCGCGAAGAGATCGATGTCGGCGGGAATGCCTTCCACGGCCGGAAACATCTCCTTGGCTTGGTCGGAGGTCATCACCCGGATATAGGCGATCTTGCCGCCGCCGAGCTTGGCGAGCTCGCTCATGCTCATGATGGGAAGAACCGAAGGCTTCGCCTTGCGGCCCCTGCCAGCCTTGCTGTTGGTCTTTTCCACGACGCTCACTCCTTTTGGGGGACATTGCCCCAGGGAGAGGCCTGCGCCGACCCGGCGCTTGCCCCAACTGCTCAACGCATCACCCTATCTTCCCGCGATTCGGTTCTGCGCGCTGTTACCGGAAGGACTCACGGTCCGGACTGACGAATGTCGACTTTGCGGACCAAACGTTCCGGCTCGCGCCGCACCAGATCGATCGAAAGCAGGCCATCCTTGAGGTCGGCCGACTTCACTTCGATGCCCTCGGCCAGCACGAACGAGCGGCTGAACTGGCGCGCGGCGATGCCGCGATGAATGTACTGGCGGGCCTTGTCCTCTTCTTGGCGGCCGCGAATGACCAGCTGATTGTCTTCCAGGGTGATCTCCAGCTGCTCGCGCCTGAACCCCGCAACAGCCAGCGTGATGCGCAGCCGGTCGAAGGACTCCTGACCCGCACCGTTGGCGGTCGCCTCGCCCGCCGAAATCCGCTCGATGTTGTAGGGTGGATAGCCATCGCCGCTCTTGCCCACGCGGTCGATGAGCCGCTCCATTTCCTCGAAGCCCAGGAGCAGAGGACTAGAAAGCAACGACATTCGCGACATTGCAAAGCCCTCCTCGAAGCGGCCTTGGTCTCTGAACACCGGCCCAGCGGAGCCGGCCCCGGCCTCCGCGCCCCAGCCCCTCGTCGGGCGCTGGTTGTGTTCGCCCCCAGAATATGGTGTTCGGTGGGATAACTTCAAGAAATCGACACTGGGGGCGTTCCTTGGAATGGGTGGGCTTCTGGAAGACTGGCAGACGTGGGGCTTCATTCTCGCAGGCTCGCTTATTGGGGGCTTTGTCAATGGGTTGACGGGCTTCGGCACCGGAATGACTGCACTTCCGCTCTGGTTGCAGGTGCTGGAGCCCATGCTGGCGGCTCAGCTCGTCTCTGCGGCTTCCGTCGGCGGCCACGTCTATACGCTGCCGACGCTCTGGCGCGCCTTCAACTGGCGGCGCATGGCGCCCATGACAATTGCCGGCCTCATTGGCGTGCCGATCGGTGTCTGGCTGTTGTCCCGGATCAGCCTCGGAGCGTTCAAGCTCACCGTCGGACTGCTGCTGGTCGGCTACTGCGCCTTCATGCTGTTCGCGGCGGGCCGCGTGCGGGTCGCCGGCGGTGGGGCCAAGGCGGAGGCAGCGATCGGCATCGGTGGCGGGGTTCTGGGCGGCATCGCCGGCCTTTCCGGCGTCCTGCCGATCGTATGGGCAACGCTCAAGGGCTGGTCGAAGGAGCAGCGGCGCGCGTCCCTCCAGGTGTTCAACATGATCGTCCTCACGGCGACCCTGGTGGTGAGCCTCATGCGCGGCCTTATCGGGATGTCCTTGCTTGCGACATTCGCCGTGGCCTTGCCCGGCACATTCCTCGGCGCACGGCTGGGCGTGATGCTGTACCGACGCGTCGACGATATGAGCTTCGAGCGCATCGTGCTGGCCCTGCTGCTGATATCGGGTATCGGGCTCGTGTGGTCGGCTCGCTGACCGCTGCCGCATTTTCGTCGCCCGGAGGCAGCTTCATGCAGGAAAGGCCGTGAAGACCCGCGGAAACTCAGGCAGAATGCGAAGCGTCGGACAAGTTGCAGATGGGCTTGGCCGCGATGGGACCGTACAGGCGGCGGCTCGCTCCGCCCCAGGTTCCGCTCCGATGGAGCATCGTCCGTGATCAAGACCGCAGCCACCTTGATTGCCAGCGGCATCCTGATCGGCGCCGGCGCCAGCATCATTTGGCTGGACCTGCGCAAGCGGCGGCGGCGGGCCTTCGTCTCACAGCGCGAAGCGCAGCTTCAGGCCGACCCCGAGATCGAGATCACGATTGCACGCGGCTCCGACGTGGAGTCGCGCGCGCGTGCAGTGCTGCTTGCCGACAATCCGCAGGCGCCTCTGTCGACGCCGCTCCAACGGACACCGGACACCGAGGCACCTGGGTGGGAGAGTCCACCGGCACCCCCCACGCTCGAACAGCAGTGGGCCGTCCTGCAACCGGCCATTGCCGCCAGCGTCGACAACACCAATGCAGCGCTGGCGTCCGCGCGCCTGGTGGTCAACACGCCGGGCGACCCTTCCTGGAGTTACCGGAACAAGGGGTACGGCGCCTATCGCCGCCTCCTGCTCGACGGCGAGAGCCTCGGTTGGTTGAGGCTGGAGCTCACCTCGGAGGGGCAACTGCGCGCCGTCGTCAAGGCGCACAAGGAAGACTGCGCGATGATCAACGCCATGGCCGAAGTGCCGGCCGACGGCATGACCGCAGCCCGTGCCAGCGAGCTCTTCTCCCTGTGTCTGAAGCCCACAGTCGCCTACGCGACTCGCCGTTCGCGCGACAGCGAGGCGGAGGCCAGCGAGGAAGCCTGGGCCGGCGTGGATTCGCTGGTGGCATCCGCACTGAAGGCGACAAACGGGGCGCTGGCGCAGGCTGGAGCCCAGCTCGTGGTCCTCGCGCCTCCGGCATGGGTGCAGGAGATGCGCCGCCATCGCATGATGCTGTCCATCGAGGTCAACGGCGATGATGTCGCCCGCATGCATATCGAGCGGCTGCCGCACGAGATGGAGGTTGCCGTAGGCGTCCGCGAGCCGCATCTCGCCGATCTCGGCCGCCGACGCCGCATTCCCGTGGAGGGCATGACGATCCATGGCCTCGCCGAGGTCATCGCCGGCTGCGCCTGGCCGGCGATCGCGCGGTTCAGGGAGAGCCGGCCGCAGGCCTGAGCGCAAAACGCATGCGCTTTTCCTCCTCGATCCTGCTGGTTGCGGCGGCCGCGGTTGCATTGAGCTGGTGCCTGGTCGCCCTCTACGCGCGTGCGATGCAGACCGCGCGGAAGCTCGAGGCTCCCAATCCGCGCAGTATGCACACGGTGCCCGTCCCGGTCGGCGCCGGCGTCGCGATCGTCGCTACCATCCTCGTTCTATCGCCGTGGTGGCAGAATGATGCCTTCGGCCCGCACCTGACGCTGCTTGCCTGCCTTGGCGGGCTCGGTGCGTTGTCATGGATCGACGATCGGCGCGGGCTCCCTGCCGCCGTCCGCCTCGCGGCGCAGGCCACCGCGGTGGCTTTGTGCCTGGCCTGGCTGCCTGCGGAGGCTCGCGTGCTGCCCTTCGTGCCGCTGTCGGCCGAGCGCCTGCTCGAAGGGCTGGCCTGGTTGTGGTTCATCAACCTCTTCAACTTCATGGACGGCATCGACGGGCTGGCCGGGAGCGAAGCCCTCGCCGTCGGTCTCGGCTATCTGGCGCTCATAGCGTTCGCGGGACTCGATGGCGGGCTCTGGCGGCTCGTCCTGGTCGTCGCGGCCGCGACAGCGGGCTATCTCGCCTGGAACTGGCATCCCGCAAAAGTCTTCATGGGCGATGCCGGCTCGATCCCCCTGGGCTTCGTGCTGGGCTGGGTGATGCTGGACCTCGCCTTGCGCGGGTTGTGGGCCGCCGGCCTGATCCTGCCACTGTACTTTGTTGCCGATGCCACGCTGACGCTGCTGATGCGTGCAGCACGGGGGGAGAAACCCTGGCAGGCGCACAGGCAGCATTTCTATCAGCGGGCCGTCCTGGCAGGGACGCCGCCGCCCGGCGTCGTCCGGCGTGTGGGCGCGGTCAATGCAGCGCTCGTGGTGCTGGCGCTGATCTCCACGACGCACCCTGTTGCCGCCCTGATCGGTGCCCTCGTGCTCGTTTCAGGCCTGCTGGCCCACCTCGAAAATCTTGCCAGGCGCAACCCGTCATGATCCCACGGCATCCGCCAGCAGGGCCGCATAGCTCGCCCGTAGCGACTGCTTGACCTGATCCTCCGTAAAGCCGTGCAGCAATCGCAGCCGTGCCGCCTCGCCCATGCGCTGGCGCATGCCCGGGTCGCGCGCCAGGCTCTCGAGCGCTGCCGCAAGGGCGGCGGCGTCCTCGGGAGGCACCACAAAGCCCTCCACGCCGTCGCGCACGAAGTGGCGGCAGCCCGGCACGTTGGTGACGACCAGGGGTCGCGCGCTCGCCGCCGCCTCGAGCAAAGCCCGCGGCATGCCCTCGCGCGACCGGGCCGGCAGCACGAAGATGTCGGCGCGGCGCCACAAGCCCGCAATGTCGCGTACGTGCCCCAGCCAGCGCACATTGCGCTCCGCGCACCAAAGCGTGAGTGACTGGCTGTCGACGGCTTCTGGGTTGTCGGCATCGATACCGCCGCAAAGCTCGATCTCGAGCGCCACGCCGCGCCGCTTCAGCAACTCGTTCGCCTGCATCAGGACGTCGACGCCCTTGGGGCGGATCATACGGCCGACGAAGGCGGCGATCGGCACCCTATTGGTGGGCTGCGGCAAAGGCGGAAAGGCGGCGGGATCGACGCCCGCGCCTCCGAGAACGGCAAAGCGGGCGCCCGGTTCCGCGCCCCCTTGCCGCAGGACGGCCAGGTCATCCGGGTTCTCGACGAGCAGGTAGGAGGTCGGCTTGCGCAGCATGGATGCCAGCAGGCGCAGTGCGCCGGCGCGATATAATCGGAGCACTGCCCCGTCGCCGAAGCCCAGCAGGCCGAGCCCCGTCATATGCACCACCACGCGGCAGCTGGGCACCAGCTTGAGCGCGAGGCCGCCCAGCACCACCGGCTTCATGGCAATCAGATGCACAACGTCGGGGCTCTCGGCCTCGATGATGCGCGCGAGCGCCCATGCCGAGGATGCCTCACGCGCCGGATTGGCCGACGAGCGCCGGAAGTCGAAATCGATCGTACGGACACCCAGCGCCTCGATCTCGCGCAAGCGCCCGGAAGATCGCGTCACCACGACGACGGAATGCGCCACCTCGCGCAGCACGGCAATGAGGGGACGGAAGTGCGACAGCGCGAACCAGTCCTCGGTGATGCAGATCACCACCTTGCGGCAAAGCTCGGAGAAAGGCTGGACCTCCCCCTTCGAGCCCCATGCCGCCATGCGCCAAGCATCGCCCATTGCGCGCCCCCCGCGATGCATACATCCGCCGAAGCCTATCCCTCGCAAGACCGCCTGTCGAACGGCCGGCACAGCTCCAGCTCTGCAGCAGCCCATCGCCGGCCATAAGCATACAACGGCGGATGACTATTGATCCGCGGGCGGCTTTGGCGTCCCATGCCTGCCACGATTCGGCAGCAGCTTGCCCTCCCTTCGGGCCGGCGCGGGATTGGCGACGCAGTTTGGATTCCGGCGGTTGGAACGCTTGCGGGAGGACAGGCATGTTCGGCAGGCGCAAGAGCGACGACGGCTTCGAGTGGCACAAGTATGTGCGCACGCAAGTCAGGCAGCGGCGTGAGCAGCGCCGCCAGCGCATGCGCGAGGCGAGGCATGCCGCCGCCCAGCAGGCAGGTGCTGCCGGCGTAGCCCTGGTCGCCGGCTCGAAGGCTGCTGGATCGGCGGCGTGGGACGGTGCCCGGGCCGGCCTCGGTGCGGCCGGGCTCGGGGCCCAGGGTCTGTGGCACCTGGTGGTGGTCGTGGCAATCAGCGTTGCCCAAGGGATTGCCGTCGCCTGCGCTGTGATAGGGGACAAGATAGCCCTGGCGGCCAGTCCGCTCATCCGCCTTCTGGAGAGGCCCAATGTCGGCGGACCGGTGGCACTCCTGTGCGCTATCGGCCTCGGCCTCGGCATAGGCCGCGCGCGTGGCACCGGGCTCGACACGGAGGCAATGCTGACGATCGGCCTCGGCGTCGTCCTGCTGCTGGCTTCCCTGCCGCTCCTCTCTTTCGTCACGGGCCTGCGTGTGCCATCGCTGGGCATCTCCCCCGGCATGGCAGTGGGTGCCGTTGCCGCCGTGGCCCTGGCGGCGGGGGGGACCTGGTTCGCCACCAAGAGCAAGACCAGGCTCGCAGACGTCACGAGTCACCTGCCCCTGGTCGGCGGTGCCAAACCGCTCGAGGGTCGGGCAAGGGCAGTCGGGGGCGATCAGCTCCGCATCGGCGACACGACTGTCCGGCTGGCGGGCGTGGAGGCGCCGCTGCCTCAGGCGCGATGCGGCGGCAACCGACGCTGCGGTACAGCCGCGGAGACGGCGCTGGGCCGGCTCGTCAATGGGCGCAACGTCACCTGCAAGCTGAGCGGCACGGATGGCGCGGGCCGGCAGCTTGCCACATGCCTGCGCGGCGATGCCGACATCGGAGCGGAGCTGGTGCGCAAAGGCCACGTCTTCGCCGAGAGCGGTCTGTTCTCGTCCTACGCGGGCCTCGAGCGCGAAGCGCGCAACGCCAAGGCCGGCATCTGGAGCAACGGCGAGCCCGAGCGCCCCGCCGACTATCGGGCGAGGGCGGGCGGCAAGCGGAACTCGTAGGCTGGCGCCGCAGACTGCCGACCTCTCAGAGCTCGCATTTCACCTCTGATGGCCGCTGTCCGGCCGGCGAAGCCGACGGCGGATGGTCGTGCGCGCCGCCCGTCGAGCACGTTTCCGACAAATTCAGCGCGCGTCATATCCCCTGCGTGCGGGCCCCCGAAAAACACGATCACCAGGGAGAGCGTCGATGTCGGAACACTCCGCGAAGCAAATGTCGAGGCGTCACGTCGTTCAGACGTTGGGCGCAGGTGCGTTGGCTCTCGGTGTCACGGGTGCACGTGCGCAGTCTCCGACCGGTCCCGTGGCGCCGCCGTCCACCGTCACATCGCCGCCGCGCGACTTCGGGCCGAACGGCGCGCCCAACGTTTACTTCTGGGACCCAGACGTGCTGGCCGTCGATTCGAGCTTCAACGGCATGGCGCAGCCGAACGCGCCCATCCAGCGGCTGTGGACCGGCGCGCTGTGGTCGGAGGGCCCGGCCTGGAACGCGCAAGGCCGCTATCTCGTGTGGAGCGACATTCCCAACAACCGGCAGCTCAGGTGGCTGGAGGACGACGGGCGCGTCAGCGTCTTCCGCCTGCCCTCCAACAACAGCAACGGCAACACGTTCGACTTCCAGGGACGGCAGCTTTCCTGCGAGCATCTGACACGACGCGTGGTGCGCTACGAGCTCGACGGCTCCGTCACCGTGCTGGCCGATCGCTTCGACGGCAAGCGGCTGAACTCCCCCAACGACGTAGTCCCGCATCCCGACGGCAGCTACTGGTTCACCGATCCGCCCTACGGCGGTCAGCTCTATGAAGGCGCTCCCGACGATGCAGGTGGGCCGAGCAACGCCGCGGGGCGACTGAAGAACCGGTTGGGGCAAGCCGCCGAGATCGGTGCCGCCAAGCGCGAACTGCCGACCAACTGCTACCGTATCGATCCCAGTGGGCGTGTCGATCTGGTCGTGACCGAGGACCAGGTGCCCGATCCCAACGGACTATGCTTCTCGCACGACTACAAGAAGCTCTATGTGGTCAGCACCGGCAAGGGGCCTGGCGACCAGGGGCCCGGCGGCAAAGGCGAGATGTATGTGTTCGACGTCGGCGCCGACAACAAGCTCTCCAACCGCAAGTTGTTCACCGACTTCATGATCGACGGCGTGAAGTGCGGCCCCGACGGCGTGCGCGCGGACGTCAACGGCAATCTGTGGTGCTCCAGCAATGCCGGTCGCGCTGTGGGCTACAGCGGCGTCACCGTTTGGTCGCCGGACGCCAAATTGCTCGGCCGCATCCGCCTGCCGGAGATCTGCGGCAACGTCTGCTTCGGCGGGCCCAAGCGCAACCGGCTGTTCATGGCCGCAAGCCAATCGCTGTACGCAGTGTACGTGAACACGCAGGGCGCCGCGCCAGGTTAGTCGACATTCCCTCTCTCCACGGAAGAGTGGGGCGAGGGAACGTCACTCCGTCCACGGCACTCCGCCGGCGTAGGTGCGGTAGCTGACTGCGGCCAGCCAGCCCGCATCCACCGGCAACAACACGCCGGTGATGGCCTTGGCTTGGGCAGAGCACAGGAAGGCAATGGCATCGGCGACATCGGCAGGCTCGGGAAGGCTCGGCAAAGCATGCACGCCCATGATCTTGCCGAGGTCGCGCTGGCCGGCCTCGACCTTGGCTCTGAGCGGCGGCGTCATCACGTAGGTGGGGCCGACGCTGTTGACGCGAATGCCGTGCCGGCCGAGCTCGACCGCGAGCAGCTGGGTGAGCCGCTCGATGGCGGCCTTGCCGGGGTTGTAGGCGGGGAGCGGCAGGGGCAGTCGGCTGTTGATGGAGCCCAGCGTGACGATGGCGCCGCGCTTCCTTGCGATCATTCCGCGCGCGAACGAGCGGCACGCATGCAGCGTGCCGTCGTAGTTCACCCGCCACATGCGCGCGTGCGCGTCGAGGTCCATGTCCATGATGGCCTCACTGTTTGGTATAAGTCCGGCCGAGGTCACGAGCACGTCGGCAGGGCCCGCATCCTTCTCCACTTGCGCGGCAACGGCATCGACCGCCTTGGCGTCCGCCACGTCGCAGTGGTAGAAGTGCCCGCCGAGCGATTTGGCGACGGCCTCGCCACCGGCCCGGTTCACGTCGAGGATCGCGATTGCAAAACCGTCCTTGGCGAGACGCCGCGCGGTTGCCTCGCCGATGCCGCTCGATCCGCCGGTGACGACGGCAACACGCTTTCCGCTCATGGACTTCCTCCGTTGGGCCGCCTTGCGCCGGCAAGCTCAGCACGGGGCCGAAGACATGACCGCGCTCTGGTCTTGAGCCTATTCTCCAGCTCGCCCTGAGCCCGTCGAAGGAGCGGCCATGAACACTCCATCAGCAGCGGCGTCAGATCAAGTGCGCGCTTGCAACGCGGCGGTGGCAGCGGGACACTGCATCAAAACGCTACAAACCGCGTCTGGGAGGACACCATGCCCAAGTCTGCCGGCGAACCCACCGCCATTCGCGCCGAGGATATCAATCCGCGCCACAACTGGGGCCGGGCGCTGCCGGCACTCGGCACCATGGGGGTCGACTTCGAGGAGCGCGTCGACTACCGGCGGCTGCACAACTACCGCCTCTCCCGTGCCCGCCACGCCTTGGAGAAGTCGGACCTCGGCGCGCTGCTGGTGATGGACGTCAACAACATCCGCTACCTGACTTCGACCAAGATCGGCGAGTGGGAGCGCGACAAGATCTGCCGCTGGGCGCTGCTGACGCGCGGCAGCGCCGATCCGATCCTGTGGGATTTCGGCTCGGCCGCCGTGCACCACCGGCTCTATGCGCCCTGGCTCAAGCCGGAGAACTGCAAGGCCGGACTGCTGGGGCTGCGCGGCACGGTCAATCCCGCCTTCGGCCTGATGGCGCGGCATGCCAAGGAGATCGCCGCGCTGATCAAGGACGCGGGCGTGTCCAAGATGCCGGTCGGCGTCGACATCATCGAGCCCCCGATGCTGTTCGAGCTGGAGAAGGCAGGCCTGAAGATCGCCGACGGCCAGCAGACCATGCTGGAAGCGCGCGAGATCAAGTCGATCGACGAGATCGCGTTGTTGAACCGGGCCGCCGCCATGGTCGACGGTGCCTATCACCTGGTGCACGAGGAGCTGAAACCCGGGGTTCGCGAGAACGACATCGTGGCGATGGTGAACGAGTTCCTCTACCGCCACGGCTCCGACGACGTGGAGGCAATCAACGCCATCTCCGGCGAGCGCTGCAATCCGCACCCGCACAACTTCACCGACCGCATGCTGCGCCCCGGCGACCAGGCGTTCTTCGACATCCTGCAGTCGTTCATGGGTTACCGCACCTGCTACTACCGCACCTTCAACGTCGGCCGCGCCACGCCGGTGCAACATGACGCCTACAAGCGAGCGCGCGAGTGGTTGGACAGGGCCATCGCCCTGATCAAGCCGGGCGTGACGACCGACAAGGTCTGCAGCGTGTGGCCGAAGGCGGAGGAGTTCGGCTTCCCCGACGAGATGGCGGCGTTCGGCCTGCAGTTCGGCCACGGCATCGGCTGCGCCATCCACGAGCGACCAATCATTTCGCGCGTGGTCTCGCTGGATCACCCCACCGAGATCAAGGAGGGCATGGTGTTCGCGCTGGAAACCTACTGCCCGGCCAAGGACGGCTACTCGGCCGCGCGCATCGAGGAGGAAGTGGTGGTGACCGACAAGAGCTGCCGCGTCATCACATTGTTCCCGGCCGAGGAGCTGCCGATCGCGAACCGGTATTGACGTGGCAGGCCGCGCGACTACTCTGCCCGCACTATTCTCTATGAGAGAATAGAAGAGGACATGATTCGCTCGTTCAGGGATTCGGCGGCGGCCCGACTCTTTGCGGATGAGGACGTGTCGAAATTGCGCGCTATTGAACGCCCGGCGCGACGCAAGCTGCTACTGCTTGATGGCGCAGTATCGCTTGCTGATTTGCGGTCGCCGCCGGGAAACCGCCTTGGGCTGAGTCAGAACCGCCTCGCGCGCGACATCGACGTGAACCCGGCGCGCGTCAACGACATCGTGCATGGCCGCTCGGCCATCACGGCATCCATCGCACTCAGGCTCGCAAAATATTTCGGCACGAGCGCCGAGATGTGGCTTAATCTGCAGTCGGGCTACGATCTGCGCCGTGCGCGGGAGGGAGAATGGCGCAGGGTCGAGTCGCGCGTGCGGGTACTCCTGACCGAGTAGCCAGGAGCGCAGTCCGCGTTTTGCGCTACCCCTGCTCGTAGGCCTCGCGCAGCTTGGCGATGTCGATCTTGACCATCTTGAGCATGGCCTGCATGACGGCGCCAGCCTTCTTGGGATCCTTGGCGCTCATCAACTCGCCGAGCGCTGAAGGGATGATCTGCCAGGACAGGCCATACTTGTCCTTCAGCCAGCCGCACTGCTGCGGCTTCCCGCCGCCGGCCAGCAGTTTCTCCCAGAGCATATCGACCTCCGCCTGCGTGTCGCAGTCCACGAACAGCGATATGGCCTCGGTGAACTTGAAGTGGGAGCCGCCGTTGAGTGCCATGAACCGCTGCCCCTCCAGCTCGAACGTGCCGGTGATGACTTGTCCGGGTCGGTTCGGATCTGCATCGCCATAGCGGTTGACGTTTACGATCCGCGCGTTCTTGAAGATCGAGACATAGAAATTCATGGCCTCCTCGGCGTCGGTGTCGGTGTCGAACCAGAGGAACGTCGTGATCTTCTGCTTGCCTGCCATGTCGATACTCCCTCCGTTGGCGCGAAGCCCATCCGCTCGGCTGCCGCGCAATTTTCGCTGGTAAGCTCAGGCCTCGACGAGCACGTCGAAGCCACCCCAGAACATCCGCCTGCCGTCGAACGGCATCGACGCGGGGTCTTTACCGGCGATGCGCGGATCTTTCATGACCGCGGCATTGATGCGGTCGCGATCCTCGCGCGACCTGAAGACGATCCACGCGAACACGACCGTCTCGCCATCCTCGAGCTTGACGGCTTGCGGAAAGGATGTGAGCTGCCCGGACTTCACATCCTCGGCGACGCACTCGACATATTCCAGCGCGCCGTGCTCGCGCCATACGTTGCCGGCTTCCTGCGCCAGCTGGCGGTAGGCTTCCAGGTTCTTCTTGGGAACGGGCAGAACATAGCCGTCGACGTACCTCGCCATGGTTGGGCTCCTTTGGTTGCTCGTTGATGGATTGCAGCAGAACGCGCGGGCTGAATTGCGATCAGGGCGTGAGATCGATGGCAGCGTTGAAGCTGCCGTCCATGTAGAACGGCACGGATGTGTGCTGGTGGGCGATCTGCCAAATCCCGCCGACCTTGCGCAAACCGAGCGTCTGGCGGAACCAAAGATCGACCTTGTCGCCGCCGACCTTGGCGCCGGACATGCGGCAGAGCCCGTGCACCACGGCCAGGTCACCGCTCGTGGCTATCTCCGCCGCGCCGACGGCATAGCCGATCGGGCCGTCCCAGGTATCGAACCATGCCTGCAGGCTGCGCGGGTCGCCTCCCTTGCTCTGCAGAGGCGGGGCCATGGAGAACTGCACGTAGTCGGGGCTATAGTGGCTCGTGACGGCGCTTGCGTCCTTGGCGCTGAGCGCCGAAGCCCACGCGTCGACGGTGCGGCGAACGTCGCGTTCGTCGTGGGCGCGGTCTGGGTGCATGACGGCCTCCTTCCTGATCCGATGGCGCTGCACTTGGCTTCATGTGCCGAAGACGATCGGCGTCTGGCCCCGCCGACAGCTCGCATGAACATTTTTTGTCCGCGGCCGGCAGTTGCGGCAGCGAGCTAACGCACCCCGTTCGCTATGCCGAGAAATGCCTGGCGCACGACGCCTGCAATACGCTCTCCTTCTTCGAGAAGCGCGCGAGGATCTGCTACATGATCTCGAAAGCAGCGGCCGTGAGCGGCAACGCTGCGTACGTCTCCGGACGAATGAAATACCTACCGCTGCGCCATCGTCTCACGGACCGCCAGGACCCTTCTCATCCTCCGCCATGTGCATGAACCAGGCCTTGAGATAGGCGGCGAGCGAAAGCAGCGTCAGCGCGCCGGTGAGCCACACGAGGACGATGCGCGTCGTATCGAGGCCGAGACCGAAGGCCTTGTCGGCCAGCACCGAGGCGGCGAGCACGATTTGCATCAAGGTGTTGACCTTGCTCACGGTCAACGGCTTGATCCGGACAGGCTGGTCCAGGAGCCAGGCGAGCAGAACCGCGGCCACGATCAGGATGTCGCGGCTGACCACGGCGATCACCAGCCAGAGGGGAAGCTCGCCGCGGACGCCGAGCGCAATAAATATGCTCACGATCAACAGCTTGTCCGCCAGCGGGTCGAGGTAGGCGCCGAGCTCGCTCGTCCAGTTGAACCGCTTCGCAAGGTAGCCATCGACGGCATCGCTCAGCCCGGCGCAGACGAAGACAAAAAAAGCAATGCCGTTTTGGCTGGTCAGCAGCAACCAGAAGATCACCGGGACGGAGATGATCCGCCCCATTGTAATGAAGTTCGGGATGTTGATGATCAAAGCTGACCGGGTTTGACTTGGTGGCGATCGGGATCGGGCGCGAACATGCGGGCGGCAGCCGCGCGATGTCCGGCCGCCGAAGCCTACCCGCCCCGCGTGCCGCGCGTCGAGCCTTCTATCGCTACGGTATCCTGAGCACCCAGTTGCCTCCGGCATTGCGCAAGCTCAGCCCCTGCTCGGCCAAGGCGTCGGCAAGGCGTTCGGGCCCTTCCGCGTAGCGCAGCGTCACGCGCGCGCCACGAGCGGAGAGGCCCGCCACCTCCAGCTCCTCGACCCCCGGCAGCGAGGAGAGCCTGCGGCTGATGTCCTGCCACTCACTCATGCCTTGGAACTCCACGGCAATCAGCATGTCGCCGCCACTCGAGGGATAGCTCGAGGAGTAGCTTGCGCCCGGGCCGGCCGCTGGGCCGCCTCCACCGGAACTGGCGGAATTTGAGACCCTTATGGCCTTCCAGCGCCCTTCAAGGATTCCGAGCGAGACGACAGCGGCGAGCTCGCTGGTATAGCCGGTGTCGACCGGGTCAAGGCGGTAGGCTCGCTTGAGGATAAAGGCGCCGACGGCATCGCGCCCGACAAGGGTCACGTGGAGCCGGCCGGCGGCGGTGTCCTCCTCGGCCACGGCGAGCAGGATCAGCTCTCTACCATAGGCCGCAACGAGGCTGCGGATAGCTGCGCCATCCCCTCCAGCCAGAGCCTCGACGGTTCCCGGAGCAATTCCGCTCTTCAGCGCCTCCAGCTTTACCGGTGTCAGGGCGTGATCAAGATCCAGACCCTTCCAGACATTGGTCCAGGCGGCCTCCTCCTTGGAGCCGCGGGCGCCGCTTGCGCGCCAGATCGGCACGACGGTGAGGGTGGGGGCCTGCTCGTCGATGAAGGGCAGGCCTTCGCGGCGTAGCAGGTCGCGCACGCCCTTGGACTGGAACGCGAAGTCCAGGCTGGCGATGTAGTCAGTGGCCGAATTGCGCTCCGAGCGCACCCTGACGCCGTCGATTAGGTCTCCGGCCTTCATTGGCGGCAGGCGCCTCAGGCGCTGGTGTGCCGTGACCGGCACGAGGCGTTTCAGCAGCGAGCGCAGGGCCGCGCGCTGCCCATCGGCGAGCGCCCTGTCCTTGGCCGCGACAGCGTTCTCGGCTCTGGCCTCCACGGGGTAGTTGGCGACGGTGAACACCTCATCGCCCGCCCAGGCAAGACCTGGCGTGCCGGCTGCCAGCGAAAGCGCGGCCGCCACTGTCAACCCGATACCCGCAACCAGAGCATTCCGCGTCTTGGTCTCTCTCATGCCCCCACGTCCGCCTGTCAGACATCCACGGCTCTCACGGCCGCAGACCCTACCGAACCCGGCCCTTCTCTGCTATGCCCCGGATACTCCGCGGATCGTTGGGCAGAAATGGGGAGCCCCGTCAGCAGCCTATGCCAAGCAACCGGCACAATCGTCCACCCATTTCCTACCGCGATTCCGGGGTCGACATCGACGCCGGCAATGCGCTGGTCGAGGCGATCAAGCCACTTGCCAGGGGAACGCGCCGGTCCGGCGCCGGTGCCGATCTCGGCGGGTTCGGCGCCCTCTTCGATCTCAAGGCGGCCGGCTTCAAGGACCCGATCCTGGTCGCCGCCAACGACGGCGTGGGCACCAAGCTGAAGATCGCCATCGAGAGCGGGCGGCACGGAACGATCGGCATCGACCTTGTCGCCATGAGTGTCAACGACCTACTGGCCCAAGGCGCCGAGCCGCTGTTCTTCCTCGATTATCTGGCCTGCGGTAAGCTCGACGTGGAAACGGCGCGCAGCGTCGTCGCGGGCATCGCGGACGGGTGCCGGCAGGCCGGCTGCGCCCTGATCGGCGGCGAGACGGCTGAGATGCCCGGCATGTACGCCGGCGAGGACTACGACCTCGCCGGCTTCGCCGTAGGGGCGGCAGAGCGGGACACGCTGCTGCCGCGGCCCGATATAGCCAGCGGCGACGTCGTAATTGGGCTGCCATCGTCCGGGGTGCATTCCAACGGCTACTCCCTGGTGCGCCGATTGGTGACCGAGGCCAAGCTTGCATGGGATGCGCCGGCGCCGTTCGCAAAGGCCGTCTCGCTCGGCGAGGCCCTGCTTGAGCCTACGCGCATCTATGTCAGGCCCGTGCTGGGGGCTCTTCGCGCCACGGGTGGCATCAAGGGCATCGCTCATATCACCGGCGGCGGCATCTCGGAGAACGTACCGCGAATTCTTCCGGCCGGTCTGGCTGCCCATGTCGATCTTGGCGCCTGGATCGCGCCGCCGGTGTTTGGCTGGCTGCGACAAGCGAGCGGCCTGGATGATGCGGAGATGCTGCGCACATTCAACTGTGGGATCGGATTGGTGATCGTTGCAGCGGAGTCGGAAGGAGACAGCGTGCTCGCCGCGTTACGCGACGGCGGCGAGGCACCGGTCGTGCTAGGCGAGATCGAGCCCGGACGCGGCGTCAAATCGCAGGCCAAGGGCAAAGGCGAGGCGGAGGCAGTGCGCTATTCTGGGTCCCTGAGATTCCAGGCGTAGCGGCGCCAACCGGGCGAGATGCTTCCTGTAGGACCGGGCCGCGAGGGTCATGAAAAAGCGCGTCGGCATCCTCATCTCCGGGCGGGGCTCCAACATGAGCGCGCTAGCGGAGGCCGCGCGCGGCGACGACTACCCGGCGGCGATCGCGCTGGTCATCTCCAACAGACCCGATGCCTTGGGCCTGGAGCGGGCGAAGGCTGCCGGCATCAAGACGATCGTCATCGATCACAAGGCCTATGCAACCCGGGAAGCGTTCGACATAGCGGTCGAGGCCGCGTTGCTCGGTGATGGCGTCGAGCTCGTCTGCCACGCCGGCTTCATGCGCATCCAGAGCGAGGTGTTTGCAGCCCGCTGGCTGGGGCGTCAGCTCAACATCCACCCTTCACTGCTACCGGCGTTCAAAGGGCTGAATCCGCACAAGCAGGCGCTCGACGCAGGTGTGCGCATCTCGGGTTGCACCGTGCACTTCGTCACGCCCGAACTCGACTCCGGGCCCATCATTGCCCAGGCCGCAGTCGCGGTCCACGAAGGCGATACGCCGGAGACGCTGGGCGATCGCATTCTCGTCGCGGAGCACCGGCTTTATCCCCTCGCGTTGCGGCTCGTCGCTTCCGGCTCGGCTCGGCTGGAGAATGGCCGCGTATTGTTCAAATCGTCGATTAACCAGGCCAATTTCCTTTTCTCGCCAAGGCCATAGCTGGATTGGCAAGATGCGCCACACCGTTTGGAAAAAAAGCCGCAGCACGAGCGTGCGATATGGACAGGCCAGTGAAGCGGGGGTACCGACTTGGATACGCAGCTGCTGGAAATTATCAATTCCGCCAAAGGCGCTGATTTGCGGGAGGTTGGACAGGGCGGGCGCAACGTTTGCGCGACCTAGCGGCCCTGTCTTCTGAGACGACGAAGCGATGCCGGCGGAGCCCGTCGAGATGACTGCACCTGTATCCCACATTCATCAGCTGGGGGAGGAATCCTCCGTCTGGTTCCAACTCACGCCCCTGCTCAAGGCGCCCGACAATCCCCTCACCATCCTCATGAGGATGGCGGAGCGCTACGGCGGCGTCATCCCCGTCAACTTGGCCAACCAGCGCATCGTCCTGCTCACTGAGCCCGAGCACTTCAAGCGCGTGCTGGTCACCAAGGCCGACGACTACATCAAGTATTTCGACGGTTTGAAGCCGATCTTCGGCAAGTCGATGATCACGCACGACGGCGCGCTCTGGCAGAAGATTCGCATGCCGCAGCAGCCGGCGTTCCACCCCGACATCTTCGCCGAGTACATTCCATACTTCCTCGAGGCCATTCGGACCAAGATGGAGAACTGGGCCCGCTTGGCTAAGACGGGCGAGACCATCGAGATGGTGGAGCAGACCTGGACGCTCGCCGCCGACATGATCTGCAAGGCCCTGTTCGACCGCGAGATGCCGTTCAATCCGCACTTCGTCTTCAAGTGCGTGAAGTCCTACACCAACGTGATGAACCACAAAGCCATCCGCCTCAAGAAGGTGGCAGGAGAGGAGTTCGAGATCACTGAGGAGGATCCGGCCAAGGCAATGGGGGTCTGGGCTTCGGTGCCGCCCGAGGTGATCTGCGCCGATCCACGCGAGCAGCGCGAACGCACCCTGCTGAAGATGATCGAGGCAGCCGTGGCCGACCCGTCGATTCCCGAGTTCGACCAGCAGCAGGCGGTGGACGAACTCAAGCAGTACCTTTGGGCCGGCACCGAGACGACGGCGCTGACACTGGCCTGGGCCCTCTACGAGACGGCCAAGCGCCCCGAGGCGGCCGTGCGCATCCGCCGCGAGGGCGAGGCAGTGTACGGCGACCGCGAGCCCACGGCGGCCGACTATTCTGCACTCGCCTACACGCGCGCCGTGATCCAGGAGACAATGCGCCTCTACCCGCCGATCTGGATGCTGATCCGCGTCGCTGACAAGCCCGACGTCATCGACGGCAAGGAGATCCGCGTCGGCGACAAGGTGGCGTTGTTCGCCTACGGCGCCCACCACAGCGCAAAGTTCTGGCCCGATCCCGAGGCCTTCGTTCCGGAGCGCTGGATGGGCGACGCCGCCAAGAAGCGCAAGCCCTACACCTACCTGCCGTTCGGTGGTGGCAAGCGGTCCTGTATCGGCGGCGCCATGAGCCAGGTGGAGAACACGCTGGCCCTGTCCATCCTGCTGCGGCGCTTCCGGCCCGAGTACGTCGGCCCCGAGCCTCCTGGCATCAACGCCACCGTGACGTTGACGCCAAAGGGCGGCCTGCCGTTCAAGATCCGTGAGCTGAGCTGATCGGCGTCACCCCTGCGCCGGCGGGACCCACGCATGCTTGTGGCGTGAATGGCTGCCGTCAGGGATATGACGGCATCACCCAGGCACCCGTGTGATCGCCTCCACCTCGAGCAGGAACTCGGGCTTCACCAGGCGGTCGATGATGAGGAGCGTGTTGGGCGGATATTTGCCGCCCGGGAAGAGCTTGGGAAACAGCGCCGAGCGCTCCTTCACCCAGATTGGAATGTAGTCCGCGCTGGTCATGAAGGTGGTGAATTGCACCACGGACTCGAAATCGGTGCCGAGGTCCTTCAGTATCTTGCCGAGGTTCTCGAAGACCGGAGCGACCTGCGCGGCAAAATCGCCCACTCCGACAGGGTTGCCCTTGGCGTCGATAGCCACCTGGCCGGCGATGAAGGCGATCTCGCCGGGCTGCATGCGGGCCACGTGGGAATACATGCCCTGGGGCGGTGGGGCGCTCGGCGGATTGACGTAGGTGACACCTGACTTGGCCATCGGCTGGCTCCCTTGCGCTGCTGGGACAATCGCCCAAGTCTAATCCAACGCTCGCCGAGAACCAGGGCTGTCCGGGCCGCCGGGGGGGCGCCGGAGCAGCATTCATGCAGGGTTCAGCGCAACTGCGGGATGTCTCGCCCCGATCTGACCCGATCTGGCCAAAATGGAGGTTGTCCCATGCGTAAAGTCCTCATTGCCGCCCTGCTTGCCAGCCCCTTCTTCGTCGTCCCCGCCATCGCTCAGACGCCAGCGCCGTCCACGCCGGCTGCCAAGCCCGAAGCCAAACCCAAGGCACCGGCCAAGCCGCGAACGGCTGCATCACTCGAATGCTCCAAGCAGGCGGACGCGAAAGGGTTGCATGGCGAGGAGCGCAAGAAGTTCCGCGCCGCCTGCAAGAAGGACCTGGCGAAGAAGAAGTCCTGAGACCATACAGCGCCCTGCGGTCGTCGCTGAAGGGCCGCGGGGCGCCTCCTGCCTTTCGGAGATCTGGCGGTGAAACCGCCAGTGCTCGACACTCCTGTCCGTGCCCAGTGCTGCCGTGCTGAGCCTTGCGCGCCAACGGGCGGCCCACGCCATCACGACGGTCAAGTTGGGCGCCCCAATCGGCAAACCCGACGCGTTTGCGTGAATGGTCCATGAACGCGCGCGACGGCTGGCGTTCAGCCCACGGCTCAAATTGCGACAAGCTTTCGTGGCCTCATCTCCGAGTACCTCGCCCGTATGCATGGGCGACCGAAAACGGAGAACGCGAATGAAACTCATTCCAATCGCCGCCGTCGTGGCGGCTCTTGTTGTGGTCCCTTCCGCCTTCGCGCAGCAGAAAGCGCCCGCGAACAAGGTCGATTGCGAGAAGGCGAAGATGAAGTGGGACGAGAAGGGCGGCAAGGACGGCAAGGGAGTCTGCGCCGCCGCTGCTTCGACGCCGGCAAAATCCAGCGAGCCGGCAAAGAAGTAGCCTCCCAACGGCACAGGTGCGTGGCCGTGACGGGGTGCGGGTTGCGCCAGCGATGGCAGCAGGGTCCCAGACGGCTCGCACTTGCGGCGCTCGGAGGTTGGATGTCAGCCACCCCCAATTTCCGAGCGCCATTCCAATTCTGCACCAACTTGAGAACCGTGATCGCGGCTAGAAGCTGAGGAACGCTTCACGCCGCTCTGATCCACACGTGGTTGTCGTGGAACGCAGCGCCGCCGTAGGGTGCTCCCTGGATGGCACTGGTCAGCGTATTGATGCCCTCGCCGCCCTCGAACTGATCGTTGGGAACGATCCCCTCTACGATGACAACACCGCGCCTGACGCCGGCGAACGCCTCGGCGGCGAGCGTGATCTCGCCGCGCTCGTTGCCCATCCGCACGCGCTCGCCGTCGGCGATGCCGAGGGCGCTGAGGTCTTCCGGATGCACCTTGGCGCGCGGGTGCCCGTGCCTCCGGCGGCTGGTCGGCATCTCGTTGAAGGACGAGTTGAGGTAGTCGCGCGACGGGCTCGTCGCCAGCCGGAAGGGGTGCTTCGCGTCTACTTTTTCAATCACGTCCCAATGGTCGGGAAGACTGGGCATGTCGTGAGGAATGCGGACCGCGTTGCTGCGTGGCGCGGGGATGTTGTCCCAGTCCGGCTTGAAGCGGAATTTCTTGTCGGGATAGCGGAAACCCTCGATGTAGTGAGCTTGCGCGAAGTCGGGCTGACAGTCGATCCACTTGTTGGCCTCGAGCTCGGACAGCCTGCCCCAGCCTGACTTCTCCAGCGTCCAGTCGATGATCTCGCGCGGACCCATGGTGAAGCCGCGGTGCTCGGCGCCGACCCGCTTCGCCAACGCGACGATGACGTCGTGGTTGGAGCGGCACTCGCCGGGCGGCTCGATCAGCTTCGGCCCGAGGATGATGTATTGGTGGCCGCCGCCCTGATAGACGTCGTCATGCTCCAGAAACATCGTGGCCGGCAGCACGACGTCGGCCATTTTCGCCGTGGCGGTCATGAAGTGCTCATGCACGGCCACGAACAAATCCTCGCGCGCGAACCCGGCCTTTACCTTACGCTGCTCGGGCGCGACCTGTACCGGGTTGGTATTCTGGATCAGCAGTGCCGTCACCGGCGGACCGCCCTTGATGTCGGCAGGATCGCCAGTAAGGACCGGGCCGATGCGCGACTGGTCGAGAATGCGCACGCTGGAGTCGGCGACATCGAGGCCCTCAATCAGCGACTTGTTCCAGTGAAAAATGGCGCCGTTGTTGTGAAAGCCGCCGCCACCCTCGTGCAGCCACGCGCCGGTGACGGAGGGGATGCAAAGCGCAGCATGCATGTTGTGCGAGCCGTTGCGGGAACGGGCGAAGCCGTACCCGAGCCGGAAATAGGCGCGCGGAGTGGTGCCAACCAGCCTGGCGAACGTTTCGATCTCCTCTACGCTCAGACCGGTGATGGCGCTCGCCCACTCGGGCGTCCTCGTCCTCAGGTGCGCCTCTAGCTCACGCGGACAGTCGGTATACTTATCGAGATAGGGCCAGTTGGCGTAGCCGTCGCGGAACAACACGTGCATGACGGCGCAGGCGAGCGCCCCGTCGGTGCCCGGCTTGAGGCACAGCGCCAGATCGGCCTGCTGCATCGTGCCGTTCTGATAGATGTCGATGGCGACGATCTTGGCGCCGCGCTCCTTGCGGGCCCGGGTGGCGTGCGTCATCACGTTGACCTGCGTGTTGACGGGATTGGTGCCCCAGATCACCACGAGGTCGGATTTCGCCATCTCGCGCGGGTCGGGTCCAGCCAGGCGCCCGGTGCCCGCGATATAGCCGGTCCAGGCCAGCGTCGTGCAGATGGTGGCGTACATGCCGGAGTAGCGCTTGGCGTGGCGCAGCCGGTTGATGCCGTCCCGCATCACGAGGCCCATGGTGCCGGCATAGTAGTAGGGCCACACGGCCTCCGGACCGTGGCGGCGTTCGGCGGCAAGCAGAGCCTCGGCTGTGAGATCGAGCGCGTCGTCCCAGGAGATGCGTTCGAACGCGCCTGAGCCCTTCGGCCCCTTGCGCCGGAGCGGGTGCATAAGGCGGTCCGGGTGGTGCACCCGCTCGGCGTACCGGGCGACCTTTCCGCACACAACGCCGGCTGTGTAGCCATTGTCGCGGGCGCCGTGCACGCGGCCAATCTTGCCGTTGGCCAGCAGCTCCACATCGAGGGCGCAGGTCGAGGGGCAATCATGCGGGCATGCGGAATGCCCAATCGAAACCTTGGCGTGCACATTCATCGGGCGGAAGGCTCCTGCCAAATCGCGTCAGCGCACGCTACCCGAGGATGGCCGTGGTGTCACTTGCAGCGCGCAGCAAAAGCCGGTGACGGGTTCAAGGCTAGGACGTGTCGGCCGCGCCCGCCCGCGCGGCCTGCCGCTGCAGCAGCTTGGCCAGGAGGCGCGCAAGCTGCGCGGCTTCGACTTGGCTCAGATGGGCGCCCACATGCTCCTCAATGGCCGCCGAGTAGACCGGCCACATGGCCCGCCGCAAGGCGCGGCCCTTGGCGGTAATGAGAAGTACGTTGTTGCGGCCGTCCAGCTGACACTGGCGCCGCTCCACCAGACCCTCGCCCTCCAGGCGATTGACGAGCCGGCACACATTGTACTGCGCCAGCTGCGTGCGATCCTGCACTCCGGTCTGGCGCATCATTCCCTTGGGCGTGCGATCGATCTCATGGAGCACATGATACCAGTCGAGCGGGGGCAATCCGGCGCGCTTCAGCTGCTCCTCCACCCGGTCGCGGAGACTTCTCTCGGTGCGCACGAGGTTGGCCCAGGCCTCGACCGCGGCGGCTGAAGGCTTGCTGGTCATGACTTCGTGAACTTAGGGGAATTCGCTTGCACTTGCATCGATATTCCTCCTATGCAGATGCATTGAATGCAGATGCAAGTGGTAAGCAGCCTGACAGCCCTAGTAAAGGAGACGCTCGATGAAGCTCTACTACATGCCCGGTGCCTGCTCGCTCTCCCCCCACATCGTACTCAATGAAGCCGGGCTGCCGTTCGACAAGATCAAGGTCGACGGCAAGACGAAGAGCATGGACGGCGGCGGCGACTACCGGGGCGTGAACCCTCTGGGCTATGTGCCGCTGCTCGAACTCGACGACGGTACGCGCATTTCGGAAGGGCCCGCCATCGTGCAGTACATCGCCGACAAGGTGCCCGCCAAGAACCTCGCACCGGCGACCGGCACGATGGAGCGCACCAAGCTGCAGTCGTGGCTCAACTTCATCAGTTCGGAGATGCATAAAGGCTTCTCGCCGCTGTTCAACCCAACGATGCCGGAAGAGGCAAAGCAGTTCTTCCGCGAGCGGCTGGCCGGACGCCTCGCCCATCTCGACAAGCATCTCGCCAGCAACGACTATCTGATGGGCAAGAATTTTTCAGTCGCCGACGCCTACCTGTTCGTGGTGACCAACTGGGCACCGCGCGTGAATGTCGACCTTGCGCCCTTTGCCAACGTGCTGGCCTACCGCAAGCGCGTCGGCGCGCGCCCCGCGGTGCAGGAGGCGATGAAGGCCGAAGGCCTGCTGAAGTGAAGGCGCGCGGCGCGAGAGACTGCAAGACACATCGAATGGCCGGGCGGCAACGCCCGGCCTTTTCCTTGCGGCGATTTCTGAGCTATGCAAGGCGCGGTTCTTGAGGGGGGTGTCATGACACGCGCCGCTGCCCGATCCATATCGACCTTGCTCGCCGGCATCATCTTAAGTCTTTTGTCCTTCGCCTCAGCGCAGCCGGCGAGCGCGCAATCGAGTCGCGCCGAGATCGCGCGAGGCAAATATCTGGTGCAGTTCGGGGGCTGTAATGACTGCCACACGCCCGGATACTTCTTCGGCAAGCCGGACATGGCGCGGGCGTTTGCCGGCTCCGAGGTGGGCTTCGAGATTCCCGGGCTTGGCGTGTTCCATGGCCCGAACCTCACTCCCGACAGGGAGACCGGCCTCGGCAACTGGAGCAAGGCGCAGATCGTCGACGCCCTGCAGAAGGGCGCCCGTCCCGATGGGCGCCAGCTGCGCCGATCATGCCGTGGAAGGCCTTCGCGAGCCTGACGAAGGCCGATGCCAACGCGATCGCCGCCTATCTTAAGTCGCTGGCCCCAATCAGCCACAAGGTCCCGGGCCCATTCGGCCCAGCGAGGCTCCCACCTCCTTCGTCATGAAAATAGTGCCGCCGGCCAAGCAGTGAGCCGCGCTGGCGCACTCATTGATGATCGGCTCAGTTCCGCAGTGACGCTAGGTCCGCCGGCGTGATCAGCACTGAGAACTGCTCGCACCAGACAATCACGCTGCGGTAGTTCTTGAGATCGGTGCCCGCCGGAATGGTGTAGCGCTGGCTGCCTTTGAAGGAGCGCAGGCGGCCCAGGTCCACGAACTTGACACCCGCGAGATCGCCGGAGGATCGGATGGGCGCCTTAGGCACGAGATAGACGTGATACTTGGGCCCCGGCCCAACCTCGAAGTCGCTCTCCAGGAAAACACTGTCCTGCCGCACCGTGACGCTGCCTTTGCCCCAGTGAACGGGGTCGCTTGGATTGGCGTGGATGAACTTGCCGCCAGCCACGATCGGGCTCCTTCGTTCCACCTCGCTCAATTGCTCGGCGGCAGGAGGCGGCGGAAAGACGTAGGGGAACAGGAAAAAACCGAGCGCCAAACCAAAGCCGGTGCCCAGCACGCCTCCGGTCAGGAACAGCAGCAGAGATCGCAGCCACATCATTCTTTCTCCTGTGCCGTTGCGGTCCGCCCTGGCCGGTCATCGTTGATGCTGGCGCCGCTCTGCGCACCTGCGACCACTTCACTTTGGTCGAGCCATGGCCCACCATAGATGGGTTCGCCATGAGCAGGACGCATCATGAATCTAGCCAAGCCGGCGCATCCTCCAAAGGTGCTCGTCACGAAGATCGGGCTCGACGGGCATGACCGTGGCAGCCGCGTCGTGGCAGCCTTCCTGCGAGATGCCGGCATGGATGTGCTCTATACGCCACCCTGGCAGGAGATCGCGCATGTGGTGCGGCTGGTCGAGGAGGAGGACGTCGATGTCATCGGCATCTCCTCGCTGGCCACCGACCACCTTCTGGTGCCTAAGCTAATGAAGGCCCTGAAGAAATCCGGACTGGACCACATCCCGGTGGTTGTTGGCGGCATCGTGCCCGACGCAGACGAGCGCAAGCTGCGAAAGGCCGGTGTCCGGGAGATTTTCCATCCTGGCGCTTCGCGGGAGGAGATCGTGTCGAAGGTCGCCGCGCTGGCCGACGAGGCGCGCGCGGCCAGGGACGGGGGGCTGCTGGCGTGAGCCGTTCGCGTTCAGGCGGGTCGTTCCGGCGCGAATGGAACTTCGCGTTCGGACTCCTGGCGGCCGCCGCAGGATTGTTGTTTGCCGCCGGCTACAACATTGCGGGCGGCATCGCATTCGCACTCTGCGCCGGAGGATACGCGCTACGGCGGCGGGCGACGCGCAAGCAGGGCATCGGCTTCTACGGACAGGTAAAGCGCCCCGACTGAGTGAGGGCGCGGGGCAGGAGGAAATTGCATGGGCAAGCGGGCGAAAGCCGGCACTACCAAGGCCGTGGCATTGCCGCTGTCGAATTTCGACCAGGCGCGGGGACGTTGGCGGGCCGAGGCGCAAGCCGGGCTTGGCGAGGCTCGCAATCCGCACAACCGCTCGGGCGTCGAGATCCAGCCGCTCTACACGTCGCAGGATTGGCCTGGCGGAAGCGCCGGGGAAGCGGCGGAAGCACACTACATGGACGCCTTGGGCTTCCCTGGTCAGCCGCCTATGACGCGCGGCATCTACCCTACCATGCATCGCGGCCGCACCTGGACGCAGCGGCAGCTGATCGGCCTTGGCGTGCCGGAGGACTACAACGCGCGCCTCAAGACCATCCTAGCGCACGGCGGCACCGCGGTGTCGCTGATCCCCTGCAACTCCGTCTATCGCGGCTATGACATTGACGAGATGCCGCCCGAGATCCTCGGCACCTGCGGCGTTACTGTGAACTCGGTCGAGGACATGGAGACCTGCCTCGACGGGATTCCCATCGGCGACATCTCCACCTCCCTCAACGACCCCTCGCCGTTCACGCTGCTGGCACTGGAGCTGGCCGTGGCCCGGAAGCGCGGCATCTCCTGGGATCGCATCTCCGGCACGTCGAACCAGTCGGACTACCTCTCTCACTTCGTCGCCAACCACATGTTCTTCCGCCTGAGCTTGCCCGGCGCCCGCCGCGTGCTCACGGATCACATTGCCTTCGCTCGCCGTCACCTGCCGCAATGGAACCCGCTGTCGGTCGTTGGCCAGCACATGCAGCAGGCGGGCGCCACACCGGCGGAAGCCATGGGGCTGACGCTGTCTTCTGCCGTCCAGTACGCCGGCGACTGCCTGGCGCGAGGATGGGACCCGGACGAGGTGCTGCCGCGCTTCACGTTCTTCTTCGACATCTCCATCAGCTTCTTCGAGGAGGTGGCGAAGTTCCGCGCCGGGCGGCGTATCTGGGCCGATCTCGCGCGCAACCGCTTCGGCGCCAAGGACCCGCGCTCCTGGCGCTTCAAATTCCACGGCCAGACCTCGGGCGTGGACCTGACGCGCGAGCAGCCGCTGAACAACATCCCGCGCGTTGCGGTGCAGGCGATGGCCGGCATCTTCGGCGGCCTGCAGTCGCTGCACACGGATTCCTATGACGAGGTGCTGTCGGTGCCCACCGAGAAGGCGGCACGCATCGCTATCGCCACCCAGAACATCCTCAAGGAGGAGGCGCATCTCACCGACGTGATCGACCCGCTCGGCGGCTCCTACTACGTGGAGGCGCTGACCGATCGGATGGAGGAGAAAATCCGCGCCGTGATCGCCCGCATCGATGCCGCTGGCGGCATGTACGCGGCCGTGGAAGCCGGCATTCCCCAGCAAATCTGCGGCGACTCGGCCCTGGCCTTCCAGGAGAAGGTCGACTGCGGCGCCGAGACCATCGTCGGGTTGAACAAGTACCGCCTGACGCCCGAGTTCGAGATGGAGCGCGAAGCGCTGACGCCGCCGCCGCGACGCAAGATCGAGGCGCAGATCAAGCGGCTGAAGCGTTTCAAGGCAGCGCGCAACCAAGAGAAGGTGCGCCGCGCGCTCGATACCCTTGCCCGCGCAGCGGAGAGCGAAGGCGAAAACGTCTATGCAAGCGTGGTGGAGGCTGCCTGCGCCGGCGTCACACACGGCGAGATTTGCGCAACCTTGCGTAAGGTCTACGGCTTCGGCCAGCCGCTGATCGTGGCATGACCGTCATCTAGGAATTTTCTCGCCAGCCCTCGGGCCTGCCCCGAGGGAAGCCGGAGGAGCCCTGGACATCGCTAGCGCCCGTTCATTTCAAATGGCAGCATAGGCGGCGTTGGCAAGGTAGTTGGCACATTCTTGCGGTGTGAAGTTGCCGATCAGGTCGCCGATCCTTCGCCATGTGGCTTCAAGGGTGCGCTCGCCGGCGTTGCGCAGCAGGGCTTGAGCTTGGCGAAGGCCTGCTCGATGGGGTTGAGGTCGGGCGAATAGGGCGGCAGCAGCAGGCGGTGCGCCCCGGCCGAGCGGATGGCGTCGCGCACGGCGCGGCCTTTGTGCGAGCCCAGATTGTCCATGATGACGGGCCGGCACGGTGAAGATGTGGTGCCCTAGCTGTCGGTGTACGGCTCCTGCGCTCCGCCGCGCCTATACCCCGCTCTGTCGTGCAAGGGTCAGTGCCGCCCGGTCCAGCAGGGGAGGTGTGCGATCGATCGGTCGGGCCGGCGGCTCCGTGGACGTGGCGCGACCGACGGCGATGGGATCGCTTGCCGGAAACGTCTGCGCCAATGCCTGGTCAAGTCGCGCTTCGACCTCGGCTCTCCCCGCATGCGCACGCCGGTGACGACTGGTTGGCATTTACCGGATTTGGTATGGCTTCGCGCGGGCACAACGCTCCACACGCAATTGTGTCTGTGATCCCTTGGTAACGCCGGGGCCGCGCGAGGACAGTCATGCAGAGCCGTTGGAGGGATGCCGACGCCCACGATGCGGTCGAGACCTATGGCACGGCCGGAACGAGCGAGGATTTGGCGATGCGCGTCTACACGACGCGGTTGCTCGGCGGCGATCCGCTCCTCGTGCTGCATGGCGGCGGCAACACCTCCCTCAAGACGAGGATGGCGGACCTCGCCGGCGACATGCACGACGTGCTGTGCGTCAAAGGCTCCGGCCGGAACATGGCTGCCATCGATCCCTCGGGTATGCCGGCCGTGAAGCTGGCGCCTTTGCGCAAGCTTCGCCGGCAGGCAAGTCTCGATGACGCCGAGATGATGGCGATCCAGCGCGCGTTCCTGCTTGATCCCGCAGCCCCCAGCCCATCAGTGGAGCTGTTGCTGCACGCCTTTGCGCCGGCCAAGTTCGTCGACCACACGCATGCCAACGCGGTGCTTAGCCTGCTCGATCAGCCGGACGGCCAGGAGCTTACGCGCGAGGTCTACGGGGATCGGCTGGGCTTCGTGCCGTACCACCGGCCGGGCTTCGGTCTCGCCAAGGCTGCCGCCGATAGTCTCGACGCCGAGCCGAAGGTCGAGGGCCTGCTGCTCGACAAGCACGGCATTTTCACCTTCGGCGACACCGCGCGCGAAGCCTACGAGCGCATGATCGAGATGGTGACGCTGGCCGAGGCGCGGCTGCAGCGCAGCCGCAAGGCTGTATTTGCGAGTGCTCCGTTGCCTCAAAACGTGGCGACCGTGACCGAGGTTGCTCCCATCCTCCGCGGCGCCTGTAGCGGCGCGGAGCGGCCGGTCGAGGGCGCATGGCGGCGGCTGATCCTCGAGTTTCGCAGCGGCGAGGCCGTGCGCAGGTTTGTCGACGGTGCAGAGGTTGCGCGCTATGCACATGCCGGCGTCATCACCCCCGACCACGTTATCCGCACGAAGCCTTGGCCGCTGATCGTGCCGGTGCCGGAGGCCGGCAAGCTCGAGTCCTTCAGGCAGGACGTGCGCGCAGCGGCACAGAGATTTGCCGCCAGCTATGCTGACTACTTCGCCCGCAACGACGTCCGCACGGGCGGCGGCAAGGTCATGCTCGATCTGCTGCCGCGCGTGATCCTGGTGCCAGGTTTGGGGCTGTTCGGCCTCGGCCGCAGCAAGGCCGACGCCCGCATCGCCGCCGACCTGGCGGAATGTGCCGTTCATGCGATCGCCGACGCTGAGGCCATAGGCCAATACAGGTCCATCGGCGATGCCGACATGTTCGAGTGCGAATACTGGCCGCCCGAACAGGTCAAGCTCGCCCAAACCAAGGAGCTCGCCCTGGCCGGCCAGATCGTCGCCATTACCGGGGCTGGCGGCGCCATCGGCGCGGCAACGGCCCGTGCCTTCGCGGCGGCAGGTGCCGAGGTTGCGCTTCTGGATGTGAACGAGGACGCGGCGCGAGACCGGGCGCTAGCCATCGGCGCGTCGGCCCTGCCGGTTGCTTGCGATGTGACCGATGCGGCCTCTGTGCGCGGCGCCTTCGACCGCGTAGCGGACACCTTCGGCGGCGTCGACGTCGTCGTCTCGAATGCAGGCGCGGCCTGGCAGGGACGCATTGGCGAGGTCGACGAGGCGGTGTTGAGGAAAAGCTTCGAGCTGAACTTCTACGGGCATCAGCGCGTGGCCCAAGCCGCGGTAGGCGTCATGCTGGCGCAGGGCACCGGCGGCTGCCTCCTTTTCAACGTGTCGAAGCAGGCGGTGAACCCCGGCCCGAATTTCGGCCCCTATGGGCTGCCCAAGGCCGCTACCTTGTTCCTCGTGCGCCAGTACGCGCTCGACTACGGCGCCGAAGGCATCCGTGCCAACGCCGTCAACGCCGACCGCATCCGCTCCGGCCTCCTCACCGACGACTTCATCAAATCGCGCTCGGTCGCGCGCGGTGTGAGTGAGAAGGAGTACATGAGGGGCAACTTGCTGGGGCGCGAGGTGACGGCCGAGGATGTGGCCCAGGCCTTCCTGCACCAGGCCCTGGAGCTGAAAACCACGGGCGATGTAACGACGGTGGACGGAGGCAACATCGCCGCCGCGCTGCGTTAGATAGTTCCACGCGATTGCATCGTCAGGAGTGGTCGTCCTGCATCACCCGAGGGTGTCAGCCTTTCATCATCGATGATATTTCGAACCCATTCATTGAAGGAGGGGGAAGAGCGATGCTTTCCTTGTTTCTGCGACTTGCAGCAATTGCCTTTGTTCTGGCTGGCCTGCTGCACCTCACGCTTGGGTTGGGCGCTGACATACTGTTGGGCGCGAAGTTGCCGCCCGAGGTCATCCGGGACCCGGTACTGGACAGCCAGAACAGATTTTACGGCACTGTGTTCACGATCTATGGGGTTCTGTTCGCTCTTGGAGCGTCTGACCTGAAAAGGCATTCATTGGTTCTGCAGTGCTGCTTCTGGTGCTTCTTCGCCGGTGGCATCGCAAGGCTTGTGTCGATGGGCGTTGTCGGCAAACCCCCACCGATGGTGCTGGCTCTGACAGCGTCCGAACTCCTCCTCCCCCCGCTGCTCGCGCTCTGGCTCAGGCACGCAACACGACCCGACTGAAGCGCTTGGGATGACAAACGAGCCGTGCGCGGCTAAGTGATCGCCAGCCAGAGCACGCGAGGTCTGCCATGCCCGAAGCCGACAAGGAAGGTGAGCGCTACTACGCCGACAAGCCCCAGGCTGCGCCGGGCTTCTTCCTCAAAGGCTCCCATCAGCTCGACTGGGGCATGAAGAACCGGCTCGCGCGCACCTTCAATCCCGCCACCGGCCGCACCGTCATGCTGGCCGTCGACCACGGCTACTTCCAGGGCCCAACGACGGGCCTCGAGCGTATCGATCTCTCCATCGTACCGCTGCTGCCGCACTGCGATGCGCTGTTCTGCACGCGCGGCATCCTGCGCTCCGTCATCCCCGCCGAATCCCAGAAGCCCATGGTGCTGCGGGCGAGCGGCGGCCCCAGCATCCTGCGCGAGGAGCTCTCGGACGAGCAGATCGCCATGGATATGGACGACGCGGTACGCCTCAACGCGGCGGGCGTCGGCATCCAGGTGTTCATCGGCGGCGAGCACGAGACGCGCTCGGTGCACAACATGACGAGGCTGGTGGACGCCGGCCTGCGCCACGGCATGCCGGTCATGGGTGTCACCGCAGTCGGCAAGAACATGGTGCGCGACGCCAAGTATTTCCGCCTTGCCTGCCGCATCATCGCCGAGCTCGGCGCCCAGTACGTCAAGACCTACTACGTGGACAAGGACTTCGAGACGGTCACCGCCTCCTGCCCGGTGCCGATCGTGATGGCGGGCGGCAAGAAGCTGCCCGAGCTTGACGCGCTCACCATGGCCTACAATGCCGTGCAGCAGGGTGCGGCGGGCGTCGACATGGGCCGCAACATCTTCCAGTCCGATGCGCCCAAGGCCATGATCGCCGCCGTGAACGCCGTCGTGCACAAGAGCACCAAGCCACGCGAGGCGCTCGAGATCTACCAGTCCCTCAAAGCCAAAGGGTGAGCCTCACCTGGCGAGCGGCACGACGTCCCGGGCAAAACCTTCGACCTTGTCGAGATAGTCCTGGAGGTTGTTGCTCTCCAGGCCGATGACGATGTGCCTCACACCGGCCTCTCCAAAGGCCTTGGCATCCTCGGCGATCTGCTGCGCGGACCCGCTGAAGGTCATGCGCTTGCCGTCACGGCCCGGCTGCGGCGCGCCGAGGCTGTAGTTGGGGACGAACATGGCGACGTCCACCGTGCCGGGGTCGCGGCCCGCGGCCTCCGCATGCCGTCGCATGTCAGCCAGCGCCGCAGCGAACGCGGTCGGGCTGTCCAGCGGCTCCCTGGGATTGCGGATGGTCGGATACCAGCCGTCGCCGAGGCGTCCGGCGCGGCGACGCGCCGCCGCGCCCTCGCCACCCACCCAGATCGGCGGGTGCGGCCTCTGCACGGGCTTGGGCTCGAATATCACGTCGTGGATGCTGACGAATTCGCCCTGATACGTCGGCGAGGCTTGCGTCCACAGCGCGCGGAACGCCTCGATGTACTCGTTCGATGCGGCGCCCCGCTTGTCGTAGGGCGGCGCGCCGAGCAGCGCCATCTCCTCCGCCATCCAACCCACCCCCAAGCCGACGGTAACCCGCCCCTTGGACAGCACGTCTGCCGTCGTCAGCATCTTGGCGGCGAGGATGGCGGGCCGGTGCGGCGCGACCATCACCGAGGTGAGCAGCCGAATCTTCTTAGTGACGGCCGCAGCGAAGGTGAGGCACCCGATCTGCTCCAAGCAGAAGCCGGTGCTGACGCCCGGCCAGTCACCGCTTTCGCTGTAGGGATAGCGAGAGGCGATGCTGCGCGCGATCACGACGTGGTCGCTGAAGCCCAGATAGGCGAGCCCCAGGCGCTCGGCATGCTGCGCCAACGCCTGCAGGTTGTCGGGATTGGACGCCGCACCGCGCGTGCCCAGATGCAATCCGAAGTCCATGTGCGGGTTCTCCTCGCGATCGTCCGTAGGGTGCCAAAGCGGAGCGCATTGCACCGATCGGCGCAATGCGGCTTCGCCTCTTGCGCCCTGCGAATGGCTTCAGCCACACGCCACCGAGTAGATGTCCTTCACCGGGCCCGGCAGCGGTATGGCGGCCCAGGTCTCGCCGCCATCCTGCGTGCCGAACACCTCGCCCTGATAGCGCGCTCCGATGTAGACCTGATTGGGGTCGGTGTGGTGCAGCCCGACCGACATGATCGTGCCGTGCACTTGGACCTTGTCGAAGCGCGTCCAGGTCTTGCCGGCGTCCCGGCTGCGATAGACGCCGCCGTCGTGGCTGGCGGCAGCAACGCTCAATGCTGCGTATATCGTCTTGGGGTCCTGCAGTGACACTTTCACGTCGCGGCCATAGGTGATGGGCGAGAAGCGCTTCATGTCCATGTCCTGCCAGCTTTGCCCCTTATCGGCGGAGCGGAAGAGCCCCATGCGGCAGGCGAGAACCACGCCGTCAGGGTCAGCCGGGCTGATGGTGATGGCATGGCCGTCCAGCATGCCCTCGGCAAAGGTGTCACTGACGATCTTGCTCTTGAGATGCTCCAGCTCCGACAGGCGGATCAGGTCGGCGCTGCAATCGCTCCACGTCTCGCCGCCGTCGGTCGTGCGGATCACGCCGTTGATCTCGAGTGCAGCGTAGATCTCGTTGGGCCGGGACGGGTGCTGCACCATGCGCATCACGCGCACTGCAAACGGCGCGGTGGCCCGGTCCTTGATGCCGGGATCGGGCAGGCGCTGCCAGCTCTCGCCGCTGTTCTCGGTGCGATAGATGGCAACCGGTGAAGCACCCGCGTAGATCCTAGTGGAGTCTCTCGAGTCGGACAGGAACGACCAGACCTGCCTGCCCGTGTCGGGAAAGCCGGCGCGCTTGAAGGTGGCGCCGCGATCCGTGCTGCGCCACACGCCGTCCGCGGTGCCGGCAAGCACCACGTTGGGGTCGGTCGGATGCACGAAAACCGTGTGCGTCTCGAGATCGGTCAGGACATGCTGCCACGCGCCACCGGACGCCGGGCGGCGAAACACCCCCACGGCACCTTTCTCGTTGGGACGACCGACATAGCCGGCCACGCCGGCGTAGATGTGCGACTGGGCTGCCATGCGACGTTCCTCCGGTTGAGTTTTTTTTGCACTACGATGCCGGCTGCGGCATTGCCGGCTGGCTTTCCATCATCGGCAAGCTTTGGGTAATGATCGGACGTTTCTGCCGGCGTTGCAATAACGCGGGATGCCGGTTGCCGGGATGCCGGAAGCGCGGAGAACAGCCTCCGCCACCCGCTCACAACGCCTGCGCCATCACGCCGCCCGAAAAGGCTCCCGCCGCTCTGCCAGGATCTGCGAGACCACCATGAACACGATCTCGCCCCGTTGATTGCGGGCCTGGATCTCGGTGGCGATGATGCCCCGGTCCGGACGCGACTTGAGGTCGATCTTCTGGGCGAGGCGCCCGCGGTATTCCAGCGTGTCGTCGACGAAGACGGGTTTCGGCCAGCTCAGGTTGCGGAAGCCCGGCGAGGGACCGTACGCTGCGAGAGGTATTCCACGCGCGCGGGCGTTCTCGTTGCCCCTGAGGCGGGCGCCGATGTTGCCGCGCACGCAGTAGGCTGCCGTGTGCCAACCCGACGCCGACAGCTTGCCGAACAGCGATGCGGCGGCGGCGGCCTCGTCGAGGTGGAACGGCTGAGGATCGAACTCGCGGGCGAAGGCGATGATCCCGTCCTTCCGGAAGGTGTGCGTGCCGAGGTCGGTCAGCTCACCGATCCTGCGGTCCTCGAAGTAGAGATCGGGCCGCAGCGGGGTCACGGGCCCCGAGACATCATCCCAGAGGCTCGCAATGGCCTTGCGCTCGCGCCTGGGTGCCGAGGGGTCCGGCGGCGGGCCGGGCTGGCGCCGCCGCAAGAGCTGATTGGTGCGCCAGTTGGCAGCCGTCTCGCCCTTCTGGTTGAAGAGCTCGACCAGCACCTTGGACATGCCGACGTCGGGGCGCGAGGCCAACTCGCGCTTGTCCTCGATCGTGTAGCGGCAAAAGATTTCGTCTCGGGGACGCACCGGCACCATCCACCGCCCCTCGTCGACGCCGGGCGAGCCCAGAGCCGCCATTTTGATGAGCACGCCGTCGGCGATGAGCCGCATCATCATGGTGCAGGTATGCCAACCCGACGCGCACAGGCCGCCGACCAGGGTCTTCTTGGCCGCCTCCTCGTCGACGTGGAGCGGCTGGGGATCATAGGTGCGGCCGAAGGACATGATCTCGTCCCTGGTCACTGCCTTGGTGCCGGAGGTGTAGGTCCTTCCGACCTCGAGGTCCTCGTGATGCAGCAACCCTGCGCTTGACGGCTTGTCTTGCACGTTCCGGCCCCGGCGATTGACTTCTCAGCGCCCCGGTTATTGCAGGTATGAGCGGGCCGGTCGAGATGGCAACTGGCGCAAGGCCAGACTCCTACCAGCGGCCCGCCGAATCAACGCGGCGAGACGCGCTTCCTGTCTCCGCGGGAACAGCGTGCACCTTGCGCCCATGCAAGCCTCGATGCAGCCGCCTGCAAGCGGCGACGGCCATGCTCATCCTGCCAGCAAGCGGAGGAATGCCATGACAGTCGGAGTCGTGATCGGAAGATCGCCCCGCCGCGGCTTTCTACGCACCGCGGTCGGAGGCTTCTCGATGCCGCCGATCGTCGGGTGGATAAGGGACATCCTGCAGGCTTGCTCGCAGGCTGCGGACGCAGCCCACTACTATGAGCAGCTGCGGCTGCTGTCCGACGAGGCCTTGGCGGACAGAGGCCTGACGCGCGAGGATATCCCCCGCGCCGTCCTTCGCAAACTCTCGGGCGGGATCTGAGCCTTACCGACGCGGCGAGACCGCAAAAACAAACGGCCGGCGCGCATGAGCCGGCCTTGCGAGTGGTGCATCAGGGTGTGCCTCTTCGTTTGCGTAGTTGGCCCGGTCCGCCAGCGAAACCCCGGGGGGCTGGGGGGCTGAGAATTCCGGAGCCGCGCCGCGGACCGGGCCGAGAGGCAACGGTGCTCAAGGTCGCAGGCCATTGGGGCGGATCGTTGTCGCTGCCGGGACGCGATTGGGGCGGAAGCAAGGTGTTTCACAGCCTGCGCCGGGCGGTCCGAAAAATCCGCTCCGGTCGCGGATCGAAAGATCTTGCGAACGCGCCAATGCTTTGAGATCGAGCGACAATCTCGGAACCGTCGCACTGCTCCGGCAACGCTTGCACGGTCGGCGCAAGGCAGGCAAGGTTCGTATCGCACCGCTCTCCTTGCGTCGCAGGCCTTATGTTTCAACGACCCGAGTCACAACGAACCGAGCAGAACTCCCAACGTCCCGATTGCCGCGATTGGGCGCCGTGGAGACGCGAGGAGATCCTGGAGCTTGCCGAGCGCTCGGCGGGCATAGGCGTGTGGGATATCGAGGTGGCCACCGGCATGCTGCGCGGCCGGCCCCAGCTGTTCCAGCTCATGGGCATCGAGCCGACGTCGGGGCCCGTGCCGGTCGACACCTTGCGTGCCCTGCGCCATCCCGACGACCGCGACCGGGTGGCGGACGGCTTTCAGCAGGTGCTCGAGAGCGGCAGCGACTTCTACGAGGTCGAGTTCCGCATCGTCAGGCCGGACGGTCAGGTGCGATGGATTTTCCGGCGTGGACGGATCGTTCGCGATTCCCGCGGTATGCCCGCGCGCTACAGCGGCGTCGACATCGATATAACCGAGCGCAAGATCGCAGAGGCGGCGCTTGCCGAGAGCGAGCAGCGCTATCGCACGCTGGTCGACAATGCCAGCGACATCGTGGCCACCATGGACCGCGATATGCGCATCACATCGGTCAATCCGGCCGTCGAGCGCATCTTGGGCTACCCCCCACAGGAGATGCTCGGCACGCCCCTCGAGCGCTACATTCCAGCGGACCAGATCGCCAAGCAGAACGCGGTGCTGCAGCGCAAGCTTACGGGCGAGGAGCCGACGCCCTACGAGACCGACCTGCTGCGCAAGGACGGCCAGCGCTGCACCGTCGAAGTCAACTCCCGGCTCGTGCTCGACGCCCTGGGTCAGCCCACGGCCCTTCATTCAATCGCTCGGGACGTCACCGAGCGCCGCAATGCCGAGGCGCGCCAGGTCATGCTCCTGCGCGAGTTGCAGCATCGCACCAAGAATATCCTCGCCATCGTGCAGTCCATCGTTCTCAACACGCTGACGCCGGGAACCGGCATCGAGGCGGCCCAGGAGGCGATCGTTGGCCGGCTGCAGGCGATCGCGCGGGCACAGGAGTTCGTCGCCGCGGGCCGGTCGGGCGGGGCTCCGCTCCGCGTGCTCGTCGAAGGTCAGGTCGCGAGCTTCGCCGCCCGCGTGCAGATCGATGGGCCTGTCGTGTTTGCCGGGGCGCCGTTCGGGCAGATGTTCGCCCTCGTCGTCCACGAGCTGGCGACGAATGCTGCCAAGCACGGCGCACTGTCGCAGCCGAGCGGGCATGTGCTCGTGCGCTGGCACGTCAGGGACGACCCCGGGGGGCCGCAGCTGGCGTTCTCGTGGGTGGAGCGCGACGGTCCCCCAGTCACCCCCCCTAAGCATCAGGGCTTTGGCAGCCGGCTCATACTGGCTGCGCTTGCCGGGACCCCGCGCGTCGAGTTCGATGGCCGCGGGCTGGAATATGCGGTGGACGTCCCGCTGTCGGAGGTGACGCGCGCAAGCAAGGCGCTCGCCGATCCTGATGACGATGCCGGATGAGCCCCGCTCCCGCTAGCAAGCTGCCTTGCGGGACGCAGACCGCCTTAACCGGGAAAAGCCGCCTAGCGGAAGCGGCGCTGCGGCGGCCGGCGCTGACCGCTGGGAGCCGGGGCGCGCGTATCCTTGTGGCGGAAGTTGATGCGGCCCTTGTCGAGGTCGTAAGGCGTCATTTCCACGGTTACGCGATCGCCCGCCAGGATGCGGATGCGGTTCTTCTTCATCCGCCCCGAGGTATAGGCAATGACCTCGTGGCCATTGTCGAGCTTGACGCGGCAACGTGCGTCCGGAAGCACCTCATCCACGACGCCCTCGAATTCCAGCATCTCTTCCTTGGCCATGCAGTCTCCTCGTCGAGCCCTCCAACGCGCACCCCAAGGGTGCGCGGCATGCACGAAAGGCCTTGCGGGTGCGGATTTTACGGCCCGTATATGAGCCTGCGGAGCGCCTGCGGCAAGCGAAAACTGGCTCCAATGCTGACGGTTTGAGCTTTATTGTCACGCAACCGTGATCTGCATTCCCCATAGCCCGCACGGGAGCAAGGATCGGCCCATCGAATCCCACCGGCAAAGTCAGCCAAACAGCAGGTCCCGGGTCAACTCATCAATGTCGCCGACGGCCTTCAGCGATTGGCGCAGGCGCTCCCGATCCCGTTGGGATAGACGTCCAACCTCCACGGAGTTGGAAGGCGGAATCCCGCGCTGGATGTCCTCGATCTGCTGGACGACGAGAAGGTCGAGGAAGACCCGATGTGCGTCAGCCAGGGCCTCGAGGTCGCGGGTGCCGCGGTCGAACGCACCGAGACCGGCGAGGCGCGCAGGCGTCGAGCGTTCGACAACGTGATGGCAGATGGCCAGCGCGCGCGCTGCCGTCACGATCGCGAAAAGTCCGGCTTTCTTCAGGTCCAGCCGCCCGCCATTGGTGCGAAACCCACCCCAAAAGCCCAGTCCGGGAGTTGCAGCTCCTGCGGTTTCGACCAGCAGCTTGGCAAATGCCGCCCGTCCCTTGGCCCGGTCGAAGGCCTCCAGCCACACCTTCTCGGCCAAATCCGTATCTCCGTGCACACCGCGCATGTCGAAGAAGATGTCGACCGCAAGCAGGTCCTCCGGCCGTGATCGCTCGATCCATTGGTCGATGCGCTGGCGCCAGGTCGACAGAGTGCCGCGCCACGGTGGGTTTGAGACCATCACCCCGCCTTTGCAGTAGGGTACACCGACGGCGTGGAGCGTATCGGCCACGTGCGCGCCTAGCGCTGCAAACCAACGCTCACCTGCAGGGCCGGTGTCTTCGGCCGCGATCAGAGCATTGTCCTGGTCCAGGGCAAGGAGGCTCTCGCCTCGGCCGGCCGAGCCCAGCACGGCGATGCCGTAGGGACAAGGTGCAGGCCCGTGCCCCTCGGTTTCCAGACGCGCCTCGGCGAGTTCCGCGGCGCGGCGCGTCAAAGCCGCAAGCTGGTGCGAAACGAGGACGGCGATCTCGATGCCCGAGAGTCCCTCAGCCAAAAGCGCGGCGGCAACGCGCGGCAGCTCCGCCCAGGCCCGCCCCAGCGCATGGACGTCCGTTGCTTGATCGATCGCATCGCCGAGCTCGAGCGAATCTTCGGCTCGCAGCCGCAGCAGATCGCGGGCGGACAGCGCCCCGATAACACGCCCTCTCGCATCGGTGACACCGAGATGACGAATGCGAAGCCGGTTCATGCGGGCGATTGCAAGGAAGGCGAGGGCGTCGGAAGGCACCGTGACCAGCGGCCGGCTCGCCGCGCCATCGACCCGGACCTGCAACGCGTCAGCGCCATTCGCGGCCAAGAGACGCATGACGTCGCGCTCGGTGATGATGCCTGTGTCGGCGGGCAACGGTTGCCCGGCGCCCGCATCGTATCGGACAAAAAGCGATGAAATGCGCTCATCCGCCATGCGGCCGAGCGCCGTGGCGAGCGATGCACCGGGTGCTGCAAACCCCGGTGGAGCTCTCATGACGTCGTGGACTTGGCGGCGATAAGGTTGCGTGTCGACGCGGACGGATCGCGGATCGGCACTGATCGATGTGCTGCCGGCCGCA
Source organism: Hyphomicrobiaceae bacterium (assembly GCA_050248715.1). Taxonomy (GTDB): domain Bacteria; phylum Pseudomonadota; class Alphaproteobacteria; order Rhizobiales; family Hyphomicrobiaceae; genus AWTP1-13. The sequence goes on along the minus strand of JBFWRV010000016.1, from coordinate 42,539 downwards.
GTCCAGCCGGCGCGCTGCTGCTTCTCGAGCGCCTCGGAGAGCGCGCGGCAGGAGCGCTCGGCTTCCGCCAGCGTGCGGATGCCGCGTTCCCGCAGCTGAGGAAGGAGCGCGACGAAAGCACGACCGGCCGCCGTCGCATCGCCGAGGGCGGAGTGCCGGCCGCCAATCTCGATTTCCAGCCATGCGGCAAGGTTCTCGAGCGCATACCCGGCTAGACTCGGTGCGGCCACTTCGGCCAGCAGGCGCGTGTCGAGTGCGCGTGGCCTCGTCCACGCCAATCCTGCACGCGCGCACTCGCGTTCGATGACGACGAGGTCGAAACCCACGGCGTGGCCGATCACGACTTGGTTGGCGATGCGCGCGGCAAGGTCGCCCCAGGCCTCGGCGAACGTTGGGGCGGCGGCGACCGCGGCCGCATCGAGCCCGTGAATTTTTGTAGCCTGTTTCGGGATTGCAACATCGGGCCGGATCAGGCTGCGCCAGGCGCCCTCCACATCGAGCTGCCCCCCGACCAACGGAACGAGTGCGATTTCGACGATGCGCGCCTTGCGCGCGTCGAGGCCCGTCGTTTCCGTGTCGATGACCACGGCGTCGAGGGCAAGCAGCGGTGTGGCGCTGCTACCAATGGACATCGCCGCCTCCGCTCTCGCTTCAGGCCTCGTGTGCGGCCTGCTGGCCGTCCGGTCCTTCGAGCAGAGCGGCGACCAGGGCAGGTCCATCCATCCGCTTCGTCAGCTCCTCGTGCACGTTGCAGAGCGTGACTTTCAGATAGTTGTGCAGGGTCGGGAATTCGCTGGCGCGCAGCGACTTGTGGATCGGCATGAGATCGAAATAGGCGCGGGCGAACGGCTCCGGAATCTCGAAGGCGCGTTTGGGCGGATGCAGGCCGACGAGTTGCAGCCTGCGCGCGAGCTCGGCGCGGGCGTCATCCCAGACGCGTTGCCGCAGCGCAGCAGGTGTAGGGTAGCGATCGAAGATGGAGAGCACGAGCCTACTCAATGCATTGAGCTGCCGAGCCTCGGTGCCTACTGCCAGCGGGCGAAGCACGCCCTCGACCAACTCGGCGACCATGGCAAGCCCGATCGGATAGGCGCGCCAGCGCGCGGCCTCGACGCTTCCCTGGAACTCGGGCTCGGCGAAAAGTACCTTCGCGTAGTGTCCGGCCCGGGCCCTCGAATATTCGTAGATGCCTTTCTGGACGAGGAAGGCGGACTGCTCGTCGATGAAGCTCGCGAGGTTCCCGGCGTCGGCGATGGGCGGGCGAGGCCGGAAGATGCCGGCCGCCACGGCTTTCAGCTCACGGCTCAGGCCCTTAAATCTGTTCACGGTCGACCTTTCGGCGCACATCTTGAACCAAAGTATTATGAAAGTGCGTAGCCATACAATGTTAACCTTTTGTAGCGACTCGTGATCCCGCTTCGAGGCCGGACACGGCAGCGGCACCGGGGGGATGTCGCCCTGTTCTCCCCCGTCCGGCAGCAACCGGGCCCGCAACAGCTCCTGGGGAGGCTCAAGGTCCATGCAGCAATCCAATGATGAGGCTCACTGGAAAAGAACGACGCGGCTGATGTTCGTACATCTGGGGATCTGGCTGTTCTTCGGCTACATCGTTCACATGTTTGTCAAGCCGCTCAACCAGATCATCATCCCGGTTCTGAATTTTCCGCTCGGCTTCTACATGGCCGCCCAGGGCTCGCTGATCGCGTTCGTGGTCATGCTCTTCGTATTCGCGAGGCAGCAGGACAAGATCGACCGTGACCACGGCGTCGCGGAAGACGAGTAGGAGGGAGCGGACCATGGCTACGCAATCGGCTGAAGGCTCGGACTTCATCAGAAATCTGGGCAAGATCTATGGTGCTTACACGGGCACATTCTTGGCGTTCATCGTCCTGCTCGCGATCCTCGAGCAGATGGGCGTGCCAAACAAAGTCCTCGGCTACCTGTTCGTGTTCTTCACGCTCGCGGTCTACGCCCTCATCGGCGTCATGACGCGGACAGCGCAGGTTTCCGAATACTACGTGGCCGGCCGCCGGGTGCCGGCATTCTACAATGGCATGGCGACTGGCGCCGACTGGATGTCCGCCGCCTCCTTCGTCGGCATGGCCGGCACGCTGTTTCTGCTCGGCTACGACGGCTTGGCCTGGGTGCTCGGCTGGACCGGTGGGTACGTGCTGGTGTCGATCCTGGTCGGCCCGTATCTCCGCAAGTTCGGCGCCTACACGGTTCCGGACTTCTTCGCATTCCGGTTCGGCGGCAACTTCACGCGCTTCCTGGCTGTCGTCGTGCTCGTGTGCTGTTCGTTCACTTACGTGACGGCACAGGTCTATGGCACCGGCATCATCGCCTCGCGCTTCCTTGGTATGGACTTTACGGTTGCCGTCTATGTCGGCCTCGCGGGAATCCTACTCTGCTCGATGCTCGGCGGCATGCGCGCCGTCACCTGGACGCAGATCGCCCAGTACATCGTGCTGATCGTTGCCTACCTCACGCCGATCGTGATCCTGTCGACCAAGAAATACGGCATCCCCATCCCGGAGCTGACCTACGGACAGGCGATTGCCGACATCACGGCGCGCGAACAGGAGATGCTGCGCACCGGCTTGGCGACTGCCACAAATCTGAAGCCGCACATCGAGCCGTTCATCAGCTACTCGCCGCTCAACTTCTTCGGCATCATCTTCTGCATGATGGTGGGCACGGCGTCGCTGCCGCACATCCTGATGCGCTACTTCACGACACCATCGGTGCGTCAAGCGCGTCAGTCGGTGGCTTGGTCGCTGTTCTTCATCTTCCTTCTCTACTTCTCGGCGCCGGCCTACGCGGCGTTCTCGAAGCTGGAGGTCTACACCAACATCATCGGCCGAGACATTGCCAGCATCCGGCCGTGGATGTTCCAGTGGGGCGAGCTCGGCCTGATCCAGGTCTGCGGAAAGAACGCCGTCAACGCCGATGCGGTGATTGCAGCTTGCAAGGCGATCGCCGGACATCCCGGCGTCGTTCGACTACAGGACTTCGTGATCAATACCGACGTGATCGTGCTCTCCACCCCGGAGATCGCGGGCCTTCCGTACGTGATCTCGGGCCTTGTTGCAGCCGGCGGCCTCGCAGCGGCGCTGTCCACCGCCGACGGCCTGTTGTTGGCCATCGCCAACGCGTTGAGCCACGACATCTACTACAAGATGCTCGACCCCAACGCGCCGGCCGTGCGCCGCCTGACCGTGGCTCGCGTTCTGCTCCTGGTCGTGGCCGTGGGCGCCGCCTACACCGCCTCGACCAGACCTTCGGACATTCTTGCCATGGTCGGCTGGGCGTTCTCGCTCGCCATGGCCGGAAACTTCCCGGGTCTGGTGCTTGGCATCTGGTGGAAGCGGACAACGACGCCGGCGGCCATCCTCGGCATCATCGCCGGCTTCGGGCTGTGCCTCTTCTACCTCGTCTGCACCCGCTACTTCCCGGGCTATGGGGTGAAGTATTTCGGCATGACATCGCTGCTGAACCCGGTGACCGGGGCACCTGTCGTGGACATCCAAAAGGCGATGGCGCTGCCCAATGCCATGGAGCATTGGCCGACGCTGGGGCATCCGATGGCCAACAAGGTGGGCTGGTTCAATCTCAACAACATCAACTGCGGGTTGCTCGGCATGCCACTGGGCTTCCTGGTCATGTGGCTCGTCAGCCTTATCACACCGGCACCATCTAAGGAGATGCAGGCCTATATCGACGAGATCCGCAAGCCGCGCGGCCGGACGGTTCTTGAAGAGAAGGTCTGATCCAAGCAATCATCCCTCCGCTGTGCGCGGGGTCCTTCGGGACCCCGCGCTTTTTTGTGGCTGCTTCCTTGCCGCCGCCCGTCGGTCGCCATAGTGTGCGGTCGCAGGAGCGCGCCGTGGGCACAACGACCTTTCCGATCCTCTCGTTCTGGTACTATCATCTGCCCAATTTCGTCCTGGCAGCGTTAATGTACACGCTGCTCGGCCGTGTTCTGCTCAGCTTCATCGTCGACGTCGACTCGAAAAACTACATCTGGCGCTTTTTCTGCCGCCTCACCGATCCCGCGGTTGCAGCCGTGGCCTTCGTCTCTCCCAGGGCGACGGCACCCATCGTGCTGTGGCTGTTCGGATTCGTGTGGCTGTTCTGGCTGCGTGTGCTGCTGCTCAACGTGTTCCTGGCGCTTGGCGCCGTGCCCCGCATCGGCTGAGCCAGCGATGGACCGCAACCTCTACTACGTCGGCATCGGCTTCTTCGCCACCATCAACGGCCTGTTCAATCAGCTCTGGCTGCTGTTTGCCCTCATCCACGTGCAGATTCTCGCGCCGGCGCTGTTGTTTGGCAGCGTGCCCTTGACGCTGATGTTCGCCTCCCTGATGGTCTCGACGATCACCATCATTCTCGGCGGCATTCCCGCGGTGATCTACGAGCGCTTCATCGGCGCGAAGGACGATTCCACCGAGGCGTCGCTGTTCATCTGGCTCGCCGGCACGGCCATCCTGACCATCCCGGCGATCGGCAACTTCCTCAAGGTCGGCCTGTAACGGAAATCCAGTTGCGCACACGAATGTGAATGTGCCGGCCGCGGGACTGGCTGCAAAATTGCGTGCGAGGCCGGGGGGCGCGCACGGCCGGTGGACAAGGATTGTTTCCATGGAAGAAATGCGTCGGATTGCCTACGAAACCGTGCTGCGTGCGTGTGGATTTGCCTCGCTCGCGATCTTCTGCATTATGATTGGGCTCTCCTTCGAGCCCCGCATCGCCTTCCAGGCGGGAGGCATCCTAACGCTGATGATGGCGGGGGCGCTGATCTACAAGGCGCAGGAGGCGCTCACCAAGCCCTTCCGGCGAACGGAGATGTGGCTTTACCTGCCGAAGGAGCTGAGGCCTCCGGAGGCCTCAGCCCAGCAGACGACATCCTCCCTCATGCGCGAGACCTACTTGAATTTCGCCTGCTGGACGAGCGCCGTCGCGGTGGTGATGCTGGGCTTGGCGGTGTTCTTTTCCGTGCTGGGCTACTGATTGAACCGTGGGGTGGTTGGACGAGCCGACGGCCCAACTCAAGGCTGCTTGCGAGAACAAAAACGTCGGCTCTAGGCTCCGCATGACCGAACATGCGCTTACGCCTTGGCGATGCGGGTGAGGCCGCCCATGTAGGGCACGAGTTTGTCGGGGATGGCAACCGAGCCGTCCTGCTGCTGGTAGTTCTCCAGGATGGCGATCAGCGTGCGCCCCACGGCGAGGCCGGAGCCGTTGAGCGTGTGTACGAACTCCGGCCGGCCGCCGTCCTTAGGCCGGTAGCGCGCGTCCATGCGCCGGGCCTGGAAGTCGCCGCACACCGAGCAGGACGATATCTCGCGATAGGTGTTCTGCCCCGGCAGCCACACCTCGATGTCGTAGGTCTTCTGCGAGGCAAAGCCCATGTCGCCCGTGCACAGCAGCATGGTTCGGTAAGCGAGCCCGAGTCGCTTCAGCACCTCCTCGGCGCAGGCCGTCATGCGCTCGTGCTCTTCGAGGCTCTTGTCCGGCGTGGCGACGGAGACGAGCTCCACCTTGGAGAACTGATGCTGCCGGATCATGCCACGCGTGTCCTTGCCCGCCGCGCCGGCTTCGGCGCGGAAGCAGGGGCTGTAGGCCGTGACGCGGATCGGCAGTTCCGCCTCCTCGCGTATCGACTCGCGCACCAGGTTGGTGAGCGGGACCTCGGCGGTGGGGATGAGCCAAAGGTCCGCATGCTGCTCCTGCTCTTCCAAGAGCGCGTCATAGAGCGAGCCAAAACTTTCCTCTCGCGCGGCCTCTAACCTATCCAGCCACTTTTCTTTGGCAGCTTTCAGATCTGCCTCTCCCTTCCTTCGCCTAGTCTGAAATTGATCCTCCGCAAATTTCGGCAGCTGCGCCGTTCCGTACATCACCTCATTGCGCACGAGGTACGGTGGCACGATCTCCGTGTAGCCGCCGATGCCGTTCGCCTCGGGCGCCGTGTGGACATCGAGCATGAACTGGGCGAGCGCGCGCTCGAGCCGCGCGAGCTGGCCCTTGAGCACGACAAAGCGGGAGCCCGATAGCTTGGCGGCCGTCTCGAAGTCCATCAATCCCAGCGCCTCGCCGATTTCGTAGTGCTGCCTGGGCTTGTTGATACCCCCGAGCTTCGGAGGCTCGCCGACGCGGCGGACCTCCTTGTTGCCCGTCTCGTCCTTGCCGTCCGGCACGCCGTCGCGCGGGATGTTGGGGATGACGGAGAGCGCATCGGAGAGCGCCTGATCGGCAGCCCTCTGCTCCTTCTCGCCGGACTCGAGCTGATCTTTGAGCGCCGCCACCTCGGCCATCAGTGCCGCCGCCTTGGCCTCGTCCTTGGCACCCTTGGCTTTGCCGATCTCCTTGGACGCCGCGTTGCGCCGGGCTTGGGCCTCCTGCAGGCGCGTGACGACCTTGCGCCGCACCTCGTCCAGCGCAATCAGCTCCGCCGAAAACTTCACATCGCCGCCGGGCTCGATGCCGCGCCTGCGCAACCCGGCGTCGAGCGCCTGCGGGTTGTCGCGTATCCATTTGATGTCGAACACGGGTCCAGCCTCTCACTCGGCAGTGATCCTGTGACGTCATCCCGGCGAAGGCCGGGACCCAACGCACCGGGCCGTCGGTGCTTGCGCTGTGACAGCTCGCCAGCGCGACTGCGCCGCAGCGTGACATGGGTTCCGGCCTACGCCGGAATGACGCGTGTTGAAACGGGCGCGACCATAAGCGTGCGCAGTGACCCCGTCCAGCGCCCTTGGAGCAACGCCAAGCGAGTCATCAGCCCGCCGCCTGCACAGCCTCCTTGGCCGCGCGGACCTTCTCGACCCGCGCCACCGCCAGGATCGCCGCCTCATAGAGCAGGACGGTCGGAAGTGCCATCGCGATCATGCTGAAGGGGTCGGGCGGGGAGAGGATGCCCGCCGCACCGGTGATAGCGACGATGGCGTAGCGGCGGAAGTCGCGCAAGTTTTGCGCGCCGATGATGCCCGCCTGCGCCAGCAGCGTCAGCACGACGGGGAGCTGGAACATGATGCCGAAGCCGAGGATGAGCGTCATGATGAGCGACAGGTACTCGCTCACCTTGGCTTGCAGGTGAATCTCCACCTGGCCCCCTGTCTGTTCCATGGACAGGAAGAACTTCATGGCGAGCGGCATCACGATGAAATAGACGACGGCGGCACCGAGGATGAACAGCAGGAACGTCCACAGCAGGTAGGGGCGGAAGGCATCGCGCTCGTTGCGGTAGAGGCCGGGCGCCACGAACTTGTAGACCTGGTAGGCGATCATCGGAAACGCCAGGAACACGGCGCCGAACAGGGCAAGCTTCAGCTTGGTGAAGAAGAACTCGTGGGGTGCCGTGTAGATCATCTCGATCTTCTGCCCCTCGCCGCGCGCCACCTGGTAGGGCCACACGAGCAGATTGTAAATGTCGGTGGCGAATGCGAAGCAGATCACGAAGCCGATGCCAATGCCGATCAGCGCATAGATCATGCGCTGGCGCAGCTCGATCAGGTGATCCATGAGCGGGGCCTTCGACGCCTCGATCTCGTCGTGGCCCTCGGGCTTTACGCTCTCCTGCACGGGTTAGACCCCGCTCTTTTCGGGTGCCCGGTCGGGCGCGCTCGCGACGTCGGTGCCGGTCGGGGTCGTCCCGCCGGCTGCGGGCTCGGCCGGATCCGATGTGCCGTTGAGCGAGCCGGCAACCTCGCCGGCCGCGGTGGTTCCCGGAGCCGGCAGGGCGTCGGAGCGAGGCGTCGTGGCATCCACCTCGGCCATGGCCGCATCGACGCTGCTGCGGGCCTCCGCCATCTCCTTCTCGACCGAGCGCTCCGCATCGCGCATCGCCGTCTCGGTCTCCTGCTGGATGCTCTCCACGTCCTTCTTCAGCTGCTGCAGCTCGCTCTCGCGCATGGCCTCGTCGAACTGGGCACGGAACTCGGCTGCCTGGCGCTTGATGATGCCGACATACTTGCCGATGGTGCGCAGCAGTGCCGGCAGGTCCTTGGGACCGATGACGATCAGCGCCACGATGCCGAGGATCAGCAGCTTGCTTGAGGTGAAGTCGAACATCAACTCAACCCGATGGCGCTCAGGCGTGCAGTCGCACCCCCGCAGACCGGCTCACTGCCCCGGCTCTGCACTGGGGCGATCCTGGCCATGCCGCGCTCCCCCCGCCGCGAGTCAGCCCTTGGCGCCCCAGCCCGCCTTGTTGGCTTCCGATCCAGCCTGCTGCAAAGGCTTGGCTGCGGCCTCGACGGCCTTCGGCGGCTCCTCCTTCTTGGCCGTCTCGTCGTCTTCCGCCAGCCCCTTCTTGAAGCTCTTGATGCCCTTGGCCACGTCACCCATCATCGACGAAATCTTGCCGCCGCCGCCGAACAACAGCAGCGCCACGGCCAGGAACAACAGCCAATGCCAGACGCTCAATCCACCCATTTCACATTGCTCCTAAAGTTCGGCCCTGCCGCTTGATGACCGAGTTCTACGCACTATCGCAGAAAGGGCGTCGGCGAGCAAGGTTGGCGCACTGCCGTCAGTGCCCTCTAAATCCTTGAATCTCAGATGATTCCACGCCCTCGGGCATCAAATCGGCGGGATCGCCAGCGGCGTCCTCGGCGGGAAATACGAGCACGCTTTCCGGGTCGACGCTCAGCGACACCTCCTCGCCCCGCTGGGGTACTTCCCATTCCCGCACGAGCGTGAGCAGGGGGCGCTCGAAGCCCTGGGCGGCGATTTCCAGGACGGCCAGATCACCCATGAAGTGCGCGTGCACGACGCGCCCGGGAAGGCCCCGGCCTGCCGGGCCGAGCCGGATGGCGCGGCGTCGGATGCACAGGATCGCGGCCTCGCCCTCCGCAAGCTCGGGAACCGCAAAGACCCCGATCGGGGTTCGCAGCGCCCCGCCTATCACGCGCACCCGGATTTCGTTGATCTCGGAAAAGAGGCGGGCAACAAAGAGATCGGCGGGGCTGCGATAGAGCGCTTCCGCTTTTCCCGCCTGCACCAGCCGGCCGGCGCGCATTACCGCGATGCGGTCGCCGAGCCGGATCGCCTCCGCGGGGGCATGCGTCACGATCAGGCTGGTGGCGCGGGTCTCCCGCAGCAGTGCCAGCGTTTCCTCCTGCACGCGCTCGCGCAACTGCACGTCCAGGCCTGAGAACGGCTCGTCCATCAGCATCACCGCCGGGCGCGGCACGATTGCGCGCGCCAGCGCCACCCGCTGCTGCTCGCCGCCGGAGAGGATGTGCGGATAGCTGTCGGCGTAGCGCTCGAGTCCGACGCGGGCCAGGGCGGCCAGCGCTTCGTGGCGGGCGACCTCGCGCGGCAGCGACTTGAGGCCGAACGCGACGTTCTCGAGGATGCTGAGGTGAGGAAACAGCGCGAAGTCCTGGAACATGAGTCCCACGTTGCGGCGCTCGGGGGCGACGAAGCGATTGGGGCCTGCCACCTCCTGGTCGTTGATGAGCACCCGGCCCCCCGTCGGCCGTTCGATACCCGAGGCAATGCGCAGAAGCGTGGTCTTGCCGCCGCCCGAAGGCCCGAGCAGGCAGACCACCTCGCCAGGCGCGATGTCGAGCGAGAATCCGGCCAACGCCATCGATGACTGGTAGCGCCGCTCCACTCGCTCGAAGGTGAGGCGCGCGGCGATCGTTGCTGCCGCCCGGGTAGCGCGGTGGCGGCCTGGCTCCCCCTTGGTCACCCTCGAGCGCTGCCAAAGCTTGCTGGAAAGGCTCACGGGCGCCACCCTCGGGCACCGCGGGCGGGGACAGCGCTCCGGCAGCGGCGAGCAGGTGCAAAGACAACCATCGCACCCGAACTGCAGTGGAGAGGCATTTCCTTGACACCCATTGCGACGATTGACCTGCGCCTGGACCAGCCCGAGGCCCTGCCCTTCAGCTAATCGGCCGGATTTACGTTGTCGAGACAGATCGGCTCAGCATGCTTTGCATGTATGTCGGGGGTTGGAGCGATTTGCTACCCTCAGATTCGTCGGTGTGGGCATCAGCTGGCTTGGCTACGGGCAAAGGAAGTCGGGTGTTGACGATGCCGAGGAACGTCGTGCGCTTCGAGCGCCTGATCTTTGTGTCGCTCGTCATCGGCCTCATTGCCGCGCTCGCCGATTTCAGCCGCCTTACCAGCCTGGGCCCAATCCTCTCGATCATCGCCGGCAACGTCGCAGGCTTGGCCGCGATGGTGCTGCTGACCTGGCTCATCGCCAGACGCCAAAGAAACTGGGCGCGGTGGGCGCTTCTCGCCCTCTACGTCATCGGCCTGCCGTTCGTACTCGGCGGCCTGTTCATCAGCGAGGTGGGCGACGTCAAGGTAGGACGGGCCAACCTCTTCGTCATGTCCCTGGTTGCGCTGCAGGCCATCGCCCAGGCCGCGGCGCTCGTCTACGTTTTCTCGGGCGAAACAAGGGCATGGTTCTCGGGACGCGAAGCACCCGACGCGACGACGGCAAGCGACGGATTTACGCAGTCCAAGGAGCGCCACCGCGTAAAGGCCGGCCGGCGCGAAGTGGCCGATCCCGGCGAGTTCGACCAGCAGGGCCGGATCAATGCCTTCATCGACGAGATGGAGGGGCTCAACATCGGCAGCTACACGGCCGCGCCGCCGAACTTCAGGCTGCTTTGGGCGATGGGCATCAATCTGCCGCCGCCGTTTTTCCTGGGGGTCGTGCCGCTCACCTTGATTGCCGGCATACCGTTTGCGATTTTCTGGGCGGTCGGCATGTCGCTGACGATGTGGCTCGTTCACCGTCCACTGCCGCTCTGGGTGCTCATCACCGTTTCCGCCCTGGCCGGCCTCGCGGTCGGGCTGGGCATGGCCGCCTACTATCGCTGGCGGGCGGACAAGCTGCCGCTGCCGGCGTGGGAGAACTACCTGCCGCCGCGGTGATTTTCCGATGTGCCTCTCGGCCTTGCCTCCGCCCGTGGCGATAGCTCTAGGCGGCGCCGTCCGTGTCGTCTTGCTCAGCGGTGACGGCGGTTAGGCTTCAACCCGCCGCAGTCTTCCCAACATGGTCGGAGTGGAGGGTCGAGTGCGCTGATGCAGGTCCCTTGCTTTCGGCGCTGTCCCTCAGCTGAGCGAGAGGAATCTCGATTTGGCATCTGGCCCCTTCCGGAGCAAGCACATGGTCAACCGTCCCGCCGAGTTCATAAGGGACAAGCTCGCGGACCACATCCATGCCGTAGCCGGATTTGCGCGGAGGAACGACCAAGGGTCCGCCGGTCTCCCGCCACGTGAACACCAGCCGGTTACCCGCATCGCCGTTGAGGGGCAAGCGCCACCTGATCGCCACTCGCCCCGACGCAACGGATAGGGCACCGTACTTTGCGGCATTGGTGACCAGCTCGTGAAGCACCATGGCCATGGTCTGGGCAGCTTCTGCGCTCAGCGTCACTTCAGGACCGCCGATCTCTATGTTGGAGTCCGTCGTGTAAGGCGCGAGTTCGCGCTCCACCAGCTGCGTCAGCGGTATACCGAGCCACCGCCGGTGGCTCAGAAGCTCGTGTGTCGACCCCATCGATCGAATGCGGCCGTCGAGCGCAACCGCGAATTGCTTCATTGAGGTGCTCGCTTGCATTGTGTGGGTGGTAACTGCCTGGACGGTCGCGAGCACGTTCTTGACGCGATGGTCGAGCTCGGCAACCAGCCTGCCTTGCTGTTCCTCCACCCGCTTCCGCTCCGTTATGTCGATGCTGACGCCGACGACTCGGTGCGGGCGCCCATCGCTGTCGTAGGTAATGAAGCAGCGCATCTCGACCCAACGCATCTCGCCGCCTGAAAGAATTATGCGGTACTCTACGCTATATTCGCGCCGGCACGCATAAAACGCCTCGCGGCGGGCCTGCTCCACCCGCCCAATGTCGTCGGGATGCACGCCCGCCAAGCATGCGCTGCGCGCTATCTTGATCGTACCGTCAGGAAAGCCGTGGATGGCGACATAGCCTTCAGAAACCTGCATGATCTCTGTGTCGGTGTCATACGCATAGCTGCCAACGCGAGCCGCCTTTCCCGCCAACGCCAGCTGAATGTTGCGCTCTGCCAGGGCCGCGAGTTCCGACTGCAATTGCCTCTGGGTCTCACGCAAGGCTTCCTCGGCCCTCCTCCTCTCCAAATCGAAGCCGAGCTGGCGAGCGATCGTAAGAGAAAGCGCCAGCTCCGCATCGCCGAACACGTGGCGGGCGTCATAGTACGTCATGAACTTGCCGACGAGCGCGTTGTTTGCGACGAGCGGGAAGAACGCAAGGGCTCCAATCTGCTCTGCCTTGATCGTGCCGTTGAGAAATTCTGGGAGGTTCGTTGCCTGGATATCCTCGATGCAAACGGGCTGGGGGTCTTTGACATCCCGCGTCCAAGGCGAGTGACCTTCAAGGGCGCGACGATAGTCATCGGACAAATCGCGCCAGGCGGCAAAGCGCATGACGCCGGCATCATCGAACAGCAGGATGGAGGCTCGGCGACAGCCCAGCGCGCGGGTGATGATATCCAGAGCTGCTTCGTAAACGTCGTTTCGAGTTTCCGCGCGGTACAATCTTTCGGTGAACCGATACAGCTCCTCGGCAACGCGCGTAGCCTCGCGGCCCCCATCAGCCGGTTGCATGTCTAGTACCCTGGGCCCCGCTTGGGGTCGACTTTGCGGCGCCACGCTACTTGCCCAATTCCTCGGATTATGAGTTGCCTTGTATCCCCGGGGGCAACGAGGAGCGCAAGCAATATTTGCATGGTGGTTTGACTCGCTTGCGCTGTCAGTCCGGCATGCTGCAGGGGAACGCACAAAATCACGACCTCCGTACCAGAGACGGTCGCCAGCGGCTCTGGCCGCTTGAAGCTGTCGACCCGAACATTACTGGTTCCAAGGACACACCCGAGTCAGGCGGACATCGGAGACTGAAACCAGGGTTTCGCCTGATAGCCGCACTCTCCAACTCTCGCTAGGCTCTGCACGCGCAGGAGCGGCGCGCTTCATACGGTTCTCGCGCAAGAGCAATTGCTGCCGTCAACCGGCGTGCGCGATACCACCGTGGCGCCGATTGCGATCTCGAGTTTGGTTGCGGGCCGCCAGAGCGAAGAACACTCCGGCCAACACCACACACGCAATCATTGCCCAAGCCTCATTGATGGCCGTCGTCAGTGCCGCCCGTTCGACGGCTCGAAGAACCAGTTGCGTCTTCTCGGGTAGGATTTGCATAGGCACCGGCAGGCTCGGGAGCCCAACGAAGTCGAATGCCGCCGCGTCGCCCCGCGAGAGTCTTGCGACCAGGTCGCGGCCATGCATCTCTGCGCGTCCAAATATCACTGTGTCGATCAGGGCCAAGCCGATCGCCCCTCCCAGATTGCGCATCAGGTTGAAGAGGCCGCTCGCATCCGGAACACGCTCGATCGGAAGATGCCCCAGGGCCAGTCGTATCGGCGGCAGAAGGCAGAGCATGATGGCAAACCCCCGCACCACCTGTGGCCAAAACAACTCGTCGTAGTCTGAGCGTGGCGTCTCAAACGCGCTCATCGCGAGACCCGCCGAGAACATCAAGAATCCGAAGCACGTGAGAAAGCGCGCGCTCAGGCGTTGCTCCAATCTGACCACCAGCGGTGTCGCGATCAGCTGCACGACGCCTGTCACCAACATGGTTTCGCCAATCGCCAGCGCACCATGACCGCGAACGTAGGCCAGGAAGACAGGCATCAGATAGACGCATCCGTAGAGGCCGATGCCGAGCACGAAGCTTAGCGCGCATCCGAGCGCAAGATCGCGATCGCCCAGCGCACGAAGCTCGATCACCGGTGACGCCTGCGTCAGCGTTCGCAGGACGAATGCCGATCCGCACGTCCACGCAATCAGGAAGAGGCCGAGCACGACCCCGGATGTCCAGCCCTGGCGCGGTGCTTCCTTCAATCCGATCTCGAGTGCGGCAAGGGCCGTGGCGACGAGGACGAGGGAGGCAAGGTCCAGTTTGCGCGCCTCGCCAAGCCGCATTTCGTCACGAGGCAGCACGAAATACCCAATTGCGACGGCAAATATGCCTGGCCCCACATTGATGAGAAAGAGCCATGGCCAATCGTATGTCGAGGTGATCCATCCGCCGGTGACCGGACCTATGGTGGGTGCCAGGACGGCGAGGGCTCCGGCAAGGGTTGTCGCGAGCGTCTGTCCTCGCCCCGGAAAGAGAAGAAAGCCCGCCGAAAAGACAATCGGTATCAGAACGCCACCTGCGAACCCCTGGACAACACGCGCGCTCACAAGCGATGCGAACCCGGTGCTGGAGGCACAGGCGACCGACGCAACGACAAACACGCTGGTGGCGATCACGAATAACCCACGCAACGAAAGGACGCGCGTTAGCCAGCCCGTCAGCGGGATTGCGATGACCTCGGCGATCAGGTAGCTCGTTTGAATCCAGCTCATTTGGTCGGGCCGGATGGCGAGGGCTGCCTGAATTTCCGGCAGAGACGTTGCGACAATCTGAATGTCGAGGATCGCCATGAACATCCCGATGCACATGGCGATGAAGCCCATCCAACCCGCGAGGGGCGGCGCGGGCTGGCGGATGGCGATGTGCTGGGTCATGCCTTTCCGCCCATCTCGATCGACGGCGCGGCCGCGCCCTGCAGCGCCCGGTTTTCCGCGCGGATGCGCACGGCAAGTGCCCCCGCATTGGCCAGGGCGAATGCGATGCCGTACGCGTAGAGCCCGAACACCATCGGCAGCACCAGAATCTCCGCGGTCACGATTGCGTAGTTGGGGTGCCGCATGAAGCGGTAAGGCCCATCGGCAATCAGAGGGGCGTGCGGGAGGACGATGATGCGCGTCGTCCAACGCTCCTTGAGAGTGGCCAGAACCCACAGCCGAAGCGCTTGCAGGACAATGAATGCGACGAGCCAGATCGGACTTAGCGGGCGCCCCACCGCTGTCAGCCAGAGCCCAACCAGCCAGGCTCCATGCAGCGCTACGATCCAAAGGTAGTGTTCAGGGGCATGTTCCACCGCCCCTCGCGCCCTGAGCAACGCCTCGTTGCGGCGCGCATAAACGAGTTCAGCCAGCCTCTGTGCCGTAACGAACGAGAGGATGGTGACGGCTACGCCAAGCTCCGACACAGCGTGCCTCTCCAGGATAGTCAAAGATCCAAAAGGCAGAACGAGACCGTGAAGCCCGGCCCAAGCGCGATCAACAGGTGACGTCCGGTTGCGCCAGCCGACAGAGTGCGTTCGAGGACGAACAATGCTGTCGGTGACGACATGTTGCCGTACTCGGCAAGGATGTCCCAGGCGTGCTTGAGCGCTCGCTCAGGCAAATCCAGGGCGCCCTCTATGGCCTCGAGGATCTTGCGCCCTCCCGGATGCAGGATGACGCCATCGAGGTCGCCCAGCGCAAGTCCCTGCCGAGCAAGAAAGCTATCCAGAGCAGGGCGGACTTCATTCCGTGCGCATCTCGGGATGTCGGGACTCAAAACGACCCCGAAGCCGTCGTTCTCGATTGACCAGCCCATCATGTCTTCGGTCTGACGCCACATATGTTCACCCGTGGCGACGACGCGGGCCAAGGGTTGCGAGGCCTTCCGTTCCGACCTGCGCCGCAACAATACGCCGGCGGCGCCGTCACCGAACAATGCCGTCGAAATGAAGTTCTGAATTGTTCGGTCGCTCGTTCGGCAGTTGATCGTACATAGCTCGACCACAAGGAGCAGAACATTGCCCGCTGGCAGCGAATGCGCCAACCGAGCAGATCGCGCAAGACCGGACACGCCACCGGCGCAGCCCAGGCCAAAGACCGGCAGTCGCTCCACGGTGGCCGACAGATTGAGACGATTGGCGAGCATGGCATCGAGGCTCGGCACGGCAAGGCCGGTCGTCGAGACAGTGACGATGGCTTCAACCTCGCTGAGAGAAATTCCGGCCCGGTCGGCGCATTGTCGCGACACGTTTTCGAGAAGCTTGACGGCGGCAGTCTGAAATACATCGGCTCGTGAGGACCAACCTTGCTCGCTCAAGTGCCACTCCACCGGCACGCATGAAAAACGAGTCTTAACCCCCGTATTTTGGAAAAGAGCTTCGTGACTGCGGAACTCAGGCGCGATGGCAAGAACGATATCACGTGTCACTGCCTGGTCGATGCAATGCTCAGGCACTGCCGAGGCAATGCCACAAATTTGGACGCCCGAGCGATCTGAAAGCGGCATGCTCATGTTGTGCGACAGCCAGCGCGGCCGTTCCCCCGGCGCGTTTCATCCATTTTTTCCAGTATCAAATCGCTGCAAATGTGGGCTTGATCATGGCTGTGGGGTGACGGCGCGTGCGCATTCTCGCAAACGGGCTATCTATTGTCGCGATCATACTTGAGACACGCTACTGCCGAGCACACAACGTTCGCGGCTTTTGATCACGAAAGGCATAAGTAGACGTCCCACGGCCTTTGTCGTTTTTGCACCGCCTGTTGCCGTGGCGTTCGCGCGACTGCCCAGATGTGATCCAATCTTCGGTGTATTGGCTATTTCGGGGCATGTGAGAAGGACGAGGTAGGGATGGCTATATTCGGCGGACGCACTGTGCTCACCGTGATAATCGCATGCCTGGCAACCTATGGGGCATCTGCTCAGAACACAAAGAAAGCCGCACCCGCAAACCCCGTCGCAGTCGACATCCCTGGCCGAGAGACACAAGCGAGCAGGATGGCCGGGGATATGAACGGCCAGCAGATCGAGCTGGTCAACAAAGTCAGTGCCTATTTCAATCAGATGAATAGCCTCAGGGGTGAGTTCGTACAAACGAGCGCGGGCAGCAAGCGGCTTCGCGGCAAGTTTTACGTAAAGCGCCCGGGACGCTTTCGGCTCGACTACGCTCGGCCAAGCCGGCTTGTGATCGTCTCGGACGGTCGGTACGTCGCCATCCAGGATCATGACCTGAAGACAGATGACCGCTGGGAATTGGACCAAACTCCCTTTGGAGTGGTGCTCCGGCAAGATGTGAATCTGCTAAGGGACGCACGCTTCTTCGAAGTTCAGGAAACGGACGACACCATTGTCGTCGCCTTCGAGGACAAGAACCAGCAAGCGCCGGGACCTCTAAAGATGTTTCTGGCAAAGAAACCGACGCTCGAACTCAGAAAATGGATCACCAAGGACCTGCAGGGTCTCGATACACTGGTCGAGCTAAGCAATATTGCCCACGCTGATGACTTTGCGCCGGACTTGTTCAAGCCGGCATCCGTGACGCTGGATCGGTTGCGCTAGCCGGTCGAGACGGAACGTGCAAAGCGGGCCGTCTAGTTGAAGGCACCATAGAGATCATCGAGTGCCTGTATCAAGTCTGCCATCTGCGCGTCCGAGTGCGTCGGCGTTGGCGTGAAACGCATCCGCTCGGTGCTCTTCGCGACGGTCGGATAGTTGATCGGCTGTACGTAGATCCCATACTGGTGGAGCAGCGCGTCCGTCATTGCCTTGCAGCGAATCGGACAGCCGACCATGACAGGAACGATATGGCTTGGATTCTTCATGATGGGCAAACGCCTAGCCTCGAGAGACCTCTTGAGTGTGCGAGCCCGCTCCTGATGGCGGGCGCGCTCGAGCCCGCTCATCTTCAAATGGCGGATGGAAGCAAGCGCCCCGGCAACGATCACAGGCGCGAGCGACGTGGTGAAGATGAACCCGGAGGCGAACGAGCGGATCGCATCACAGAGGTCGCGGGAGCCGGCGATATAGCCACCCATGACGCCGAACCCCTTGGCAAGCGTGCCGTTGATGATATCGACCCGATCCATGACACCGTCGCGCTCGGCAATGCCTCCGCCCCGCGGACCGTACATACCGACGGCGTGCACCTCGTCGAGGTAGGTCAGCGCCCCGTACTTCTCGGCGAGATCGCAGATCGCCGAGATCGGGGCGATGTGACCGTCCATGGAATAGACGCTCTCGAAGGCGATGATCTTGGGCGTGCGTTTCGGAAATCTCTTGAGTTTCGCCTCGAGGTCCACAACGTCGTTGTGACGGAAGATGTGCTTCTCGCACGCGCCGTGGCGGATCCCTTCGATCATCGAGGCATGGTTCTTCTCGTCCGAGAAGACGACTGTGCCGGGGACGAGCCGGAGGAGGGTCGAGAGCGTGGCGTCGTTGGCGACATATGCCGAGGTGAAGAGAAGAGCTGCTTCCTTGCCGTGGAGGTCGGCAAGCTCGCTTTCGAGCTCCACATGATAGTGGGTCGTACCCGAGATATTGCGGGTGCCGCCGGAGCCAGCTCCCACTGCGTCAATCGCCTCGTGCATGGCCGTCAAGACCACAGGGTGCTGGCCCATGCCGAGATAGTCGTTGGAGCACCACACCGTGACTTCGCGCGCGCCATTGGGAGCGAGATGGTCGGCGGCCGGAAAGGATCCGCGGCGGCGCTTCAAATCCGCGAAGACGCGATATCGACCTTCTCGATGCAGGATCTCGAGCCGCTGTTGGAACAATCCCTCGAAGTTCATGGCGGCCTCCTCGATATCTTTCCGCGGGAGCCTGACACGATTGTCATTCGGCCTTCAGGCCCAGCTCGACCGCCGCGGCCGTGACCTTGCTTGATGCGGCCGGGTCGTCCCTGAAGACCTCGAGCGCCTTGCGGAATGCCGAGGCTGCAACCTCTGTCTCGCCAAGCACGACCCGGGAGCGCATGAGGCGGGTCCAGCCCTCGACATCTCGCGGTGAATTCTCCAGGCGGAGGGCCAGCCCATCGACCATCGCTCGGATCGCAGGGTCATGCTCGCGCGGAGGCATCGCCTCGGGCTTGGTTTGCTTGTCGATGGTTCGTCCGTCGCCGCCCTTGCCGGCGGCCCCCGCCTGCAAAGACGCGACTGTCTTTGATGTGTCGTCTTCGGATGCCCTGGCCTTGGCCTCCTCGTAGGAGGACTTGAGCTCGGCGGAGTTCGGATCAAGCTCTACCGCTCTCGCGTAGGCGCTGGCTGCCTGTCCATAGCGCCCCGTGTGGAAGTAGGACCATCCGAGCATCCGCCAGCCCTTGACGTCCCCTGGCGCAGTCTCGAGCCGATCCGTCAGCCGCTGAATCATCGTGCTCACATCCGGCAGAAGCTTGCTGGCCGGGGTCGTCGACGCCGGTGCTTTGGCCTCGATGGAACGCGTGTAGTCCTCGAGGCGCGCAAGCATCTCACCATCCGACCCGGAACGTGACCGCGCGCCCGAGACGCTATCTCCTGGGCCGGTCGTCGCGGGAGGGTGCTCCACGTAAAGCGCAACCGCGCCAATGCCTGCGACGAGAAGAAAGATTGCGGTAGGCACAATCAGCTTCCCTACAGCATTTGGATGGTTCCGGCCGATCGCCCAACTCATCAAAGACATCCGCAAGCTCCGAAATTTTTTCTGCGACCTCACTGCCGTCAATTCCTGCGAACCGTCAAAACTTCCTCCGAATCTCGGCGCGAATGCCAAAGTTGTCCCCACCGCCCTCGACGATCTGATAGGTGGCATCGGCGCGGAACAGCCAGGCGCGGTCGAGCGCGATCTGATAGCGGACACCGAAACCGTACTGCGGTTTCGCGGCGCCGATGCCTGCGATCGGCTCGCCGAAGGGTTGAACCGTGGCCACCTCGAAGACGAGCTGCTGATCCAGATTGAAGAGGTACTGCACGCCTATCGCGCCGCCATAGGCGTTGGAGCCGGTGTCGTTGAGCTTCGGGTACCCGGTCAAGGCGTCGGTCTCGAAGTTGATCCCGACATTCTTCAGTATGCCCGCGTTAAAGCCGTCGACCAGGGGCTGAGGGTTGCCGAAGCCGACGAAGAAGTTGGCATAGGGGATCAGCGTGCTCGGCAAGCCCGAGATCAAGCTGTTCTCGGAGATGATGGCAAAGCCTTCGTCGTTCTTGCCATTCCCGAAGTTCGCGAACAGACGCGTCGAGTTCGACACTGTGTTGGCATAGCGCTTTGTGTAGGAGGCGGTGACGAAGTTTGTCAGCTGGCCCTCAACCGGACCCTCAACGCCCTGCAACAGGCCGTAGCCCCCTTCGATATAGCCACCGAAGGCGTCGATAAAGGTGGTTACGCCATAGATGTTGGCGTTGCGCTTGTCCGCGCCGAGGATGCCCGGATTGTCGACATTGTCGAACCCGGCGAACAAGGTGATGTCGTAGTTGGAAAGGCCCAGCTTGCGCGAGTTCTTGGCGGTGAGGCTCACGGCGCCGCCGAGGATCGCGTCGTTCGCCCAGATCCCGTTCTGCAGGAACAGCGGGAAGAGGCCCACAGTGAAGGGCAGGTCGAAACTTGCTTCCCTGCCGGAGATTCCGGAAAAGATGGAGCCGACGTCGCCCTCGAAGAACAGGGTCTGCGGGTTGGGGTCGAACTCGAAATTGAACCTGCCGTCGCCATCGCCGCCGCCGAACTCGAAGCGGGTGAATTTGTTGTTCTTCTGAAGCGGCGTGAAGAAGGCGTGTATTCGTTCGGTGCCGGTAATCTTGAAGTCAACGTCCACGTTCAATCGCGTCGCGATCTGGGCAACATCCTTGCCGTTGTTCTTGTTGTAGGCGACCGCCGTCCGCCAGTCGCCGTAGACGGCGAGACCGGGCAGCAGGGGATTCAATTGACCGAGGAAGGTGCTGCTCTCGTCATATTGGCCGGATGTGTATTGCTGGCGACCTAGCTCGAGAGGCGGGCGCGGCGGCTCAACGGCTACCTTCGCGCCGTAGATGTCGATGTTTTTTTCGGCTTCGTAGTTCGTTCCATACTGCGGGCCGGGTCGGAAAAGATCCTCCTTGGCCTCCACCTTTTTGCGCTTGGGTGCCGGCGCCTCAGTGGTGGTGTCGGCATCCTTTTCCTTGGAGGACGCGCCTACGTACTGTGGGTTGGCTTGGTTGTCGGCGGGCTCGGTCTGCGAGGCACCGGGCCAAACCTGAGTCAGCCAGCCTCCCTTGCGGGCCTCGCTGCTGCCTTGGCCGGTAGCGGGGCTCGCAGTCGTTCCGGACATCACGAGGTAGCCGCCACCGACCACCGCGATCGCGGCGCCCGTTGCCCTGATACGATGCAGAAAGTTGCCTTTTGCGCTACAAACCATGCGTACGCTTTACGTCCTGGCTCAGAGATGCCGGATAGGGCTGGGCCCGCTTCCTTGGGACCCATTGCGGCTCCCAATCCCCCGCGTCTTGGATCTAGGGCTTCACTTCGAGCTGCACCGTGCTGGGCTTGAAGCTCAACATTCGCTCGTTCATGCGCCGCTCCATTTCCTTGGTGGCACCGACGAAGCGCATGAAGTAGATCGGCTCGGCGCGGCTGCGCAGGCGGAAGGCGAGGCGATACTTGCCAGGCTTCGTGATCAGGTTGCCCGGCACTTTGTACTTGGCCAGCCTCTCACCCAGCGGCGGCAGCGAGTTGTTCTCCATGCGCACCAGCGGCGGATGATTGAGAACGGTGGTCGGGATCTGCGGCGGACGCAGATGCGGCAGCGGGTCGACGTCGAAGTTGACCGGCAGGTACATCTCGCGGTCCGTGCCCTTGATATTCGTGGTCAGGAACTTGGTCTGGAAATTCACCAGCTGCTGGTCCGTCCTGATCTTGCCGGCCGCGACGTCCAGGCTGTGCAGGTCGGCCATGTCGCCGTTGCTGTCGACATAGCCCGACTCCCAGATGTTCTTGCCGTCGGGATCGACGAGGGCGACGTTCACCCAGATCTGCGGCTGCGCACCCAGGGAGCCGGACGGCAGGTTGTGCCCGGTATTGAGATTCTTGATGTTGTAGGAGAACGCCAAATCTCTGCCGACCCTCGGAGCGCCCTCGAAGAAGGGACCGTCCACCTTGGCGCCGTTCTCCATGACCTGGCGCCTGAGCTCGTAGCGCTCGTCGAGCTTCTTGAGATTCTCCTCGATGATCTGCCGAGCATCCTCACGGTCGAGCGCGTCAGCCCAGCGCTTGGGGAATGCGACCTTGATCTTGCCGCGAGCGACCTTGTTCTCGAACTCGGCGGTGCCCCAACCGGCGCGCCAGTCGAACTGCAGCCAGTCCTTGATGGTGAAGGTCTGGGCCTTCGGGTTGTGAGGGAAGATGCCGGGATGGGCGATCGAATAGCCCGGACCGATGAAGCGGTGATTGGCGTGCTTGCGTCCCGGGTTGATCTCCTTGCCGCCGACCACGGCGGAGGGAGCGGTCGAATAGCCTTCGGGCTTTCCGGGAACCTTGCCCATATGGCAGTCCTGGCAGGTGACACCTGCCTTGCGTGCCGGACTGTCGCGATACTGATCCCAGACGATCTCCAGCTTGATTCCCAGATTCACGGCAACCTGGTGGCAGCTGACGCAGAACTCCGACTTGGTGAGCTGGGGGTTCGTCATCATGCCGTTGTGAATGTCCGTGCCCCGCCCGTCCTTGCTGGTCTTGACGGAGTAGGTTTCCTTGTTGGCGAGGATGTCCTTGATGACGCTCTTCTCGCCGCTTCCGTAGACCGGCTCGAAGATCTTGCCCGGCTCGACCCGGCGCTCGCCGTTGACCTTGCCGTACTGCTCCTTGACGCGATGGCAGGTGATGCACGTCACGCCCTCGCGCGAAATCTCGCTGCGCGCCCAAAGCGGCGTCTCGCGATTCTCGCCGAGCTGGGTGCCGACCTGCTGGTGGCAGCGTACGCAGAAGGTGCCGACCGTACCTTTGGTCAACTCCTGGAACTTCTGCTCGAACGCGTGGAACATCGGCGAAATCGACGCATAGGCGTGGTTCGAGGAAGACCACTCCTCGTAGATCTGCTTGTGGCATTGGCCGCATTGCGCAGCGGTGGGATAGAGGGAGAGGGTCTCCTCGTCGACCGGGGGGATGGGAGCCTCTTTGCCCTTCTCGGCTTTCGCCGTCGCGGCAAGCGCGGACACCTGACCATAGCCGTCCGCTTCTGCGTCCGCTGACAGCTTCGGCTCGGCACCGGCCTTCCTGGCAGGTCCTGAATTCTGGGCCAGTCTCAATCTGGGTTGCGATTGTACGGATTGGACCTGCTCAACCTCGCCGGATCCGGCGACAGCATTCCGGCTCAGAAATGCCGCCTGACCAAGTAAAGCGACTGCGAAAGCGCAAAGCACGGGGATATCCGATAGCCGGCCAGTCGCAAAACGCATTACCTTCTTCCCCATGGATTTCAGGGCGACATCACGATTTCCATCGGTGATGCCCAAACGGCAATTGGACCGCCGCGCGGAATCCGCCGGCAGGCCCCGCATCGTGGACCGCCACGTCCTTGTTGAGACGGGGCCGACCCTACGCGCTGGGCAACGCTAAGCTGATGAAGTGCAGGATGTTCGCGGACCGGACACGAGTACCCCCTTTGTGGGTTAGCACCTACTTCCGGAGCATCGCGATCTCCCCCGATGCCCTCCCCGCGTCATTGAGGGCACCACACCACGGCGATCAAAGTTGGGCGATTGAATGGAATTTTTCTAGCGAGAGTGTTCGAGCTGAGCCTAATCGGCGATATCCCGTATCGTCTGAAAACGGAGGGATCGCGTGGTGCTAATTCCGGTATCTTGTGACGGTCGAGTGCCCCCGGCGAGTTACGCAGCAGCCGCTTTCAGGACTTATTGCTGAACTGAAGATTTCAGGTCCGGCGCTTGCATCGCATCGCTCCTGCAAGCATGGCACCGCGGCAGCAGCACTCTCTCGCCCGATTGTCACCCTTGTTTCGCCAGATACGCTTGGTTTTCTCCGCAAGCCAGGAAGCGCAGCGACGGCGGGCCATCCGCACCGACCGTCGATGGGGAACTCGAAGCCTTCCGGGATCAAGCAATGGCAAGACGTCATCAGATCACTATCAATGGCCGAAGCATTCTGGCGCGCCACGGCGAGCTGCTGCTGGATGCTGCTTTGAGCAACGGCATCCACCTGCCCTACGACTGCCGCGCCGGCCACTGCGGCACGTGCTGCGTGCGATTGGTATCAGGCCAAGTACACGGCGGCGAAGGCGCTGAGCCGGGCATCGTTCACGCTTGTCAGTGCCGGATCGTCGGCCATGCGGCGGTCGAGAAGGATCAGCCCTCGGATATCCGCACTGTCGAGGGCGTGCTGAGCTCGTTGCGCCCGCTATCGCACGAGGTGATGGAAGTCGGTATCAGGACGGAGCGCGCGCTGCCCCATCATCCCGGGCAATATGCGCAAGTGGGTTTCCGCGGCTATCCGAGCCGTCCCTTCAGCATCAGCCATCCCCTGCAAGGGACACCGAGCAGCCACTCGGTCTGGTTCCACGTCCGGCGCATGAAGGGTGGGCGCATCACCTCGTCGCTCGGCAGGCGCATCAGGCCGGGCCACCGGGTGAAGCTGACGGGGCCTTACGGCTCGGCGCATTTCCGGCCCAATCTGGACGGCCGCCTGGTCCTCGTCGCCACCAACACGGGCTTTGCACCGATCTGGTCGGTCGCCGTCGCGGCCCTGCGCGAGAACCCGGAGCGCATGATGATGATCATCGCCGGCGGCCGCACCATCGAGTCGCTCTATATGGGTGCGGCGCTCATGCAGCTAGCCCGGTTCCCCAACGTCCTCGTCGTTCCGGTCTGCAGTACGCCGCAGAACTCGAGCAACGTGGTAAGCCTGGGCCGGCCGACCGACTATCTGCCACACCTGCTGCCAACCGATGTGCTCTACGCCTGCGGCGCGCCGGAGATGGTCGATTCCGTCAAGTCGATCGCGGCGCGCGCCGGCGCGGTCTGTTATGCGGACCCGTTCCTTCCGACCACCGACGACCCAGTCGAGGAGAACGCTTTGACCCGCGCGCGGAAGCGGCTGGCCGTGTTCACCAGCCGGCAAATGGGCCGGCTCGCTCTCGATCGTCGCGGCAGCCGTGGGGGACAACAACCGGTGCGGACATACAGAATGGCTGAAGCAAGGGTGAGAACTCATCATCGTCCCTAAATCGCGTAGGCTCTGGTTGCTCGGGCTCGGGTCCAGGGTCCTCCTCCGGTCTGCCGCGCTTTGGCTCTGCGGCCTGCTGATGGTCTACGGCCTTGCCGCGGACCGCACGGTTGCGTCCGATCCCGCCAAGATCATGGGTCCCAATGCCTGCGCGGAGTGTCACAAGCAGGAGGCCGAGGCCTGGAAGGGCTCGCATCACTTCAAGACCTTTCGCGAGATGCCGCGCCGGAAGGAGGCGAACGAAATCGCCGAACGCATGGGCGTCCCGCGCATCAGGTCGGAGAGTTTGTGCCTGAACTGCCACTACACGGTGCAGCAGAAGGAGGGCAGCAAGCAGCCTATTGCCGGCATCTCCTGCGAGTCCTGCCACAGCGCCGGCGAGGACTGGATCAAGCTCCACAGCGGCTACAGCGGCAAGACCGAGAAGACGGAGACCAAGGCCGAGAAGGAGGCGCGCTGGAAGCTCTCCGATTCCAAGGGAATGATCAGGCCGTCATCGCTCTATCAGCTGGCGAAGAACTGTCTTGGCTGCCACGTCGTGCCGCAAGAGGACCTCGTGAACAAGGGCGGCCATCCCGCCGGCAGCGCGTTCGAGATGGTGTCCTGGCTGCAAGGCGAGGTGCGGCACAATACCTGGCACTCCAAGGGCAAGGAGAACGTGCCGGCCGGCGCAGCGCGCAAGCGAATGCTCTATCTCGTCGGCCTCGGCGTCGAGCTGGAGACCGGAATCCGCGCGGTCGGCCGTGCGACGGTGAGAAAGCGCTACGCCTTCGAAATGGCCAGGCGGGTCGACCGGGCGCGCAAGCAGCTCGCCGTCGCAGCGAAAGCGGCGCCGGACGTGCCGGAAATCGCAAAGATGGTCGAGTACGGCTACTCGGCCGGATTGAAGCTGAACAATGAACGCTTTCTGACCGCTGCCGCGGACGGGGTCTCCAAGCTGCTGGCGAGCATCACCGAGAAGTACGACGGCAGCACGATGGCCGGGCTCGACAGCCTGATTCCCGGACCGGACAAATTCAAGGGCACAGCGAGAGAAGCCGGCGCTGTCAATTGATCCCGGCCCAACTGCCAACGACAAAATCGGGGAAGAACTACAGCTATGGACAATGTTGGGGAACCGCCGTGAGCACGGCGGGGCGGCGCACGTCTGGCGCGTTGATCGGTGGACGCGCTTTCGGCTCGGTGAGACATCTCACCGGCCAGACAGTCAAGGGCCTCCTGATCGCCGCAGCCTCCGGCGGCCTGTTCTGGCTCGTCTGGATCTACGGCAACGGGCTTCGCGACCCTCGCTATCTCGACGGCTGGGTGCTGGCCTTCGGCATGGGCGTGCAGCTCGCCTTCCACATCGCCATCAAGACAGCCAGCCTGCCCCCGAAATCTGCCGCGCGTTGGCGGAGAATCCATATCTTGATGGGCTATCTGCTGATCGCCGCCTTCGTCTCGCACTCGGATTTCTCCCTGCCCGACACCGCCTTCGAATGGGCGCTGTGGGCGGCCTTCGTACTGGTGACGCTCAGCGGCATCCTCGGCACCTATCTCGCCTGGTCGCTGCGCGCCAAGCACGGGATCGACGAGCGCGTCACCTATGATCGCATCCCCGCCCGCCGCGCCGAGATAGTACGCGATGTCCACGCCGCCGTCGCCCACGCCGATCCGGCCGCCGCCGCGATCGCCTTGCCGGCGGCGCCCCATGATGCCTGGATCATGGACCTCTACAGCACCTACCTGCGCAACTTCCTCCAAGGGCCGCGCAATCTCGCCGCCCATCTCATCGGCTCGCAGCGCCCGCTCAAGCGGCTGACCGACGAGATCGACAACCTGTCACGCTATGTCGACGCGCGGAGCCAGGAGAAGCTTGCCGCCATCAGAATCCTGGTGGTCGAGAAGGATCGGCTCGACTTTGCACGCGTCTATCTCGGGTTGACCAGGGCGTGGCTGTTCGTGCACGTGCCGGTCACCTATGCACTGATCGTCCTGGCGCTGGCGCATATCATCGTCGTCTATGCCTATTCATCGGGGCTGTGGTGATGCGGCAACCCGGACGGATAGGATCGACTCGGCCGCTGGAGGCCGAGAGGCAGGGGACCCCAGCTTCCCTGCGCGACCGTCTGGCGGTGCTGGTGGCACTAGTGACCGTCGTCTGCGTGGGCGCCGCGTTCTTTCTCGCCAAGGACACGAAGTTCCTGATGCCGGGGCCGCTGGCGAGCGCTCACGCCGCAATCGAGAATTGCAACGTCTGCCACACCAAGAGCGGCAACGGCAAATTGAGCTGGCTTCACGGACTCGTCGCCGGAGACCGGGTCGCTGACAGCAAGGCTTGTCTCACCTGCCACCAGATGCCGAACACGGCCTTCAACGCGCACGGCGCTTCGACTGCGGTGCTGGAGCAGAGCACCAAGGAACTCGCAAAGGTCGCCGCGAGGACGCCCGTGCCGCGATCCGCGCGCGTGCAGAGCATCGTCTTCCCGACCGACGACATGGCCGCACACGGCCTCTACTGCGCGACCTGCCATCAGGAGCATCAGGGCGCCAACTTCAACCTGAGCAAGATCTCCAACGAGCAATGCCGCTCCTGCCACGTGGTGAAGTTCGACAGCTTCGACGGCAATCATCCGCAATTCGAGAACTATCCGTTCAAGAGGCGCACGCAGATCATCTACGACCATGCCAGCCATTTCGGGAAGCACTTCCCAGAAGCGGCGAAGAAGGATGCGGCAAGGCGTGTTCCCGAGACCTGCTCGAGTTGCCACAACAGCCGCGAGGACAGGCGGGTCATGGCCGTGGCGCCGTTCGAGCAGACCTGCAGCACCTGCCATCTCGACCAGATCGTCGGCAAGGAGCGGGCCAGCGGCCCGAAGGGCATTGCCTTCCTGACCCTGCCTGGCCTCGATGTGCAAACGCTGAGGAAGAAGAGAGCCGCGATCGGCGAGTGGCCGGACGCTTCCGAAGCCGGGCTCACACCCTTCATGAAAGTGATGATCAGTCGGAACGAGCGGGGCCGTGCCCTGATCAAGACCGTGGACGGCTTGAACCTGCAGGACCTGAGCAGTGCGAACGACGCTCAGATCAGGGCAGTGACGAGCCTGGTCTGGGAGATCAAGCGGCTGTTCTATGCGTTGATCAGGGGCAAGGCGTCCGACGTGCTGGCCGATCTCAATATCGGCAGCAGCCCGAAGCAGAGTGCGACTC
The DNA here is from genome assembly GCA_050248715.1 of Hyphomicrobiaceae bacterium. Classification (GTDB taxonomy): domain Bacteria; phylum Pseudomonadota; class Alphaproteobacteria; order Rhizobiales; family Hyphomicrobiaceae; genus AWTP1-13. The sequence goes on along the minus strand of JBFWRV010000016.1, from coordinate 14,508 downwards.
TCATCGCCGATCTGACCGCAAGCATCCCGCGCGATGTGATCGTCGGCGCGCAGCAGCAGTGGCTGCCCAATCTGGGCACCGAAATGGTCAATCGCCCGGTCGCCGCGTCTGGGCATCCGCAAGCGCAATCCGGTTCGGACGGGCAAGCGAATGCGAAGCGTGGTCAGCAAACTCTCGGCGGCGAAGTGCCTCAGGCCAAGGGAGCCTCCGGAAAAGCGGATGCCGCGAAGGTCAAGCCCGACGGCGGCAACGAAACGATCTCCGCTGATAGAGCGCGTTCGGCGCCTGCGGACTCCGGCAAGCCGTCCGGCTCGGATGCGCGTCGGGCAACCCCCAACCCCGCCGATGGCCCGGCGCCCGGCAAGCCCAGGCCCAATCCGCAAGCCTGCATCATCGCTGCTTTTGGTCAGTGCCTGGTATCGCAGGGGCCGCAAGGTCCGGCTGCCAAGTCCGAGGGAGCGGCCAGACAAAGCGAGACCACGAACCCCAAAGCCGACACCGACAAGGAGAAGCCTTCCCTAGAAGCGCTGCCCCGCAAGATGCAAGCAGGACTCCAAGAGGTCGCGCAAGCCGCTCAACCCGGAGGAGGAGCCGGCAGAGCCAAACCCGCCGACGAACGGCCGCCGGCCAAGCCAGCGGACCAGACCGACGATCTGCTCAACCTCACGGAGGAAGAGCAGCGCACGCTTGGGACTGTCAGCAAGGGCGGCGAGAAGGCAGCCCGGCCCGAAGGAGGCGGCCGCAAAGGCGATAGCGCAAGCTCAAAGCCCAAGCCCGAAGGCGCCCAATCCGCGGACACCTCCAAGACGGACGCCAATGCGCCAGCCGATGCTCCGGCGAGCTCTGGCACGGCAGCGGCCAAGCGTCCAACATGGGCGGCACCCGCGATCAGCATCCAAACCGACCACGACCCTGAGACCTGGGCCGAATATGGCGGCTGGTATCGGCAGGATTACGCGATCTCCTACCGTCCCATAGGCCACAAGGACAAATTCATCTACACGTGGCTCCTTCTGACCGGTCCTCAGGCCCCGAGGGGCGATAGGGGACCAGCGGCGATAGTCTTCGATTTTCTCACCGGCAAGGACGCTCAGGGGTCATGCACGAAATGCCACAGCGTCGACGATATTCCCGGCAAAGGGAGGATCGTCAATTTCTCTCCGCCTTCGGTCAAAAGCAAACTCGGACGCTTCACGAATTTCGTCCATGAGCCGCATTTCGGAGTCCTGGACAATCGCGGTTGCTTGACCTGCCATAGCCTCGAAAAGGATCGCCCCTACCTGAAGAGCTACGAGCAGGGTGATCCGCAAAGGTTCATTTCCAATTTCGGCACCGTGAAAAAGGATCTCTGCCAGACCTGCCACACCAGCAGCATGGCGCGCCAGGACTGTCTGCTGTGCCACAAATATCACGTGAATGGTGTTATCAAGCCGATCATGAGCACGAAAATCCCAATTGAATAGGACGCACCGTCTGCCGGCGCATGAATGTCGATCGCTTCCGCATTCTGCGAAGGCATGCCGGCTTCTCGCATCGTTGGTCGGCCACAGCGCCTTCGCAAACGGCGCGACGCCGGACCCTCGGCCCCCACCTCGAACGGTAACCTGCTTTTGATGTACAGTCCGCTTGAGCCTCGATGACCGAGGCACTCCCTTCCCACCTCGGCAGTCGGAACGTCAGCGAGTCCGCCGGCTTGACCTTGGCCGCCCGTCCTGCCCGAACCGCGGCTGCAGCGCCGAAGCATGCATCACACCGGGTTGCACAGAGGCGTCGGCATCCTCACATCAGACAGCGACAAAGCCGGGCGCATTGTCCGTTCCGGCAAATGCAATGGCTCGACTTCAATGCGAGCCGTAGTGTGCGTGCGGAGGTGAACTGTCGGGGGACACCTGCGAGCTTGAGTTGCACCGCTTCTTATGCGCATTACCAGGGGAGTGGGCGTTGCTTATCTTGTGTCGTATTCGACGTTTGCTCGCGGCCCTCGCGCTCGCCTGCGGCCTCGGTGTGGCTGAACCCGCATCGAGCACTGCCGCAGACGAGATTGCTGATGTGCTCGTCGAAACGGCACCGGATTCCCTGTTCGATATCTTCCTCGACCGGCTCATGGCTGCCGAATCCGGTGGACGGGCAGACGCCAGGAATCCTCGATCCACGGCCTTGGGGCCGTTCCAGTTCATCAGAAGCACGTTCCTGGGGGTCACGCGCCGCTATTTCCAGGCCGAGATTGCCGGATTGACCGAAGAGGAGATCCTGGCGCTGCGAACGGACCCGGTCTTGTCGCGCCGTGCTGCAGCCCTCTACTGCAAGGAAATCGCCGGCAACCTCAAAGAGCGGGGGCTGGCACCAACGTTTGCGCATCTGCGACTGGCGTACCTGCTCGGTCCAGGAGATGCCGCTCGGATCATTCAGGCGCAAGGAGAGGCGCTCGTTGTGTTGTTGCTTTCACCCGAGATCATCACCGCAAACCCCTTCATGCGCGACATGCGTGCAGCTGATCTCGTGGCAAAGAGTACCCGCGACTTGGCGCGCGATGCCAGCGACTCCTATCAACGTCACGAGAAAAGCCCGCCGGTGCGCGCGCAAGTTGCGCGAGTGCCCTGCAATCTGAAGCTCGCTTCGTGCAGAAAATACATGGCTCTTGCCATCGCAAGAGCCGGCAAGAGGTTGTCCGTATCGCGCAGATGAGCCTGCTCCAGGCGGAATGCTTGAGCGCAGCGCGGCCAATTCCTATGCAAGACTGCTCAGGCGGCGTGTCTGTTCGCGCGCTGTGCAAGCGCAGTAGCTCTTCTTGGACTCGACCTTCTTGCGCTCGCGGCATGACCGCTGAAGGCTTCGCCGAAAGCAACCAGCCAGCAACGCCAGCGGCCCATATCGACACTTGCATCTGGAGAAGTAGGCAAAAGATGGGAGTGCAGCGACCCTGGCAGCGCGATAGCAGTGGCGTTCTGAATTTTCCGCAGACTCTAGATGCCGCGAGACCCAGTCCATGCACGCACGCGCTATCAAATTCATTGCGAGCTTGGGCTTGATGATTGGTGCGAGCCTTAGCTTGGGCTTCATGTTGGGGCGCGCGTCAGTCCTTGCACCCCATGGCTCCTTAGATCTCCAGTCCGCTGGAGGTGTCGAGAAAGTCAACGACAAGGCTGTCGACAAACCTTCGAATTCGTCAGGCAATGCGCATGCCTCGCGCGCATTGTCTCCTGGCGTCGACTCAATGGTGGGCGCAACCGAGCCGAGCGCCGCGCCAGTGACTTCTCCTGGTGAAACCGTCGAAGCAAGCCAACCACCGGCCATGCCGCCCCGCGTGGCGACCATCATAAATGCGGCGAACGCAGATTCTGATCCTGCCTCAGATCCGCTACCGAGGGACAAGCAACGTTGGCTGAAGCGCTCCGAGGAGGCGCGGCGCGAGGCGGAGGAAATGCACAACCCAGCCGCCAAACGTGAGATGGGGCGGATCGCTGACGCATATGAACGCGTGGCAGAAAATGTTGAGGATGGGTCGACGAACCAGAAGCATCGGCGCAAACATCGTTCCAGGCGCTAGGCACCCTATCCGTCACGTCGGCAAACTTGTGCCCGCGCGACGATAGTACCGCTGAAGGAAGCCGGCGCGCGTCGAACGAGATAGTGGCCAGAGAGCATCACGAGCACCGCCGCCGCGGCCGGGATGAAGAACAGGTCCTAACCCAGGCCGGCGCCATGCGAGCCCCAATTTGCCAAGGGCGGGGCGTCCATTGAGCCGAAATCTACCGAAGAAGCGCGAGCGCCGGCATGCCCTGTTCCTCCGGTAACAGCCATAACTGTCCTCGAAGGCCAGATTGCCTGGGACCAACTTCTGTCCAAGGCAATCCGGAGATATGCCATGGCCGTCGGGACAACCCCTTATTCGACAGATGTCGCTGACCTGGCACCCGTGCCGGGTGCTTCAATCTGGGCGCACGTCGCAAGCTGGGTCGCCACCTCCAGCGACTATTTCGCTGCGGCGTTCATCTACGATGAGTTGAGGGGCCTATCGGATGCAGAACTGCACAGACGCGGCCTGTCGCGAGATTCGCTTGCCCGAGACATCTGCGCAGCCTGTGATCGGCAAGAGCGCTGAGCCTCCAACATCTGGAACGTGAGGATTCCATGAAGCGGTCGTGCGTCGTTGCCTTGATCGGTGGAATGTGTGCGGTAGCCGCCGCATCATGCCCTGCTTTCGCCGCCCCAAGCCCCATCGGTGTCTGGATCGATCACACGGGTCGGGGCGGGGTCGAGATAACCGATTGCGGCGGCAAACTGTGTGGCCGTCTCGTCTGGTTCAAGGACAACAAGCACGCCAGGGATGGCTGCAATTTCCAGATCATTGGCAACGTGCGATCCGTGGGCGGCAACAGGTGGGATGGGGGATGGATCGTCGATCCCGACAAGAACCCTAACAAGAAATACGACGTCGAGATCACTCCATTGAGCGACCAGAAGCTCAGGGTCATGGGTTACGCGGGAATGAAGTTCCTGAGCGAGACGATGGTGTGGACGCGCGCTCCCGCCGACTTGAAGAAGTGCGGCGAGGAGATCGCGACTCCGGCTGCGGAACCATCTGAAAACCCGAGCGAGGCGCCGCAGCCGAGTTCGGCGGCTCCCACTCCAAAAACCATGTCCGAGCCTGCCGTGGAGAGGCCTGCGGTGGATAAGCCTGCCGTGCGGGAAGCCACCCGCAAGAAATCGAAGGATTGCAGGGTTAGCTACGCTGGGTACACGGTGGCGGTGCCTTGTGGGGTGCTCCAGTAGGAACCGCCACGCGTCTCCTCTGGTGTGGCGAATGTATCGCGCTCGAGCCCGAGCCCGCGGCGCAGCCTGTGTCCCGCGAGGTGGCCGATCAAACGCTGAATCCGTTTGCGCCGACGGAGGCAGAAAAGGGCTATTGCGCTGCAATTTTCACAGGCTGCATGAGTCGCGACATAACCGCGGACCTGCCTTGGTATTCGCCTGACAGGGTTGCCCGGTCTTTGCAGTGCCCCCCATAGGGCGCTCGCGGCCTGCGCGTTTGGCATTGTCGTCGCTTGCGATACCGCATGTGCTGGCCGAGCGTGAACCGGTTGGACCATCGATCGCCGAAATCGCGCGAGTTCAAAGAGCGGTGCTGCGTCTCGATTGTGGTGCGCACCGAAGATCGGCGGCGGCATACGCCAACGCCAAATCAATAGAAGCCACTGCACCAACGACTTCAGTCGAGTCTTCTTCCGACACGGAAGCCGTTGACGACGAGGCGGAGTTCCGGTTTCTCGCGGCGGCGCTTGGCCGAGCGAATTTCCCCTGGATCGCCCAGCCAGGAACCCCCGCGCACGACGCGACTGCACCCCGGCATTCCAGTGACGGGAGTGCCATCCGTCGGGGCTCCGTAGTAGCTCTCCCTGTGGCAGTCGGCGACCCACTCCCAGACGTTGCCGTGCACGTCATGAAGACCGAACGCATTCGGCTGAAATGAGCCGACCTCGACTGTGCGTTCCCGAAACCGGCCCCCTGCCGTGCGAGTCCCGTACGTATTGGTGCCGTTGAAGTTCGCCTGATCGGTTGTGATCGTCGTTCCTGTAGAGAACGGCGTCGCAGTTCCGGCGCGAACCGCATATTCCCATTCCGCTTCGGTGAGCAGGCGATAGGGCTTGCCGCTTTTCCGCGACAGCCAGGGAAGGAACTGCTGGGTGATGTCGTCCCACGATATGTTGATCACGGGACGCCTACCTCTGCCCCAGCCCTGATCTTCTGGTCTGTACCTGCAGCCGCCAGCGATGACGCAGGCGTCCCATTCTGCAAACGTCACCTCGAGCCTGCCCACGGCCAACGGCGCCGCGATCGCCACCTTTCGCTGGGGGCCTTCGTCGCTGCCGCGCTGCGCCTCGCCACCGGGCGAACCCATCATGAACTCGCCGGTCGGCACGACCACCATCTCCGGGCATTCTGGGCAATCCTTGAAGCTCTCGCCCGCGCCCGGCCTTATGCATTGCTTCTCGTTCGCACCTACCGCGACGACGATCCCATCGCAATTTGTCTTCCTCAACTCAGCGAGCCGAGCACGCGCAAGATCGGCATGTGAGCTATTGGGATAGCGCTTCAGAAACGCTTCCAGCGCCGCGATGCTGGTCGACTCCTTGACGGCGGCCCATGCCATCAGGGCTTCGGCCTCTGCCTGCCTTTTGGCGGTATCCGCTCGTTGCTGTGCTTCCTCATCCGCTCTCGTTTTCTTTAGTTCGGCAATTCGCACGCGCGCAAGGTCGGCAAAAAAAGAGTCGGGAAATCGTGCGATGAATGCCTCGAGGGCAGGAATGCTTGTAGTGTCCCTGACGGCGGACCATGCCGCAGCTTCCGTTTGCGCGCCTTGACCGAGCTCGCCGACGGGACCCAGCTTCAAGCCACTGCTCCAACGCGAATAGTGAATCCCTCCAAGGACGCCACCGAGCAGAACAAGGATCGCGGCAACGGCAAGCGGCCATCTTCGTGCCTGCGGGCGGGCTGGTATCGGGGCGCGCGAGCGAACGGACGTGACTCTACTTCGCCTATCCTGCACTGGTACGGTAGCAGGGCGCTCCATCGCAAAGAGTGCGGGCCGCAATTGTGCCACCGACTGCGGTCGAGCGGTCGGGGCTACCTCAAGGCATGCATCGACTGCCGACAGGAAACTGTTCCGGTAAGTGCCCTTTGCGGCGCTGGCCGCGGACGGCATATGGTCACCCATGGCGCGTAGTGTCGCTTCTTCCGGCGGCCTGCCGGTCACCGCGCGATAGAGCGTGGCGCCGAGAGCATATAGATCGGTCCAGGGTCCCTGCCGCCGCCCATCGGTCGTATACTGCTCTTGTGGCGAGTAACCGGTCTTCACGATGCCGGTGAGCGCTCGGCTCATCTCCGCTACGGCCCGGCGCGCAGCCCCAAAGTCGAGCAGCACCGGCGTCCCATTGGCGCGAATGATGATGTTGTCCGGGGCGATGTCGCGGTGCAGAAAGTTTTGCCCGTGCATTATCTCCAGCGCGTCGAGGAGGGGGCCGGCAATCCTGTCCAGCTCATCTTGTGTTGGGGCGCGTCCGAGATTTCGCAGCCATGCCTCGAAGGACGCTCCCTCCTCGAAGATCATAACCATGTAGGCGGTGGAATTGGCCTCGAAGACACGCGTGACCTGCACGACGCTTGGATGCCGAAAGCGAGCAAGTGTGCGCGCTTCCTCGAGGAAACTGCTGCGCCCCCAGTTGAACGTGGGCTTGTGCCTTTCCGAGGTTGGTTGGATGCTCAGGCTGCGATCACGCTGCCCGAACTCAGTCGGATAGTATTCCTTGATCGCGACCTTGGTGCCGAGCCTTGTATCCTCGGCTTCGTAGGTAATACCGAAGCCGCCGGACCCGATCACCCGCTCGATACGGTAACTGCTGTCGAGAAGAGTACCCCTCGGCAACCCTACTCGACTCTCCATGGATGCGCCCCCAATGATCCGTCAAATTGACGATACTCCGCGCTATCCGGAGCGCCAATGGCCGTGCTGTCGCGCGCGGCACCCCCCTCCGTGCGGCTGCGCTTGTCACTCTCCACGATTCCAACTTGCAGCCGGGGATCACCTGGAAGGCGCAGGAGGCCGCGCAGGCCCGCTCGCAGGCGGATGCGCGACGCCTGGCTCCCATCTGGGAGTTCACGATCTACTCCCCACCGCTTCAGGGATGCGGACCCCAAGGTGCGGCCGTCAGCAGCTTGACCTCCTGTGACATCACGAGGGGCCGAAACTTGGAGGCAAAGCCTTCGACGAAATCCTTGTTGGCAAACACCCCAGCCCAATGTTTTCGCCTATCCGCGTCGTCATCGAATTTCCACAGGTGAACGAGTTGATTGATCATGCCGGTATCACCTTGGAAGTAGCCGATGAGCTTCTTGTCATGCCCGCCCTTTTGCAACGCTGGGAAGCCAAGCTCCTGATACAGCCTGGTCGCCTCCGACATCTTGCCAACGTAAAGGGTGTAGGTTCTCAACTCGTAGAGTGCCATCTGCGATCCTCCATAATTCAGCAAGCGATCAACGGCTATTTCTTGTGTTGCTCGAGCACGTCCTTGGCGACCAGGGCGCCAGACATCGCCACCGGCCAGCCGCCGTAGAATGCGAGATGCGTGATGAGTTCGCCGATCTCGTCGGGTGTAACACCATTGTTGAGTGCACGTTCGAGATGACCCTTGAGCTGTTCGGTGCGATTGAGCGCGACGAGCGCTGCGCAGGTGATGAGGCTGCGGTCGCGCTTGGAAAGACCAGGGCGCTCCCAGACATCGCCGAACAGAACCTTCTCTGTCAGGTCGATGAGCTTGGGGACGACAGCGCGAACCTTGTCGCGCGCGGGAGACGGTGGCGTCGGCTTCACAGTCATGGACACACCTTTCGAGTTGCAGGAAGGGTGAAACTCTTGAAACACCATGCACCGCCCACGCGGACCGCGGCGACTGCAGCCGGTAGCTTATTCGATGCTGACGATGGTGACCATTGCCGGGGTGGGATGTCTCGTTGGTTGCGCCTTGCCGGCGCCCATCGGAAGGCTTGCCTTCACTCCTCCGCGTACCAACCCAATTTGCGCAAGCGCCATGTGCTGACAGCCAGCTCGACGGCATAAGACAGGATCCACGCGATTACACCGAGTGCGGCGCCATTGAGGTCCGGGTTGGCAAGGGCAATCGAGCCGGCGGCCGCAGCCGTCACAATGCGCAACACCCCGCTGGCGGCAAGTGATCCCGTCGTGCGCGCCTTGGCAAGCAAACCTCTGAAGAGGGCGGTGCAGCCCCAGAATGCCGCCATCACGAACGAGATCGCCATGGCCGGCTCGGAGTAGGACGCCAGCTCGGGCGTCAGCCCCATCAGGCCTCTCAGGACAGTGTCGCGTAGCGGCGTGTGGAACAGCACAAGTGCCAGCAGCGTGAAGAAGGCGACAAGCTGGGCGGAGAACACGAACATTGTCCGTACGTCTTCTCGTCGCCCCACGAGCGTTTGCGCCGACTGGGCGAGATTGCGCACCGGCGCCATCAGCAGCGAAACGAGGCCGTGCACAACGCCGAACGCTGCAATGGCCAGTTCCGCCGTTCGCAGTCGTCCGAGAAATAGATTGATGACGAAGATCGATCCGAGCTCGGCCGAGGCATTGATGATCAACGGCCAGGCGAAACGCCAGTAGCGGGCAAACGTCTCCTTCGATTGCCGCGCGGCCGGCAATTCCGTCAGATGCCGCCAGGCAAACGCCCAAGAGAAAATTGCCTCGGACGCCATACAGATCACCAACGCCGCAGCGCCGATGGCGGCCCCGTGCAACCACACGGGCAGGACAACCAGCGAGACGGTCAACGACAGCAGCCGGACCAATGTGCTCAAGGTGATGATGATCGTGCGCCGTGCCAGCATCAACAGTGCAAAGGCATTGGCGCGCCCGATCAGAAACGGAGCGCTGAGGAGCAGAAGGCCGACAGCCCCGCGTGCTTCCATCTGGGCTGGTGAACCGAGGCCAAACCAGCTGCCAAACACAACGTCACCGAGCCCCGTGAAGGCCACGGCGAGCGCAATGGCAATCGGCAGCGAGAGAACTATGGCAGCGAAACTGCACAATCTCAGAGAGTCGGCCCGAGACCTCTGAAACGACAGGCACAGCGCCGTCGTGACCTCGGACGCAGCAGTGATCGCAAAGTAGAAGGTGAAGGCGGCGTTGAAGGCGGCCAGCGCGATGCTCGGATCATCGGTTCGCGCCAGGAACGCGTGAATGACCGACTTCGACATCATGTTCAGTTCGACCATCAGCACAAGCGGGCCGAAGAACCAGTAGCAGTCGCGCAGCCTGAGCCGCGGTCGATCGGCGTCGTGCACTGCCTTCTGACTCATCGCGGTCTTGGGGAGATCGGGCTGGAGGGGTCATCACGGTAGGTCGGACAATCGTCATACCGGAACCGCGGGCGTTCGGCATCCGCATCCCGGGAATGCTTGCCTCCAAGGGAGAGCATGTCGGGAGACGGCCGCCAGCCTCAGACCGTCCGATCTGCGGAACTGGCGGTTCGCCGCCCAGTCGTCCTGTCAAGGGCCGCGTGCGCGGAAGCGCTAGCACACGCACTTGACAGGCACGCCTCAAGCGGCGCCGGGCAGGAGCCGGCCGGTATCGGCCGCCATGCGACCGATCAATCCAGCGGCTGCAATCGAGACGTGTCGAAGGACGTTACAAGGTCAAGCTGACTCATGGGAAAGGTAGACGCCGATGAGACTCCCGGCGACTACCTCGCGTGAGTGGCCGACAGCGGCCAAAGCTAATCCAGCCTGGCCTTCGGGGACGAGGCTGCTGGCCATACTGACAACGCCTTGGGGTCCTTGCCGGAATGCCAGTTGCCGTTCTCGTCGTCTTGGCCTGCCATGCGTGCAGACGCTAACGCTCCGACGTGGTCTTCGGCCTCTCTTGCGATTCTTGTTTGGCGTCTGAAGTACCACAACCAACAAAACAGCGAGAGGCTCAGGGCGAGCATCTCGACGAGGGTCGCTGTGTCGCCGGCAAATGGCATTGACGGTTCCATGCCCGGCTCCCTGTTCGATGCGAAGCAGACGACATGTCAATCGCATGCCAACTATGCGGTCAACCTGGGGGAATCCCTCGCCTCCCCCTAAACGGGGATACTCCGCCCTGGCGAGAATTCCGACATCCGCGGCGAGCGCAGGCTGGCCATGCCCGCGCAAACCAGCCTGCTGCCCGCCGCGCCTGGGCGACCATCGTTTTGAAAACCCCGGGGGAGAACGGTGGCGCTCAGGTGCGGTTGCACCGCGAGGCACCCTGTGCGGCCGACACTCACACTGGATAGTTATCGAGCTTGGCCGATGCCGCCCTCATCGGAGCCCACCAGCAGGCCTCCACCCGCAAAGGCAGTGCCAAAAAGGGGGGCGCGGACGAGGCACTGGGGCGTTCCTGAGGCGGACTGACGACCAAGATCCACCTGCTCGCCGACGCGCTCCAGCGACCGCTGCGCTTCCTTCTGACCGGCGGTGAGGCGCATGAGAACCGCACCGCCCAGGTGATGCTCGATGGCGTCGAGGGCGATGCGGGTCATCTCCAACAAGGCCTACGACTTGGCCGGCATGGAGGGCAGCACCGTGCTAGCCGCTAGCTCGTCAGATGGCCATTCTGCGGTCCTGCACTCCTGCCTTCAACGACCGCGCTTAGCGATGCTTCATCCGGCGCGCGACGGCTACGGCCCTCGAACATCGCGCCCTGCTCGACGACAAGTGACATGTGGTGAACATCGCCTTCAACGTGAGAGGAAGCTTGAAGGCCTACCGCCCTTCCACACACGACGCCCGAGACGGTGCCGCGCACGATGACATTTTGGCCAGCAACCATCCCTGTCACCTTGCCCTTCTCGCCGACAATCACCTCTGCGCCCTGCACATCGCCTTCGATCTCTCCGTCAACCTGCAGCAGGCCGCGGCCAATGATCTTCAGTCCCTGCCCAATGATTTTGAGATCGTTGCCAATTACCGATTTTTCGGCAGATGCAGGAGCACCTGCGCTGAACAGCGCGACGTTTCCAGTGCCATTGCCCTTCCGAGGCTCAATTCTCCTTGGCTCGGTCGAGGAGTTACGCGTGAACATGGACTTCCCCCAAGTTTGTACCCGATCCCGCTCCGGGACATTAACAGAGAGACTTGGGTGTGTCGCCGGTCACGGATCGTGCGTTCTGGCCAGCCTGGACCCCGCGTTCGGTATCGATCTAGCGCACTGGATAGCGCACCCACGGCAGTGAGGGTGTCCCTTGCTCCTGCGCCATCGCGGCGAGGGCCAAGGCGCTCGAACGCCGATCCACCTCGGTGCAACCCCTTCCGACTGTGTCTGCCAGGATCGCGGCGGCGTCGATGTCTAGCTTGTTCACTCGCGTCGATACCGGCCACTTCCTCATTGGCTCGGCCGGATGCGGCGATGCAGGCCTGCGGGCGGTGCTACGCAACGCGCGTCGGCAGAGCTGAGGCTGCGTCGCTGAGGGACGCTCTGAGCGCGTCGGACACTTGTTCGCGGCTTGCCAGCTGGTCGGTCTTGAGCTTCTGCGCGCTCGCAAGATCGGGAAAGGGTCCGCAAATTCTTACAGAGTGCGTGTCGATCTCCGTCCTGACGAAGTAGCCTTGCCCGTCGCTGAAGGTGTCGACGTTTATCTGGACGGAAGTTTGGTCGGCCATGTCACTACCCCCTGTGCTGCTCGCCGACGAAAGTTCGGCCACCGATAAGGCGAGATGACGGCACTTAAGCTATCGCCGCTTGCCTTTGGGCTGGATCCCGGGCGGCCTGGCCTCAGAGTCATGAACTCGCCGCCGAACGGCGCGGTGGGTCGCTCGGCTTGCTCACGCTCGGCGAAGCATAGGACCTGCCAGTCCTGCCCACCGCCCCGGAACTAAGGGCCACGAACGCACAACGTTAGGTCGTCGCAGAATGCCTGCATGGCTCTGGGCTGGGCGACACAAGCCGACAAGTGCCCATCGTGGGCGTTGCAACAGCGACCGGACTGTAGCCTGGTCTCTGGTACCGCTATGTGGGGCAGGCCAACGCAGATTGCTGAGCAAGATCGTCAACAAATTTCCTGGTAGGGCAGATTTCGTAGGTTGCCGAAAGGCGATCGCAAGAAAACCAGCCGTTATCAAAGGCTTGTAGGGAAAATTTGGCGGAGACGGAGGGATTCGAACCCTCGATACGCCTTTACAGCGTATAACGGTTTAGCAAACCGCCGCCTTCAGCCTCTCGGCCACGTCTCCGGTCTGGCAGGACAGGCACTTAGCAGATCAGACGGCGCCGCGAAACCCGGAAGTTGGCACCCGACTGGCACCGGTCGCCCGGGATCACTGTTCCCGTGGTGTCCGCAACACGTTCTCGATCGCGGCGGCGGCGCTGTCCGAGTTGGCGAACAGGTGGGCATAGGTTCGCAGCGTCACGACGGGCGAGCTGTGGCCAAGACGCCGCGAAATCTGCACCACGTCGAGGCCGCTGGCGATCAGCGCCGACGCATGGGTGTGCCGGAGCGCGTGGAACATCACGAGCGGCAACTTCAGCGACCGGCAAGCCCGGCGCCAGTCGCGGGACAGATTGTCCGGCGAGATCGGGGCTCCGTCATGGTGGCTGAAGACCAGCGTCGCGGGCTCGGGCTTGCCGAGGCCGAGCGCGAGCCGGCGCTCGAGCTGCTGGCGCCAATGCGTCCGCAGCACCGCTACCGCATGCGCAGGAAGCGATATCGAGCGGCGGCCATGCTTCGTCTTCGACGGCTTGAATCGCAGCCCAGCAGCTGTTTCCTCGAGGCTACGTTCGACGCGAAGCACTGCGGCGTCCAGATCAAAGTCGCCGATCTGGAGCGCCAGAAGCTCACCCCGCCGCAAGCCGGTAGCCAACGCCAGGGCTGCAATCGGGTACAGCTGGCGGCCCTGCAACTTATCGAGCACGAGCCCGATCTGATCGGTGGATAGAATTTCGATTTCCTGCTGTTCAACCCTTGGCGGCCTGATCGCGGACGCGACATTTCGAGACACAAGCTCGGCGCTCATAGCGCGCGCAAGCGCCCGATGCAGGACGCGGTGGGCGTGTCCAACTGTCCGCGCGGACAGCGCTCGCCCCCTCATGTTTGGCTTCTGCAGCTGCGCATGCCAATCCTCAATGTGCGTTGGGCGAAGTTTCTGCAGTTGGACCGTGCCTATGTGCGGGATGATTTGCCCTTCAGCCAGCTGGCGGTAACGCTCGGCTGTTTTGCCGCGCAGCCCGTGCTGGCCGTCCAGCCATGCCCGAATGTACTCGGCAACGGTTGTGGAGCGCGGCTCGGGAAGCGTGCCGGCATCGGATGCCGCCAGCAGTCGCGTAAGCTCACGTTGAGCGTGTTGCAGCCGACCGCGAACGGTAACATAGCGCGTCTGCCGTCGGCCGGCCGCATCAGTTCCAACGTCGAATTTGAGGCGCCAGGACGCCTTGCCGCGGCGCGTGATGGAGCCCCGACTCATGGCTTCGCCTTCCGCTGTTCGCTTCGGAGCTTCCTGATCTTCTCGGCCGGACCTGCGAAGATTGTGCCGCGCATTGCACCGTCGACTTCGGCCACAACCTGATCAGCAACAGCCTCGCCAAGCTGACCGTGCCAGCGTTCCAGTCTTTCGCGCGCTTTTTCGATGTCCTCGCCGACAGCGTCTACGAGCTTTTCGCGCGCCGGCGGCACAATTTCCCCCGGCGGGCGGCGGCGCTCCGGGATTCGCAGAACAGCGCGGGCAACCTGGTCGTAGACATAAGGATTGGCGGTCCAGTGCTCCAAGTTGCCCGTGGCAGCGAAAGCACCGTAGCGACCGACGAAATGCGCCGCGTGGCCGATCTCCAGCAAAAGCGCAGCCAACGATGCGTCGTAGGACTGGACTGCATCCCTGATCTGCTACCAGGCGTGAGGAGCGAATCCGGCTATTTCCGAAGTCTCATTGGGAGATGTGGAGATGGCACGGAAGGGAAAGTCGACGGAGGAGATCATCGCGTTCTTGCGT